>JAFAER010000243.1 GCA_023423895.1 Pseudomonadota bacterium
CGGCGCGTCACTGCTTCGTGAGCGTGAACGAGCCCACGCACGTGGCGCACGTCCACGAGCCGCTCAGCGTGTTCCCGGTGATCGTCCCCGTGTACGGGAAGTCGAGCGTCCCGCTCGGGTTCTGGATCGTGAACGTCCACGTGCCCGTAGCCTTGTTCCCAGCCAGCGTCGCGCTCTCCTTCGGCGCGCTGCCGGTGGTCTTGCCGACGAGGTTGCAGTTGTTGGCCGGCTGCCGGCGCTCCAGGCCGTCGATCGTGCCGGTCGTCGAGAACACCGTTCCATCGGCCGCGAACGTGATGCTGAGGTTGCCGGCGTTGTTGAACGTACAGCCGAACGCCTGCCTCGTGTTCGTGTACGTCCCGGACCAGGTGCCGGCGAGCGTCTCGAGGTTGGCCGTGACGGCGACGTCACCGTCGAGCGCGGGGGCACACTCCGTGTTCCCTGCGCACGCACCGCCCCAGCTCGTGAAGATGGAGCCCGCGGCCGGAGAAGCGACGAGCGTGACCGCGGTGCCCTTCGCGAACGAGCCGGTGCACGTCGTGCCTGCGCAGCTCACGCCAGCGGGCGTGGAGGTCACCGTGCCCGTGCCGCTCCCGGCGAGCGTCACCGTCAGCGTGGACATGGCCGCAGGCGAGGAGGAGCGTTCCTCGTCTTCGCCAGCGGTGGTGTCGTCCTCGTCGCCCGGCTCCCGGTTGGGAAGTCGGACGTCTTCCGCCTCGGGGTACGTCCCGATCGGCGCAGGCTCGCACGCAACAACCACGAACAAGAGCAACGCCGAACAGAGCCGCATGGTGGAAAAGTCTACCAAGCTCGGCCGCGGCGTCGAACGCGGTCGGGGCGGAAAACCGCGATCCAGGGCGTTTCGATCGCGTCTCACCACGATGCCGGACGGCGCGTCGGAGACGCGGTCGCGAGGACAGGTCTCAATAAACTGACAATAAGCTGTCATCGGCATGGACTAGGTTGTCCTTCGACTCGCAACCGAAGGAGAAACGACGACCATGGGCGACACGAACGTGAAGAGCAGCGCGAACGAGAAGGCCGGCACCTCCTCGGCGAAGACCTACACCGGCGGCTGCCACTGCGGAGCGGTCCGCTTCGAGGCGGACATCGATTTCGGCCAGCCCGTCTCCCGCTGCAACTGCAGCATCTGCACGAAGATCGCTCCGACCACCGCCATCGTGAAGCCGTCCGCGTTCCGCCTCCTCGCCGGTGAGGGCGAGGTCGGCAAATACGCGTGGGGGAGCAAGAACGGCACGCGCATGTTCTGCAAGCACTGCGGCGTGCACTGCTACGGGCCCGGCCACCTCGAGTTCCTCGGTGGCGACTACGTCTCGATCAACGTGAACGCGCTCGACGGTGTCGATCCCAACGCGCTGAAGGTGATCTACTTCGACGGACGCCACGACAACTGGATGGCAGGCCCGCGCGAGACGCCGTGGCCGATCAACGCGTAGCGGCGAGGCGACAGGTCATGCCTCGGGGCGGCCGAAACATCGCGCGCTCCGGGCAGGCCATTCCAGAGGTCGAAGAGGCAGAACGAGGGGTGGCAGGATCCGTCTGGGACGGTCCTTCCGCTCTTCCGAGCTTCGTGTGCTCTCACCACGGCGGCCGGGCCAAGCGATCGAAATCGCCTGGCCGAGCGGCGTCGTGCTCAGAGCGTCGGTTGCGGAGTCCGGCTCGCGCGCCGGCTGGTCACCAGCTCAGGTACGTCTGGTCCTTCAGCCCGCGCTCGTACTCGGCGAGGAGGCGCATGCCTTCACTCGGCTTGAGGCGGTCCTGCTTGATCGCCGCATCGACCTGCGCCTTCACGCGCGCGGCGATGTCGTGCGTCTCGTACTGCGTCATCTTCAGGACCTCGGCGATCGTGTTCCCCTCGATCGTCTCCTCGAGGTAGTAGCCGCACTCCTCGTCGTCATCGAGGAAGACGTGGACCTCGTTCACGCGGCCGAAGAGGTTGTGGATGTCGCCCATGATGTCCTGGTACGCGCCCGCGAGGAACACGCCGAGGTAGTAGGGCTCGTTGTTGCGGGCATGCAGCGGGAGCGTGTCGCGCGCGACCTCGCTCCGGTCGATGAACCTGGCGACCTTGCCGTCCGAGTCGCACGTGATGTCGACCAGGGTGCTCAGGTGCGTCGGTCGCTCGTCGAGGCGATGAATCGGCACGACGGGGAAGAGCGCGCCGAACGCCCAGTGATCGAGCAGCGACTGGAAAACGGAGAAGTTGCAGATCTGTTGCGTTCCGAACTTCGCGTCGAGCGCGGCGAGCTCGTCAGGTAGCTCCGCGCGGTCGATCTTCGTGCACATCTCGCGGATGCGGGCAGCAACCTGCCAGAAGAGCGTCTCGAGACCTGCCTTCACGTCGAGCTCGAGGAGGCCGACCTCGAACATCTTCTCGGCTTCTTCTCTCGCCTCGAGGATGTCGTGCCACGACTCGAGGAGGTTCGACGCCGTCAGCTTGTCGTTCACCTCGCGGAGCGAGGTGATCAGCTTGTGCTGCACCTTGCCTTCGGCGACGGCAGGAATGGCCGCGGTCGTGCGCTCGATCGCGCCGAACGCCTCGACGACGAGGACGCAGTGCTGCGCGACGATGGCGCGGCCCGACTCCGAGACGATGTGCGGGTGGGGGACGCGCTCCTCTTCACAGACGTCGGCGATGTTCGCGACGATGTCGCGCGCGTACTCCTCGACGGAGTAGTTCATCGACGCGTCGGTCGGCGTGCGCGAGCCGTCGTAGTCGATCGCGAGGCCACCCCCGACGTCGATGTACTCGACGGGATGTCCGAGCCTGCGGAGCTTCGCGTAGTAGCGAGCCGCCTCGCGGACGGCGCGCTTGACGATGAGGATGTCGGGCACCTGCGAGCCGATGTGGAAGTGCACCAGCTTGAAGGCCTGCGGCATCCCCGCCTCGCGGAGGAGCGTCGCCGCCTCGAGGATCTCCGACGTCGAGAGCCCGAACTTCGCGTGCTCGCCGCCCGACTCGGCCCACTTGCCGGCGCCGCGCGTGATGAGGCGGACGCGGATGCCGATCTCGGGATCGACGCCGAGCTCCTTGGCGATGCGGACGATCGCGCGGACCTCGGAGAGCTTCTCGGCGATGAGGATCACCTTCTTCCCGAGCTTGCGGCCGAGCAGGGCCGTGCGGATGAAGGCGTCGTCCTTGTAGCCGTTGCAGACGATGAGCGACTCGTTGTCCGTGTGAACGGCAAGGCCCGCGTACATCTCGGGCTTCGAGCCGACCTCGATGCCGTAGTGGAACGGCCGACCGGCCTCGAGGATCTCCTCGACGACCTCGCGGAGCTGGTTGACCTTGATCGGGAACACGCCGCGGTACGTGCCGCGGTACTTGTTCTCGGCGATGGCCTTCGCGAACGCTTCGTTCAGAACGCGGACGCGATGATGAAGGATGTCCTGGAAGCGAATGATGAGCGGCGTCTTGAGCCCCTCGTTCTTCATCGCCTGCTCGAGCACGTCCGTGATCGCGAACGTGCGGCCGCGTGCCTGCAGCGGTGCGACGGTCATCTTGCCGTCGGGCGACACGCCAAAGTAACCGCCACCCCAGCGGTCGATCATGTACAGGTCGCGTGCGTCTTCGACCGTCCAGGGGTCTCGTTCGGTGATCGCGTCGGTCATCTTCTACGCGGCACTCTACTGCACGCAGCTCGAACGAAAAGCGAAGAAGAGGGAGACGAGTTCGTCTCTCCTGGATGAGGTCGCCCGTCTGCCGGCTGCAGCCCACAGGCCAGAGCCCGCACTGGTCCGTCGCGGTGCTCTCGCTTCCGAGCGAGGCATCGGCTCGACCCCGCGAGACCCGCGAGACCCGCGAGACCCGCGAGACCTGCGAGAAGGGCATGGCGACGATCCCGACGATCCCCCTGCCGTTGGGGCCGGCACCGTATTAAGGAGCAGCAGCCCCCCACCGCCGTATGCGCGCACGCGAGGCAGCGGCCGAGAACAGGACAGCCATGAGCCCTTCCCACACCGACCCCGTCTCGATCCTCTCCGAGCTCGTCGCGTTCCGGAGTGACCTCTCCGGTGACGAGCGCCCGCTCGCCGAGCGTCTGGCGGACCTCTTGCGCCAGGTCGGCCCGGACGAGGTGACGGTCGGAGACGTGCCGCGCCCGGCCGGGAAGACCGCGTCTTTCGTCTACGCCCGGTTCGGCCAGCCTCGTCTGCTCGTCAACGCCCATCTCGACACGGTCCCGCCGAACGCGGACTGGAGCTCCGATCCCTTCGTCCCGCGTATCGAGGGAGGTCGGCTGTACGCGCTCGGTGCAGCAGACACGAAGGGCGCGGCGGCCTCGATCCTGGCCGCGCTTGCCGAGGCGCGTCCTCGTGACACGGGCATTCTCTTCTCGGGCGACGAAGAGTTCAGCAGCGTGGTCATGCGCTCCTTCGTGACCAGCGCTCATCGGACCGGGCTCGAGCGCGCGATCGTCTGCGAGCCGACGAACCTCCAGGTGGGCGTTCGTCACCGGGGCTTCGTGGCGTTCGAGGTCGCGTTGAGCGGTCCCGGCGGGCACTCGTCGCGGGCCGACACCCTCCCGGCACCCATCGCCGAGCTCTCCCGTGCCGCGGTCGCGCTCGACGACTGGGGCCGAGCCAAGCGGCACGAGGGGCCGCCCGGCTTCCAGGGAATGTGCCTGAACATCGCGAAGCTGGATGGCGGCATCGCGTTCAACGTCGTCCCGGCCCAGGCGGTGCTCCTCGTCTCGCTGCGACCGCCGCCGGGCGCGGACACGGAGGCGATCCGGGCGGAGATCGAGGCGCTCGTTCGGGGCATCGCTCCCGAGGCGACCGTCACGTTCGTCCGCCTCAACGCCCCGTTCGCGACGAAGGACGTCGGCGCGTTCGAGCCCTTCCTCGGGAGCGCGGTCCGCGGGCCGATCGACCTCGCCTTCTGGACGGAAGCCGCGCTCCTGGCCGCAAACGGCGTCGACGCGGTCGTCTTCGGCCCCGGCGCGATCGCGCAGGCCCACGCGCCGGACGAGTGGGTGGAGATCGAGGAGCTCCATCGCGCCCGCGACATCTTCCGGGCCGCGTTCGAGTCGACGACGCGCGCCTGAAACCCACCGCGCGAACCGCGCGAACCTCGACGACCAGGCGGGCGCGCGAACGCTCGCGCTAGCGTGACCACCTGGCACGAGCCGCTGATCGCCACCAGGCGCCCGAGGCGCCGGCACATCCCTTGCCATACCGGGAGTGTGCCTCTTGCTCGTGTCGTAGCTCTCTCGCTGTTCGTCCTCGGCGCCGTGGCTTCGTGTGGCGGCTCCGATGACGTCCGGATCGATGCGTTTCCGAATGGTCCGTCTCCATCGCCCGGATCGGGCGAAGGTCCGCCCGCGTCGGGAGACGCCCCGCCTCGCACGCCGGGCACCTCTGCGGACGCCGGGGCAAACCGCGACGCCGGGGCGCTCGCACCCGATACCTCCGGAGACGCCGGCGTCTCGCCACCAGGCTGTCCGCCGCTGAGCGATACACCACCGAACGGCGCCCGATGGGCGATCGCGCGCCAGTCGACGAAGCCGAAGACCCTCGACGGCGACTTCTCCGACTACGACGGCTGCGTGACGGTCCTCGTCGACACGACGACCGCGGCTCGCGTCAAGGGCACACCGGCGGCGAGCGCGAAGATCTTCATCGAGTGGGAGCCGTCCGCGCTCTGGATCGCGGCCGAGATCGTCGACCCGAAGCTCGAAGGCACGAACCCGATCCGGCCCTACATGAACGATTCGCTCGAGGTGTATCTCTCGCCCGCGGGGCTCCGGACCGGGGACTACGGACCCCACGATCGCCAGCTCATCATCGACCACAAGGGCCTCAGCCTCCACTACCCCCGCTACCCGCGCAACGGGCTGCCCGAGCTCTATTCGGACGCGCGGGCGTACGTGACACCGGGCGGCTGGCGCGTGGAGATGCGCGTCGACGCCGTCACGATGCTCGGGGCTCCTCTCGCAAAGGGCGACGTACGGTTCTTCGACGTGATGTTGACCGACGGCGTTCGCCAGTCGGACTTCCTCATCTGGGCGATGCAGCCGCACGCCGCCTGTACATGCGCACGATGCGACTGCAACCGCTCGCCGGCGTACGACACGTTGCTCTTCGCGCCGATCACGCTCGAGTGAGCATCAGTCGATCTTCGTCACGACCTGCGACTGCGCCGGCTCCTCGCCGACGACGTACACGAGGCCGTTCGACAAGAGGCCGAGAAATACGGCGACCGTCTGCGTGAGCGGCATCCCGGTCTCGTCGCTGATCTGCTTCAGCGACGTCTCTCCGTCGACGTACAGCAGCATGTAGATCTCGTCGCGCGTGATCGTCGCGGGGACGTCTTTCGTCGTCCGCGACGGGACGCAGTGGTCGAGGGGAACGTTACCCCGCGTGTCATGGAGCCCGGCGATGCTCGCGAGCGCCCCGACGTCGAACGAGCGTCGCTCCGATTGCGATGGAGGCGCGACGTCGTCCGGAGGGACATCGTCTTCGCTCGTCGGTTGCGTGTGGTGCACGATCGCGCCGCGGGTCGCTCGCATGATGGTGCTCGCGTGAGCAATCGTCGCGCCGCATCCGCAACCGCGGCACGGAGGACCGGAACGCGCAGTGACGTCGAACGATTCCAGGCTCGGCGATGTTTCGACGACCGAGGCGCGAAGTGCGCACCTCGGCGCCGAGGACGCGAGTCTGCGCCGAAAGCGAGGGGAACTTCCCGCGATGGGCGAGCGCTCAGCTCACCGACGTGATCGCGACCTTGCCGTCGCTCGTGTCGATCGAGAGGAGGGCGCGGCCGCCGTGGGCGACGAGCACGACCTTCGTCTCGCGTGCGGAGCAGGGCGTCTCGAGCCATGTCCGCTCGTTGTCGGCGAGATCGGCGAACAGGCGGGCGGCGTCGCTCCCGATCACGCCGAACACGCCGGTGCCGCCACGACTCAGACGGAACCCGAGCGTGCGGCAGAACCGGACGGCCGCGTCGTCGGCGCGAGCGACGAGACATGCGATCATCCGTGGATCGCGAGCGCGGACCTCCACGAGCGGCTTTCCCTGCGAGCCGAGCAGCTCCTTCATGAGCGCGATGGCGTCGTCCGCGGCCAGCGGACCGAGCGTGTAGCGTTCGTTGAGGGACTTCCCGATCATCTGCGCGAGCGAGTAGCACTTCGGGGCGCCGATGCGAAGCGAGAGCGCGCGCGTTCGTCTGCCTGAGTCGTGGTGGGCATCGCGGGCCCGTCCCGCCGATCTTCACCCCCGCAGGAATCGCGTATCGGGGTTCTCGCGTCGCCAGATCACGGTGTCCATCACGTAGTGGTGGACGTTGATGAACACGTAGATGGCGGCGAAAAACGGCGTCTCGCCGAGCGGATCGTCGGTGATGCCATGCCTCGACCGCGGGACGAACGCGGTATCGAGGAATGTCGGCAGAAGATGGAACAGGAAGACGCCGAGCCCGACGGCCGACAGCGCGAGCAGCCCGACGCGGACCGCGACCGGGCGTCCGAACGAGGGCGGGCCCTCTTCGGAGCGTGCCTCGTTCCGCTTCATGAGCCAGACGAAGTACATGTACTGCACCGAGTGCAGCGCCGGGATGACGTAACGGAGAAGCGGATCGACGCTCGAGAAGATGGTCCACGACCAGATCGTGATGAGGAGCCCGGCGAGCGGCGCCGCGGGCAGCGTCTTTCCTTCACGGATCAAACGTTCGACGACCACCCACACGACCGCGACGGTGCTCACGCCCAGCACGGCTCCGGCCCCGAGCTCGAGCCACTTCGGATGCGCGATCGCCGTGTAGACGACGCCCTTCTCCACGAACTCGCCAGCGGGCACGGCCGGGTTCGCCCACGCGAACGCCCAGCCTGCGTAACAGTGGAAGAGCAGGACCGCGCGCTCGCGAGGGCGCACGGCGATGCCGCGCCTCGCCGACAGCACCGTGAGCACGCCGAACCCCTGCTTCACGTAATGCCAGCCCACGAGGAGGAACATCAGCTGGATCATCCAGCCGAGGATGGGCGCGGAGCGCAGCGCGAGGGCCGCGACCACCCAGCCGGCGAGCACGATCGGCGCGACGACGCCGGCGACGATCCACCGGATCCGCTGCGCCCGCGGGATGTCCGTCCCGAACGCCCGCCGGCGCGCGTCCCTGTAGAAGAGCAGGTACGTGACCGTGAAGTGCGGGTCGTTGATGACGTGCGCCGCGTAGAACGCCGTGAAGCCGACGGCGAGCTCCGCCGCGTCGAGGCCGAGGGCGGCGCGAAGCACCCACGAGAGCGGTAGCAAGACGAGCGTGGCCCCGCCCGTGAGCATGAGCTCGATGAAGCGTTCGCGGAGCGCGCTCGACGGCGCTCGCGCGAGACCCGGCGGGGGCGTCGTGGGGAGGCCCACGGTGTGCAAGCTGTCGCTCGTCACGCGAGGGAATCTAGCATCGCTGGGCGCCGGGACCTGCGCCCTCCGCTCATCGAGGCGGCGCGCTCGCGTCGGGGCTCGGAAGGAGCGAGCCCGCCGGCGCCGGCGCGTCGCCCTCGAAGAATGCGCCGTCACCCTTGTAGAACTTCCAGAAGTCCTCCGCCCACACCTCGCCGCCCTTCTCGTTCGGGTGGATCTTGTCGGGGCGGCGCGCGATCTCGATGCCGGAGGCGTCGTAGAACCGGCACGGTGCGACGTGCTCGGAGAGCCACCGGTTGAACTTCGCCTGCGATGGCTTCCAGATCGGTGGAGCGATCCAGTAGCAGTCGATCCCGGCGACGCGCTTCAAGAGCTTGGGAAGGTAGGGCCCGATCTCCTTCTCGGGATCGATGCTGTGCGGGACGTGGTTGGCGCCGAGTGTGAGGAGGATGAGGTCTGGCTTCGTGCGGGCGATGAGCGAGGGGAGGTGATCGTTCTGCGAGAACTCGTGGATCGTTCCGCTCTCGATGACGTCGCGGTGGTACTTCGTGCCGTCGGCTTCGAACTTCGGCCCGAGAGCGCGCGCAAGCCCGCCGCCGACCATCGAGTCGCCGGTGTGCAGGACGCGAAGGTACTTCTTCGGCGTACGCGGCTTGCTCGGAGCCGGCGGCTCGGCGTCGGCCGACGCAGAGGCAGGGGTAGAGGCTGCCGCGACGGATGCCGGAGCCGCGACGGCGTTCGGCGACGCGTCGGTGTCCGTGCTCGGGGCGGGCTTGGAGCACGCGAGGAGCGCGATCGCGATTACGACGAAAGGCACGAGGGTGGTGGTCGGACGGGACATGGCGGCTTGCGTGCGGCGATGTTACCGCTCGCGCGTCAGGACGCGAGAAAACGCCGCGTCACTCGCAGGTACGGTCCGGCTGGCACGTACCGGGCTGTCCGTCGCCGCGCCTGCAGCGCACGCCCCGCGGGCAGTCCTGCTGGTCCATGCAGTCCGCGCCGTTGTTGCCGTCGTTGTCGATCCCGTCTGCGCAGTCCGTCTCGCGCTTGCTGCCGCCGACGCAGACGCACCCCGTCCCGCAGCTCTTGGCATTGCACTCGGGGTCGGCGCAGTCGGCGGCACCGTCGCCGTCGTTGTCGATGCCGTCGGCGCAGTTCGTCTCGTGTCTCGCGCCTGCGCCGCAGACGCAGCCAGTCCCGCAGCTCATGGCGTCGCAGTCGGGGTCGGCGCAGTCCGCCGGCCCATCGCCGTCGTTGTCGACGCCGTCGCTGCAGACCGACTCCGTCTTCGTCGCCGTGAAGCTGCACGTGCAGCCGGGCCCGCACGACCTTCCGGCGCAGCTCGGGTCGACGCAGTCGATCGCGCCGTCACCGTCGTTGTCGGCTCCGTCGTCGCACGTCGTCTCGAGGCGAACGCCGCCGGAGCACGTGCATCCGGCACCGCACGCGAGCCCTTCACATTCGCTGTCCGCGCAGTCGGTCGTGCCGTCACCGTCGTCATCGACGCCGTTCGTGCAGCTCGTCTCGGTGCGCTTCTGGCACGTGCCCGTCACGCATGCCTCGTCGTCGGCGCAGACGACGCCGCAGCCGCCGCAGTGGAGGCGAGACGTTGCCTTGTCGAAGTCCTCGTCGACGAGCCCGTCGCAGTCGTCGTCGAGGTCGTTGCAGGCCTCGGCGGGCGCGGGGAGCACTTCGCCGACGCAGACGGCCTGGCCGGTGCTGGTGCAGACGAGCTGCCCGTCCTTGCATCGTCCCTGGTTGCGCGTCGCGCTCGGGCCCGAATAACACGCGCGAGCCATCGCGATCGAACCGTCAGGCGTCGCGAGCCCTGCATCGAACGCCGCCTCGCAGAGGTCGGCGGGATGAAGCGGCTCGGCGTCAGCATCGTGGCCCGGCGGATCCTCTGAAGCGGCATCGACGCCGCCTTCCATCGTGCCCGCTCCGGAATCCTCCAGGGGATCGGGATCATCGACCCCAGTCTCGCTGCAGGCCGCCGTGATCGCCGTCACCGCCAACGTGGTGCCGAGGAGCGCGAAGAGAGGAAGAAGCCGCACGTCATCATCCGTAACATGGGCGGACGCGAGCGAGGGGCGGACGCGTGCGAGATCCTCGGCGCGAGAGTCCGAGCTCATCCATTTTTCGCCAGTTTTCCCCAGCGCCGAGCGGGCTGACGCCGGGAGTGCTATCTCGCGGACCTCATGTCCGCGGACACGTCGCCCGAGGCGAGCAAGGAAGATACGAAAGAGGAGGAGGGGCCGATCCGCTTCCCACCCGAGCTGCCGATCTCGGCGCGGGTGCGAGACATTGCGACCGCCATCGATGGCCATCAGGTCGTCATCGTCGCCGGGGCGACGGGCTCCGGAAAGACGACGCAGCTCCCGAAGATCGCGCTCGCGATGGGCCGTGGACTCGAGCGGATCATCGGGGTGACGCAGCCACGCCGGATCGCGGCGACGAGCGTCGCCGCGCGCGTCGCGACGGAGCTCGGCTCGCCCCTCGGTACGGACGTCGGCTACCAGATCCGCTTCGAGGACCGCACCTCGCCGAGCACGTACGTGAAGTTCATGACGGACGGCATCCTGCTCGCCGAGACGCAGGGCGATCCGCTGCTCCGTCGGTACGACACGCTGGTCATCGACGAAGCCCACGAGCGCAGTCTGACGATCGACTTCCTCCTCGGATGGTTGAGGCGCATCCTTCCCGAGCGGCCGGACCTCAAGGTCATCGTCAGCTCCGCGACCATCGAGCACGAGCGCTTCTCGGAGTTCTTCGGCGGCGCGCCGGTCATCCAGGTCGAGGGCCGAACGTACCCCGTCGAGGTGCTCTACGAGCCGCCGAACGACGACGTCGACATGCCGGACGCGGTCGCGAACGCCGTCGAGAACGTGACGTCGCTCGATCCTCGCGGCGACATCCTCGTCTTCCTGCCCGGCGAGCGCGAGATCCGCGAAGCCGAGAACGAGCTCAACGCGCGCAACCTCCGGCACACGACGGTGCAGCCGCTTTATGCGCGCCTCTCCGGTGCGGAGCAGAGCCGGGTGTTCGCCACGATTCCGCAGCGGCGCGTCATCCTGGCGACGAACGTGGCGGAGACGTCGGTGACGATCCCCGGCATCGTCTACGTGATCGACACCGGGGTGGCCAGGCTCTCGCGGTACGACCCGCGATCGGGGACGACCCGCCTCCAGATCGAGGGCATCTCGCAGGCGAGCGCCGATCAGCGAAAAGGGCGCTGCGGGCGCGTCCGCGAGGGTATCTGCGTCCGCCTCTACGACGAGCAGAGCTTCGCTGCACGGTCGGCGTACACCGATCCCGAGATCAAGCGGACGGGCCTTGCGGGCGTCATTCTCCGGATGAAGGCGCTCGGCCTCGGCGACGTGGAGGACTTCCCGTTCCTCGATCCGCCGCATCCGAAGTCGATCGCCGAAGGCTACCGCGTGCTCGAGGAGCTCGGCGCGCTCGACGCGAAGCGGGAGCTCACGCCCATCGGCGAGCGGCTCGCGCGGTTCCCGGTCGACCCGCGGATCGGGCGGATGATCCTCGCGGGCGCCGAGCTCGGCTGTCTTCGTGAGGTGCTCGTCGTAGCCGCGGCGCTGAACATCCAGGACCCGCGGGAGCGCCCGCGCGAGCACCAGCAAAAGGCGGACGAGCTGCATCGACGCTTCCGCGACGAACGCTCGGACTTCGTCGGGCTCCTCCGCCTCTGGGACTTCGTGCGCGAGGCGGAGCGAAAGGGACGCTCGAACCTCCGCCGCACGTGCAAGGACGGGTTCCTCTCGTTCATGCGCATTCGCGAGTGGACGGAGATCCACCGCCAGCTCGAGGACGTCGTGCGTGAGCTGCGGATCGACGTTCGCGGACGCGGCGAGTCGGGCGGACCGCGGCCGCCGAGGACGAGCGACGACGTCGACACGTTGCATCGTGCACTGCTGTCCGGGCTCCTTTCCAAGGTCGGAAAGTGGAATCCGGAGCAGCGCATCTACATGGGAGCGAAGCAGACGCGCTTCGCCATCCACCCTTCTTCGGCGCTCGCGAAGAAGCCGCCGGCATGGGTGATGGCCTTCGAGCTGGTCGAGACGACGCAGCTCTTCGCGCGGACCGTCGCGAAGATCGAGCCCGAGTGGCTGCTCGATGCGGGCGCGCACCTGCTCAAGCGGAGTTACTCCGACCCGCACTGGTCCGAGAAGTCCGCACGCGCTTCGGTGAAGGAGCACGCGACGCTGTTCGGTCTCTCCGTGTCGCGGGATCGACACGTCGACTACGCGAGCGTTGCGCCGGCGGAAGCCAGGCGAATGTTCCTCGATCATGCGCTCGTCCGAGGGGAGTACACGACGCGAGGCGACTTCCAGCGCAAGAACCAGGAGCTCCTCGCCGAGGTCGCCCGTCTGCGAGACAAGGCGCGCCGGAGCGACATGCTCGCCGACGACGACGCGCTGCTCGCGTTCTTCGAGCGCCGTGTTCCGGACGACGTCGTGAACGGCAAGACGTTCGAGGCCTGGCGACAGGAGGCAGAGAAGGCCGACCCGCGCGTCCTCGTCCTCTCGATCGAAGACGTGCTGGCCACGGACCCGGAGCTGTCGCCGGCAGCGTATCCGGACGAGATCCGGGTCCACGGCGCCAAGGTTCCGGTGACGTATCGCTTCGATCCCGCCGCGGAGGACGACGGCATCACGCTGACGGTTCCGCTCGTTCTCCTCCCGCAGCTCGATCCGGGAGAGCTCGATTGGACCATTCCCGGCTGGCATCGGGAGAAGATCGCCGCGCTCCTCTACGAGCTTCCGCGCGGACTGCGGAAGGAGCTCGGCGACATCGGAGAGGTCGCGCGCGCCATCGCGCCGAAGCTTCGACCTTTCGAAGGCCCGATGATCCCGGCGCTTGCTCGCGCGATCGCAGAGGTCACGGGCGCTCGCATTCCGTCGGACGCCTTCCGTCCCGAAGCGGTCGCGGCTTACCTGCGTCTCACGCTCCGCGTCGTCGACGAGACGGGCAAGTTGATCGCGCAGGGGCGTGACATCGACGACCTGCTCCAGCGGTTCGGCGCTCGTGCCCGTGCGGTCTGGAAGGAGAGCGCGCCGTCGCCGAAGTGGGAGCGGACCGGGCTCACGGCATGGGACTTCGGTGACCTGCCGGAGATGGTCACCCGTCGCGTCGCAAACGTGGAGGTCCGAAGCTTTCCGGCCCTCGTCGACCGGGGCTCGAGCGTCGATCTCGTCTTGCTCGAATCCGCGGCCGCGGCGACGGATGCCTCTCGAGCGGGCGTGCGGCGGCTCGTGATGCTCGCGAAACGGAGCATGCTCTCGCAGTTCACCCCGCGCCTCCCCGCGGCGTTCCCGCACTCCAACGGCGCGCCGACGTCACGCGCGGAGAACGAGGCGTTTCGGTCGATGCTCCTCGCGAAGATCGTCGATGCCGCCTTCCAGCTCGATTCGGAAGAGGCGGACCTCGAGCTGCCGCGCACGAAGGTCGCCTTCGACCAGCTCCTCGCGAAGGGCAGCCCCCGCATCGCGCCGTCGTTCCAGGTGTTCGTCGACGCGCTCAAACCGATCGCGACGGAGCTCGAGAAGACCCTCCAGGCGCTCCGGAACGCGTCGCGGCACCCGAGCGGCCGCAACGCGATCGTGGAGATCTACGCGCAGCTCGAGCACCTGTTCCCGCCGGACCTTCTCGCGTCGGTCCCGTTCGGACGGCTCGAGCACTTCCCTCGGTACCTCCGCGCGGCGCAGGCGCGGCTGCAGCGCGCCATCAGCGATCCGCGCAAGGACGCGGACAAGCTGGCGCCGTTCGCGCCGCTCTGGGCGTCGTTCCTCGCAAAGCGGAAGACTGCCCGAGATCAGGCGGCGGTGCTGGAGCTCCGCTGGTCGTTCGAAGAGCTGCGCGTGGCCATCTTCGCGCCGGAGCTGAAGACGCCGTACCCGGTGTCGGTGGCGAAGGTGTCTGCCGCGCTTTCGACGTTGCGCTGACGCTCGATTGCTGGTTGCTCGCTCGCGTCAGGGCGCAGGGCGGCTCTTCGGCTCGATCTCGAGATCGGGAAGCCCCTGGAGCTTCGCTTCTTCGTTGGGCTCCGTCGCCGGGCGGGGGACCTCCTCCGCTGGAGGCAAGAGCACCCGGAGGCTTCGCGGCAGACACTCGACGACGAGACGACCCGCACCTGCAGGCTCCCCATCGACGAGCAACGGCTGCTCGGGGTCGGCGTCGATCCGCAGGCGGCACGCCGACAGATATCCGACGTTCTCCCGCGTGGCGGGCTCTGCGCGAGTCGCCGACCGTAGGAGATGCAGACCCGTGGCGACCACGTCCGCGAGCCCGGTCGCGGCCACGATCGTGACGTCGAGCGCGCCGTCGGCCGGAGACACCGCCGCGGGGCCTTGCGCGAGCACGGTCTTCCGCGGTGCCACGTTGGCGACCGTCACATTCACTGCGCGACACCGGACGACCGCGTCTTCGGTCTCGATTTCCACCTGGAACTGCTCGAGGTCCGCGAGGTTGATGAGCCCCTCCTTGATGTACGCGAGCACGCCCCAGCGGTTCTTCGCGTCACGCGGCGTGCCCGCGACGGTAGCCGCGTGGAAGCCGACGGACGCATGAAGCAGCATGGGGTGGCCGTTCGCGCGCGCCGTGTCGATGGCGCATACCTCTCCTCTGCCGAGCGTCGCGAGAGCTCCATCGATGTCCGTCGGGATACCGAGACCAGCGGCGATCGAGTTCGACGTGCCGCGTGCGACGATCCCGAGCGGCGTCTCCGTGCCGACGAGGGCGCCCGCGACCATCGACACGGTCCCGTCTCCGCCCGCCGCGATGACGATGTCCGGACGTGCCGCGAGCGCAAGTCTCGCGCAGGCGTCCGCGTCGCGCTCCGGACACGTCGCGAGCACGCTCAGATCGAACGCAGCATCGAGCTCCGTTCGGAGCGCGTCCAGGTCATCGATGCCTCTTCCTGCCGCGGGGTTGAAGATCAAGGCTGCGCTGCGGCGCGGAACGGCCCGCGGGAGGACAGGCGGAGGGAAAGCGGCAGCGGTCATCGGTGTCCTTTGCGGGGCGTGCCCGGATGCACGGCGGTGTCGGCGAGCGCCCGCGTCGTCGGTACGAGCTGAGATTCACCTCGTGGCCGGCTGTGGCTTACCGTCTCGGCGAGCGCACGCGCGCGGACGGAAGGAGAGGTGAGGGCACGCGCAAAGCGAGGTGCTTCATGCGGCGCTCGCTGCTCGCGCAACCCACGACACCTCTTCACTGGGCTCCCCGGCGTGCTCATTCGTTCGCTCGCAGCGCTACAGTGCAGATCGCGTACCGGCCACTGCCACGCGTGAACGCGTGAACGCGCGGACGCTGCCGGGCGACGTCCGCGCGCGCTTCATGTGAGCTGTCCCGACCGGTATGCATGCGGGCCGTCGGACGCGTCTCGCCCCGGACCGTGCAGAAGGTGCCTGCGCCGCGCTCAGTTGCAGATGAGCTTCTGGATGTTGACCGGCTCGTTCGGCTTCTTCACGCCCGTCCCCGTGCACTGTCCCTTCTGCGAAGGACATCCCTGGCCGTGGGTCCTCTGGCACTCTCCGGAGCCGACGAAGCAGCTGTCGCTCAGGTACCGGCTGTCGTCGCTGAACCGGAGCGTCCCGCATTCCGGATTGAAGCCGTCCTTCGCACCACCGCTCCAGATCGCGATCGTGCCGCACAGCGTTCCCTTCACCGAGTAGCTGTCGCCTCGATCGAGCCGGATGCTCGTACCGTCCTGCGAGATCAGGACGATCTCTTCTTTGTCCTTCGTCGGGCAATCGTCCCCTTCACGGCACGTCCGCTTCGTCGTCCACTCGCCCGCGACGGCGAGCGTCGTCGTGCACTCGCACCGTCCGTTGCCGAGCGGTCTACCTGCTCCCGGATGCGTGCAGTCGACGCCCGCACCGCCGTCTTCCGCTGTCGCGCCGCCTCCGCCGTCGTCCGTCGCGGCGCTCTGCGCACCGGCGCCGGGCGAGGAAGGCGGCGTGGTGGCCGTGTCATCGCTGCACGACCAGACGAGCGCGAGCGCGCCGACGAGCACACAGACATGCCTGGTTTTCATGCGCACACATTAAGCGCGCACCAACAATGGTCGAGCCTTCTGCGCATCAAAGAGTGCGATCTGCATGCTTCTCGAAGCGTCGCTCCGCGGCGGCGACGCGCGATCGCGACGCTCAGCGGCGACGGGCGCCGAGCCGAGCCACGATCTCCTGCAGCTCCGCGACGCTCATGTCGACGTGCTCGACGACGCGCCCGTAGAGCATCGGCAGCGGGATGTACCGCCGGTCGCCGCCCTCCTCGGCCTGCAGGGTCGACAGCACCCATAGGACGACCCGCTCTTTGCGCGTCAAGCCGTCGCGTACATCGGGCACGTCGTCTTCGTCCACGCTTCGAGCTTACGCGGTCGAGGAATTCGCCGCAGCGAAGTCCCCAAGCCGCATCGAGATCGGCTACACCCGTCGGCCATGGCTCTCATCCGTGCGAAGCGGACCGTGTCGCGAGCGGACGCGGTGACGTCGGTTGCCCGTTCCGGCTCGCAGGCTCCGACCTCCGCAGTCGTTCCCGTCGGGGTCGCGGTCGTGCTCGACGTCCCGTTCGCGATGCGTGCGGTAGCGACGGCCGCCGGGGCGCGATGGGATGCCGACCACAGCGTGTTCGTCTGGAGAGGCAAGGAAGGCAGCGCTCTTCCGGAGGCTCTCGTTCCGTTCCTTCCCGCCGCGTACTCCTGGGAAGCCCATGTGCAGCGCGAGCTCGACGGACCGCGCGCGGGGAGGCGAGGTGAGGCGTCACGTGCGGGGACCGGATCGATCACGCTGCGTCCGCATCAGCGCGCTGCCGTGAGCGCCATCCTCGAGGCGTACGCCGCGAAGCGCCCGGGCTTCCTGCTCGCGGACGACGTCGGCCTCGGAAAGACGATCTCCACGTGGGCCGCGATCCGCGAGCTCCCGAAAGCGAGCTCCGTCCTCGTCGTCTGCCCGCTCGCCGTCGTCGCTCACTGGCGTCGCACGATCGAGGCCATGGGCGATGGCGGGAAGGACATCGTCCTCCTCAACTACGATCGACTCGGGAAGCTCTTCGAGGTGAGCGCCGAGGCGCGGAAGAAGATCCGGTCGAAGAAGGGGCTCGCCCGAGCAGGCAGCGCGCCGGAGCTCGACGTCATCGTGTTCGACGAGAGCCATCGGTGCAAGAACCCGACGGCGGCACGGTCGAAGCTCGCCGCAAAGCTCGTCGCGAAAGCGGGCTTCTGCCTCTGGCTCTCCGCGACGGCCGGTCAAAACCCTCTCGAGCTGTCGTATCTCGCGCCGCTCCTTGCGAGCGTCACCGGCAGCCGCGCGGCCGATCTGAAGGACTTCGAGGTGTGGTGCCAGCAGCAAGGCCTTGGCCTGGCGCGAGGCACGTTCGGCAAGTGGGAGTGGCGCGGCGACGCTGGCGACTGCGCGAAGGTGCGCGAGCTCCTCTTCGACGCGCCGACGCGAACGCCGCGCACGCCTCCGGCGGGGCTTCGCCGCCGTCCCGAGGACATCGCCGGCTGGCCCGAGATCAACCGCATCCTCACGCCCATCGAGCTCGCTGCCGACGCTCGCGAGCTCTACGCGCAAGCGTGGACGTCGTTCCGCAAGGAGATGGATCTGGCCCCGCGCGGACGCGATCCGAAGTCGGCGCTCGCGGCGACGCTCCGACTTCGGCAGAAGAGCTCGCTCATCCGCGTGCCCGGCACCCTCGAGCTCGTCCACGACCTGCTGGCGAACGGCCATCAGGTCGCCGTCTCCGTGGCTTTCGCCGAGACACTCGCCGCGATCCGAGACGGCCTCGCCGCGACGAAGATCGCATGCGCCGAGATCCACGGCCGGCTACCGGCCGCGGCTCGTGAGGAGCAGCGGCTTCGCTTCCAGCGCGGAGAGGCGCCCGTCGTGCTCTTTACGGTCGAAGAGGGCATCTCCCTGCATCAAGGCGAGCACGTCGACATCCCGCGCTCCGAGGTGATCCACGACCTACGATGGTCGGCGATCCAGATGGCGCAGATCGAAGGTCGTTGCCATCGCGACGGCCGCTTCGCGCAGGTGTACTGGGCGTATGCCGACGGGACCATCGAGGATCGGATCGCGCGGGTCGTCGCCGGACGGATCCAGTCGATGAAGGAAATGGTCGGCGACGACGTCACCACGCTGCGCGAGATCGAGCGGCTCCTCGACGACGCGCGGCTCGACGCCGCCGAGCACGGCTGATGCTCAGCACTCGATGATGTTCACGGCGAGGCCGCCGCGAGCGGTCTCCTTGTACTTCGTGAGCATGTCGGCGCCGGTCTGGCGCATCGTCGCGATCACCTTGTCGAGGGAGACGAGGTGACTGCCGTCGCCGCGCAGCGCGAGCCGCGCCGCGTTGATCGCCTTCACCGCGCCCATCGCGTTGCGCTCGATGCAGGGCACCTGCACGAGGCCGCCGATCGGATCACACGTGAGCCCGAGGTTGTGCTCCATCGCGATCTCGGCGGCGTTTTCCACCTGCTCCGGCGCTCCGCCCATCACTTCCGCAAGCGCGCCGGCAGCCATGCTGCACGCGACGCCGACCTCACCCTGGCAGCCGACCTCGGCTCCGGAGATCGACGCGTTCGTCTTGTAGAGCATGCCGATGGCTGCTGCCGCGAGGAGGAAGCGAACGGCCCCGTCGTCGTCGGCGCCGGGGACCCACCGAGCGTAGTAGTGCAAGACCGCGGGCACGATGCCGGCCGCGCCGTTCGTCGGCGCCGTCACGACGCGACCGCCGGCGGCGTTCTCTTCGTTGACGGCGAGCGCCCAGAGGTTGACCCAGTCCATCGCGTACAGCGGATCGTCGGACGTCGCGCCCGCGCGCAGCTTGCGATGCAGCCCCGCCGCGCGGCGCTTCACCTTCAGCCCGCCCGGAAGGATCCCTTCGCGCTCGCAGCCCCTGCGGACGCAGGCGCGCATCGCCTCGACGAGCTTCATGACGCCGGCCCTGACCTCGGCTTCCGGACGGAACGCCTTCTCGTTCTGGAGGACGAGCGTGCTGAGCGACAGGCCGTGATCCTTGCACTGCTTGAGGAGCTCGGCCCCGTTCTTGAACGGGTAGGGGACCGCGTTCGCCGACGGATCCTGCTTGTCCGGGTTCGCCTCGTCGACGACGAAGCCGCCACCCACGGAGTAGTAGACGCGCTCGAGGAGCGTCGCGCCCGCAACGTCGGTCGCGATGAAACGCATCCCGTTCGGGTGTAGCGGGAGCGACTTGCGGCGATGGAACACGATCTGGTCGGCGACGCGGAAGATCACTGGCCGTCGACCGAGCAGGTCGAGCCGACCCGACGTGCCGATGCGGGCGAGGCGCGCGGGGACCGCGTCGACATCCGTCTCGTCCGGAAGCTCGCCTTCGAGGCCGAGCATGACGGCGACGTCGCTCCCGTGTCCCTTGCCGGTGTGTCCGAGAGATCCATAGAGCTCGACGACGACGCGCTCTACACGGTCGAACGCACCGTTCTGCTCGAGGGCCTCCGCAAACCGACGGGCGGCCTTCATGGGACCGACCGTGTGTGAGCTCGAAGGACCGATGCCGATCTTGAAGATGTCGAAGACGCTCAGGCGCACGTCGCGCAACCTAGTCGGACGCGGCGGTTTTCCTAGGGGGGAAAGCGCGGGCAGACGCCGATCGTGCGGTCGAGCTTGCCGCCACGTCCCGCCGCGCAGCGTCACGAGCGAGCCGCGCGGATGCGGACGCGTGTCCTACGCCTCAACCTCAAGGCGCAGGCGCGATCGCCTCCTGGGCTCCGCGGCCGAGCACGTCCGTGCGTGCGCAGGCGGTCACGAGCGACCGAGTGAAGATCACGTGACGCTCCTCGGCCTGGGCACGTTTGCGGAGCTGCTCTCGGGCCTCGTCGTCTTCGGCCTCGTCGGCGAGCTCGAGTAGGAGCTTCCAGCCCGTGTCGTCGACGAGCTCGGCGGTCTGCAGCGCGTGGAAGAGGTGCGTGAGCTCGGAGTCGCTCTCGACGACGTCCGCAACGCCTTTCGCCTCGCGCTCGACGAGGTCGGCCATCTCGGTCCGTGCGTGCGCGTCACCGCCCACCGCGCGGATCTGCGCCTCGAGCCATTCTTCGTGTTCCTTTTCGTCGTTCCTATGCTCCCGCAGCTGCGCCAGGACGGCGGAGTTGCCGGCGACCGGCGGGAGAGCGCCTTCGCCAATCTTGGCGAGGATGTTGTCGTAGAGTTTCACGGCCAAGCGTTCGAACGTGAGCCTCTCATTGAGGAGATCGAGGAGCTTTTCCGGGTGGCGTTCGGCGAGCTTCTTCACGGCGTGGCCCTCCGCCGTGCAGCGTGCGAGTCACGTGCCGCCGGCGCGGATGGATGGATGGGATGGATCATGGATGCGGAGGCATGCTTCTCGCTCGCCGGTGGACGTGTCGCTCGACGTCACGACGGAGGACGAGGCTCTTCCGACCGCGAAGCACGGCCCCGCGGCCGATGTCGCGTGGGTGCTCCTGTTCCTCGACGGCCTGCTGCTGCTCTGCAGCTCGCTCTTCTGGATCACTCGCGGCCGTTTCTTCGACCCAGGCTTCTACGAAGCGCTGACGGGCGGCGCCTGGTCGACCCTCTCTGCGCTGATGCCGAGCCTCGACCGTGTCGCGACGGCGTCCGTTCGGTTTGCCGGACTTCTCGGGGCCGCGACGAGCGCGCTCGTCATCGCGATCGCCACGACGAGCTTCCGTCGTCTGGAGCGCTGGGCCTGGTACGCGATGCTGGTGCTGCCTGCGTTTGCGGTGCTCGACTTCAGCTTGAGCGCTGGCTACGACGCGCTCACGCCAACGTCGATTGCGTGGGACGCCACGCTCGCGGGCCTCGCGCTCGTCAGTCTCACGATCGCCTACGGAGCGTTCTTCCCGCCGGTCGCGCCCGTGCGTGAGAAGGAACCGTTGCCCGCGTGACCCTGCGGGGCGTGACCCTCAGCGCGTCTTTCGCGCCGCCGCCGGGCCCGCTTCGATCGCGCGGCGCACGTGATCCACGAGATCGCCGGGGATCATCGGCTTCGTCAGGTACTCGTCGCACCCGGCCTCGCTCGCGCGGCGTCGACTGACCTCGTCGTCGAGCGCACTGAGGACCATGATGTAGACGGAGTCGAGCTCGGGCAGTGCGCGCACGGCGCGGATCGCGGTGAACCCGTCGATGTTCGGCATTCCGAGATCCATCACGATCAACGTCGGACGATCGGCGCATGCCGCGAGCATCGCCTTCTCACCGTCGTCGGCGACCTCGACGAGGAACCCGGCGCTCTCGAGCTCCGCTGCGTACATATCCCGCGTGTCCTCGTAGTCGTCGACGATGAGGACCAGCGGTCGCTCCGAGCTCGGAGACGTGCGAGTAGCGTCAGCCGCCATGATGAGGATGCTACCGCAATCGTGTACGTTCGATCTTCCCGAACCGACGTGCGAGCGCCCCTGCGACGAAGCGCGACTCGTGATCGCTCCGTGGCACTGGCAGGTGTCGGGCAGCTGGCACGATGAGTGCTGCCGCAGGCGCGGCATCGTGCCCGTCATGTTATGGGGTGGTGCATGGCAAGCCAGCGGTCCTCGGCGGAGCCGGCGATGCTGGACCGACGCATCTTCTTTCTGCTCCACCGTGCGCAGCGCGCGCTGTCGACGTATGCGAGCGTCGGTCTTTCGGAGGCGCTCGGCATCTCCGTTTCCCAGCTCACGACGCTCATGTACGTCTCGCGCCACGAGGGCTGCTCGCTTTCCGAGCTCGCCGAGCTACTCGACCTCAACAAGTCGGCGGTCACGGGGCTCGTGCAGCGCATGGAGCGCGCCGGAACGCTCCGGCGCGAGCCGAATCCGGACGACGCTCGCGGAAGCTTGCTCTACGTGACGCCGAAGGGCCACGAGGTCCGCGAACGCGCGAAGCCTCTGCTGCGGAAGCTGAATGCAGAGTTGACGCATGGGTTCTCTCCAGCGGAGATCGACACCGTGCTTCGCTTTCTCGACGGCATCGTGCAGCGCTTCGGCCAGAGCTGACGTTCGCTCCGCGGTCCCGCAGGCTCGCCTCGCCCTCGCCCTCGCCCTCGCCCTCGCCCTCGCCCTCGCCCTCGCCCTCGCCCTCGCCTCGTCTCGCCCTCGTCTCGTGCGTCGAGCCGAACCGCTCACCATTGCGCGATAGCGAGCGTCGTCGTTCAAGCACGTCTTTCCTCCGGCTGGCCTCGCGAAATTCGCGGCTTCGACGCATCGCTCCGCTTGCGAGATGAGACGTCGAGCCTAGCGTTCCGATCCGATGACGACGAACGCACTGAAGAGCCGCGCGCGTGCGATGTTCGACGGCGCGCGTCCCAAGCCGCTTCGGCCGACCGACGTTGCACATGAACGCACTTGCGAAGACCCGACGCCCGAAGAGGCGCGCGCGCTTGCTTTTGCCGTGCAGGCGAGCGGTGTCGGACACTGGCGGCACGACATCGTCACCGGCCACCTCGAGCTTTCGAGCGGATGCAAGACGATCCTCGGCCTCGAGCCCGACGCGTCGGTCCGGTTCGCGCAGCTGCTGGAGATGATTCACCCCGACGATCGGGAGCGGGCGCAGAGTGTCATCCGAGACGCGCTCGAGAGGCCCGAGATGGACGACTTCCTCTTCGAGCATCGGACCGTGGCGCGGAACGGGGAGGTCCGTTGGGTCGCGACGCGCGGACGTATCTGCCGCGCACGACCCGAGAGACCCGTGATCGCCGGCATCTTGGTGGACACCACGCAGCAGAAACAGCTCGAGGCCGAGCGCGAGCGCCTCATCGGCGAGCTCGCTGCTGAACGCGCGCGGCTTCGTGCGCTCGTGGAGCATCTGCCCGCCGCCGTTCTCGTCGGGGACGCGACCGGTCGGGTGGTCCTTGCCAATCCGGCCGTTCAGAAGGTGTTCCCTCTGCCGCATCCGCCGGTTCCCGTCGACGTCGGGGTCCTCTACCGATCGTGGTTCGCCCGTCACGCGGACGGTCGACCGGTCGAGGCGCACGAACGGCCGCTCTCGCGCGCGCTCCTCGGCGAGACCGTACCCGCCGAGGACTTTCGCTACCTCCGTGAAGACGGCACGGACGCCTGGCTTCGCCTCTCGAGCGCGCCGATCCTCGGCGAAGACGGTGAGATCGCAGGGGGCGTCGTCGTCGGCTCCGACATCACCGAGCGCATGCAGGCCGAGGCGGAGCGCGAGTCTCTCCTCCGGTCACTCGAGCAGTCCGAAGAGCGCTACCGGCTCGCGGCGCTCGCCGCCGACGACGCGATCTACGACTGGGACATCCGCGGCGACCGCGTGGCGGTGCAGCGGCTGTTCTCGCATCCGCAGGACTCCATCTTGCGCGCAGAGAGCTGGTCCGAGCTCATCCATCCCGACGATCGCGAGCGTGTCGTCGCGGGGCTCACGGCGGCGCTCGAGCGCGGCGATCACCACTGGCAGGACGAGTACCGCTTCGTGGACGCGGACGGCAGGTGGCTGATCGTGACCGACCGGGGCTACATCGTGTACGCCGACTCCGGCGAGCCGATTCGCATGGTCGGCGCGATGCAGGACGTCACCGCGCGCCGCCGACAGCAAGAGTTCGAGCGGCAGCTCATCGGCATCGTCAGCCACGACCTGAAGAACCCGCTCAACACCATCCTTCTCGCCGCCGGGATGGTTGCTCGGTCGGAGGAGATCGGCGAGCGCGCCGTCCGGAACACGGTCCGGATCCAGGGCGCGGCGCAGCGGGCAAGCCGCATGATCCGCGACCTGCTCGACTTCACGCGGGCGCGCCTGAGCGGGGGGATCCCGATCGAGCGGCGCAGCGCGGACCTCGGAAGCCTGTTCCGGGAGCTCATCGAGGACATCCGAGTAGGGCATCCGGGACGTTCGGTGCTCTTCGAGGCTTCGGGCGATCTCACCGGCGATTTCGATCCCGATCGACTCGCGCAGGTGCTGACCAACCTCACCGAGAACGCGATCAAGTACAGCCCCGACTCCTCGCCGGTCCGCGTCGTCCTCGAAGGCAGCGGCGAAGGCGTCCTCCTTCGTGTCCACAACGACGGTCCGCCGATCCCCTCCGAGCTCGTTCCGAAGATCTTCGAGCCCCTCTCGCGGGGAGAGTCCGCGTTCGATCCCGACGGACGCAGCGTCGGCCTCGGTCTGTACATCGTGAAGCACCTCGTCACCGCGCATGGCGGCGCGGTCGACGTCCGCTCGACCCAGGCGGACGGCACCGAGTTCGTCGTTCGTCTGCCACGCTGCGTCGAGCCGCTGGCGCCGTCCGGCGCCGTCGCGGCTCCCTGAGACCATCCGGCGATCACCGGACTCCGCGCTGCGGGCGGCCGCTCGGATCCCGGGTCCACGGGGCGTTGCGGCGACGTGAAGCCCACGGCACGCGAGATGCACTCCTTCGCGCCCATCGGCCGAAGGAGGGATGTCATGGCGGCAAGGACGACGAACCTCGAGGACGAATCCAGCGAATCCACCGAAGACCCTGCAGCCGTCCGCGTCGAGACGTTCCTCGCGTGCGTCGAGACGACACGACGCCGGACCTATCGTGTCCGTGTCGCCGCAGCGGCTGTCGGAGCAGTCGTGGCGACTGTCGTGTTTCTGACATCGACCGACGTCATCGCCCCGGACGTCGCGCGCTTCGCCGCGTCCGCCGGCGCGGTCGTCGCCGGGATCTTCGCGTCGGGTGACGCGCCCGGGCATGCGACGAGGGGCGGGGGCGCGGGGCGAATGACGCGGTGAGGTTTGCCGGGCAAAGGTCCGCTAAGATGAGGACGTGCTCGGCGCGACGACGCAGGGAGGAGACGCACGGCACGGGGAGCCGCTCGCGCGTGTGGTGAAGCTCCTCGCGCATGTAGGCCTCTGCATCGTGGCGACCGTGAGCGCGATCGGCTGCAGCGACGTGCCGTCGAGCGAGATGCGGCTCCGCCCGACGTCCTCCTCGTCGTCCGCAGCGGACGCGATGACGGGACGCGTCTCCGGGACGGGGGCGAGCGGGCTCCGCGTCCGCGAGCGGCCGACGACGGCCTCGGCGCAGATCGGGACGCTCGCCGAGGGCGAGGTCGTCACGATCACGTGTCAGATCGCGGGTGAGACGATCGACGGCAACGCGCTCTGGAACTACGTCGCGGCCGAGGGCGGGTACGTCGCCGACGCGTTCATCGACCTGGACGGCGACGCCAAGAGCCTTCCTCGCTGCGGCGCGACGCCCGATCCCGTCCCGACCGACGGACCCGTCGTCGATATCGAAGGACCGCCGGTGCAACCGCACGTCCAGCACTTCGCGAACGAGGCGTGCAAGCTCGTGCAGGCGTGCCGGGCGACGACGCGCGAGGGGCATCAGCCGAGCGCCGATCTCGCGCTCGACCTTCCGACGGGCGAGGCGTACGGCAAGCTGCCGACGGACAACCATGCCTTCGGGGATCGCCTGGCCGACTTCGGCGTATCGAACCTGGCGAAGTACCGCATCGAGTACGTGATCTATCGCCAGCGCATCAACTTCGGCGACGGCTGGGAGCCGATGGAAGATCGCGGCGACATCACCGCGAATCACATGGACCACGTCCATGTCAGCTTCTTGCCCTAGTCGGCGACGCGTCGGCTGACCTCCATCATGGGAGAGCCAGCGCGGACGGCCACGTTCTGCTGGTGGACGCCGCTCGGCGCCAAGCGCGTCGGCATCCGCGCAACCGCGGAGCAGCGCGTCCGCGCGGTCGTCCGCCTCACAGGATCAGCGGCTGCATGAAGGGGCGTGTGCCCGAACTGCTCGTGAAAGATCCCAGTGCCGTCCTCGAGCTGCTCCGGAGCCAGGGGGCACAGTGTGGCGTCGGCAGCACGCCCGGTGAGCTCTCGTCGTGTCCTCCGGAGAGGCACTGCGTGGTGCCCGGCGGGGAGCTCTGCGTGTACGGATCGCGTGAGCTCGGACTCATGACGGAGCTCACGCGAGAAGAGGTGTGTGGGCCGATCCCGCAGCCGCGGGGCGCATCGATGGAGCTCGGGGTCGGCGTCACATTGGCCGCGGTTCTCGGGCTCGCGTTCGTGGGAGCCGGACGGGCGCGCGCGCGAGCGCGATGACGCCGACCTCGCGCCTCAGACGCGCTCGAGGATCGTTGCGATGCCCTGACCGCCGCCGATGCACATGGTGACGAGGGCCGTCTGCTTGCCCGTTCGCTCGAGCTCGTCGAGCGCCGTTCCGAGGAGCATCGCTCCGGTCGCGCCGAGCGGGTGACCGAGCGCGATCGCGCCTCCGTTGACGTTCACGCGCTCGGGATCGATCCGGAGCTTGCGGATGGTCTGGAGGACGACGGCCGCGAACGCCTCGTTGATCTCCCAGAGATCGATGTCGCTCGCCTCCATCCCGGCCATCCGCAGGGCCTTTTCGCTCGCGGGAGCGGGACCGGTGAGCATCAGGACCGGCTCCGTTCCGATCGTCGCCATCGCGCGGATGCGCGCACGTGGTGCGATGCCGCGCTCGCGAACGAACCGCTCGGACGCGAGCGCGACCGCGCCGGCTCCGTCGGCGATGCCGCTCGAGCTGCCGGCCGTGTGGACGTGCCGGATCTCCTTGGCCTGCGGATGCGCCCGAAGGGCGAGCTGGTCCAGTGTCTCGCCGTTCGGGCCGACGACCGCTTGGCCGAGCCCGACGAACGAGGGCTCGAGCGCCGCGAGCTTCTCTAGGGTCGTGTCCGGACGGGGGAACTCGTCGCGTTCGAGGACCACCGCGCCGGTGCGTGGGTCCTTCACCGGGAAGAGCGAGCGCGAGAAGCGACCCTCCTCCATGGCGCGGGCGGCGCTCTTCTGCGAACGCAGCGCGACGGCATCGATCTCCTCGCGCGAGAAGCCTTCCAGCGTGGCGATCAGGTCCGCGCTGATGCCTTGTGGCACCTGGAAAATCCGCCCGCGGAGGTGGACGTTGTTGCCGTCCTGACCGCCGCCGTCTGCGCCCATCGGCACGCGGGACATGCTCTCGACGCCACCGGCCACCGCGACGTCCATCACGCCCGCCGCGACCGCCATTGCCCCGAAGTGGACCGCCTGCAGGCCCGACGAGCAGAACCGGTTGATCGCGACCCCGGTGACTTCCTGAGGCCAGTCCGCCGCCAGCACGGCGTTGCGGGCGATGTTGGCCCCTTGCTCGCCCACCTGCGAGACGCAGCCGGCGATCACGTCGCCTACGTCTTCGGGCGCGAACGACCCGCGCGCCTCGAGCGCTCGAAGCGATTGCGCAAGCAGCTCTTGCGGATGAATCGACGCGAGCGCCCCGCGATCCTTCTTACCGCGTCCCCGCGGCGTCCTCACGGCATCGATGACGTAGCTCGTGCTCATGGTCTCTCCTTCGGCTTACGTTCATCATATGATGATTGTCATACAAAGGGTCAAGGGCCCTCGTTGCCGCTCGCCGGGCGGCCGCGCGGGCGCGGCCCGGGCCAAGGACGCCGAGCCCTGTCACCCGGACGAGTGACGTCGCGGGATTTTCGTCGATTTGGTGATGAATCGGCCGTGCCAGCCGCCTTTACAGGATCGATGCGAACCGCGTTTCTTGGGCGTCTTGGCTTTCTCACCGCAGCTGGGGGGTTGTGTGCCGTCCTTGCGTGCTCGAAGGACTCGGGCTCCCACGCGGAGGGGCCGCCTCCCGTGACCATTCCCGACGGGGGCGTGGCATCTCCGCCTGAGCTCGACCCCTACGTCCAGAAGCTCGCTGAGCGATGTGAGACGATCACCGACGATTCGACGACCGAGGACAGCCTCCGGGAGGCCCGCGAGGCGTACAAGCGAGGCGAGACGGACATCGCGCTCTCGACGAAGGGGTGCACGCGACTCTTCGTCCAGAAGAGCGGCGACGTCGAGACGTTCTCGGCAGTGATGTCGCCTCCGTTCGGGGTGAGGGTCGACATGACGACGTACGAGGTGAAGCGCACCGCCGCGATGATCACCTGGTCCGTCGGGGCCGACGGCAAGAAGGAAGTCCGAGGCGATCTGGACGCCGACGGGTTCGCCGAGCTCAAGGAGACGGTCATCCCGAACACCTCCGTCGTGACCGAACGTCTCGAACAGAACGGCGACGTGGTCGAGCGCACGACGGCGAAGGTCGGCGAGGGCGGGCTTCGCCTCGACGTCACCGAGGAGTCGTCGGAGGACGGCGAGCTGGCCGTCAGCGCCAAGTACCAGACGGCCAGAGTGGCTCAGAAGTGCACGACCGACCCGCCGCCCGGAACACCTCCGCCTCCGTCCGATCCGCCGAAGCCGGCGTCTCCGTTCCCGCCGTCGCCGCACGAGGTGCAGTGCACGCCGGAGCAGCTCCGGCAGCTGGAGTCGCTGCTCGTGAAGGCGACCCAGACCGGCTCGGAGTGCATGGAGGGCACGGGGATGCTGGACATTCGCTTCCGTCTGCTGCGCCAGATGGCGACGACGAGCTTCGACTTCAAGTGCACCGACGACAACTCGTTCGTCGCGGCGAACGACGGCGGCTACGGCAACGTCTTCCCGGGCCGGGCTCTGCTCTGGATCAATCCGATCCTCTTCACCGCCGTCGAGGGCGAGCAGACCGCCACGCTCTACCACGAGCTGATGCACTTCTTCTCCGGCCACGACCACGACATCGAGGCGCTCGCCGATCTGTCGACGAACCTCGCCTACACCGATCGCGTCTACGCGTGCGAGCAGCTCTGCTTCTCCAAGAAGGCGAACCGGTGCCACCTCGCGGCCTGCAAGAAGAAGAAGGTCTGCGAGGTCGACTCTTACGCGTTCGAGAAGAAGACCGGTAAGACGCTGGAGACCTGTTACAGCGGTCACCAGGTCGGTGCGCTCTGCCGCAAGGGCCCGGGCCAGCGTCAGTGGTGCACGACCAAGTCGGAGTGCGACGCCGCCTGCGGCGGGCAAGAGTGCGAGAGCAAGTCGATCTCCTGCGACGACAACTGTCGATGATCGCGCTCGCGGGGCCGCTGCTCCTCGTCGCGCTCGTGTGCGCGCGCGTCGACGCTCGTTCGACGACGTCGCCGCATGCACACGTGTTCCTCGCGCAGGAGCTCGTCCTCGTCGCCGGCGCCGCGCTCGTCGCAGGAGGGGCCGTCATCGCGAAGCTACGGGTGCGTCGCGATGCGATCACGCTTGCCGTCGCTTCGCTTGCCGCGCTCGAGATCGCATCCCTCGCGGGCGCGCGTGACCCCTGGCTCGCGCTGCGCTCCGCGAGCGTCTGGCTCTCCGGTCTGGCCCTGTTCGTCGTGGCGCGTTCGCTGGATCGTCAGCGACGTGACGCGGCGATCGCGGCGTTGCTCGTTCCGCTCACTGTCGTCGCCGGCTCCGTCGTCCTCGAAGCGCTCGGTCACGTCCACCTCTCCGCGCGCCATCATGCGCCCGGCGGTCTTCTCGGGGAGCGCAACGTTGCCGGAGAGCTCCTCGTCGCGGGCGCTCCCGCGATCGCGTACACATGCCTCGCCGACGGCCGGGCGTGGCGCCGGCGCGTCGCGCACGGGGTCCTGGCGCTCGCCGCGTGTGCCCTCGTCTTGACGCGGACGCGAAGCGCCTGGCTTGCAGCGCTCGTCGTCTCCGGCCTCCTCGTGGTCGTCACGACGATGCGTGCCGTTCGTGCCGCGCGCGCGGGCCACGGAGACGTCGCGATGCGCGGGCGCTTCGCGCGGCTCGTCGGCGCCGGCGTCCTCGGCGTCGCGATCGCGCTCTTGCTGCCGACGACGCTCCGCTGGCGGAGCGCCCACCCGTATCGGGACTCGCTCATGCACCTGGTCGACCGGTCCACGCCTAGCGCTTCGGGGCGCCTCGTGCAGTACGCGACCACGTGGCGGATGGCGACGGCGAACCCGGCGCTTGGCGTGGGGCCCGGCAACTGGGCGGCGCAATACGTCTCGTACGCGGAACGAGGCGACCGCACCATCCGCGGCGGTCTATCGCCGGTGAATCGGCTTCCGAACAGCGATCTGCTCGGCTTCGCGGCAGAGCGAGGGCTCATCGCGCTTGCGGTGCTCGGGTACCTCGGGCTGCTCGTGGCGCGTCGAGGCGGGCCGTCGGGATCGCTCCGTACGCTTCGGCAGGCAACGCTGCTGGCCGTCGCGATCATGGCTGCGCTCGACGCCGTCCTCCAGACGCCGGCGGCGCTTCTCCTCGTCGCATGGGTCCTGGGAACGTGCTCGGCGAGCAACGTTCGCGAACGAGCCGCGAGTGCGCCGTCCGCGAACATCGAGCCGCGGTGGTCGCGCCTCGCGCTGGCGTCGTTCGCCCTCGTGTTCGCCGCCGCTTCCGTGCCCGCAGCGACGCGTATCGCGTCGCTGAAGCTCGCGTCCCGGGCGCGCGGCAGCGACGACCTCGATCGTGCGGCCCGCCTCGACCCCGGCGATGTCGGTCTTCGCCTCTCGGCGGCCGAGAGCTGGATCGCGGACGGTCGCTGCGATCGCGCGAGGAGTCATCTCGACGCCGTGACGCGGTTCTCGCCGGCCTCTCCGGCGCTCGGCGAGCTGACGGAACGGTGCGCGACGCTTTCGAGTCGGTGACCGTCACGCCGGAGCGTGGAACGGTCCGGTGATCTCGAACGTCGTGCCCCTTCGCGGGCCGCGCTGCGAGCTGAAGTACAGGCGCGTGCCCGACGGATCGAACGCCGGCCCGGTGATCTCGCTGTCCGGGTAGTCGACGAGCTGCACGAGCGGCTTGAGCTCGCCCGTGGGGAGGATGGCGACGACCTGCATGTCGCCGCCGTCCTCGGCGACGAGCACGTCGCCCGATGCGGAGACCGTGATGTTGTCGACGCCCCTCAGGATCGGGTCGGGCGCGGTCGTCGCGTCGTAGAGGACGGAGACGGTCTCGGTCCGGGTGTCGTACGCGCGAACGCGATTGTCGCCCTTCGTCGTGAAGTACACCACGCCGTCGTGCCACCAGATGCCCTCGCCGCCATCGAAGTGCGTCGCCGCCGCGACCTGCTCGCGCGTAGGGACATCGCCCTCGAAGGCGGGATCGGGCAGGACGTGCCACGTGACCTTGCCGTCGGCGGCGACCGCGGCGACCTCGAGCCTGCCCGACGCGAGGCTCGCGAAGCCATGGCTTCCGAGGCCGTCGGGAACGAACCGGTACAGACAACCGTCCGGCTCGTCCTCGGTCAGGTACACGCGGTGCTGGATCGGATCGACCGTCGCCGCTTCGTGCCTGAACGTTCCGAGTGCCGGGCGCACGAGGGCTTTCCGCTCGCCCCGCGGGTCGCATTCATGGACGCGCCCTCGTTCGATCTCTTCACACGACAGCCAGGTGTTCCACGGCGTCGGCCCGCCGGCGCAGTTCACGTTCGTTCCCTCGAGGATCCGGTACGCATCGACGAGCGCGCCGCTCACATCGAAGCGAAGCGCGCCGACGCCTCCCACGAGCGGAAGCTCCGAGTTCGAGACGTAGATCCACCCTCCGTCGTCCAGGGGGAACGTCGCGCCTCCGTCGGGTGCGCTGTGATAGACGAGGTCCCTGCCTTTGATCGCCGGCTCGCCCGACTTGCCGACGATCCGCGCGGTGAAGCCCTCGGCGACGCGGACGCCATTCGCGTCAGGCTCGCCGAGCGGACCGATGCTGGCGATCGTCGAGACGAGCTTCGGCCGCGCGATCGTGACGGCGTAGCCGAGCTCCTCCTCGGCGCCGATCGCGGCGCCGGGCCCGCCTGCGGCTGCAGCAGGTGTCTTCGAGCACGCAAGGAGCGAGCGGCTCAGCACCATGGCGAGACCCGCAAGCCCGCCCTGGAGGACCGCACGCCGGTTCAACTGCGACCGGTCGCTGAAGACCATGAGCACTCACATGCCACAAATGGCGCTGGATACGAAATCGTGCGGGTGACCCGCCCGAAGCGGCCTTGACCGGCTCTCACCGCGAGATGGGTGAGCACAGGAGGAAACGGCGGCGCTATCATGGATCCCGTCATGCCCGGACCGAGCTCGGGAGCACATCGCTATCTCATCGAGAACCGGGTGGGGCGCCTCGTCGAAGCGCGGGTGTTCGAGCTCCGCACGCGGGAAGACGTCGACGACTACTCACGCGATCTCGGCATCCAGGTCATGCGGATGCCTCGCGCCGTGCGCCCGATCCTCTGCGCCGACCACCGCCCGGTCGCGGTCTATGCGCAGCCCGCCGCCGACCGCCTCATCGAGCTGTTCACGCACATGAACACGCGGCTCGAGCGCGTGGCGGTCGTCGTCGCGCGGTCGAACGCGACACTCGCGATGCAACTCCAGCGCATCGTTCGTGAGGCGGCGTACAACGCACGGCGCGTCGTCCACGACGTCGAAGACGCTCATGCGCACCTCGCGCCAGTGCTTGCTCCCGACGAGCTCGCCCGGATGCGCGAGTTCCTGGGCGAGTTCAGCGGGCCTTCTTCGTCGCGCTGGCTGGCCTGACGGCGGCGCTGCATCGCGCCGGCCCCGCCCGCCGGCGTCACGACGCAGCGAGCGCACGGCACGCGGGTGGCGTCTCGACGCGCCGCGGTCATGGTCGCGCGTGGCACTGGCGATGCACACCGGGCGCTGCCGACGAACCGCCGGACGAGAGGAGAATGTCATGACCCCAGTCACGGTCGCATTCGGAGCGACGGTCGCGTTGACCTGCTTTGTCTCGGTTGCTTGTGCCCGCCGAGCGCCGTCCGCGCAGCGCACGACGATCACGAGCGCCGAGATGCAGAACGGCTATCGCGAGGCGGAGGTCGCAGCCGAAGAGCTCGCGCTCGGCAAATACGCGGAGGCGCTCGCTCGTGCGGACAGCGCGCTGAGCCTCGCTCCGAACAACCCGTTCGCGCAGTACCAGCGGGCCGCGGCGCTCCATCATCTGGGCCGTCTCGAAGCGGCGGTCGTGGCCTACCATCAGGCGGCGCTGAACTTCGGTCAGGACGTCCACGGCAAGTCGCTCGCGCTCTACGGTCGCGCGCGGGCGCTCGACGACATGGGGCAGTGCGAGGAGGCGAAGCGGGCCTACGGGCAGTACGCCGGGCTCGTGCGTTCGAAAGATCCGGCAGGCGCCGATATGGCCGTGGCTTATGGAGAGGCCTGCCGTGTTCCGCCTCCGCCGGTGTCGACCGAAGGGCCGCTGCTTTCGGAGATGACCCGGGCGCTGGCCGACGGCAAATACGAGCAGGTCCTCGAGATCGAACGCAAGGTGCCGCGTTCGGCGACGGCAAGCCCATGGGTCGACTACAACCTCGGCTCCGCGCTTCTCGGCCTCGGCCGCACGGACGAAGCGATCGCTGCCTTTTCGCGCGCCGAGCGTGGCTTCAACGACCGCGACCCGTGGGCACACGGCGTCGCGATCTTCGGCCGAGCCCGCGCGCTCGAGTCCGCCGGTCGCTGCCGTGAAGCGGAGCAGGCGATCGAGGACTACGCGCGCGTCGTCGGCGCACGCGATCCCGGATCGATCCGCGTCGCGACGGCGTACACGAGCCGGTGTCAACAGCACCCGGAGCGGTGACGGCTGCGCTCGTCGGTGAACCGCCAAGCGCCGGCCGCGCATGGACGATCCGCCCTCTCGGGCGCGTCACGCTGGTGGCGATGAATGCCACGAGAAGGAGGAGCGAGAGCAGCGCGTCGACGAGCGCGAGGGTGAAGAGGAGCCGGCTCGCCTCTGCCGAACGCAGCTCCACCTTCGAGGCTCCGTCGACCCACCCGCCAACGAGGCTCCAGCTCGAGACTCCCCACGCGGCGCCGGCACACGCTGCAACGAGCACTCCCATCCGGCGCGCGCGGAGTGAAGCGTGCGTCGCCGGCAACGTGACGAGGTCGACGAGCAAGGCGGCGGCGAGCGCAGCGGTCACGGCAACGAGCACAGTCGTGCTCACGACCGCCCAGAGGCGATCGCCGAAGCCGACCTCGTCGAGCCACAAGATGGCTCCCTGCGCGCCGAACAGGCCGAAGACGATCAACGTGACGGTCGCGACGCCGAGCCCGACCGCCATCGCCAGCCAGCTTCCGCGGCGCAGTCCGCGCGCGATGATGAAGACGACGACGAGCGCGAGGAGCACGAGCAACGCGAGCCCGTACATGCTTCGGAAATGAGCGTGCAGCGCGTGTGCCACGCTGGCTCTCGGACGAGCCCGCGTGGGGACTCGATGGTATGCTCGAGCCATGACCCGGCTGGTGGCTGCTGGAGGCGTCGTTCTGCTCTCTGCAGGCTTCTTTGCGGGGTGCGCCGGCGATCCGTCCGAGGTCGTCGATCACCACGAGCACGGCGACGAGCCTGTCGCGACGGTCCGCGCGGCGCTCTCCGACGCCGATCCCGTGTCCGCGGCGATCGCCGAGAGCTGCACGACGAGCGTGGTGAAGGGGCTCTCGACGCAGCTCCTCGACGAGATCCAGTGCCTGCGGCCCGGTACGTTTGCTTCGATCGACCGACTGGCCGGCTTCGAGCTGGGCGAGGCGGTCTTCCCATGGCTGCAGACGCCGGCGCGCGAGGCGCTCGTCGCTGCGCAGAAGCAGCGTGGCACGACGATGGCGATCAACTCCGCACTCCGAACGCTGCCGCAACAGCTGTTGCTCTATCGCTGGTACCGCGCCGGGCGCTGCGGGATCTCGCTCGCCGCGTCACCCGGGCAGAGCAACCACGAGTCGGCGCTCGCGGTCGACATCCAGGACAATTCTGGATGGCGCGAGGCGATGGCGGCGAACGACTTCGTCTGGCTCGGGGCGAGCGATCCAGTGCACTTCGACTTCGAGGGCGACGGTCGCATCGACATCAACGGTCTGTCGGTGCTCGCCTTTCAGCGGCTGTGGAACCGCAACCACCCCGAGGATACGATCGAAGAGGACAGCGAGTACGGTCCAGCGACGGAGGACCGGCTCACGAAGGCTCCGGTGGGCGGCTTTCCGAAGGGAGCCGACTGCACGGCGCCGGGCACGAGCGACCCTCGGCCAGGCGGTTCTTCGAGCAACAACGACCCGCTCGGACCTTCGGGGTCGCGCGTCGACGGTGAAGGGCAAGGCTGCTCCACGTCTGCCGGATTTCCGACGACGTCGGGCGCCGCGCCGTTTGCGTTGGTCGTCGCCGCGCTGGTGTTCAGCGCTCGACGCGGTTCCGCAAGAAGTCGGCGACCTCGGCGAAGCGCCGCGTGAGGAAGCCGCGAACGTCGTCGTTGATCGTGGGGTGATCGAGCGCGGCGGTCATGCAGCGCATCCATGCATCGCGAAGGTCGACGCCGATCGGCACGTGACCGTGGCGCATGCGCAGGCGCGGGTGGCCGTTCGCGCTCGAATAGCTTCGCGGCCCGCCGAACCACTCGACGAGGAACAGCGCGAAACGCTCGCGCACCTCCGAGGCGACCTTTCCGCCATCGGTCTTGTGCACGGCGACGAGCTCGGGCTCGTGCGCGTCCATGTGATCGTAGAAGCGATGGGCGAGGGCGACTGCGGCGTCATGCCCGATGACGTCGAAGGGTGTGCGTTGAGGTCCGAGCGGTTCCGTCACGGTCGCGGAGCATAGCTCGTGAGCGCGATGCGTGCGTCGCCGCGCCTCGCGGTACGGTCGCGTTTGCCCCTTGGTACGGCGACATTCCCGTGCGGATAGCTTCGGGACGTCCGGTAAGCTCGTGCGCGATGATCGTCTGCAAGACCCCGGGTGAGGCCGTGAAGCTCGTGAGCAGCGGCCAGCGTGTGTTCGTCCACGGAAGCGCAGCGACGCCGTCGTCGCTCCTCGCTGCGCTGCTCGACCGCGCCGGGGAGGTGACCGACGTCGAGCTCGTCGCGATCAGCACGCTCGGTGCGATCGACTGGAATCGGCCGGCCGTTCGCAAGAACATCTTCCTGAACTCCCTCTTCGTCTCCGCGAACGTTCGCGAGTGGGTCGACGGGCACGGCGCCGACTACGTGCCGGTCTTCCTCAGCGAGATCCCGGCGATGTTCCGGGAGGGACGGCTGCCGATCGACGTCGCCATCTTGCAGCTCTCGCCGCCGGACAAGCACGGGTACTGCTCGCTCGGAACGTCGGTCGACGCCGCTCTCGCTGCCGCCGGCCAGGCGAAGACGGTCATCGCGCAGATCAACCCGCGCATGCCGCGGACGCTCGGCGACAGTCACATCCATGTGTCGCGCATCACGGCAGCCATCCAGGAACAGCGCGACCTGCCCGAGATCAACTACGGCGCCGACGCTGACGAGGGCACCGAGAGAATCGGTCGCTACGTCGCCGAGCTCGTCGAGGACGGTTCGACGCTCCAGATGGGCATCGGTGCGATTCCGGACGCGGTGCTTCGGTTCCTCGGCGACCACAAAGGCCTCGGCGTCCACACCGAGATGTTCAGCGACGGCGTCGTGCCCCTCGTCGAGAAGGGCGTCATCACGAACGAGCACAAGAAGGTGGAGCGCGGAAAGATCGTGACGACCTTCGTGCTCGGCAGCCGCAAGGTCTACGACTTCGTGGACGACAATCCCTTCGTCGCCTTCCGCGACGTCAGCTGGGCGAACGACACGGCCGTCATCCGCAAGAACCCGAAGGTCGTCGCCATCAACAGCGCGATCCAGATCGACCTCACCGGTCAGGTGTGCGCGGACTCGATCGGCGTGCGCCAGTATTCGGGCATCGGCGGACAGATGGACTTCATGCGTGGCGCCTCGCTCTCGCCGGGCGGCAAGCCGATCATCGCGATGCCGAGCGTCACGAAGAAGGGCATCTCCAGGATTGTCCCGATGCTGAATCCGGGCGCGGGTGTCGTGACGACGCGCGGCCACGTGCAGTGGGTCGTCACCGAGCATGGCGTCGCGAACCTTTACGGCAAAGGGCTGCAGGAGCGTGCGAAGCTGCTCATCGGGCTCGCTGCGCCCGAGCACCGCGAAGCGCTCGAGCGCGCGTACCACGAGCGCTTCTTCTCCAAGGGCTGAGGCAACGTCGAGCGCGTCGAGCGCGCCGTCTGCGACGACACGTGGCGCGGCGATCTCGATGCCCCGCGGCGAGCCCGCAGGGCGCCTCCTCTCTGCACGCCGCTTGCAGCCTCCTCCCGCGCTTCGAGGCTCTATCTACCCCCAGCGCTCAGGAGGAGTGATGCGCGCAATGGTGTATCGCGGTCCCTATCGGATCCGCGTCGAGGAGAAGCCGATCCCGGCGATCGAGCACCCGAACGACGCGATCGTGCGCGTCACGCGTGCAGCGATCTGCGGCTCGGACCTCCATCTCTATCACGGGCTCATGCCGGACACGCGTGTCGGCATGACGTTCGGGCACGAGTTCGTCGGCGTCGTCGAAGAGGTCGGCGCTTCGGTCCGCAAGCTGCGACCGGGCGACCGCGTGATGATGCCCTTCAACATCTCCTGCGGCTCGTGCTTCTGGTGCGCACGAGAGCTCTACAGCAACTGCCACAACACCAACGCCAATGCGACGGCGGTTGGCGCGATCTACGGCTATTCGCACACGTGCGGCGGCTACGACGGCGGGCAGGCCGAATACGTCCGCGTTCCGTTCGCCGACGTGGGGCCGATGAAGATCCCGGACTGGCTTCCGGACGACGATGCGGTGCTCTTCACCGACGCGCTTCCGACCGGTTACCAGGGCGCAGAGATGGGGGACATCAAGGAAGGCGACGTCGTCGTCGTCTTCGGCGCCGGGCCGGTCGGACTTTTCGCTGCGAAGTCGGCGTGGCTCATGGGCGCCGGACGCGTCATCGTCGTCGATCACATCGACTATCGACTCGACCTGGCGAAGACCTTCGCCCAGGCCGAGACCGTCAACTTCACGCAGGTGGACGATCTCGTCCTGCTCCTCAAGAAGACGACGGACTATCTCGGCGCCGACGTGTGCATCGAAGCCGTCGGGGCCGAAGCGGACGGCAACCTGTTCCAGGTGCTCGCGGCGAACAAGCTGAAGCTGCAAGGCGGATCGCCCGTCGCGCTGAACTGGGCGATCGACAGCGTGCGCAAGGCCGGCAACGTATCGGTCGTCGGTGCGTTCGGGCCGATCTACAGCGCCGTGAAGTTCGGTGACGCGATGAACAAGGGCCTCACCATCCGCACGAACCAGTGCAGCGTGAAGCGCCATTGGCCGCGGCTGCTCGAGCACGTGAAGAACGGCCTCTTCAAGCCGAGCGACATCGTCACGCACAAGATCCCGCTCGACGACATCGCCGAGGGCTACCACATGTTCGCGAGCAAGCTCGACGGCTGCGTGAAACCGCTCGTCGCACCGACCGCGGCGCTCGCGGCGTAGAGGAAAGGAGGCAGCCGTGGCCTATACAGCGACAAAGCCCAGGATCGCCCCATCGCGCGCCGTGCTCGAGAGCACGATCTCCGGCTGGGGCGTCGATCTCGATCCGAGGAATCGACCGGCGGTACCGAAGGAGAACTTCAACCCTGGCGGGACGGGGGCTCACTGGGACTTTCCCGAGCGTCAAATCCCCCGCTACCCGCGCGAGCGCTCCGCCGAGCACAAGTTCCTCACGCCCGTCTTCGGGACGGTCTGCCCGCCCAAGGGGCTCTCCGGCATCATCCGGCGTTTCGCCTACCAGCTCAGCGAAGCGCGCCTTGCGCATTGGAACCTCCTCGTGCTCGCGGACCGCATCGACGTCATCGAGAGTCGGATCGCAGCGGCCCTGCGTCTCCGGCCGGACTTCCTCTTCACGGAGGCGGGCCTCGGGGCGGAGATCAAACATCGCGGCCTTCGCGCGCGCATCGGGCAGCGGCGCGCCGACGTGAAGCATCTGCCGGTCGACGTGCTCATGTTTGCCGGCACGACGGTCGTCGGGCTCGGAGCGATCGCTCTCCTGGGCATCGGCGCGGTGAAGCTGCTCTCGCGCTCGCGCCCACGGCGGAGGCGCGGGCTCCGCCAGTTGTTCGGCTGACGTCCGAGCAGAGACGACGTGACGCGAAGGCGCGGCGGACGGCTCGGCCCGTCGCCGCGCCTCGTGCTTTTCAGACGGTCGGGATCATCATCGTGGTGTTGCCGTCGTCCGATCGGATGACGCGAGAAAAAGATCGGCTCCGTGTCAGGTCCGCGCTGGGGGCGTAGTACCCAGGACCAGAGAGCGACGGCGCGCCAAACGGAGCGCGCAAGCTCTCGCCAGCACCTCGTCGTCGTCTGCCGTCTACCTCACGACGCTGCGACGGCGGGACCAGGCGATCGCCTCGATCGTCCACGAACGTCGTTCGCGGACGCCGGGGACGGCCACGACCCTCGATCACCGAGAGACCGGAGAAGACCATGAAGATCTCGCTGAAGACCTCGCTCGTCACGCTCACGCTGCTCGCCGCCGCCTGCTCGACCGAGATCGCGCAGGACGGAGAAGACCTCGAGACGACGTCGTCGGAGCTCAAGCCGATCGTCGACATCGACCCCGTGACGCCGCCCATCGGCACGATCCGACCGCCGGTGAAGCCGCCGGTGAACCCCGTCGTCGAGCGGAAGTCGCCGCGGGTGATGTCGCGCTCGGCGTCCGGAAGCCAGGTGACGATCGGGCTCGATCGTGCGGTCGCCGCCGACGAGATCACACTGTCGAGCGTCCAGGTGCTGGTCGTCCGGCCGTCCGGAGCGGGCTTCGTGAAGCAGAACCTCGCGACGGGCGCCTCGCTCTCGTCCGACATGAAGTCCCTCTCGATCAGCTTGAGCCAGCCCGTTCGTGCTGGTGAGATCTACTTCCCGCGGGCGACGTGGAAGCCGTGCTCCGGGTCCACCTCGGGCTCGAGGTGCTCGCCGCGGCCGGCGCGCTTCGGAGAGGTCCTCGTCACGAGCAAGCGGGTCAACCCGCTCCACGGCGCGCTTGCCGACGTCACGGGCGTGCTCACCGACTTCACCGTCGCCGATCCAACCGGGGGTACGGCGCCCGCGACCGCGCCTTCCACTCAGCTGCTCTGGAACGCCACGACGCTCTTCACCGCCGCGCCGCCGCAGACGCTGCTGGAGCTCGCCGAAGATCCGTTGCCGAGCCAGGGGACCTTCCGCGTGAAGAGCTCGACGCCTGCCAGCGAGTCGACCGAGAACGAGCGGCGGACGGAGAGGATCATCGTCAACTTCGACGGCGGCACGATCGACTGCGCCAAGACGGGGCGAGGCAAGAACGCCTTCCACCTCCATTCGGTGTCACCCGACGTCTACGACCAGCAGAGCATGTACGAGGACCCGCAGAATCCGTTGCCGAACACGGGCGGGTACCGCGGACACGTCCGCTGCGAGGAGGACAACAACCGGCTCGTCTTCACGACGCCCGGCGTGCTCCTCGGCGACAGCTGGTTCCAGATCGACCTCAACGTCTGGTCGAAGGAAGGCAACTTCATGGGCAACAAGGTCCTGGAGTTCAAGACCAAGCGGCCGGGGCTCAAGGTCGCCGCCACGCGCGTCGAGAACCACTACGGTGGCGACAACACCTGCGACAACGACATCTTCGGCACGAACTACTGCGATGTCTACGTCACGTCCGCGATCGCAACCGCTGGCGGCGGCCAGCCGAGCCGGATCCCGGAGCAGGGTGACTTCGGCGGCATGACGTACTTCCCGTCGGACCCGAACGGCGGCAAGCGCGATCTCTTCCCGGAGCGCGTCCTCTACGCGAACGCGAACCCGATCGACGAGGTCGTCGACGTGCAGATGTGGGCGATCGATGCCGACGACGACTCGACGTGGAAGAAGGTCTTCGAGACCGCCGGCAAGGTCGCCGGAGCGATGGCGACCGCGCTCACGCCCATCCAGCCGGAATACGGCGCGATCGCCGAGGGGGCCTCGGCAGGGTTCCTCGGGCTCGCGGAGATCATCCCGACGAACGAGGACGACTTCCTCGGCTCCGGGCGCTTCATCTTCACGCAGAGCATGCAGCGCTGGGGGACGCAGGCGACGACGCCGATCATCCTCGACCTGTCGAAGAATTCGCCCGACCGCGGGCCGGTGAGGGTGTTCCTCCGGACCGAGGAGCTGCCGCTGTCCTGGAGGCTCCCGGCGCCGATCCTCTGAGCTCGATGCATGAAACACGAACGCCGCGCTGCTCCTTTCGAGCAGTGCGGCGTCGTGCGTTGTTCCCCAGATGGCATCAGCGCATCGCGAAGCGCGCCTTGTTCTTGTTGCGGAGGAAGGCGAGGGCGGAGTTGAAGTGGACCGCGTCGACGCCATGGCCGACCGGCTGCTCGTTCGACGCGCTCGGGATGCCCGCGGCGCGGAGCGAGCTCACGAACGCGCGCGAGTGAGCGGCCGTCGTCTCGTCGTTCCCGCAGATGCCGACGAACACGGGGGAGAAGCGCTCGATCGGCGAGGGTCGCGCCGGCATCGGTTGACCGCCCGCGAACATCGCGTACCCGTCGACGTCCAGCCGGCCGCGCATCGCGAGTGAGCTCGCGAAGTACGCGCCGCTCGAGAAGCCCATCACGAAGACGTCGTCGAACGCGCGGCCGTCGCGCTTCTCGACGAGGCGCTTGGCGGCCATCCAGCCGTCGATGAGCTCCTGCTCGACGGCCTCCTGAGCCTTCAGCGAGCCCGGCCAGACGTAGCCGGCCTCGGTGAGCGGCGACTGCGGGAAGAGGATCTCGATGTTCGTTGCTTTCGCCACGCGCAGCATCATGCGCTCGTGGTTCTGCGACCAGTTCGTGTTCTTCGCGATCGCGCCGTGGAGGAAGATGACGAGCGTGCGACGCGACGCGTTCTTGCTGTTGCCGTCGAGGTAGCAGACGTTGCCCGGAAGCGTCTCGACCTCGGGCGCACACCACGCGCTCGGACCAGCCTCCTTCGCGCCCTTCGCGCCCTTCGGCTTGGCCTCGCTGCGTGCAGGTGCGAGAGCGAGGACCGAGAGGATGCTGGCGGCGACGAACAGGCGAGTGGTCCAGGTGCTTCGCTTCGACATGGCCCCGGGCTCTTGGCAGGATGGGTGCCACTGGGAGCCTCAATTATCTCGATGACTTCGGCGACGGGCGGCAGGGCGCCCGGCGGATTCGAGTCCTCCTCGCGAGGACGCGGGTCCTCGCTCGCGTGACGCGGGGCACGGGACACACGTGGGCGGCACGGCGAGGGCGTGCGAGCGACGCGGCGCCTTCACGCAAGCGCGAGCTCAGGGCGTGAGCACGAGACCTTGCTCTGCGGTGCCACCGCCCGCCTCGACGGCGTCGGGCGGGACCGAGAACGTCGAGAGCAGGCGGCTCGCGCAGCGCTGGAACGGCGGCAGCTGAGGCGCAGAGACGACGCTCACGACGTGCCCGCTGGCGTCGATCGACATGTGGATGTCCGCCCGCCCACCGACCGGCGCGCCGACCATGAAGAGGGCGTCGCGATAACATTCGTTGAGGCGTGGCGCGAGGTCGGCGAGCTTCCGATCGAGGACCGCGCGCTGCACACGCTCCGCGACGAGCGGCTGCCTCGAGACGAGCGCGTTGGTCGGCTTGTAGTCGGAGACCGGCGCGGCAGCCGTCGGCGCTGTGGACGCCGAAGCCGGAGGAGAGGGCACGGGGGAAGGAGACGGAGACGGAGAAGGAGAGGGGGACGGAGAAGGCGCAGCCGGCGTTGCGCCCGGCGTCTGACCGTGCGCTGCGGCCGTTGGAGGAACGACCGCCGTCGGACGCGGTCGTGTCGCGCCTGCGCTCGAAAGCGGAGTGCTCGGAGTACTCTCTGACGTGGTCGCGGGGAGCTGCGGAAGCGCCTCCGATGGCGGCGCTGTCTCGGGCGCGCTCGACACGAGCCCTGTACCCTGCGTGTCGGCAGACCCGGAGCGGAGCCAGACGAATCCGAATGCGCCGGCCGCGACGAGCAGGGCTGCGACGATGCCGAGGACGACGATCCCGCGGGTCGAATGGACGGGGACGACGACCTCTTCGACATCCACGATGCTCGGCGGAGCGCGCCTCGTGTGGCCGGCCGCGAACGCTTGCCCGAGGGTGGGCGCCGACTCGATGTCGTGTTGCGAACCGAGGAGCACCGCCGGCAGTGCTCCCGGTGGAGGTGTCGGCGCCCAGGCGGGGTTCGAGGGCGACGCCGCTGGAAAGCCGACGGCCGCCCGGAGCTCGGACCGCATCTCCTTGGCGGTCGCATGTCGATCGCGCGGGTCCTTGCGCAGCGCCCGAAGGCAGATCGACTCGAGCCGCGGATTGACTCGCGCGACGAGCTGCGAGGGAGGCACCGGCTCCTCCATGACGTGCTTCACCGCGATGCCGATTGCGTTCTCCGCATCGAACGGGAGCTGCTTCGTGAGCATCCGGTAGAGGATCACTCCGACGGAGTAGAGATCGCTCCGAGCGTCGAGGGGCTCGCCCCGAGCCTGCTCCGGCGACATGTACTCGGGCGTGCCGATGATTGCGTTGTTCGTCGTGAGCGCGGTCTTCACCTCGTCGTTCGACTTGAACGCGCGCGCGTCGATCAGCTTCGCGATGCCGAAGTCGCAGACCTTGACCTTGTCGCGATGCTCGTCGTCGTCGTCCGGGACGACCATGATGTTCTCGGGCTTCAGGTCGCGGTGGACGATGCCGCTCCCGTGGGCTGCCGAAACGGCGGCCAGGGTCTGCACGAGGATGTCCGCGACGCGCTCGTCCGGCAGCGGCCAATCCGTCTCGATGACCTGGAGGAGGTCACGCCCGCGCAAGAACTCCATCGCCAGGTACACGAGCCCGTCCGGCTCCTGGCCGTAGTCGAGCACCCGCACCGAGTTCGGATGCTCGAGACGGCTCGCGGCCCGTGCCTCGCGATAGAAGCGCTCCTTGAAGTTCGCTTCGCCCGCGATACTCGGTCGCATGATCTTCAGCGCGACCTCGCTGCCGAGCCCGATGTGCCGGGCCCGATAGACGTCGCCCATCGCTCCGCTCCCGACGAGCTCCTCGATGCAGTATCGCTGCGCGATCGTGCGTCCGACGAGGCTCACGTCCGGCATCCCGGATCGAGTGTATCTCCACGCGGGCGATCTCCCACCAGATCTCCCACCAGATAATCTCCGTCGCTATGCTGTCGGCCGGATGACGCGCCCTTCGACTCTTTGCCCTCGCCACGGTCACCTTCTCGTCCTGCCCGTCCTTCTCCTCGTCCTGCTCCCTGGCCTTTCTGGCTGCTCTGGCAAGGGGACGGCTCCGCCCGCCGTGGCCGCCGCCCCCCAGAATCCTGGTGACGGCGAGAGTCCGGCCGAGCGGTGCCTGGCGATCGCGGGGGCGAAGCGCGAACGGAAGGCTGACGAGCCCGCCAAGATCACGGTCAGGCACATCCTCGTGAAGTACGCCGGCTCCAAGAGGGCGGCGCCGGAGGTCACGCGCACTCGGGAAGAAGCTTGCCTGAGGGCCCTCGAGGCGCGCACGAAGCTCGAGCAGGGTGCGCCGTTCGCGGAGGTCGTCGCGAGCTACAGCGAGGAGCCGGGCGCCGCGACGCGTGAAGGTTCGATCGGCGCGATCGAGCGCGCGGACGTGGCCGCTCCTTTCGCCGACGCGGCCTTCGAGCTCGGACGCGGCGACGTGAGCCACGTCGTCGAGACCGACTTCGGCTTTCACGTCATCATGCGCACGCAGTGACCGAACATCACGCGTGTTGCGTCGCCTCGATCCAGAGCGCGCGCGCGCGGACGCGTACGGCGCCGAGGTCCGCCGCTGCACCGCTGTAGTGCAGGGCGCAGTGGGGGACCCCGACGACGCGGTATCCGGCCCACCCCTCCTCCGTCGACGCGAGCGCGATCCCGGGGACATGGACCTCCACGGGAACGCGGCGAACCGTGCTCCGCGATCCGCACTCGGCGCAGACGGGCGGGAGCTCCAGGTTGGCGCCGCGTCGGACGGGGATCGCGAACGTCGGGCGGCTCGCGACGAAGTCGTCGGGCATCGGGAAGAGCATTCCGCTTCCCGAACGGGCGTAGTCGCCGCACGACGGGCAATGAACGGCCTCTGCCGAAGGATCGATCTCACCGATCGCCTCCCCGCATGACGGACACGTCGCCTTCATCGAGCTCTGCGGCGCTTCGTGGAAGAGCGCGATCCCGAGCAGCGCCATGCCTCCGCCGAGGACCGCGACCAGCGGACCGAGCATCGGCGCCGTCGCCCCGATGCCGACGCCGAGCAGCGTCGTCGTGATCCCCGCGAGGTGCACGCGTCGCCGCGGCGTCGGATCCGGCTCGAGCCTCCGCCCGTCGCCCGGCTGCGCACGATAGGGACCGCTCATCACGGCAACTTTAGCGCGTGGAGCGGCCGCCGCAGCTCTTCGAGCCGCAGACGGACGCGTCCGCACGGCATCACGAGCTCAGCCGAGCGTCACGGTCGCGCTCTAGCGGTCGCCCTGCGGCCGAGGTCAACGACGACGCAGGCCGGAGTCGCGGACCATCTGCTCGAGATCGGCGAACCGCTGCGCGAGCGCGCGGACGAGCGCTCCGGTCCAGCCGGAGAGGCCGAGCCCTTCGTTCATGGTGGCCTGATCGAGGACGAGCACCGTGACGTCGTCGACGGCCACGACGCTCGCCGAGCGCGGCTCGAAGAGGATGAGCGCCATCTCGCCGAACGCATCACCGGGCTCCATCGTCGCGAGCGTCTCCTCGACGCCGTCGACCGTACGGAACGCGCGGCAGCGGCCAGCCACGATCATGTAGGCCGCGTCGCCCTTGTCGCCTTCTCGGAAGATGATCTCTCCGGCGGCGAACGTCTTCCGGGGAAGATGAAGGCCGCCGTGCAGGAAGGCGCGCATCGCGTCCTGCATCTCCGTGATCGTCTGGTAGCGCTGCGCGGGATCGGGGTTCGTCGCGCGTTCGGCGATCGCGCGGATGCGCTTCGCGACGCCAATGCGCTCGCAGGCCTGGTCGATCGGAACGACGAGCCCGTTCGCTGCACGCTGCACGACGTCGTTCGAGGTACCGGCCGGGCCGTAGGGGCCGTGCCCGCAGAGCACCTCGTAGAGCAAGGCGCCCATCCCGAAGATGTCGGAGCGCTCGTCGACGAGTCGCGGGTTACCGCGCGCTTGCTCGGGAGACATGAAGTCCGGGGTACCGACGGGGCCGGGCGCGTTCATGAGCGCGCCGTCTCCGGAGGCCGGCTGCGAGCGCACGAGCTTCGCGAGGCCCCAGTCCATCAGGTAGACCTGCCCGAAGTCGCCCACCATGATGTTCGCGGGCTTGAGGTCGCGGTGGACGACGCCGCGATGGTGGGCGTAGGCGAGTGCGTCGCAGACCTTCAGCAGGATCTCGATGCCGCCCTCGATGCGCTCGACCTGCCCAGGCTTTCGCTTCCGGAGCCAGCGATCGAACGACTCGCCCTGTACGAGCTTCATCGTGAAGTAGGGGATCCCGTTCGGGTCGATCGACAGCTCGTGGACGGGGACGATGTTCGGGTGCTCGAGCTGGCCCGTCATCTGCGCTTCGGCGATGAACGCGTCCCGATAGAACGGCTTGTGCGCGTAGTCCTTGTCCATCCGCTTCAGCGCCACCTGGCGGAGAAGGTTCCGGTCCGTCGCTGGGTGGACGTGGCCCATCGCTCCCCGCGCGAGCGCTCGCGACACGAAGAGATGGGGCGGAGAGGGGATCTTCTCGTCCGCGATCGCGTCGAGGGAGACCCCGGGGGAGCCGTCGACGGGGATGGCCTCGACGACTCGAACGGCCTCATCTGAGGGATCGGGGAGGAACGGGTTGCTCATGAAGCCTCCGGCTAGGCTGCCAGTGTAGCGGATCCCGTCGAGGTCGAGCCGCCCTTGACTTGGTACACAAGTGAACCAAAAATGGTTCGCGCGTGAACCAATCTCGGCTGGCCCGTCCAGCCGGCTGCTCTTCGAGGCCGAGAATGTCCGATCCCGCCGCCGACTTCGTCACCGCACTTCCGTTCAACACGCTCGTCGGCTTGTCCGCCGACGGCGATGCGCTCACGCTCCGAGACGCGGAGGCCCTGCACAATCACGTCGGGACCGTCCATGCGGGAGCGCTCTTCACGCTCGGCGAGGCGGCGTCGGGGGTCGCGATCGCGCGGAACGTGGCCGCGGCGCTCGGCGGCGTCATGCCGGTGACCAGGAACGCTTCGATCAGCTACCGCAAGCCTGCGCGCGGGCGGATCCGGGCGACCGCGGGCCTGGCCGAGGACGTCGACGCGATCTCGGCACGCCTGAAGCGAGACGGGAAGGCGAGCTTCGACGTCAACGTCGTCCTGCACGATGACGCCGGGATCGAGGTGGCGACGATGACCGTCGCCTGGTACGTACGCGCGGCGTGACCCGCGCGCTCGTCAGTGCTCGACGAGGTTCGTCATCCAGGGCACGTCGGCCGGGGGCGTCGTGAGGATTCCCGCTTTCCACTTCTCGTCGGTCAGGCGCTCGAAGTTCTCGGTCACCTTCTCGTGGTAGCTCGACACGACGCCGACGTAGGCACGTGGACCGGCGCAGGTCTCGATCGTGACGACCATGGTGCGCGGCAGCCCCGTGCCGACGTGGAGCACCTTGCCGACCATGCTCCCGCCTTCGTCCGTTGGCTGCGTGTGGACGTCGGCCACGATCGGATCGGCCTCGATGGCGTCGACGGGATTGAAGAACAGCTTCGCGTACCACCCGTCGAACGTCGGTGTGCCGCAACCGTTCTCGAAGGTGAGCTGGTTGATGAACGCGAGATCCTCCGCCGAGTGCGGAGCGCCCGATCGCTGATCGTTCGCCATCTTCTGGAGTCGTGCGAGGACATCACGCAGCTGCGTGAAGTAGGCGCCGATGCCGCTGACGGGCAGGTTCCCGAGGAGCTCCGCGCCGCGTGTCGCGAAGGCCGCGAGCCGCGCGAAGAGCTCCGGATACGGCTCGACGTAAGCATCGGGGTATTCGCACGCCGCGCCACCGGTGTACGACTGCTTCGCATAGAGGATCGTGTCGTGCCGCAGCTCCGCCCAGGACGCGAGCTGGGTCGAGAGCAGCCGCCGGCTCCACGGCTCCGTGCCGGCGATGCGCGGCAAGCCGACGGCGTTCGGGTTCGCGACGTCGGCCGTGGGAGAGAGCGTCCGGAGCGCGCCGAGCCATTGGTTGTAGAGGTTCGCTTCCCAGAAGGTCTGCGGATGCGCGTCGGCGAGGATGCGCATCGAGGCGAGGTCCGAGGCGTAGTCGAACTGCTTCAGCTCCTCGCCGAGCAGGAGCCCGGCGTTGTCGTTGGCGAGCGCGGCGAACCCGACGTCCAGCGGGTTGGGCATCATCCGCTTCACGGCGCCGTCCTTCACCCGGTCGAAGACGACGTTCGAGAACACGTGGCTGTCGAGCACGTAACGCTGCCCGAGCAGGAGGAACGTGCTCGAGAGAGGCATCGTCCCGCTGTCGAGCCCGTTGATCATGATGTGGCTCGAGATGCGCTGCGCACCGTAACCGCCGTTGGCGATCGCTTGCGCGATCTCGGCATCGGAGCGCTGGCCGAGCTCCGCGGGGGACGCGAGCTTCAGGTCGGCGAGCAGGGCATCGAGCTGCGGCAGCGTCATGTTGTCGGGCTCACCGACGAAGGCGCCGATGATCGTGTCGATCGTCTTCCAGTCGTCGACGGCGGCCTGGCTCATGAGCGCGCGGAGCGCGTACGCGCCTTCGAGCTGACGGCGATGGAACTTCTGGGTGTGATCGCGCTGCGTCTCGAGGAGCCGAAAATCGATGCGACCGATCCACATCGTCGCGCGGAAGTAGCGCTTGAGCGACTCGGTGTCGGTGTAGTGGCCCCGCGGCTCGAACTGCGAGAAGTCGACCTCGCGCGGCACGCCGAACAAAGTGACCTCCGTTGCTCCGGACGCGGACCGGGCGCCTTCGAACAACTTGCTCGCGGCGGCTCCGTCTCCGCCGGCGACCGGCGCGACCACCTTGTCCGCGAGGAGGCTCCGGGCGACGGCGACGTACACGTCGACGTCACGCCGTGCCGCGGGCGACATGTCCGATGCTCCGCCGCTCGCGAGCGCGTCGTGGATCGAACCGAGCATTCGTTCGAGCGTGGGGACGAGCGCCGTCTCCTCGACCGACTTCAAGATCGCGTCGTAGGACTCGTGGATGGCGTAGAGAATGGAGTCCGCGGAGATGTAGACCGGGAGGTCTTCGGTGTAGATCGTCTGGTAGCCGTAGACGAACGACGGGAACTTCTTCCGGGCTGTCGTCACGAAGCCGCGCGCGCCGAGGGCGGTCTGCTCGTTGGCTGTCAGCGCCAGGCTCGAGGCCTGGATGCGATCGAGGCCGCTCGCCGCGAGCGGGTCGTAGCCGAGATCGGTGATGAAGGGGACCGCGTACTTCGCGGCAAAGCCGGCCGCGTCGAGGTCCTTCACGGCGTCGAGCTGCGCCTGCAGCGCAGCCAGCTCTTGCTGGCGCGAAGGGGACAGCGTCGTCGTGACCGACACGCCCGGATCGGTCGACGTGCGGTCGACGCCCCCGCTGCAGCTCCACCCGCCTCCGCCGACCGCGGCGACGACCATGGCGATGGACAGCCCACGACGAGCGAGGAGAGGTATCGAGCGCATGCCCGCCCGGGTGCAAGACCTGCACCGTCGAAAGATGCAGGTCCTTTCCGGCTTTCGGCGCGTCGGGGGTGTGCCAGAGCATGCCGCGGCCTGACCGCCATGTCCGGCGCGGCGACGGTTCCGGGACGTGGCGCGACGCGTCCCGGTCCAGCTACTTCGGGGTTGCTTTCGTCGTCGCCGCCTTCGCGAACCCACGCTTCTTCATCAGCGCTTGGGTCCCGGCGTCCTTGCCGCGGAAGGCGCGGTAGCCGTCGGCGGGATCGATGGTGTCGCCGACGGAGAAGACGTTCTTCCGGAGGCGCTGCGCGACGCTCGGATCGTACGGCCCCTTCGCCTCGGTGAACGCGTTGAAGGCGTCCGCCGTCAGCGTGTCGGACCAGAGGTAGCTGTAATAGCCCGCCGAGTAGCCGTCGCCGGCGAACACGTGGCTGAACTGCGGCGTGCGGTGGCGCATGACGATCTCGGACGGCATGCCGAGCGCATTCAGCGTCTCCTTCTCGAACGCAGCGGGATCGATCTTCTTCGCGCCCGCGAGGTGGAGCTTCATGTCGATGAGCGCCGCGCTCAGGTACTCGACCGTGGAGAAGCCCTGGTTGAACGTGGCGGCCTTCTCGATTTTCGTCGCGAGCTCCTTCGGCATCGGCGCGCCCGTCTTGTAGTGGAGCGCGTACTTGTTCAGCACCTCGGGCGTCGAGACCCAGTGCTCGAGAAGCTGCGAGGGGAACTCGACGTAGTCGCGCGCGACGTGGGTCCCGGCGAGCGTCGGGTAGGTGACGTTCGACGACAGGCCGTGCAGGGCGTGGCCGAACTCGTGGAAGAGTGTTCGCGCATCGTCCCAGCTGATGAGGACGGGCTCACCTTCCTTCGGCTTCACGAAGTTCGAGTTGTTGCTGACGATGGTGGTGACTTCGCCCTTGAAGCGTTCCTGGCTGCGGTACGCGTTCATCCACGCGCCGGAACGTTTGCCCGGCCGGGCGTACGGGTCGAAGTACCAGAGGCCGACGTGCTTGCCGCTCGTCTTGTCCTTCACCTCCCAGACGCGCACGTCCGGGTGATAGACGCCGACGTCGGTCACGGGAGTGAACGTGAAGCCGAACAGCTCGCCCGCGACCCAGAACATGCCTTCGCGGAGCTTCTCGAGCTGGAGGTATTGCTTCACCTCGCCCTCGTCGAGGTCGTACTTCGCCTTGCGGACCTTCTCCGCGTAGAAGCGGTAGTCCCAGGGCTGGATCTTCTTCTTCGATCCGCTCTTCGCGGCGATGGCCTGCATGTCCGCGACCTCCTCGCGGACGCGCGAGACGGCCGGGCCCCAGACCTCTTCCATCAGCGCCATCGCACGCTCCGGCGTCTTCGCCATCGCGTTCTCGAGCCGCCAGTGAGCATGCGTCGGATAGCCGAGCAGCTTCGCGCGTTCGGCGCGGAGCTCGAGGATCTCGGTGATGGTCTTCTTGTTGTCGCGGCTGTCGTTGTTGTCGCCGCGGTTGACGTACGACTTCCAGACTTTCTCGCGCAGATCGTCGCGCGTGGAGTAGGTGAGGAACGGCTCCATCGCCGAGCGAGTGTTCGCGATCGCCCACTTGCCCTTCTGCCCGCGAGCTTCAGCGGCCGCCGCTGCGCCCGACTTGACCGAGTCCGGTAGGCCGGCGAGATCGGCCTCTGTCTCGAGGACGAGCGCGTAGCCCTCTTCGTCGGCGAGGACGTTCTGGCTGAACGACGTGTACAGCGTCGCCAGACGCTGGTTGATCTCCGTCATCCGCTTCTTCGCCCCGGCGTCGAGCTTGGCGCCCGCGCGGAGGAGCGTGTTCCAGCGGCGCCACGTGAGCCGCTGCTGCTCCGGCGTGAGCTTCGCCTTCTCGGGCGAGGCGTACACCGCCTCGACGCGCTTCCAGAGCTTCTCGTTCTGGACGATCTCGTCCTCGAACGCGGCGAGCTTCGGCGCCATCTCGCGCTCGACGGCCTTGAAGGCGTCGCTGTTCATCGTCGATGACCACACGCCGTAGACCGTCTCGACGCGATCGAAGATGCGACCGGAGTCCTCGAGCGCCGCGATCGTGTTCTCGAAGTTCGGCGGCGCGGGGTTCTCGGCGATGGCGGCGATCTCCTTCCGGCTCGCGTCCATTGCGGCCTCGAGCGCGGGCTGGAAGTGACCGACCTCGACCTTCGCGAACGGCGGGACGCCGCCGTACGGTCCGGTCCACGGCGCCAACAGCGGGTTGTCCGACGTCGGCGGCGTTACCACTGGCGCACCAGAGGAAGCCTGCGGCCCCGGGGTCGGGGTTGCAGGAGGGGGCTGCTCCGCAGCTCCCCCGCAGGAAGCCGCGAGGACAGCGAGGACGAGCAGACCGGCGGCGCCGCCGTGGTGAAGGACATGACGCATGGACCCATGGCTCCTTTTCCGATTCGCGGAGCCGCTCGGCCCCGCCGTCGAGAGCCCTCCGTACCGCAGGTCCCGGACGTCGTCGAGCGCGCACGCCAGCGTCGAACGAGCTCAGCGTTCAGCGCGCGACGCGAGATGCCGTGCGATCGCCTCCACGTGCGGATCTTCGATCTCGAGCGCGCTGAGCGCCTCCGCGAGTCGCAGCGCATATTCGGCGTTCGATCCGCTCGGCCCGCGTCGCTCGCGGATCCAGGCCGCGATCTCGGGCTCCGGGAGCGGGCCGAGGAAATGCGGATTCGAGGCGTCTGCGATCCACGTGAGCGCCTCGGCGAACGGAGGCTCGCCCGGCGATGCGTACAGCGCGACGGTGCGGCGGTCGAACCCGGCCTGCTCGCGCACGTCGAGCTCGGCGACGATCGCATCGGCGCGAGCAGGGTCGATCCGGTATGCGCATCCGCCACACGGCGCATCGGGATCGTCACCCTCGCTCGGCACGAGCGTGACGACGCGCCCGGGCGCACCCGGAACGCCGCGATGATCCGGCGAGCCTTGCCAGAAGCGTCGCGACCAGCCCTTGATGAACGCGCGCCGCTTCTCGACGAACTCGAAGGCGGGGCGATAGATGATCGAACCGTAACCGAAGATCCACATCGACAGCGGCGATCAGGGTATCAGTGTCCGGCCGATCTCTCGGCACGACGCGACTTTCGGAGCGACCATGAAGTGGACGAAACAACCAGGCGATCGCTGGAGCGCTCGAGCCGAGCCGTTCCTCCTCGAGGTCGAGCCCAAGGGCGACGGCCGCTGGTCGTGGCGCGTCTTCAAGGAGCCTTCGCCGAACCCCGCCGCCACCGGCGTCGCCGCTTCGCTCGGCGCCGCGCGGACGGCGACCGAGCAGTACGCGAAGCGCTCGGGCGCGGGCTGATTCGCGCATCGCGCCTCCGCGAATTGCGCAAGCGCGTCGCGCCGAAGGCTGGATCGCTCGCCACCCAGGGCGGGCCACGGACCCGGCGGCGATACGACTCGAAGCCCTGATCCATCGGCATTTCCGGTTGCCGACGATGATGTGGGTTCAGGTACGCTCTTCGCAAGGTCGAGCCCGATGGATCTTGCTCGGCTCTTCAAGGCTCGCTTGCTCGGCGTCGCCGTGGCGTTGTCACTGCCCGTCGTCGGCACTGGCTGTTCGTCTACCGCGGACGCGCAGACGTCGTCCGACGACGTCGTCACGCTTCCACATACGGACGTGAAGAACCAGGCGATCGGCAACTGCTGGCTCTACGCGACGGGGAGCTGGCTCGAGGCGCTCCACAAGTCGGCGACGGAGGAGACGCTCGATCTGTCCGAGAGCTACTGGTCGTACTGGCACTGGTACTTCCAGCTCCTCTGGAGCGCCGACGACGTCCCGGGCAATCGCTATGCGGACCTGAAGGAGATCGAGACGGGCGGCTTCTTCTGGGAGGCCTCCCACATCATGAGGTACGTCGGCGCGATGCGCGAAGGCGACTTCATCCCCGAGGACGCCAACGCGATCCGCTCCGGCCGTCAGTCCTCCGCGCTCTCGGCGATCAACCGCTCTCTCCGTGAGGGCGCGCTCAAAGATCGAGCCGCACGACGCGATCGCGATCTCCTCCGCAAGGAGATGGACGCTGCGTGGCAGCTCTCGCCCGAGGTCATCGCCCGCCTCGACGCCGCGTTCGGCCGGAACCTCGAGCTCACGCCGGACATGACGAGCTTCGAGACGCACAAGGTCCTCGCCCCGACCAAGCTGATGGTCGCGGCGCTCGATCCGGACACGCACGCGAAGGAGACCGTCTCGCTGCGCGACATCCTCCCGTCGTACGACGGCAGCGCGTCGCCTCGTTACGCATGGCAGGAGAGCTACTACCCGGCCGATGCTGCCGAGCGGCGCGCGTTCCTGAAGCGTGCGCAGAAGGCGCTCCACGACGGCGTGCCGCCGCTGCTCACGTTCACCGTCGACTTCAACGCGATGCGCGGCTCGACGTTCGCGGACGTGCCGGCGTCACCCGGCCGTCAGGGCGGCCACATGGTGGCGATGAGCGACTACCAGATCGACGACGTCCCCGGCTTCGGCACGTTGAAGGCGGGGGTCGATGCCGCCCCCGAGCAGCTCGAGGCCGCGCTCGCCGACGACGCGAAGATGGTCTTCCTCCGCGTGAAGAACTCCTGGGGCCCCACCGGCGCCGGCTCCGAGCTCTCCGTCTCGGGCCATTACGACCTCTACATGAAGTACCTCGACGGCCCGATCAAGAACTGCCTCCAGCCGGACGGCTCGACCAGCCGCGACAACTGCCGCGACGACACCCCGTTCACATCGCTCGTCCTGCCCGCGGGCTACTGACGCACACCAGCAC
>JAFAER010000249.1 GCA_023423895.1 Pseudomonadota bacterium
GCGCCTCGGCCTCGTCGTCGTCGACGCCGCTCTCCTCGAGGCGCTTCACCTTCGCCTTGAGGTAGGGCGCGTTCTGCGAGACGTCTTCGAGCTTGATGCGCGTCAGGCCCTGAAGAATGAGCGAGTAGTTGCCGGAGCTGTGCTTCAGCGCCTTGAGGACGCGGGCAGCGCAGCCGACCTGGTGCAGGTCATCGGCCCCCGGATCGTCCGTCGCCGGATCTTTCTGAGCGAAGATCGCGATGACGGGCGCGGGGAAATTGTCGACGTCTTCGACCAACGCGACCGATTTCTCTCGGCCCACGTCGAACGGCGCCACGGCGCCGGGGAACAGCACCGCGTTGCGGATCGGAAGGACAGGTAGCTCGTCGCCGAACTGAACCTGATCCTCTTCCTTCTCCCGCGCAGGACCCTTCTTCTCGGACATGTTCTCGACCTCTCATGGGCTCTCGGGCGGGCGCCCGAAGCGCTGGCGAAACTACGTCTACCCTTCCGTGATTATCCCGAAGCTACAGTCAACACTAGCCAAATAGGTGAACGACACTGGGCGTCTCCGGGCCTGATGATGGCTGCCTCCCTGCCGGATTTCTGCCGGACTTGCGTTCGGATCCGGCAGGAGCTCGTACCGCGTGGCCGCCCGACCGCATCATTGGGCTCGACGTCCCACCGGCCTTCCCCAAGTGTCCAAGGAGACGGCCGCAGGATCCCCACGAGTATGAGCATGAGCACATGGGGCCCATGTGGAACGTAGCCATGGGGAACTGCATGCCTAGTGCCGGACTTCCGACAGGGCGAGCACGTCCGGAAAGTTCCCGGCGGAGCGCACGACGAACACGACACGAGCGGCGCACGGCCGCTGATGCAACCCGGTGCGCCGTCGCCCGGGAGGAGCGCGGCACGCGTCGGCAGGACCTACGCGAACGCGGTCACGTCAGGAATGCGGCTCAGTTGCGGGGTTCCCGAGCCCATCGGCACCTCGCAGCCAGCGCGAACGTGCTCGACGCCGCGGCCGCTTCGAACGCGGGGACGTAGCGCCGAGGCGAGAGCCAGCCGGCGGTCGTCGCCTCGCGGCGCGGCATCGGCGACCGCGGCAAAGCTCGTGCGTTGCGCCACATGCGTCGATGCGCACCGGCTCGCGAGAGCTCGCCGCCTCGCGAGGAGGGAGGGAGAAGCACGCCGCGGGCAGCGTCGAGCGACGACGCTCAGACGCTCGGGACGGACCGATCGGGCTCGAGCGTGTGGATGCAGAGGCCAGTGAGGACCTTCGGATAGAAGAAGGTGCTCTTCTGCGGCATCACTTCGCCCGCCTCGGCGACGGCGCGGACCTGAGCGACGGGCGTGCCGTTCATCAGGAAGAGCGCCTGGCCCTTGTTGCTCCGGAGCTCGCCGAGCGAAACGTTCGCGTCCTGCACGTACCAGATGTTCGTCTTCGCAGCCTGCATCTCCGGCGTGATGCCGAGCACCGGCTCGAGGACCCCCATGTGGAGCAGCGCGACGTCCGTCGTCTGGAGCGCGGGGACGCGCTTTCCGAGGATGGGGTGCGCGGCAAGGTCGACGCCGGGCTTGAGCGCGAGGAGCGAGGCCCTTCCGTCACCGGCGCACATCACGAGCGACGGCCGCTCGGCACCCGATTTGGCGAGCGCTTCGGTGTAGACGTCGGCGCTCGCGCCCGGGGGAAGCGGCGTCACGTCGAAGAGCGCGCTCGCGCCCTTCGCTGCCGCGTCGAAGTCGAAGCGGGAGAGCGAGTGAACGTGGCGGTGCGTCGGGAAGACCATGAGCTCCGGGTCGTCGCCGTTCGCGAAGAACTCGAGGAAGTAGTCGTGCTCGGGGCGCTCCACCGTCGCCGTCCCGGCCGCCTCCTGCGAGTAGCGGAGCGCGGTCTCGTAGCGGTGATGACCGTCGGCGATGAGGAGCGACGAGCTCGCAATGCCGCTCACGATCGCGCGGATCGCCTCCTTGTCGGAGATCTTCGCGACCGAGTGCTTGATGCCGTCGGCGGTCTCGAACGCGATGAGCTCGCTCGCCGCCTGCAGCGGCGCGTCGAGTGTCTTCTGCGGGTCGCGGTAGAGCAGGAAGCCCGGCGAGAAGTTCGTCTTCGTCGCGCGGAACAGCTTGAGGCGATCTTCCTTCGGTCCCGAGAGCGTGCGCTCGTGCGGGAGAACGATGCCCTTGTCGAGGCCCACGAGCTTCACGAGCCCGAGGAAGCCGCGACGCGTGCGGGGCCTGCCGCCGCCCGGCGGCGTGAAGGTCTGGTCGTAGCGGTAGAACGCGGGCTCGTCGTCGCGGACGAGGGCACCTTCGGTGCGCCACGCGAAGAAGAGATCGCGCGCGTTCTGGTACTTCGCATCGCCCTCGCCCTCCGGGAGGATGAGCTTGACGATGTTGTGCGGATGCTGGGCCGCGAGCGCCGCGCGCTGCGCCGGGTCGATGACGTCGTAGGGAGGCGCGACGACCTTGTCGAACCCGCCGGAAGCAGCGAGGCGGGAGAGGTCGTAACGGAGCGGCGTGAGCGGTGCGATCTCGGCCATGGCGCCCGCACTCTGGCACCGAAGGGGCGGCGTCGTAAAGGCGTCGCGTACGCGGCCTCACGACGCAAGTGACGAGCTCGTCAGAGCTTCTGGAAACGCACGCAGCGGACGTAGGCCTTCGCGTCGACGCCCTCGGGAACCGTCTCGCCGGTGCCGAAGTCGACGGTCCACGCCCTGTTCGGCCCCTGCATCGACGAAGTCCAGTACGCACGATCGGTCGGCGTCTCCGCGCCGAACGCTTGCGGGTCGATGAACTTCTCGACGTTCGCGTTGATCGTCGTGTCGTACTTGCGGTGAGGCTCCTCGTCGATGAGCGTGAGGAGCTCCTTCATCGTCGGAAGGCGCGTGCCGCCCGTGCATGTCCCCTGCGCCGTGGCGAAGTTGATCGGCGCCGGCGAGACCGAACGTTCCCACACGAGGCCGGTCTTCAAGTCCGTGATCCGACGATCTTGACCCGAGAAGAGGCCGTATTGCCCCGGCGGAGCGCCTGCGGACACCGGCACGACGAGAAGCACCGAGACGACGAGCGCGCGAAGGAGGAGGCGCGGTCGCGTGCGCATCAGGAACCTCCCTTCACGCAGCGGACGGCGGCTTCCTCGCCGTTCTCGTCGCGCTTGTCGAGGCCGCCGCCACCGAAGTCGACGACCCAATGGTCGCGGACTCCGTCCGCACCGTATTCGCCGAACGCGGACCGCACCTCGGAGAACGTCCAGTAGACCCCCTGGACCGTTGCAGAGTCCGCCTTGAACGCAGGATCGATCTTCGCGCCGGTCGGCTGTCCGAGATCGAGAAGCGTCACGAGCTCGATGCGGCTCGGAAGGCGCCATTCGCCGGAGCAGAGGTCGCGCGCCTTCGCGTAGCTCGCGCGGTCGGAGCCCGCCGGCATCGGGTGGCGCCACACGAGCTTCGTGATCTTGTCCTGGAGACCGTTCGCGACCGCGTCGTAGCCCATCGGAGCGTTGTCCGTCGGTGTCCCCGCGTCGTAGTTCGGCATCGGCCACTGGGCCCAGCTCACCGGCTGCGTTCCCGACGCGTCGACCTTCGGCTGGGGTGCGTCGGACGATCCGTCCCCGACCACCGTGTCCGGTAGCCCGCCGTCGCCGCATATCCCGCCGCCGCTGCACTCGCCGCGGGTGTAGTCCGAGATCCCGACGATTCCATTGCACGCGAAGACGAGCGGGACCGTCACCGAGCACGCGAGCGTCCAGAGAAGCTTGCGCCTAGAACGTGCCATGGACGCCTGCCCCTCCGAGCCCGAGCACCGGCGTGACCTTCACCTTCGTGACCGGCGCATTCGCCGTACGCGAAGGCAAGCTGCCCGACTTGCTCGACGAGGACGCGATGGTCGAGACGAGCCCGGCCCCCAGCGCCACGCCCGCGACGACGAAGAACACCGTGCTCACGTTGCCCCAGGTCTTCGCCGAGTCGAGCGAGTCCCACTGGTCCCGACCGCAGATCTTGTTGCGGCACTCCTTGTCGAGATCACCTTCGGCCGACATCGCGGCGAGCCCCGCGACCGTACCAACGACCGCCGAGACACCTGCAATCGCGAAGCTGACCGTCCCGAACGTGTTCTTCTTCTCGGGGCGCGGCGGCGGCGGCGTTCCCACGGCCGGGCCGACCGGCGGCGGCGTCTCGTCTTCCGGGGGCGGCTGGACGGCGAGCTCGAGGTCTTTCGTCTCGCCTTCTTGCGTCTCGAGCGTGGCGCGCGTCTCCGGGCCGGAGCCGACCTTGGCGACGACGGTGTGCACGCCCGGATTGACCGCGCGCGGCTCGTTCAGCGCCACCGGCGGCACGGTCGCGCCGTCGACGGTCACGGTGGGCTGCCACCCCGTTCCCGGTGGGACGCCGGTGATCTTCAGACGGAGCGCTCCGATCTTCGGTCGCTCGGCCTCCGCCAGCCGCGCCGCGTCGTTCCGCGCGTCCTTCGACCGCTGGCTCTCCTCCGCCATCGGCGCGATGCGGCCGACGCCGAGACACGTCTCGCGCGCCTCCACGGGCTGTCGAAGCGCGGAGTACGTCCGGCAAAGCTCGATGCCCGTGATGGGCGTGTTGCCGAGCGCGTGTGCCGCCTTGAACTTCTCGAGGGCGCCTTTCATGTCGCCCTTGTCGCGAAGCTCGATGCCCTCGTTGTAGAGCTGCCGCGCGGACGCGATGTCCTGCGCGGTGCGCTGCGCGTTCGCCGCGCCGGAGAGCCCGAGGACGAAGAGCAGCGTCGAGAGCGCGAGCGCGGATCGTCGTCTAGAAGATGTCATGACCAGTCGGAGCGGGGGCCGGAGCAGGCGGCGCTGCAGGGACGGCCGAAGGTAAGGGAGGACGCGAAGAAGGAGAAGGGCCTGCCGGTTTGGGCGTGGAGCGCGCAGGATGACCGGCCGCCTTGGCGGAGGGCGGACGGGCCATGGGTGCAGTGGCGGGATCGCTCTTCTCCGCTGCCTCCGGAGGCTCGGGCGTGCTCGTCGTCGTCTGAGGAGGCGCGGGAGGCGCATCGACGAGCTTCGTCGTCGGCGCCGCCGCGCTCGTGACGGCAGGCGTGGGCTCGGCCGTGAGGACGTGGCCCGTCTTCGTCGTCGTGTCGGTGGTTCGGAGCGCCGTCACCGCACCGAACGTCCCGAGGCAGAGAACGGCGCCGAACGCCGTCACGGCGAGCACACGATTGCGCGTCGTCTGGCTCGAACGCGCGTGGGCAGGCGTGCCCGAGACGATGCCGGCGTCCGTGATCGCGCCGGCCGCGAGGGTCGCGCCGTGCCCGTCGACCTGCGGCCCCGCATTCGATCCGGTGCTCGCGCGCGGAAAGTCGACCGAACGCGGCATCTCTCCCCCGAGCGCCGCGGCGAGCGCCTCCGCCATCTCCTTGGCGGAAGCGAATCGATCGGGCACCGGGCGCGCGCAGGCCTTGTGGAACCACGCGTCGACGGCGGGCGAGAGACCGGGCAGCTTCGCCGTGGGGAGGGGCAGCGGCTCGGAGTGGATCTTGATCGCGAGGCCGCCCATCGTCTCGGCGTCGAACGGCTTCGTACCGGTGAGCGCCTCGTACGCGACGACACCCAAGGACCAGAGATCGCTCCGGTGATCGATCGACTTCGACCCGAGGATCTGCTCCGGGCTCATGTAGAAAGGCGACCCGATCATCGCGCCCGTCTTCGTGCCGCTGTCGACCTTCGGGACATCCACGCCTTTGGCGATGCCGAAGTCCAGCAGCTTGACGAACACCTCGCCGCGGCCGCCGTCGCAGAGAAAGATGTTCCCCGGCTTGATGTCGCGATGGATGATCCCGCGCTCGTGAGCGCGGTCGAGCGCCCGCGCGAGCTGCGCGATGATCTCGAGGACGAGCTGTGGCGAGCAGCGCACCTCCGCGTCGAGGAAGGCGCCGAGATCGCGCCCCTCGAGCAGCTCCATGACGATGTACGGGCTGCCGTCGGGGGTGAAGCCGTGGTCGAACGTCTGGACGACGTGCGGGCTCTTCACCTGCGCCGCGGCCGCGGCCTCGCGCGAGAAGCGCTCCGTCGCCTCTTTGCTGTCCTTCAGGCCGGAGGCGATGAACTTGACGACGACCTGCGTCCGGAGCGCGAGGTGCTCGGCCACCCAGACCGCTCCCATCCCGCCTTCGCCCAGCGGGCGGACCAGCTTGACGCTGGGCGTCACCATCATCCCCGCGTGCGCCTCGGGCACGGAGAAAGGATTCCCCAGTGCTCCTCCGGCCGCAACATCTTTGGCCCCGCTAGTTTCGCTCGCCTCGCCGTCGTCTGTTTCCGCTTGCGCCATCCCCGGTCGCGCGGGCGTCGACCATGACAGCGTGACCATGGGGGTGACGGCGTCGATGCGGGCCATGGCGCTCGATTTCTCGCTCATTACGGGGTCGCCCGGGATTGGCCCGGCCGATGCTAACCTCCACGTGCATGAGTCATGCGAAGCACGCTCTCTGGGTGGCTGCGGCAGCGGCCGTCTTCGCGGTGGGTACCGCGTGCTCGATGTCCAGCGAGTCGACTTCCTTGGCAGACGGACGAAACGGGCCGTCGGCGCCCGCGGGCGAGGGGAACGATCCCCCGCCGCTCGGGGACTCTTCGGCCGGCGCGCCGACGGCGTCCGGTGTCGTCGTCGTCCACGCGGCCGCCTTCCCCGCGTTCCGACTCTGCTTCGAGAACAGCCTCGACCTCGTCCCACAGCCTGACTCGAAGGTGATGCCGCAGGCGAACGTCGTCGGCGTCGAGGTCGGCAGCGTCGTCCGGCTCGATCCGCTGCAGGCGCCGGGGAAGATCTACGTCATGAACGAGCGCGCGGTCCGGAGGGTCCCCGGCGTCCCGTGCCGCGAGCTCGTCGGCGACGGGCCGACCTCGTTCTTCCGCAACAACGACTACCACGAGGCGAACAGCATCGATACGCCGCTCGGGCAGGGCCGCGTCCAGGTGCTCGCCTTGACCGGGTGCGGGAGTCAGGCGTTCCTCACGAGCGTCGGCGCAACGAGCAGCGCGTGCGGCCCCACCTGGGACACGACCAGCGGGAACTTGATGCTGAACGTGATCGATCTGCCGACCAGCGCACAGAGCGCGACGGCTGCGACCATCCCCGTGCAGCTCGTCAACCTCGCGCCGGCGGTGCAAGCGCAGCTCGGCACGGCGAAGCTCGAGGTCACGTTCGGCGAGCTCGCAAACCCCGGGACGCTTCCGACCCCGGTCGCGTCCGGCACGGCGCTCCTCGACTCGAGCGACCAGGTCACGTTGAACGTCGACCAGACGAACGAGCAGATCTACGGGACGCACGGCTTCCGCATCGAAGCCCGCGAGGGCGACGGGTCGACGAAGTTCAGCTTCAGCCAGTCGCTCGCGTCGGTCCAAGACCTCTCGTCCCCCACCGACGTCCCTTCCTCGTACTACCGCGTGGCATCGAACTACGCGCTTCTCTTGACCGGCGATCCCTCCGTGCCGGCCACGATCGACGGTGGCGCGGCGAACCCGGATCGCCGCCGTGTCCAGCTCCTGGCGGTGCCCGTCCTCGATCCGGCCGCGCTCGATGCCGGGGCGGATGCTTCACCGAGCACGGGTGACGGCGGATCGTGACGCGGACATCGCTCTCCCCTTCGACCGTGTGGCGCAGCGCACGTTCGAGATGCGCGCGCGTTTTGCTCGGTGCGACGGTCGCCGTCGGCGCCTTCGTCGCATGCGGCGAGGACGCCAACGACCTCGGCGAGCCCTCCACGAGGCTCCCGGACGCCGGACCTGGGAGCGACGGCGGGGCCGTCCCTTCGGACGACGCCGGCCCCATCGGCACGGCGAGCGGCGTCGTCCTTCTCCATGCGGCGAGCTTCCCTGCGTTCCGCCTTTGCTTCGAGAACTACCCGGGGCTCCTTCCGCAGCCCGATCAGGCCGTGATGCCTCGCGCGAACGTCGTCGGCGTCGAGGTCGGCAGCGTCGTGCGCATCGCGCCGCTCGAGCGACGGCCGGGCAAGGTGTACGCGTTCATCCAGAGCAAGCTGCCGGCGCCGGTCGGCGATCCGAACGGCCGACCGTGCGGCGAGCTCCTGACGGACCCTCAGTTCACGCGGAACCTCGAGTACCACGAGGCCGGCGAGCTGACGGAGCCGCTCGGCGTCGACAACGTCGCCGTGCTCGGCCTCACCGGCTGTGGAGGCAAGGCGATCGTCGAGGCGCTCGGGCTCGATCCGGCCGACTGCGGGCCGCAGTGGGACGTGACCTCGGGCTCGCTCCTTGCGCGAACGCTGACGCTTTTTCCTTCGGTCGAGGCGACGTCGTCCTCGCTCCCGGTTCAGCTCGTCCAGATGTCGTCGGTCCTCGACCGGACGAGCGCTGCGGGCGGTCACGTCGACGTCACGTTCGGCGCCCTCGATGCGGGCGCGGGCGAGCGACTCGAGCAGGAGGTGGCGACCGCTCCGCCGCTCTTCGCTGCGAGCGACGCCACGACGCTGGCGCTCGACCAGACGTCGGAGGCGACCTACGGCACGTTCGGCTTCCGGATCGCGCTCCGCCCGAACGACGGCGGCGCGCCGAGCTTCAGCGTCGATCAGAGCCTCGCCGAGGTGCAGGATCTCTCGTCGCCGCAGACGATCCCGACGGCGTATTTTCGCGCCGCCTCGAACTACGCTCTCCTCCTGCTCGGCGATCCACGCGTGCAGCACACGTTCGCTGACGGAGGGGCGAACCCTGCGTTCGATCCCCGACGCGCGGTGCACCTCCTCGCCGTTCCCGTGAGAGAACAGGCCGATGCCGGCGAGCCGATCGCGATCGACGACGCCGGCTCGGTCGACCGGTAGCGATCAGCCGAGGGCGCGATGCCCGATGTCCGACCGATGGTGCTCGCCGCGCCAGCGGATGCCGCTGACGGCGCGGTAGGCGAGGTCCCGCGCGTCGGCGAGGGTCGCGGCCTGCGCGCCCACCGTCAACACCCGCCCGCCGGCGGTGACGACGGCGTCGCCGTCGCGCTTGGTCCCTGCATGATACACGTAGGCACCTTCCGGTGCCGGCGCATCGAGGCCCTCGATGCGGTCGCCGGTCGCCGGCGATGCCGGGTACTTCTCCGCCGCCATCACGACCGCGAGCGCGGCGCCGGGCTTCGTCTTCGCCTGGAACTGCGAGAGGTCTCCCCTCGCCGCCCCGTCGAGGAGCGTGAACCAGTCACCGTCGAGCATCGGCACGAGCACCGTGGTCTCCGGATCGCCGAAGCGCACGTTGAACTCGAGGACGCGGGGGCGGCCCTGGTCGATCATCAGCCCGACGAAGAGCACGCCACGGAAGGGCGCGCCTTCTTCGGCCATCGTCCTGAGCGTCGGCTCGACGATCGCCTTCATCACCTCCGCGGCGATTTCCGGCGTGACGACCGGCGCAGGCGCATAGGCGCCCATGCCGCCCGTGTTCGGCCCGCGATCGCCGTCGAACACGCGCTTGTGGTCCTGGGCGGCGACGAGCGGGATCGCGCGCGTGCCGTCGCAGACGACGTGGAAGCTCGCCTCTTCACCGGGTAAGAGGTCCTCGAGGACGATCGTGCGGCCCGCGTCGCCGAGCTGGCCGCGCGTGATCATCCGATCGATGGCTTCGCAAGCCTCCTCGACGCTCGACGCGACGACGACGCCCTTGCCGGCGCACAGCCCGTCGGCCTTCACCACCAGCGGGCGGCCGGCCTTGCGGACGTGCGCCTTCGCGGCCTCGGCGTCCTGGAACACGGCAAAATCCGCGGTGGGGACGCCGCCGCGCTTGCAGATCTGCTTCATGAACGCCTTCGATTCCTCGAGCCGGGCGGCGGCCTGGCTCGGGCCGAAGGCGAGGATGCCCTTCTCGGCCAGGCGATCGACGAGACCGAGCGTCAGCGGGAGCTCGGGTCCGACGACGACGAGATCCACGCGCTCGCGGACCGCGAGCTCTACCAGAGCAGGGACGTCCGACGCGGCCACGGCGACGTTTCGGCCGATCGCGAGCGTGCCCGCGTTGCCGGGCGCAAAGAGCAGCTCGTGTTCCCCCGTACTGCGCGCGAGACCGGCGCCCAGCGCATGCTCCCGAGAACCGCCGCCAACCACGAGGATCTTCGACATCGTGGGCGCTCGTTTATCACGCGTGCGTGGTAGCCTGAAGCCGTGGCCGACAACGCCCGACCTCCCGTCGCCGTCCGCATCGTCCGTCCGTACGACACGGAAGAGGCTTTTCTCGAGAACGAGCTCGAGACCGTCGGCAAGACGAGCGTGATCCTCATCGGTGCGCACTCGCGTCCGACGGGCGTCATCTTGCGGTTCGAGGTGGTGCTCGCTTCCGGAGCGACCGTTCTCCGCGGCGAGGGCCGCGTGCTTGCGCACAAGGAGAGCGCGTTCCGCGGACAACCCGGGCTCGCGCTCCGCTTCACGCGGCTCGATCCGAAGTCGAAGACGCTCGTCGATCGGGCAGCGGCCATCAGGGAAGCCCGCCTCGCTGGTGATGCGACGCGGTCGGCGCCGCCTCCTCCGCCGGCGCCTTCTTCGTCGCCGGTGTCGGTGTCGTCACCGCCTCCATCTCAGGTGGCTGAGCTCCCGCATGCCGGGCGTGCCGAGTCGGGCAGACCGCCCGGAAGGACGACGACGTCGGGACGGCCTTCGGCGCCGCCCCCTCCGTCGATGCCGCCCGATCCGGTACTGGCGCACATCCTCACGTCACCGACGCCGCCCCCACCGGCGCCTGTTCCCGCGTCCGTTCCCGTTCCCGCCGCCGAGGAAGAGCATCCGAGCGCGGCGGACGCGGCGACGGCGGACGACGATCAGGCGAATGCCGCGCGCGAGGAGCCGAGCCACACGAGCGATGTGCCGCCGCGGCCGCAGGCGATCACGAGCTTGCCCATGCCCCCGCTCTCGTCGCCGCCGTCGGCTCTTCCCTCCGCGCCTCCGGTAGCTCCTTCGGTGGCTCCTTCATCTGCTCCGCCCGCGACTGCTGCGCCGTCCGAAGGTCACGATGAGCCTCGGCCCTCCGTCGCGCCGTCGGACCGCGACTCTCTCCTCGCCCGACTGCGACAGCGCGCGGCAAGCCTGACCGAAGAACAGATGGCTGCCATCCTGCGTCGACAGGGCTGACCAGCCGCGCGCGCGTTCGTGCGCGCGGGACCGAGCGACGCTGCTTCCGAGCGATGAATCGTGCGCGGGATGGCGCGGCATGGCGCCGAACCACGCCCACTTGCCCACGCCTACCTAGTAACCGCCCGAAGGCGCGGGCCCTTCGAACCCCTCGCTTGGCGACGCAATCCGCGTGATACTTCGACGGGGGATGGATCTCACGCAATTCCAGCCCGGCTACCGGCTCGACCGGTACGAGTTGCTGTGCCCGCTCGCATACGGCGGCATGGCCTCGGTCTGGCTCGCTCGCTTCGGCGGGCGGCTCGGATTCGAGCGCATGGTGGTCATCAAGATGATCCTGCCCCAGTACTCGCAGGATCCTCGCTTCCAGGAGATGTTCCTCGACGAGGCGCGCATCGCGTCTCGCATCGAGCACTCGAACGTCGCGCGCATCCTCGACGTCGGTGAGCTCGCGGACAACTACTACATCGTCATGGAGTGGGTCGACGGCGACTCGCTCTCGAAGGTCCTGCGTACGGCCGAGCAGCGCAAGCAGCGCATCCCGTCGGGGATCGCGATGCGGATCATCGCCGACGCGGCCGCAGGGCTGCATGCCGCCCACGAGCTCAGGGATCGCGACGGCACGCACCTCGGGGTCGTGCATCGTGACGTCTCTCCGCAGAACATCCTCATCGCCAACAGCGGCGCGACGACGATCATCGACTTCGGTGTCGCAAAAGCGCGCGACCGCGTCTCCCAGGAGACGAGCGCGGGTCAGCTCAAAGGAAAGATCCGCTACATGGCGCCGGAGCAGGCGCTCGGGCGGAACATCGATCCTCGTGCGGACGTGTGGGCGCTCGGGGCGATGCTCTACGAGATGTTCACGGGCAACCCGCCCTACGACGGCCCGAACGAGGTCGCGACGCTCCACAAGCTCACGAGCGGGCAGCGGCCGTCTCCGATGCCTCCGTCGGTTCCGGAGGTCGTTCGGGCCGTCATCGAACGGGCGCTCGCGTACGAGCCGGAAGACCGGTTCTCGAGCGCCCTCGAGCTGAATCTCGCGCTCGAAGGCGCGATGGTCGAGATCAACGAACCGACCACGGCCGCGGTCGTGGCGCACTACACGGGCCAGCTCCTCGCGGATCGCAAGGCGGCTCGCAAGCGGGCGGTCGACGCCGCGCTCGACAACGCACGCCGACGAGAGAACGGGCAGCGCGAGTCGATCGTTCATCCCATCCCGACGGCCACAGGGCAGTTTCCCGCGGCTCTGCCCATCCCGAACGCGCGCACCGCGACGCCGATCTTCCAGAGCGACGCTCCGTCTGCGCCGAGCGGTGGAACCGGGCCGATCAGCATGAGTGAATCACCGAGCGCGGCGAGCAGTGCGACGCTGGGCTCGGCGAACATGGAGTACTTCCCGGCGGAGCCCGTGGATCAAGCCGCGCGTCGACGACGGTATCTCGCCGCCGCTGCGCTCGGGGTCTCCGTCGCGGCCGGTGTGATCGGCGCGATCCTCATCTTCACGGCCGTCGTGAAGGACCACAAGCCTTCGTCGACGACCGGCTCGCGTCGCGCAGAGCCCGGCGCGTCCGTCGCGGCCCCCGCGAGCGAGACGACGACGGCAGCGGCGATCGCGACCGTGCCGAGCACCGCGAACGATCCCACACCCGACATGGCGGAGGTGACGGCGGCAACCGAACCGACGACGCCGGCACCGACGACGTCCCTGGCGACATCCGCAGCAGCACCGTCGTCCACGACATCCTCATCCTCATCCTCGTCCTCGTCCTCGTCCTCGTTGGTCGCGCACGCCGAAACACCGCCGTCGAAGCCGACCGTCAACAGCACGCCGTCCGTCCACAAGACCACACCGACAACGGCGCCGAAGCCGAGACCATCGCCATCGCCGGCGCCCACCGTGACGAGCACCAAGGTCGATCGCGGGTTCTGATACGCTTCGTCCATGCGTGTGACGAACCGGGTCTACGCCGCAGTCGCCGCCGCCACCGTCCTCCTCAGCGCGTCCGGTCATGCACACGCGCAGAGCCTCGCGGACCGCGAAACCGCGCGCAGCCTGATGGACGAAGGCGACAAGAAGCGCGACGCGGGCGACCTGAAGGGCGCGCTCAAGAACTACGAAGCGGCCGACGCCATCATGCACGTCCCGACGACCGGTCTCGAGGTCGCGCGCGCGCAGGCCGCGCTCGGACACCTTCTCGAGGCACGAGACGTGCTCGGGCGTGTGCTCCGGACGCCTGCAAAGCCGGGGGAGCCGGCGCCGTTCACCGCCGCGCGCAAGGCGGCCGATGCTTTGAACACGGACATCGGAGGCAGGATCCCCTCGATCCTCGTCGTCGTGACGAACGGCGAGGCCTCGCGACAGCCGCAGATCTCGATCGACGGCGAGCTCATCCCGCCTGCCGCCGCGAACGTGCCTCGGAAGGTGAATCCCGGCGCGCACACGGTGCTCGTGAAGGCGGGCTCCGTCGAGAAGCGGCTCGACGTCAGCGTCGTCGAGAAAGAGAACAAGACGGTCAACGTCGATGTGAACGACGAGCCGCCGCCGATGCCGAAGGACTCCACGCCAGAGGCGCCGCCGCCGGAGCCGGGCGGATCGTCCGCCGGCAAGGTGCTCATGTTCTCCGGCTTCGGCGTCGCGCTCGTGGGCATCGGCGTCGGCAGCGTCACGGGTGTGATGAGCCTGACGAAGACCAACGATCTGAAGTCCATCTGCCCGAACGACCAGTGCCCACCGGGCAAACAGGGCGAGATCGACTCCGCGACGTCGCTCGGAAACATCTCGACGGCAGCCTTCGTCGTCGGCGGCGTCGGCCTCGGCGTCGGGATCGTGGGGCTGCTCATGTCGTCCGGCGGAGAGAAGCAGCCTCCCGCGTCGGCCGCGCACGTGCGTCGCCCAGGGTCTGCATTCGCGCCCGAGAACGTGCGCGCCGTGCTCGGCCCGTCGTACGTCGGCGTCGCCGGCGCGTTCTGACCTGGCGAGCCGGCAACGGCTACGACGTCGGTCGCCGTTGCCCCGACGCACCGCCTCGCACGCGGTCAGACGAACGCTTGTCGGTACGCGTCGGCAAACGTCTTCGCGAGCGCGACCTCGATCGGACCGCCCGGCACCCCGCCGGCGCGGAGCGCACTCCCGACGATCACACCGGTCGCGTGCTCGGCCAAGAGCGGAAGGGTGTCGAGCGTGGCGCCGCTCGCGACGAGCACCGGCGTTTGCCCTGCGGCGCGCTTCACGGCGGCGAGCTTGTCGACGTCGACGCCTTTGCCCGTCCCCTCGCCCGTCACGAGGACGGCCTCCGCCATCGCCCGTTTCGTCGTGTCCTCGACCTCCTGGGCGATCGGCCTCGACGCTCCGAGCGGAGACGAATGTTTCACATCGACGTCGGCCCAGATGCCGATGGTCTCGGCGCCCAGCGCACGTCGTGTACGCAGAAGCGAGGCGGCTTCGCCCTGGATGACGCCCTGATCGGTGACGCGCGCGCCGGTGAGCACGTTCACGCGGACGAACTTCGCGCCGGAACAAAGCGCGACACCGAGAGCCGACTCCGCATCGTTCCGGAGCACGTTGATGCCGAGCGTGACGTCAGGCGCGGCCTCTCTCACCGCCAGCGCACACGCCGTCATCGCCGCCACGGTGACGGCGGGGACACGCCCGGCGAAGAACGGGACGTCGCCGAAGTTCTCGACGATGATCGCGTCGTAGCGCGCTCCCGCAAGCGCACGCGCACAGGCCGCAGCCGACCTCGCGCACTCGGACGCCGACAGCGACGAGCGTGGGCTACCGGGGAGCGCAGGGAGATGGATGACGCCGACGAGCATGGCGCCAGCCTATCACTTGAAGTTGAAGCTACCGCCCGGCGGCGTGTTCGGGCCGCCCAGGCCGCTGCCGGGTTGGACGTCCGGCCGTCCGAGCGTGCCGCCGACCCGGAGCGCGTAGAAGCCGTCGGCCGTCTTCGCGCGGCTCATCTTCGGATCCATCTCCAGCATCGGCTTCTCCTTCGAGCCGGGCGAGCCGAAGAGGAGCTTCGTCTTGTCGTTCTTGTTCCGATACGCGTCGTTGATCTTGAACTTGAGGTTCGCATCGAGGTGAGCGTCGGTCGCGACCTCGCGCATCTGGACCCTGCCGTCGCCGGTGACGTCGACGTCGCCGCCCGAGGCCGCAACCTTCGAGAGCTTGAGGACGCCGTCCTTCGCATCACCGTTGACGGTGAACGTCCCGACCTTGAGCCGCGGCAGCGTGAACGGGCCCATCGGAGTCTTGATCGTGAGCTCCTTCTGGTTGCCCGCGTTCATCTCCTTGATCTCGAGCGCGATGTTCCCGTTGCCCTTCGACGCCTTACCCTCGGGGAGATTGAGCTTGATGGTGCCCGACAGCTTTCCGTCGATCGGAAAGCCGATGTTGGCCGCGATGACGTCGATACGCCCCACGTCGACGGCGTCGAACTCGATGTCGATGTCACGCGCCTTGCCCGAGTCCTCGAAGTTGCCCTTGATCGTCCCATCGAACGCTTCGACCTTGAAGCTGACGGACTTGTTGCCGACGAGTAGCCCGAGCAGCGAGATGCGCGCGCGCGCTTCGTCGATCGAGATGATGCTCGGCGCCTTCCCGGGCTCCGGCGAAGGCGAGATGAGGCGAACCCCCTTGGCCTTCACGCCGGTGAGGAACGACGAATCGAGGTCGTCGATCTGCAGCTCCTGCGGGTTGGCACTGTTCCGCTGCTGCGCATTGAACTGCGTGACGATGCGATCCCTCAGCTTCTCGTACGGGAACGTCCACGAGAGGAAGATGACGAGGCAGAACAGGTAGAAGACCGGATAGCCGAGCTTCGGCGCGATCCGCTTCAGGCGCTCCTTCCACTTGTCCATCACTTGGTCCCCTTCGCGTCATCCGCCGAGCCGGCCGGCGCCGGGGTCGTCGCCGGCGCATTCCGGTCGTAGACCGAGACGCCGATCTCGACGGGGCCGTACGAGTCGTTCTCGCCGGAGCGCTTGCGAATGTTCAGGCGCGTCACCGAGACCGGGTATTCGCTCTGCTCGAGCGCCTCGAGGAAGCGCGCGATCGGGCCCATGCCCGTGTTCTTCAGGCGGATGACCGTGTGGCGTTCGACGTACTGCTTGCCGTGATTCACGTCGGGCCGATCGCTCGACTCGGAGATCTGCACGCCGGCTGCACTCGCGTTCTGCTCCAGGAAGCCGCCGAGCTGCGGCGCCTTCTTCGCGTAACGCGTCACGATCGAGTTCTTCCGCTCCTGACGCTCGCGGATCTTCGTGCGCGCGCCGTTCACCGCGGAGAGCGCCTCTTTGAGCTCGTCGTTGTCGGCACGCCGGCTCGCGACGAGCGACGACAGGCCGACGGGAATGGCGAGGAGGAAGACCACGGCGAGCACGTAGACTGCAATGGACGCGACACGCTGCTCGCGCGGGTTCAGGCCCCAGCGTTCGAAGATCGAGAGCACCATGTCACTTGCCTCCTGCGGGCTGTGCCGCGCTGGCCGACCCGGCCGCACCCGAGCCCGCCTTCTTCTCGCCGCCCTTCTGGTCTTCGGGGCACTTCAGATCGAACTCGAGGACGTACTTCTGCCGGTTCTCGCCGACCATCTGCGTCGTGCGCGTGATCTTCGGCTCCGAGAAGCAGCGCTCGTTCTTGAGGTTCGTCCGGATCGTCTCCGTCTCGGCGACCGTGTTGACGATCCCGTGGACGATGACGTGGTTCTTCTGCACGTCGAGCTCTTCGATGTCGTGCGTCATCGACTCGGGGATCTGCTCGGAGAGCTTGACCATGACGTCGAATGCGTCGGCATGAGGGAGCGGGTCTTCATCGTTGATGGCCGTTTGCTTCGCGAGCAGCTCCTTCGCGCGTTCGGCGCTCGTCGTCTCCTCACCGAGCACGTCCTTCGTGACGGTCGCGAGCGCAGCTTCGAGCACCGCCTTCTCCTTCGACTTCGCGTACAGCTGGGCCCACGCGGAGAAGAGGAAGCTCACGAGGATGACGGCAGCGAGGCCGGCGAGAAGCGGGATGCGCTCCTTGACCCAGGCCATCCCCCGCTCGAACGCGAGGGAGCCGCGGCGCAGGTTCAAGCCGGCCGGCCGCGGCCCGAGCCCGAGCGCGAGGCCGACCGCCTTCGCGAAGCGCGCCATCGTCGCGACCTGCTCCGGAACCAGGTTCGGCGCCTCGATGGCGGGAGGCGAAAGCTTTTCGACCGGCAGCTCGAGCGCGCTCGAGAGGAACGCCTCGGCGCCGGAGACGTACGCGCCGCCTCCGCACAAGAGGACCCGGGTGGGCGGCTCGCCACCGAGTGATCGATGCGCAGCGATCGTGGTCCGGAGCTCGCGGGCGAGCTTCGCGGCCGTGCCTGGAAGTCCCTTCGTGCCGAGCCCGATCGTGCGACCGAAGAGGGGCTCGCCGTTCGCGAGGATCACGACGTCGCTCGAGACCGTACCGAGGTCGACGACGGCGACGATGCCTTCATTCAGTGTCGGGACGTACCCGACGAGATTTGCGATCGGGAACGCGCCGAGGCCGACGCGCTCCGGCTCGACACCGAGCGCGCCCTTGAGGAGGTCGATTCGCGCCTGCACGTCCGCCGTCTTCGCGACGCCGGCGAGCACGCTGAGCTCCTCGCCCTTCTTCTCGCGAACGCCCGAGAGCAGCCGGTAGTCGAACACCGCCTCCTCGAGATCGAACGGGAGCGATGCCTCGAGCTCGAACGGGAGTACCTCGCCGACCTGCTTCGCTGCGCTCGCCGGAAGGCTGACGGTCTTCACGGTGGCACGCGAGCCCTCGATCGCGATCGCGACCGCGTCACCGAAGCCATGGCGGTCGCCCATGACGGCACGGGCGGCCATCGAGATCGCCTCGGCAACACTGCCGGCCTGCACCACCTCGACGCTCGCCATGCCGACGAGCTGCACCTTGCGGTACGCGGTGCGCACGGCCGCGACCTTCACGGCCGTCGTCCCGATGTCGATGCCCAAGTACGTGCTCATTCTTCACTCCACCCTGAAATAGACGACCGTGCCGCCCGTGCTCGGCATGTTCGCTGCAGCGATCGCGTCGGGGGTTTGCCCCGTCGAAGTCGTGCCTTGCAAGCCCATCTGCCCGGACAGTGGGTTCGCTGCGCCGCCGAGACCGCCGGCGCCCGCGGTCCCGGTCAGGCCCGTCTGCCCCATCGCGGGCGCATTACGGAAATCGATGACGGCGTGGAGCTTCACTCGGGTCTCGCGACGGTAGCCCTTCTTGATGCCCACAGCGTAGACCGAGAACATCTTGCTCTCGGTCGTGATTTGCTTCTGGAACTCCGCCGGCGACTGGAACTGGACCGGCTGCATGCCCATCCCGGCGAGCAGGGGTCCGAGCTGACCTTGCCCGGAGAGCGCGGCCACGAAGTCCTTCGGCGAGCCGAACAGCGGCGCTCCCATCGTGATTCCGCGCGCCATCGTCACGCCCGTGATGAAGGTCGCGGCCTGGTTGGGATCGATGCAGATCGGCGTCGTCGGCAGCGCGCCGGAGCACACGACCGCGTGCAGGGTCTGCGCATTCGCCGTGTTGACGTTGATCGCGCCCTGGCCCCACACCGTGACCACGCGCTTCTTCGGATCTTCCGGGCTGGGGTCGACGAACGTCGCCCAGAAGTCCTCGTTCACGCCGCGGACCATGTGCAGCTCTTCGAGCGAATCGAACGGCGCGTTCTTCCGGCGATAGGGCTTCGGGAGCAGCGCGTAGCTGTTGTCCTCGATGCCCGCGCTCGCGGCCGCCGTCATCTGACGGAGGTCGCAGTTGAAGCCTTGCTCGTCGACGTCCGCCCAGTCGATGATCGCCTGGCACGTCTGGAACCGGTCCGCGAAGTTGCCGGCGCTGTTGTCGAGCTGCGAGAACAGCGCGTCGTACTGCATGGGCTGGATGAGGCCCATGATCTCCTTGGCGAGACGGATGTGCGCGATCTCGTTCGCCGCGCCGAGGTTCATGTTGATCTTCGCGTCCTCGTCGACGATGACGAGCTCCCAGCGGCCGTTCGGCATGCCGAGGTTCTTGCCCTGCGAGATGTCGACGCCCGCCGTCTGCGCGAAGTCACCGCTGCCCTCCTGATCGTTGAAGGCGCCGAGGAGTCGATCGGAGAACTCCCAGAGCGGGAGCTGCGGCGGCGTGCGCTTCATCATCATGAAGAGCGGCGCGATCGCCTTGCGCATCGACGGCTCGCTCGCGATGAGCAGGCGCGAGAGATTCAGCGCGCTCCGTGCCATGTACTCGGCCTGGACACCGTCGCGCTGCGCGGTCGCGGACGCGAGCTCGGCGCTCGTCTCGTCCTGGAACTCCGCGAGCATCACCGTGAGGATCGCGATCGCCCCCATCACCATGACGAGCGCGATCCCTCGCTCGCGGGCCCGTCGCCTCGCCCGCCGACGTCGGCGCGCCGGCGAGACGTTCGCCGTCGACGAACCGCTCACCTCTCCCTGAGGCCGGAGGCCGGAGGCCTGGAGCCTGCGCCGATAGGCGCGCAAGACGCGGCCCCTCATTGGCTGATCCCGAACTTCAAGGCCTGCTGCATCGGAATCATCACCTTCGTGACGTACCGGAACGGCGGCGAGTTCCTGACCGGCTTGAGCTCGAGCTCGATCCGGACCTCGAGCGGCAGACGATTGAACTGCATCATCATCTGCGTCGAGTCCCACGTGTCGACCCACTGACCCGTCATCGGGTCGAGGTAGCGAATGTCGAATTTCTCCACGTCCTCGGCGAGGACGTTGACGACACCACCCTTCTTGAATTCGTAGTCGATCGGCGCCTGCTCCCGGCGGACCAGGTCCATCTTCCCGTCGACCGCGGGATCGCGCACGACGAAGTAGCCGATCTCGGCTTGATCGGACTCTCGCGCGTCCTTCGTGATGCGGCGATGCGCAAACGACGTGAAGTCGAGCCGATCGAACTGCGAGCTGTTCTGCCCGTAGAAGCCCGTCGTTCGCGTCACGAGCGCCTGGTTCGTCGGCGTGTGCATCGAGAGGAATGCGCTCTGCACCTCGCGGCCGATGCGCTCGACCGCGTCACGGCCCTGCCGCGCCCGATCGGCTCGGAGCGCTTCGCCACGTCGCCCTCGCGAGAGCGAATCGAACGCTCCATAGATGAGGAGCGAGATCATCGACATGACTCCGAGCGAGACGAGGATCTCCAGGAGCGTCATGCCGCGCGCGCGCCGACGCCGAGTCCGCATGACGGACACCGTCGAGCGAGTCTCTTGCGCGGACGCGCTCACCGGAGACCTCCTCCGCCGGTGCCCGCGGCACCGCCCGTGCCCAAAGGCGACGTCGCTCCGGGCACGCCGCTACCGCCCGCACCACCCGCACCACCCGCGCCACCCGCGCCACTGAAGTCCATCATGCCGCCGTCGCCCATGAGCGCGTTGCCTGCGAAGCCGCCGCGCGCCGGGTTCGTCACGTATTGCGTGAGCGGCAGCTCGCGCTCGTTCTTCCCTTCCTTCCACCGCACGTTCACGGTGATGCGGCGGATGCTCGCCTCGTACATCGGCTTGATCGACGGATAGAGGAAGCTCATGACCATGCCGAGCAGTCCCTCGGCTCCGGCACCGCCCGGGCCTGCTCCGGGCATCTGGCTCATGAGGGAGCTGCCAAGTCCTTGCAGCCCGCCTTGCAGCCCGCCGTCGAGGCTCAGATTCAACCCCGGACCGCCAGCGGCGTTCTGCTGGAACGCCGTCATCGCGCCCGTGAGCCCGCCATCGAGGCTGCTGCCGGGAGCCATGTTCGGTAGCTCGATCTTCTCGACCTTCGTATCGCAGGTGAACCCTTCGGGCGTGGCGTTCTCGCAGCATGCGACGGCCGTGTCGATCTGATCGATCTCCTGATACCCGAGCTTCAGGAGCTGCTCCTCGATCTCGGTCATCTTGCAGCGTCCGAGCTGCACGGCCTGGCCCATGTTCGCCGCGCTTCGGTTCGATGCGGCGAGCCCGCCCTGAGCCGAGAGGATCACGGTGAGCGTCAGCCCGAGGATCGCGATCGCGACCATGACCTCGAGCAGCGAGAAGCCGGCTCGAACGCGCCGCTTCGACGCATCATCGATGGCCGCCCTTTGAGAAGTCGCCGTCACCATCAGAACGCCTCCTCCCGTTCCGACGCTTCGTTGTCGTCCCGCGGCTGCGGCAGCTCGACGGCGCCGTCCTTCACGGTCACCTTGCCGGTCAGCGGCGCGACGAGCAACGTCACGGTGTTCGTCTCGTCATCCCCTTCGCCGACCTTGAGCTGGATCGCTGCACGCTCCGTCTGTCCGCCAGGCCAGAAGTAGAGGTAGGCGCGGCCTTCCGTGCGGGGCTCGTCGTCATGTGCAGTGTGCACGAGACGGAACCTGATCCCGCGTTCGAGCTTCTTGTGCCCCTTGCCCGGCGCGGAGGCGACCATCCCCATCGGGTCGATCTCCTTGAACGACGTGCGCGGAGCGGTGGGTCCCTTCAGGATGCGCCCGGACTCCGCGAGCGCTTGCTGCTCGGCGGCGGTCGCGGCCTCCGCGCCGCCGGTCCCGGTCGTGTCCTTCGACTGCACGAGGTGGGGCTGATCACCTTCCTCGAGCCAGATCTCGTTCTCCGTGAAGTCCATGACGAGGCGGACGGTCTTCGACGATGCGCTCGCTCGCGAGAACCCGACCCGAACGGCACCGGTGAGCATCGTCGAAGAGTGCCGCAGCCGGGACGAAGACATCTGCCCCGACCCGATCACCACCGCGCTCAAGATGAGCGCGATGAGCGCCATGACGATGAGCACCTCGATGAGGGTCATCCCGCGAGCAGCGCTCCGCTCGGCCTTGCGCCATCGCCTGAAGGGCAAGGCAACTCGACGAGCAAATCGCGCCCCGCGGTCTACCTGGTCGAGCTCGGCCGCGCCTCGGTCCTCCGCGCTAGGCGCGTCGCTCGCGCCGGCTCGAGCCGAGATTTCACAGGGAGACAGGGTGACGGGGAGAGAGGGGGTTCGGGCCTCGTTTCGAGACTTCGGCGTCCGGTGCTCGCCGCGTTCGGAGCTTTCACAGGGAGAATGGGAGACCCGGAGCATCCGGAGACCACGAGAGACCAAGCCCCTCGTATCCCTCATCCGCCCAACCCAACTGTCGGCCGCAGCGTCAAACAGGAGCTCGCACGCGCAACACCGCCGCTGGCTCGCCAGGACGCTCCCCTCCTCTGCCTCTGGATCCTCCGTGTCTCCCTTTCTCCCTGTGACACGGTCCGACGCCTCACCGCTCGGATCGCCGTCACAGATCGAGACGAGCCCCTTGAAAAATCTCTCCTCGTCTCCCCTTCTCCCTGTGCACCCCTCTCGAAGTGCACTCCGACAAGAAGCCGCCTCGGCAGCAACCCAAGGCGAACCGTAACGGCCCGGCGCCAACGCCTGCGGCGCGGAGGCGCGAGCATCGTGCCCCGAGCGGCATGAAAGGAAAGCGAGGGGGGCGCCCGCCGCCGACGCGCGAGGAAGAGCCAGAGAAAGAAGCCGGAGCTCCTCCGCTGTTCTTCTACGACTGACGACGGAGGACGTGAGACTCATGACTGCGACTTCCCTATTTCGGCTCTTTGGGTTCTCTCGCGCTCGGCTCTCCTCGTGAGGGCGGATGTCGTGATGGGAGCTGTGCTCTCTGGATGGGAGCTTGGCTCTCTGGATGAGCGGGGCTCTCGCGAGGAGAGCTCAGCTCTCGCGGCTCACTGAGCGCCGCTCACGGGCCCTTCGGGGATGCGGATGTCATCCGCGGTGCCTTCCTTCTTGTCCGGTCCGAAGCTGAGGACGTAGGTCTCGTCCTCCGCGCAGCGGATGGCGTACGGCGTCTCCCACGGGTCGGTGATCTTCGACGACGCCGCGAGCTCCTTCTCGGCGCGCAGCTGCTCGACGGTGACGCACTGGCCGGGGTGGTCGACCCGGTACTTCTCGGCGATCGGATGGATCGCGATGACGTCGTTCTTGGCCTGCTTCTTCTGCGCCTCGGCGTACTTCGGGATCGCGACGACCGCGACGCCACCGGCGATCAGACCGACGATCGCGAGCACGATGAGGATCTCGATGAGCGTGACGCCGCGGGATGCAGCGCGCTTGAAGCGGTGGAGGATGGTCGTCGTCTTCATCTCGAGTTCTCCTTTTGTGGCACGCATCCTACTCGCCTTTTCCCGTTCTCCCGCTTGTTCTCACTGCTCTATTCGACCCTGTCCAGCCCACCTGCGATGCCGTCCGGACCGTCGCTCGAGATCTCGAATCCCTGCGGGTCCCGTCGCCCTGGGCACGTGAGCCGCAGCGGACGACCCCATGCATCGAGCGGGACGTCCCGCGAGTACCCGCCCACGACCAGCTCGGAGAGCTCCTTCGGGCAGGCCCCGGAGTGATCGGCGCGGTAGCTCGCCACCGCGCGGTACATCGTCGTGATCGACGCCCGCGTCGCGCGGATGGCGGCCGACCGCTCTTCCCTGCCCCTGATCCACAGGATCACGGTCAGCGCGACGATGGCCCCACCGATGATGCGCACCCGCGCGCGACCGATGACGCCGAAGACGCCGCGTCGCCGCTCCCACGGGAAGAACACCTTCGATGCGCGTTGCCGCTTCATGACTCATTCGCCGTTCACTGCACGAAATCGTTCATCTGGATCAGAGGCATCAGAATCGAGAATGCGATGAAGCCGACGCCGCCTCCCATGAACACGATGATGAGCGGCTCGAGCAGGCTCGTCATCGCCTGCACCCGCGTCTCGACCTGAGCATCGTAGGCGCGGGACACGTTCTCGAGCATCGTCTCGAGCTGACCGGATCGCTCGCCGACCGCGATCATGTGGATGACGATCGGAGGGAACTGCTTGCTGCGCTTGAGCGGAACGGAGATCGACTCACCTTCGCGGATCGACCCGGTCGCGTCTTCGACGATCTTCGAGAGCATCGCATTGTCGAGGACGTGCCGGACGATCTCCATGGCCTTGAGCAGCGGCACGCCGCTCTTCAGCAGCGTCGCGAGCGTGCGCGAGAAGCGCGACACCGCGAGCATCTGGAACACTGGACCGAACAGAGGAAGCTTGAGCTTCATTCCGTCGAACCAGATCTGCCCCGCCGGTGTCCCGAGATAGACGAGGAAGCGCGCGAGCACCAATCCGAACACGACGCCGACGGCGATGCCGATGGAGTACGAGACCATCGACGCCACGGCGAAGAAGAAGAGCACGAGCGCACTGCCGGCGATGATCGCAGCCGCGGTCCACGCGGTCTTCTTCGTGCCTGGCGCCAACGCCTTGCGCGTGAAGACCATCGACGCGAGCGCCGTCACGAACCCGAGCGCTTCGTTCGACGACAGCGCGCTCGACACGAAGATGAGCAGCGCCGTGTACCAGGGCAGCGCACGGTCGAGCGTCGAGTAGATGTTCGTCACCTTCGGCACGACGACGATCATCATGACCGTCATGAGGCCCGTGCCGAGGAGGAGCATGAGGATCGGATACGCGAGCGCACCGCCGACCTTGCCGCGCAGGTGCGCCTGCTTCTCCATGAACTCGGCGAGCCGCTCGAGCACCGTCTCGAGCGTGCCCGACACCTCTCCGGCCGCGACCATGTTCGTGTAGATGGGCGGGAAGATGTGCGGGTGAGCCTCGAGCGCCTTCGCGAGGCTCGTACCTTCGTTCAGGCGGTCGCGGATCAGCGCGAGCGTCTTCTTGAGCTCCTCCTTGTCGACCTGCTCGATGAGCGCCGACACGGCCTCGACGAGCGGGATGCCTGCGCCGACGAGCGTCGAGAGCTGGCGCGTGAGCATCGCGACGTCGCCGACGGAGACGCGTCGGAAGAACGCACCGAAGTCGATCGACCGGCCGCCCTTCTTGCCGCGCTTCTCCTCCGACGCCTCGGTGAGGAGGATGCCTTCACGCTTGAGCGCGGCACGCAGGGCCTTCTGGTTGTCCGCGTCGCGGACACCGCTCACCTTCTTGCCGCTCGCGACCGCGAGCCCGGTGTAGACCCAGACCGCCATCGATCACACCCTCACGTTTCGAGCGCTCGGCGGAGCCACTTCGGCCTCGACGTCGTCCTGCGTGGCGACGAGGATCTCCTCGACGCTGGTGAGGCCCGAGAGCACCTTGCGCGCGCCGTCGTCGCGCAGGCTGTCCATCCCCTGTTCGATCGCCGCGCGCTTGATGGTCTGCGCATCGGCGCCCTTGAGGACGAGCGGCCCGACGACGTCGTCCATCATCAGGAGCTCGTAGATGCCGCGTCGTCCGCTGAAGCCGGTCTGGGCGCAGCGGTCGCACCCCTTCGGCTTGAAGAACGTGAGATACGGCGGCGGGTCCTCCTCGAGCGGGTCGGCCGACTGCACGTTGCGCGGGTAGTAGCGCGAAGCCGCGTTCATCTGGCGCTTGCGCCGCGTCGCCGCGCGCTCGCTGGTGATGCCGAGCTCCTCCAGGTCCGTCCGCGAGGCTTCGTAAGGCTCCTTGCAGTGCGGGCACAGGACGCGCACGAGTCGCTGCGCGAGGATGCCGATGACGGATGAGCGGAGCAAGAACGGCTCGACGCCCATGTCGACCATACGAGTGAACGCACCGGCGGCGTCGTTCGTGTGGATCGTGGAGAGCACGAGGTGACCCGTGAGCGACGCGTTGATCGCGATCTCGACCGTCTCCTTGTCGCGGATCTCACCGACCATGACGACGTCGGGATCCTGACGGAGAAAGGCGCGGAGCGCGCTGGCGAACGTCAGGCCGATCTTCGCGTTGACGTGGACCTGGTGGATTTGCGGGAGCTCGTACTCGACCGGGTCCTCGGCGGTGAGGATGTTGATGTTCGGCTGGTTGATCCGGTTGAGGCACGCATAGAGCGTCGTCGTCTTACCGGAGCCGGTCGGGCCGGTGACGAGGATGATGCCGTCGGGCCGATGGATGAGATTGTCCATCAGGGCGTAGTCGCGCCCACTGAAGCCGAGATCGGGCAGGTCGAGCAGGACGCTCGACTTGTTGAGCAGACGCATGACGATCCGCTCGTAGCCGCGGCTCGTCGGGATGGTGCTGACGCGGATGTCGAAGCTCTTGCCCGCGATCTTCTTCGTGATGCGGCCGTCCTGCGGGAGGCGCTTCTCGGCGATGTTCAGCGCGCTCTCGATCTTGATGCGGCTGACGATGCTGCTCATGAAGGCGCGCGGGGCACGACGCGCGATGTAGAGCTCGCCGTCGATGCGATAGCGGACGATGACCTCTTTCTCTTCCGGCTCGATGTGGATATCGCTCGCGCGCTCCTTCATCGCCTGGAGGAAGAGCGAGTTGACCCACCGGATGACGGGCGCCTCGTCGTCGGAGTCGAGGATGTCGCCGACCCCGGCTTCGTCGACCTGCTCCTCGTCGCTCTCGAGCTCGCCACCGCCGGCCTCCCGCTCGTAGACGCGGTTGATCGCGTCTTCGATCCGCTCGGAGGGGGCGACGCTCGCCTCGACGGGCTTGCCGAAGAGGACGCGAATCTCGTCGAGCGCGATCGTGTCGAACGGGTCGCCGATGAGACAGAACACCGAGAAGTCGTCCTCGGCCGTGACGAGGATCTTGTGGGACTTGGCGAAGCTGATGGGCAGACGCGTCGCGAGCGCGGTCGAGATGCGCTCCGGCTCGGGCTTGTCGACGTACGGCAGCTCGGACTCGTCCGCGAGCGCCTTCGCGATGGTCGCCTCGTCGACGATGTTGCCGTTCACGAGCAGGTCGACGAGGTCGATCCCCTTCTCGCGCTGCACGGCGTAGAGCGGCTCGAGGCGCTCGATCGGGACGCCGGCGCGACGATGAAGGATCTCTCCGAGAAAGCGCTGTTCCATCAGGCTCCAGGCTCCAGGCTCCAGGCTCCAGGAAGAGCGAGAGGGATCGCTCTCGGGCTCGGGCCTCGGGCCTCGGCGAGAGCGGAGCTCGGATGGGGGTGTACTGCGTTCATCATCGCCTCTCTCTCTTCTCTCTTCAGCTTCGCTCTCCCTGGAGCCTGGAGCCTGGAGCCTGGAGCCTGAAGCCCCCTACTTCTCGATCCTCTCCACGTTCCTCACCGCCGGGTTCACGTTGACGGGCGGAGTACCGGCGCCGGGGGCTGGAGCGCTTCCCGGCGGTGTCGGCGCTGGGCTCGGATTGGGCGTCGTCCCCCCCGCGCCGCCCGGTGACCTCATGTTCTGCGGCATCTCGAGCGGCTGTTGCGGGTCGTGCGTCTTCGGCGTCTTCGGCCGAGCGATCTCCTCGAGGCGCTTGCGCTCCTCGAGCTTGAGGTAGGCCTGGCGAATGTCCTCGACGAGGCCGTTCGTGCGCGACCAGTCCTTCGGCGGCTTGTACTCCGTCGACTCGCTGAAGACGAAGTAGCGATCGAGATATTCCTGACGCTCCTGCATCTTCCGCTCGAAGACCGTGCGGAGGTCGTCCTGGCTCCGGATGATGTACGGCGTGAGGACGAGGATGAGGTTTCGCTTCTCGTTCTGGTTGGTGCGCTTGCGGAAGAGCGCGCCGAGCACCGGGATGTCGCCGAGCACGGGGACCTTCTCTTCCGTGCGCCCGACGACGTTGCGGATGAGACCGCCGATCACGATCGTCTGCTGATCGGCGACGACGAGCTTGGTCGTCGCCGTGCGCTTGCCGATCTGGAACGCGCCCGACGTACCGCCGACGTTCGCGCCGACCTCGCTGATCTCTTCGGTGATGTCGAGCCGGACCTCGTTCGAGTCGTTGAGGTGAGGCTTGACCTTGATCTTCGTACCGACGTCCTGACGGGCGACGCCGCCGAACGCGCCGAGGCCGCCGAGCGCGCCGAGGCCGCCGAGGGCTCCGGCCCCGCCCGCAGCGCCGGTGGCGCCCGCGAGACCGGCGAGCGAGCCGAGGCCCTGGTTCGTCTGCAACGGGACGTTGTCGCCGACGTTGATCTCCGCGTCCTCGTTGTCGAGCGCGAGGATGTGGGGCGTCGAGAGCAGGTCCGTGTCGCCGGTACGCGCGATCGCCTGGATGAACGTACCGAACGCCGGGATCGAGATGCCGGTGCCGAGGAAGTTCTGCGAGCCGGCGACGCCGGGGCCGCGGACACCGAGCGCGAAGCCCTGCAGCGCTTCGGGGTCGGTCGGGATCGGCGGGATCGTGTTCGTGATCTTGTTACCGCCGAAGAGGATCGAGTCGTTGTCCGCCTGGATGCCCGAGTCGAACGGAGCACCGCCGTGGAAGCTGATGCCGAACGTGTCCGAGCGCTTCAGCTGGAGGTCCATGATGACCGCCTCGATGAACACCTGGCGGCGCGGCTGATCGAGCCGGTCGATGACGGCGCGGAGCGAGACGTAGTCACGGAGCGACGACGTGATGACGATCGAGTTCGTCGCCTTGTCGGCCGAGACCTTCACGCCGCCTTCGAAGATGCCGGACTGCGTCGCGCCCGGCGCGGCCGCCGCCTGCGCAGCGCCTCGTCCTCCGGGCCCCGCGGGAGCGCCCGGCGTCGTGGCTCCGCCGGCCCCGGTGATGATGTCGTTCAGCGTCTTCGTGAGCTCGGTCGCGTCCGCGTGCTGCAGCGGAAGGACGTGGATCTCGCCCTCGCCGGTCTGCGGCACGTCGATGCGCTTGATGAGCTCGAGCATCCGCAAGTACGCGCGCTCGGTCGCGACGATGATGAGCGAGTTCGAGCGGTCGTCCGAGACGACCTTCGCGACGTGGAGATCGCCGACGGCAGGCGCCACGCTCGTCGTGCCTCCGCCCCCGGCCTTCGGGGCAGACGGGGCACTCGCGGTCCCCTTCACGTCGAACAGCTCGTTGATCTTCTTCTCGACCTCGGCGGCCGACGAGTAGTGGATCGGCTCGATGAAGACCTGATCGCCGGAAGAGCCGACGTCGATCTCCTCGAGGATGCTCATCATCCGCCGGATGTTCGTTCCGGTGTCCGTGATGATGATCATGTTCCCCGGTCCGTAGACCGTGATGTCGGCTTCCTTCGACTTGAACTTGCCGAGCACGCCTGCCGCATCGTCGGCGCTGATGTGCCCGAGGCGGTGCATCCGCGTGACGTAGCGATCTTCGTTAGGCGCTCCTTGATGAGAGCCGTAGATCGGCGTCTCGCTCGACGCGATCGCGTCGGTATCGACGATCTTGAGGAAGCGACCGTGCGGCACGACCGTGAGCTTGTTCGCCTCGAGGATCGAGAGGAACGCCTGGTACGCCTCGGCGACGGTCACCTTCTGCGGCGAGTACACGCTCGCTTTGATGTTCTTGACCTTGCCGCCGAAGATGAAGCGCTTGCCCGTGAGCTGCGAGATCACGCGGACGAGCTCGCCGAGGTCGGCCTCCTCGAGCGAGAACGCGACCTTGTAGTTGGGGCTGCGCGGCTCGAACTCGAGGCCGCTCTCGAACTGGGCGAGGCCGCTCGTGTCTGCTTGCGCCTTGCCGGTGGTCCCTGCGCCCGTCGTTCCGCTGGTCCCACCGGCAGACGCGCCCGTGGTTCCACCAGGAGTAGCGGGAGGCGACGGTGCAGCGGCGGGTGTTGCCGCCGGCGCAGTCCCGCCCGTGACGGCGGAGGTGGCTCCGGCGCCGGGGACGTTGACCGCGCGATCGCGAAGGCGTGGTTGGGCGTGCAGCGGCCCGACGACGAATGGGACGGCGCAGACGACGAGCGTCAGGAGGGCGACGTTTCGCTTCTTCATCGACGTGTTCGGATTCGGATCTCAGATCGGATGGGACCCGACGTCTCCGCGAGCAGGCGAGAGTACGGGCTTCGGTGCTGCGGATTTGGTGCTGCCTTCGACCTCGGCGCTCCCGGCGCCCGACTCCTGCGCGGAATTCCCCATCGCCTTGTTCGTGATCACGACGGCGCCCACGGAGAGCACACCTACGAACAGAACGCACGATCCAACCAGCACGGCCGTCGTGCGAAGCGTCTGCGCGAACAGACCGCGAGACTCGCCCGTCGCGAACTTCATCGCCGTGACGTGAGGGGTGGTGTCGCTGCGGGACGGCTGGCTCATCGCGGGCTCACTTGATGTTGTAGTCGAGGTTCATGTTCTGCCCGCGGCGGTTCAGGCTGATGGTCAGCTTCTCCGCAGTGCGCAGACGCGCGTACGCTTCGAGCGCCTTCTCCGGGCTCGACATGTCGAAGCCGTTGATCGTCTGCAGACGATCGCCGTTCTCCATGCCGAGGACTCCGAGCAGCGCGTCCGGCTTGACGCCGAAGAGGCGGATGCCGACGACGCGCCCGTTCTCCTGCTCGGGGACGATGCGCGCCTGACGCATCAGGTCCGCCTGGTTCTCGAGGATCTTGTCGACGACGCCGCGATCGATGTTGTACTCGGTCGCGCTCACCTTCTGGATGCCCTTGGCGATCGAAGGATCGAGCGTCTTGCCGCCCGAGGGCGCCGCGCTGGTCGTCGGCGGAGGCGTGGGAGCGGCCACCTTCACCTCGGCCTTGTCGAAGAGCGTCGCCTGACAGAGCGAGCCGCCGCTCTCGAGCCACACGCGATCCCAGCCGACGAAGTGGACCTGCTTGCCGCTCACGTCGCCCCCGCGGCGGCGCATGATGCTCTTGCCGTCGCCGCTGCCGAAGGTCGCGAACGACCACTCCGGATCGCCGGAGGCAGCGATGATGAGGACCTTCACGCCGTCACACTTCGGCGCGTTCCAGGGATCGCTCGTATCGACCGGGCCGCCAGAGGCGACCTCGCCGTTCTCGTCGGAGACCGGCGGCGGCTTCAGCGACCCGGTGACGTGATCGAAGGGGTTGCGGTTGAGGATCGCCTCGGCGCTCGTGTTCCGCGCCGTCGCTCCCGAAGCGGGCGCGATCTTGGCGACGGGGGGCGGCGCTGCGAGAGCCTTCTCGTCGGGCCCGAGACCGATCCCCACGAGCTGCGTCACGGCCTGCGCGTTGAGCAGCGCAGCGATCGCGATCAGAGGGAGGATCACGATCCAGAAGTTCTTCTTGAGCAGCTGATCGACTTGGACCATTTCGCTAACTGGCTACCGAAGCAGAGCTGACGGATGAGTGTCGAGGCGAGCGTTCCTACGTGTCCGTGGCGCTCTTAAGCGAAGGGCATGCCACAGCTTTAGCTGCCGAAGATCAAGAGGATTCTCGGCAGAATGAGGGGTGTGGGAAACGCGTGGCTCGCCAGGTTGGCGCCAGGCCCGGTGAGAGACCCGCGCCGGTGACAATCTGACAACCGGATCTCTCGGGCTCTCGGGCTCTCGGGGCTCTCGGGCTCTCGGGGCTCTCGGGGCTCTCGGGGCTCTCGGGAGGGACTGCGGCCCCGAGCGGAGGCGGAGATCAAAGCCCGAGCGCGGCCCGGCTCACGAGGAGGTACGCCTCGGCGACGGCTTCGGCGGACTCGTCGGCGCCGAGCGCCGGGCTGCCGTCGCCGTTCGCGCGCGTCAGGCGCAGTCCGTGGTCCGAGCCGGTGATGAGGATCGAGGTCCCCGCGCTCGAGTCGTCGACGGCGTATGCGATCGCAGGCACGTCCGCCCCATCCGCTCGACGCCCGACGACGTGCCAGGTCCCGGCGACGCCCTCATCGGACTCCCAGACGATCGTCGTGACCGCAACGCCGTCGGCGTCCTCCTGAGCGCGGAACCGCATCGAGCCCCCTTCCGGAATGGCGTCGTGCTCTTCGACCTGAACGTGAACGAAACGCATGCGACCTGGAGTGTCTTGCGACCGGGCGTGTCTGAAGTCCGAAGAACGATGAGCCGATGCTCGTCACCAGGTCTACCCGACTCTCATTCGTCATGCTAGACACTCATTCATTATCGTGAACAGCAGCCTCCTGGCCCCGGCCGTACCGGCGCACACGCCCGATCCCCGTGAGGAGCCCCGACGCCTCTCGCACCTGCGAGAGCTCGAGGCCGAGAGCATCCACATCTTCCGCGAGGTCGTCGCCGAGCTCGAATGCCCGGTGATGCTCTACTCGATCGGCAAAGACTCCTCGGTCCTCGTGCGGCTCGCGCAGAAGGCCTTCGCGCCCGCGCCGCTCCCCTTCCCGCTCCTGCACATCGACACGACGTGGAAGTTTCGGGAAATGATCGCGTTCCGTGATCGCTTCGCGAAGGAGAACGGGCTCGATCTCCGCGTTCACACGAATCACGCGGCGCTTGCGGAGGGCGCGAGCCCGTTCGCTTGGGGCAGCAACAAGTACACGCAGGTGATGAAGACCCACGCGCTGCTCGATGCGCTCCGCGCCGGCGGCTACGACGCAGCATTCGGCGGCGCACGCCGCGACGAAGAGCGCTCGCGAGCAAAAGAGCGAGTCCTCTCGTTTCGTGACCGGCACGGGCAGTGGGATCCGAAGAACCAGAGGCCGGAGCTCTGGAACCTGTATAGCGGCAAGATCAGGAAGGGCGAGAGCATCCGCGCCTTCCCGCTGTCGAACTGGACCGAGCTCGACGTCTGGCAATACATCTGGCTCGAGGAGATCCCGATCGTGCCGCTCTACTACGCGGCGCCGCGGCCCGTGGTCGAACGCGACGGCGTGCTCCTCATGGTGGACGACGAGCGCTTTCCGCTCGACCCGGGCGAGGTGCCGAAGACGGAGATGGTCCGCTTCCGGACGCTCGGCTGTTATCCGCTCACCGGCGCGACGCGTAGCCATGCGACGACGCTCCCGGAGATCCTCCGGGAGATGATCGAAGCGACGAGCTCGGAGCGACAGGGCCGGCTCATCGACCAGGACGAAGAGGCCTCGATGGAGGCCAAGAAGCGCGAGGGCTACTTCTGATGGCCGCCTCCTCACGACTCGAATCTCAGCACGAGCGCCACGGCAACGGCGCCACGCACCGCGATCGTCCCGACGCCATCGCCGACTGGCTGCGCGCGCAGGAGAAGAAGGATCTCCTCCGCTTCGTGACCATCGGCTCCGTCGACGACGGCAAGTCGACCTTGATCGGACGCCTGCTCCACGACGCGCACGGCCTGTACCAGGACCAGCTCGACGCCGTCCGCCGCGCTTCGCTGAAAGGCTCGACCCGCGGCGCCGGCTCGACGTCCGAGATCGACTTCTCGCTGTTCACCGACGGCTTGCTCGCCGAACGCGAGCAGGGGATCACGATCGACGTCGCCTACCGGTACTTCTCGACCGAGCGACGGAAGTTCATCATCGCGGACACACCTGGTCACGTTCAGTACACGCGCAACATGGCGACCGGCGCGTCGACCGCGGACGCGGCGGTGATCCTCGTCGATGCTCGCCTCGGCGTCATCGCGCAGACCCGCCGGCACGCGCACATCGCCGCGCTGCTCGGGATCCCGCACATCATCGCGTGCGTGAACAAGATGGACCTGGTCGACTTCGACCGAGCGCGCTTCGATGCGATCACCTCCGACCTGTCCTCGATCGCGGCACGCCTCGGCATCGCCGAGCTGCACGCGATCCCCGTGAGCGCGCTGGCCGGCGACAACGTCGTCTCGTCGAGCGCGCGGACGCCGTGGTGGACCGGCGGAACACTTCTCGAGCGGCTGGAGACCCTCCCCGCGACGGGCGCCAATCGAACCGGCGCGTTCCGGTTCCCCGTCCAGCTCGTGCTCCGGCCGGGCCTCGGCTACCGCGGGTTTGCAGGGCGTATCGTGACCGGCACGATCGCAGCAGGCGACGAGATCGTAGCGCTCCCTTCCGGAAAGAAGACGCGCGTGGTCGGCGTCGACGTGGCAGGCCGAGAGGTGCCCTCCGCGTCGGCGCCAGCAAGCGTCGCGTTGCGCCTCGCGGACGAGATCGACGTGAGCCGCGGCGACATGCTGGCACGCCCCACGGCGCCGCCTCGGGTCGCGTCCGAGCTCGAGGCGGACCTCGTGTGGATGAGCGAGCGGCCACTCGACCCAGGCAGGACGTACCTGCTCAAGCACACGACCCGCACGGTGCGCGCCTCGATCGAGGTCGTGAACGGGACGAACACGGAGACGCTCGCGCCTTGCCCCGCGGAGACGCTTGCTCTGAACGACATCGGACGTGTGCGCGTGAGCTGCCGTGCGCCGCTCTTCTTCGACCCATACGCGCGTGATCGGACCACCGGCGCCTTCATCGTGGTCGACTCGGTGACGAACGACACCGTGGCTGCCGGCATGATCGCCGACGGCCTCCGGCGCGCGGCCGAGCACGGAGCTCGGACGCAGGTCGGCGCCGCCGAGCGACGCGAGCGACTCGGTCAGTCGGGCCTGTCCGCGACCGTGACCGCGCCGTCGTTCGAGAGCGCGCGCGACCTGGCATTCGCGATCGAACGAGAGCTGTTCGATCACGGCCGGATCGCGACCGTGATCGAGGGTGGCGCTGCTCCGCTCGAGGCGGGCGCCGCGTGCGCGCGTGCAGGCGTGATTGCGCTCGTTCCAGTAGCCGGACCGAAGGTCGCTCTGCTCGCCGACGGCGAGCTCGCGACGTCGGTGAGCAGCACGGCCGACGTCGATGCCCTCGCTCGCGAGTGGGTGCAGCTCCTTCTCGAGCGGAGCTGACCGGCCGTCGTCACGCGAGCCAGAGACTCCGGATGTCCCGCGGAAGCTGGCTCGCGACGCGGTCGATCTCCTCTTGCGGAAGCGCCCGCGTCACGGCGGCGATCACGGCCGCGAGGACGGAGGCCGCCTGTGCCAGATCGAGGCCGAGATCCTGGGCGACATTGGCCGTGAGCTCGTCGAGATCGAACGTGGTCGGCTGCTCGCGCCGCTCGAGCATGCATCGCTCGACGAACGGGCGAAGAGCCCGCGGCAACCCGAGCAAGAGGTCGCGAGCATCCCCTCCGCTCAAGCGCTGCTCGAACAGGCACATCACGGAAGAGAACGCGTCCCGTGCCGTCACACGGATAGGAAGCGCCCTGCTCCTCTCGATGTCGTCGAGGACCTGCCGGAGCAGGTCGAGATCGCCGGCGATGTCCTCGGTGCCGGCCGGCGCGGGCGAGAGCCAGAGGTGGCGCAGGTCGTGCGGGAGCTGCTGTGCGACGTGCTCGATGACCTCGGTCGGGAGGAGCTGCTGGAGCGCGCGGAACACCGCCGAGACGATCAGCTCTGCCGACGCGGGCGCCACGCCGAGGTCATTGCCGACACGATCGAACAGCTCGGCGCGGCCGCCCGTGAGCGTCGGACGGTCTTCACGCCCGAGGCTCGAGCTGGCGAGGAGCGTCCGCACTTCGGGCGGTAGCGATGCCAGGACGACGTGCGCTTGTCCCGTGGTGAGCCGGTCGAGCAGCGCAGACGTGGTGGCGACGGCCGCGTCATTCGCGTGGACGAACGCCGGCAGCGCAGCATCGTCGGCGATCGTGGCGAGAAAGCGAGGAAGCACGCTCGTGCTCGCCGTGTCGTAGCTCGTGGAAGAAGCCGTGGGCCCCATGCTGCGTGCAGATGCATCGGCCGCGCCGAGCGCGGACGTCACTGCGGAGCTCCCCGTTCGTTTCGACGGGGCCATAGCCCGCGCCGATGGCCCTGACGGACATCGGCGCGGCACGGGGCGGATGAGCGTTGGAGCGGCTGCGGTCCTCGTACGAAGGAGAACGCTGGAGCAGACGCTTTAGAGAGATTCCAGGAAGGCCACGAGGTCTCGCTTCTCCTGCGCCGTGAGGCCGATGGCGAAGCGGCGGTCGTAGACGTTCACGAGGTCGAGGAGGGTCTTGGCGGAGCCGTCGATGAAGAACGGCTCGTGCGACGCGAGCCCGCGAAGCGATGGCACGGTGCGGGCACCAATGTCCCGGCACCGTCCGGTGATGAGGGCCTTCCCCGGATCGTTCGTCAGGACGGTGGTGAGGTTCGGATCCCACAAGAAGGAGCCGGCCGGACACGTCAGCTTGAAGATCGGCAGGTCATTCTTCAACGTCGGTCCACCGATCGCCACCCCTTGACCGCCGGTGCCGATGTCGCGTTGCGATTGCGCGAGGACGTCGGTGCCTGCGTGAGCGAAGTTGTGACAGGTCGCACATGCGCCCGGGACGGCCGGGGCGCCGATGGCGTCGTTGAAGCCAGCCACGTTCGAGATCGTGAACGTGCCTCGTGTACCGCCGGGGCCTCCTCCCGTTCCGTGGAAGATCTGCTGGCCCCTGGCGATCGCTTGTCGCCTGGCGGCTCCGTGCCCCTTGACGTTCGCCCATGCGTCATACTCGTCGAACACAGGGACGCCCAAGGCGGGCTCATCGTTGCCGTGCGTCGACAAGCGGATCGGGCCTCCCGTCGCGCCGCCCGACTCGAGGAATCCGGCCCGGTCGTCCCAGAGCTGGGCGTTGTAGATGTTCGTCTCGAAGGCGACGATCTGATTGAGCTGCTCCTGCGTCGGCACCTTGGTGGCCTGCGCATGACCGAGCGTCGCATCGATCGCCTGGGTGAAGAGTGTGGGCTCTCGACCGTCGGCCATGATGTTGGTGATCAGCGGCGGCGGAGGCGGCGGCCCGAATGCGAGCACGTTCGTCTTGAAGTTGCCGGGAGAGCCGCCGGTGTTGGGTCCGAAGTTGCCAGAGATCAGCGGCCGCCGGAACACCGAGACGATGCGCGTTCCGTTGTCGTTCTCGTTGAAGTCCGGATCGAGGTTGCACGTCGTCGGATCCTTGACGACCTCGATCGTGTACTCGGCGTTCGCCGGGACCGGGATGGGAATGCGGATGAGGCCCTTCTCGAGCAATAGCGAGTGAGCGTCGTAGCGCGACGGCCACTTCTTGTACCGGCTCCAGTGCGACCACTTCTTCCATGGCCGCCGGTCCGCGACCTGATTCGGACAGTTGGCGCCGTCGACCGGGGCGAAGATCGGATCTTTGCCTTTGGTCTTCGCGAAACGCGCGCGAATGTTCCGCACGCTGACGCTCATGCCGCTGTCCATCTGATGACAGGTGAAGCAGGTGCGCCCGTTCGTTCCGAGCGGCAGGAAGAACGCGTTCGTCGACGTCTTCGTAGGGCCCAGCGGCTGATACGAGCCGAGGAACCCTGCCGGGTCGCGATCGACCTCCAGCTGCCGCACGAACCTCGGAGTGTCCTGCCGAGCGACCTTGCTCGGCACGGGCGCGCGCATCGCCGCGAGATACGAGTCCTTGGCGTACGGCGGCAGCTCGCCGGGCCAAGCGTCCAGCACCGACGTTCCATCCACTGCGGCGAGTGCTTCCTCCTCGTCGTCTTCTTCCGTATAGGCCTGTTCTGCGGTGGCCTCCGGCGGGCTCGCTTCGTCTTCACGCGTTCCTTCGGATGCCTCGCTGCAGGCCAGTCCGAACGCACCACACAGCAAAGCAATCGTACCGACTGTTCGGTGTCGTCTTTTCATCAGGTGCCTCCCCGTGATGCGGGCCGTTCGAGCAAACCCAACACCACGTCATCGCCGACATGCGCGCGCAGCGATCCGGATCGGGTGACGGGCAACCATCCGACTCTCCAGCTCGAGCTGCGCGCGGTCACCGTCGTCGCGCGTGTCAGTCGTGCCGGTGCTGCCGAGTCGACTCAGGGTGACCGCGATACGCGGCGGGACTGCACGCCGGAGACGTCGCACGACGCCGGGACGGAGTCGGCGGTCGCTGCGCGCGACACATGCCTGCGGCCCGGACCGCTACGCGAAGAGACCTGAGAGAACGGAGAAGGGAGGGTAAGACCCGCGCGACCTCCGCTTCTTCGCCACGATGCCCAGAGCGGGTCCGAGGACCGCTGCCGCGAAGACGCTGCACGTGAGCCAGCCGACGCTGGCGGTCGCGATGCAGATCCTCGAAGAGGAGCTGAAGTCACAGCTCCCTCGTTCGCGAGCGGAGCGGCGTGCGGCTCACCGTCACGGGCGAGCAGCTGCTGAAGTACGCAAACGACGTCTTTCACCTGCTCGATCGCGCCGCCCAGCGCCTAGAGTATAGCCGTGATCGGTTGACCTGAGCCTCCGATTCGCGCCGCCCGTTGGGCGAGCGGCGCAAATCTCCAGCCGGTAGCTCGAGATCCGATCACGGCTCGTGTCTGTGCAGGATCGGCGGAACTGGGTTCCGCCTTGGCGCATCAAGGGACTGCAGAGCGACGACGAAGGAGCGTCCGTCATCGGCTGTCACGAGTCGCTGGGCGCCTACTTCCTTCCGGACTTCATGGAGCAACTCCTTCGCGATCATCCGCAGAGCGAGCTGCTCATCTCCAACGAGTCGAGCGCGATGGTGCGCGGGCAGCGGCATCGAGCGAAAGAGTTCAGTTCGGGCTCGTCGTGAACCCTCGTCCCCATCCGGATCTCGTCATCGTGGAGCTGTTCCACGACGCGATGGACGTGCTCGTCGCCCAACATGCACCTCCGCCGTCACGTCCGCTCACCTCGCTCGTCGGCGCCACGCCCGAGCCCCTGGAGGCTGGAGGAAGGCGCGCGTGCGTCGTGGGTCGACATGGCCGATCCCGCTTTTCATCGCCGCCGAGCAGCGGTTGCTCCGCTGGTGTGCGGAGATCTCGAGCTCGTGAAGAGCCTCGTGCTCGCCTGCATCGGCCCAGCCCTGTTGCCCCGTCGCGTGGCTGCGTACCGGACACGAAGGAAAAGCTCGTTCGGCTCCACCCGAAGCGAAGGACAACCGAGTGTCCTTTGCCGACATCCACTCCGATGCTCGGGAGATCCATGATGAACCGTGGCGTACGCGTGGAACGCGGGTTGCTGAGCCGATCTCCGTGATGACCTCGGCGTTCCAGCATGTACGGATCGGGCCCTCGAGGCTGTACGGAGCAATGCTTCTGTCTGGTCTGTCGGTAATCGTCTCCGGTTGTTCGGCCGGAGCTGAGTCCGATCAGACGCAAGAGGCCGTGGGCCAGGTGATCCAGCCCATCATCCGGGGAATCAGCTCTGGTACGGAGCATGATTCCGTGGTGGTCCTCACGACGTTCCGTGACGGCCTTCGGCGGAGCCTCTGCACCGCGACGCTCGTGGCGCCGAATCTGATTATCACGGCGCGTCACTGCGTCTCGGATACGGACTCGTCGACGGCGTGTACGAAGGAAGGGACGCCGATCACGGGTGGCGGCGTGAAGGCCGACCGCGATCCGAAGAGCCTGGTCGTCTTCCTCGGCAAAGATGGCGTCGCGCCGGACACCGAGGTCGAAGCGAACGGCAGCGCGCGCGGCGCAATGGTGATCGTCGACGCGGCGGCGAATGTCTGCAATCGCGACGTGGCGTTCGTCGTCCTCGACCAGAAGCTGCCCGCGCCGGTTTCGCCCATGCGCCTCGGGCCACCGTCGCTCGACGAGCGGCTCTCCGCCGTCGGCTGGGGCATCGACGAGACCGGGACACTCCCGAAGTCACGCGAGGTCCGCCCCGAGATCCCGCTCATCGGGATCGGCCCGGCGATGTATCCCGAGCACGCCACCTACGGCTACGGCGACCACGAGTTCATGGTCGGCGAGTCGGCGTGTGCCGGTGACAGCGGCAGCCCCGCGTTCGCCAAGACGGGCGCGGTCGTCGGGGTCGCGGCGCGCGCCGGCAACGGCCTTCCGCGCGACCCGAACAACTACGCGAGCACGTGCATGGGCGAAAAGGCACATGCGGTATACACGCATCTCGGTTCGCTCCAGGATCTCGTGAGACGAGCGTTCGACGCGTCGGGCGAGGAGATCTGGCTCGAGGGTCAGCCTGATCCGCGGGCGCCGAAGCCAGAGGCGACTCCGGGCGAGTCCACGGAAGCTCCGCCGGCGGCGTCACCGTCGGAGGCGCTGCCCGCACCGGCACCGGCGGAGCCGTCCGCTCCGGCCGCTGCGGGGTGCAGCGTCTCGTCCGAGCCGCAGAAGGGCGCCGTCGAATACGCCGCCGGCCTCGTCGCGCTCCTGGCGACGCTCATCGGCCTCCGTCGGCGGTTCGGCCGCAGGGACGACGACGTCCTGGGACAGGACGCGCGCCCCCGGATGCACTCGATGCCCTGACCACGCCGCCGTGCGTTCACCGCAGGAGCGCTTTCATGCGCGGCGTGCTTCGTGAGGTTGCGTAAAGCGGACGGCCCAGAGAGGATCTGCGATCCTCGATGGCCTTGCGTTCCGTCCTCCTCTTCATCTTCCGCCGGATCGCGCGGATCTACTTCCGCGAGATCGACGTTGCTGGCGAGCTTCCGCATCCCGACACCGGCGGGCGGCTGTTCGCGGCCAATCATGTCAACGGCCTGGTCGACCCCACCCTCGTGCTCACCCAGGCGCCGTGCCGGATCTCACCGGTGGCCAAGAGCACGCTCTGGAAGATCCCTGGGCTGAGGTGGCTCCTCGATGCCGCCGACGCCGTTCCAATCGTCCGCCGGCGCGACGACCCGGGAAAGAGCGAGAGCGACAACGAGGCCGTGTTCGCACGCGTCGCGTCTCATCTCGTCGGCGGAGGAAACATCCTCATCTTCCCCGAAGGCACGAGCCACAACGAGCCGCACCTCTTGCCGCTCCGCTCTGGCGCCGGGCGAATGCTCGCGCGCGCTCATCGCGACGTCGCCGACGGGAGCGCAACACTGCCGGCGTCACGGGAGAAGGAGCGCGCACGCGCGGAGCTCACGTTCCAGGCCGTGGCTCTGGAGTTCGACGAGCGCGACATCTTCCGCTCTCGCGCGCTCGTGCTCTTCGGTCCCGTCCGTCACGTCGACGCGCTGCCGGGACTCGATCTGGCCCGCGAGATCACCGACGTCATTCGCGACGATCTTTCGGAGCTCCTCGTCGAGGGCGCGACATGGGACGAACGCCTTCTCCTCGTCCGCGTCGCCGAGATGTTCGCGAACGACGCCGACGACACGTCGCTCGCACACCTGAACCAGATCGGCCGGCGTATCGAGCAAGCTCGCCGGGTGCTCGGGGGCTCGTCTCCGGCCGACGTCCACGCGATCGAAAATAGACTTCGCGCGTACATGAGCCGCCTCGAGGACGAAGAGACCTCGGACGACGTCGTCGCACGGGTCGCCCGCGGGGCGTCCTCCGGGGTCGAGCCCGCACGGCTGGCACGCGCCGCTTCGTTGATCGCGACGCTGCCGCTCGCGGTCGTCGCCGTCGTCGTCTACTGGCTGCCCTATCAGCTCCCGCGCTTCATCACGCGTAAGCTACGCGGAGATCCGGACGTCGCCTCGACGTACAAGCTCGGCATCGGGCTCGTTGTCTATCCACTCTGGGCTGCAGCCGCGATCGCGCTCGCGTTCGCGAAGCTGCCGTCAATCGAGCTTGCGCTCCTTGCCGCAGTCGTCTTTCTCGCATCGCCGTTCGCTGCGCTCGGTTGGCTCGATCGATGGGATCGTCTCGCCGCGCGCTCGCGGATGCTCGCGCCCTCGGAGCAGCGACGCGAGCGCCTCGAAGCGCTCGCCGCGGAGCGGACGGCGTTGATGGACGGTCTCGAGACGTTGCGCCAGCGCGTGGAAGTGCCCGAGATGTCGGCCGTGTAGCGGCGCTCGCCCCACGCACGATCCGGGATGCCACCCAGGGCGTAACCGGCGAAGAGTGCACGAACGATTTCGAGTGCCGCGGCGGCTGCATCAAGGCCGGCTCGAGCGCGAAGGGCAGGTGCGCCCCGCGTTGCGATATCCGCTGAGCTCTTCCGTGGGCGGGCGCTCCGAGCGCTATCATTCGAGCCAGCGATGCCCGATCCGATCGCCCTCGCAGTCCCCGGCTTCTTCGTGCTCATCGGCATCGAGCTCGCCTGGGCGAAGAAGCGCGGACTTCGCGCCTATCGGTTCGGCGATGCCGTCACGGATCTGAGCTGCGGGATCTCCTCCCAGATCGTCCAGCTCCTTTGGGCGGCGACGCAGCTCGCGATCTACGCATGGCTGTACGAGCACGCGCGGCTCGTCACCCTGACGCCCGTGTGGCTCGCATGGCTGGTCGCGTTCGTCGGCGTCGACTTCTTGTACTACTGGTGGCATCGACTCAGTCACGAGGTGAACGTGCTGTGGGCCGCGCACGTCGTGCACCACCAGAGCGAGGACTACAACCTCGCGGTGGCGCTGCGTCAGTCGGTGCTCACGAGCTGGACGGCACTGCCGTTTTATCTCCCGCTCGCGATCCTCGGCGTTCCGACGCTCGTCTTCGCGATCGTGCACGCGCTCTCGACGCTCTACCAGTTCTGGATCCACACCGAGCTCGTGGGAAAGATGCGCGGGCCCATCGACTGGATCCTCAACCTGCCGAGCCACCATCGCGTGCACCATGCGATCAACGCGCCGTATCTCGACAAGAACTACGGCGCGACGCTCATCGTGTGGGACCGCCTCTTCGGAACGTACGCGGAGGAGACCGAGAAGCCCGTCTACGGCATCACCAAAGCGCTCGGGAGCTTCAACCCGATGTGGGCACAGATCCACTACTGGTTCGAGCTCGGAGAGATGGCTCGTGCCGCGCGTCGCCCACTCGACAAGCTGCGTGTCTGGATCGCCTCGCCTGCGTGGAAGCCGGAAGGTTACGTGGCACCTCCGGTCCCGAGGCTCGCGGAGCGCATCAAGTACGATCCGCCCGCCTCGGGCGGCGTCGTCCGCTACGTCGGCGTCCAGTACGTCATCGCGATCGCCGTGACCTTCTGCCTGATGACGTGGCACGGGTCGATCGCGACGCCCGTGATGGTCCTCGCGTCCGTCGCGGTGCTCGGAGGGTTGCTCGCCTTCGGCGCCCTGCTCGAAGGCCGCCGTTGGGCCTCCTGGGTCGAAGGTGCGCGCCTCGCGGTCGGCGCCGTTGCTCTCGTCGTGTGGCTGCGCGGCTGACCGTCGTCCCGGTCAGGACTCGTTCCGCACGCGCGCGACGACCTTGCCGCGCGTCGACTCGAACGCGCTGCGCGTGAGGGTCGGCGTGGCGCCGTTCGCGCGATCGCCGTGGTCGACGCGCTCCGCGCGACGCGGCGGGGGGGGCGGCGGCACGAGAGACTCGATCACGTCGGCGTTCGGAGGCGGCGCGGTGAACGCGGCCGGCGCGGGCGCGAACAGGCTCTGAGCGATGAGCACGGCGGAGGCGCCGAGGCCCACCCAGAATGCCCGCCATGCTGCCCAGATCAACCGGTCCATTGGTGTCTCTAACGTTGCCGACGCTCGATGGCTGACAGGCCATCCGACGATCGCCCGTCGGTTCTCTGCTCATGCGAGGCCCGTGCCACGCCTTCGACGAGCGCGAAGCACGCAAAAATGGGCGCATTTGGACGCCACGGCCCTGTCACGGTGTCAGCACCGTGGGACGGCGCCCACGAAGCGCGCGTCAGGATGTCAACGCCGCGGGACGCACGCTTTCGCGGTCCGCGTGAGCGCCTCTCGCCTATCCGCGATCCCCGGACGCCCGTCGCGGATCGGACACCCTGCCGGACCTTCGACGCCTCTGCGCTCCCACCGAAAGGAAGACAACGAGGAGGACCGACCACGAGAAGACCACCGGGAACAAAACGAGAGAACGACGAAACGAGAAACGAGAACGAGCTCGGCCGCGTTTGCCGACCCAGGCCGCGACGTCGTGCCTGCACTCCCGGTCCTCGGAACATGCGTCGCCGACTGCTCGAATTGCGCGGCGTACTGCGCACGATCGTCGGGCGCGAGCGAACATTTCCGCGTTCTCACGACTCACGAGCGCGACCAAGCTGCGTTGCTAGACTGCGCGCGCTTGCGACCCAACGCCTTCTCTCGCCTCGCCCTCGTCGTCACCCTCGCCGCTCTCGCGACCGCGTCGCGCACCGCGCGCGCCACGCCCGGCATCACCGGCTACTCGGGGAAGCCGTACAGCGGCGTCGACGACACGTGCAGCACGAACTGCCACGGTGGCAACGGCACGCCACCGACGCTGAACATCACCGTGCCGTCGACGATGAAGGCCGGTGAGACCGCAGATGTGACGATCGTCGTGAACGGCACGCGCACGCGCACGTCGATGAACGCGGCGCTGAGCGACGGTGTGACGGCGACGAAGGGTCAGAACACGGACGTCCCCTTCCCCGTCGAGACGCCAGGCGAGGTCGCGGCCGTCACGCCTCCGCCGAACGGCGCGAACGGGACGTACAAGTTCACGTTCGTCGCGCCCAACAAGAACGGCCCGATCACGCTCTGGGTCGCCGGAATGTCGGCGAGCGGAAGCGGCACCGGCGGCGACGGCGTCGCAACGGCGAAGCGGACGATCACGGTGAGCGGCGCGACGGCTCCGGCGAACGACGCAGGCTCGACGGATCCGGACGACGCGGGCACGAGCCCGAGCCCGAGCGACGGCGGCGCCGGCGCCACATTTGATGCGAGCGCTCCCGGCAGCGACGATGACGACGACGAGAGCGAAGGCAGCGGCGGACGAGGCCGACGCGTCAGCGACGGCGACGACGGCGGAGGATGTTCCGCGGCCCACGCGGGCGGTCGAGATGCGGGCGCCGCGGGCGCGGCCGCGCTGGTCGCGTTCGCCCTCGTCGTGTCGCGACGCCGCGCGCGTGCCCGGTCACGCTGAAGCGCCGACGACGGTCACCGCATGACGGCGTAACGTGCGCCGCCCGCGACGAAGGTGCGAAGGCGCGGCGGCGGGCCGAGCTCCGGTCCCGCCCCGACCGCGCTCGCCGTGGCAGGCGTCGCGAGCATCCACGCTTGCTGCAGACCACGATCCATCGCTGGCGGCGCCGGGACGTCCTGAGCGCGGAAGCCGAGGCTCTGCGGGCTCGGCGCTCCCGCGGGCTCCGTCGCGTACGCGACCGCGAGCGCCGCCTGTGCCGCGAGCAGCCTGGAGCCGAGGTCCGGCGCGAACAGATCGCGAGCGAGCGCATACGTGTACGGCGTCGCGAAGGCGACGTACGGGATCGGCACGAGCCGCGCCTCTCGCGGATCGAGAGGACCGTAGGTCGTACGCGCGCGTGTCGGGCGCGGGCCCGGCGAGATTCGCCACACGTGTGCCGGTGGAGTCGGTCCCCAGCCGATGACCTCGTCGCCGCCCGCATGCGGCGCGCGCCAGTCCACCCATGCGCCGGCATAGCGACGACCGGCGATCCAGGCCCAGCCGCGATCGCCGGTGTACGCCCATCGGCCGTAGTGGAACGTGACCCAGCCCCAGGGCAGATCGCTGACCCAGACGTATTCGTGGAACGGCGCCTGGCCACTGTCGCTGACCGTCGCGACCTCGCGATACGTCCAGCGGCCGTGCGTGCCGTAAGGGACGAAGGTCTCGCCGATCGCGTCGCGCGAAGGGATCCACACCAGCCCGAGGCGCGCATCGTCCGTCCACGATCCGTACGGAGCGAGGACATCGTGGAACAGGCGCACCGCGTCGGAGTCCGCGTCGTCGAACTGCGGCGGTGCCCGCCGGACGGGCGGTCGCATCGAGATCCCGACCGACTCCTCCTCGAGCCCGCGCTCGATCGCCGCCACCGTCCGTGCGGGAGGCCCTGTCTCGATGTGCTCGGCGCAACCGAGGGCGATCGCAGGCAGCGCGACCACCAGAGGCCGGAGGCGCAGGAGGCCTCGGGACGAGCAGGACCTGGCTTGGAGGAGGTGAATCATGGCGGCGAAAGTCGACGCTCGGTCCGGAACACTGTCAATGCGGCCCGCCGGGACGAACGCCGCGATCCGGCGAGCGGTGACGGAAGGCGCACGAACGGTGGTTTCGGTATGCTGACCCGCAGGCGAGTCGGCACCACGTCGACCAGCCGACCCCATGCAAGGAGCGCGCTTCACCTTCGCCCTCGCGATCGTCGCTGGAATCGCCTGCTCTCCGCGCGCGGAGCCCCGCCCTCCGTCAACGATCGGGCACGACGACGTTGCAGGACGCGACGACGACACGCCTGACGGAGGCGACACGAGCTCCCCATCTGGACCAGGGAGGCCAGGGAGGCCAGGGCGGCCGGGCGGCCCAGGAAGCAACCAGCGGATTCGATCGTTCGACGAAGCGAAGCGCGCGCTCGTGCAGATCTACGAGCGACATCGTGTCGATCTCTACTGCGGATGCCCGTTCCTGCCGGAGCCCGGCCACGGTCTGCGCGTCGACCTCTCGAGCTGCGGCTACGTCGTGTTCAAAGACGCCTCGCGCGCGGGGCGAGTCGAATGGGAACACGTGGTGGCCGCGGCCACGTTCGGACGGACGTTCTCCGAATGGACAGTCGGCGACGAGCGGTGCGTCGACCGCAAGGGAAAGCACTTCAAAGGGCGGAAGTGCGCCGAGAAGTCTCCCGAGTTTGCTCGGATGGAAGGCGATCTCCACAACCTCTTTCCGGTGATCGGCGAGGTGAACGGCATCCGAGGCGACCTGCCGATCGGGATCCTCGATCCCCCCGATCGCACGCCCCAGCACCATCACCCGACGAGCGACGTCTTCACGTTCGGCGCCTGCCGGAGCACGGTCGACAAAGGCGTCTTCGTTCCTCGTCCCGAGGTCCGCGGCGACGTGGCGCGAGCGTCGCTCTACATGGATCGCGCCTACCCGTCGCGCCACATCCTCGACGACGCGCACCGCGCGTTGTTCGAGCGCTGGAGCGTCGAGGATCCGCCGGACGAATGGGAGAGAGAGCGCAACCGCGCGATCGAAGCTCGCCAGGGCAATGCGAACGGGTTCATCGACGACTTCGAACGAGGGGCGGAGCGCGTCGGCATCAGCCGCTGATCACGCGTGAGACGAACCAGATGCCGCCCGCGAGGGCGACAGCGCCGCTGACGACACGGACACCGACGGGCTCGAACCAGCGCTTGCCGCGGAGAAAGATGACGAGGGGCAACAGGAGCGCGAGCACCGCGACCTGCCCTGCCTCCACGCCGAGATTGAACGACACGAGGGCCGTCGGAACCGCGCTCCGCGGCAGCGCGATCTCCTGGAGAGCCCCGGCGAAGCCGAAGCCGTGGATGAGGCCGAACGGGAACGTGATCCGCCAGCGCTTGCTCGCATCCTCGACGAAGAAGTTCTCGATCCCGACGTAGGCGATCGAAAGCGCGATCGCCGGCTCGACGATACGTGAGCTCGGGGCCCAAACGCCGAGCACCGCGAGAGCGAGCGTGAGCGAATGTGCCACCGTGAACGCGGTCACCACGGTGAGGAGCGACCGCAGGCGCGCGCGGGCGAGCACGAGGCCGAGGACGAAGACGAGATGGTCGTAGCCCGTGAGGATGTGCTCGATGCCCATCTTGAAGAACGCCCAAGAGCCGGCGTCGCTCTCCGACCCCTGCGCGCTCGTCCGCGCGTCGGCGGTGCTCGTCGCGGCGGACGGCTCCGGCACGATCGTGACCTTCCGTTGCTCACCGAAGAGGACCTCGTCGTGCGTGGCGGCTCCCGTCACGCTGCGCGCGATGTGGCGATGTCCCCGCGCGAGATCGTCGAGGAGCGACAGCTCGATCTCGAACGGCTCGTCGGAGCGCGCGCAGTCCCAGCGGCCGGAGACGAGCAGGCCATCCTGCTCCGTCAGCCCCGCGTCGGTCAGCTTCGGGGAGCACGCTGCCCCGCCTGCGGTGATCACGATGCGTCCTAGGACCTTGCTCGCGAGCACGGAACGAGCCGAGTCGATCTCGGATGCCGTGAGATGACCGTCGTGGTTCGTGTCGATGCCCGGCGCGAGCGATGCGACCTCCGCCCGTGCAAAGGCGAGGGTCCCGACGACGCTGGCACCTCGAACGGTGTACTCGCCGGTGGACAGCCCGACCGTGTGCGCCTCCGCGTTCGCGGAGAACAGGAATACGAGCGCGAGCGTGACGATGGCAGCACACGCCCGCAGCGCGGCCGTTCTTTTCCCCATGAGGGCGCTACGCGCGACGGCGCGGAGTGGCTGCATCTGCACCTGAGCTCACCGATGGGTAGAGATAACGCAAAGTGCGGGGAAAAAGAGCACACGGGTGACAGCCCGGCCGGCACCGGCGGTCGAGGTCCGCCGCTCCCGTGCACGAGCTGCCAACTGCCGGATGTCCGCCTCGAAAGCCGCGACTCGAGCTCGCGACCTGCGTGATCGCCCGCTGGGTATAGCCGTTGCTGCATGACCGCACAGAAAGGAAAGAATCATGTCTGTTGTCGAGCTTCTGGTCCTCCTCCTCGTCGCGGGTATCTGCGGTGCCGTCGGTAAGGCGATCGTGGGTTCGTTCCCGGGCGGCTTTCTCGTCTCGATCGGCGTCGGCTTCGTGGGCGCGCTGGTCGGTACGTGGGTCGCGAGGCTGATGGGCCTGCCGGAGCTCTTCGCGGTCGACATCGGCGGTACGACGTTCCCGATCATCTGGTCGATCCTCGGCTCGGCGCTCTTCGTTGCGGTCATCGGGCTCGTCAGCGGTCGCTTCCTCCACCGGCGATCGTACGTGTGACCGGGAGGCGCTCATGGGCCGTGAGAACACCGTCATCTTCGGAAGTCAGGGCCGGGCGTCGACGCCCGAGCCACGTCCCGGTCCTCGAACCGGGACGCTCGTGCAGGAACGCAGCGTCAACGAACGCGCCCGGGTCCAGCCTCATCCGGCCGCCCGGATGTCGCCCGCGAGCGTGAGCCCGCAGCCGCGGGCGCGCTATCAGAGTGATCCCGGCCCGACCTCCGCGCCGGCGCCGGTGTCGAACCGTGTCGAATCGCAGTGGTTCGCGCCGACGAATCCTCGACTCGCGCCGGTCGGGCACGAGATCTTCGAGGAGCGGCGTGGCTGGCAACCGCCGCCGCCTTCGCGCGGGCTCGCGTTCGCCGGCATCTCCGCGCTCCTCGTCGCGGTCGCGGCCGCGGGGACGGTCTTCTTCTTCGGTCCGGACCGCGACCGCTCACCTTCGACGCCGGTGTCGACGACGACGATCACGAACGCAGATGTGCCGGGGACGCCGACGCCCGAGCCTGAGACGACGCCGGCTCCCCTGGCCGCTCCGACGACGATGCAAACGGTGACGCCGAACGATCTGCCGTCGGCACCGCCGGTCGTCGACGCGGTGAAGGAGCCTGGGGTCCGCCCCGCGAAGATCGCCGCCGGCTCCGCCAACACGACGACCACGCCGGCCGTACGAGCTCAACGCTCGGTCACGTCCGGCAAGCCCGTCACCTCGGCTGCCAAGAAGAGCGGCGGCGCGCTGCCGGACCTCGATCGCGCTGCATCGGCGGCAGGGATGACGCCGATGCAGGATGATCCGTTCGCGACGCCAGGGACCGAGACGCCTCCGGCGACCGCGGCCACGCCGGCGAGCGCTCCTCCGGCCACGCCGAGCGGCAGCGCCGACGACACCACGAGCGGTTCGACCGAGCCCAGCACACCATCGACGTCCGCGCCCGCGCCCTCCGAGGTGATGCCGGACCTCCAGATCAAGCGGTGACCGTCAGGATCGAGGCATCCTTGCCCTGACGGGGATCACCGTGCCGCCACCGGCCCGCGGAGCAGCGCTTCGGCCTCCGAGGCTCCGGTGGCGTCGAACGCAGGGTTCATCTCGAGGGCCCGCGCGACGAGCTCCCTTCCCTTCTTCGTGTCTCCAGCGGCCATGCGGATCGCAACCGATCTCGCGCATCATGCCCCCTCTTACGCACCTGCGACCGCACCGGATCGGCACGGCGTCCGTGGGAAGCGCGGAACGAGATCGCGAAGGTCATGGAGGACCTTGTGTGCCTTTCGCCAATTCCGATGATTTCGCTGAACGTCGGGGCATCGACCGACTACAGAAAGATCGGACGGGCGAGCGAATGACGAGCGCGATCGAGCTGAACGAGCACCGGGATCCATCGATCGACGTGAAGGCCGCGCATCTCACATGAACGTGCGCTTTCGTCCCCTGCCCTTGGCCCTGGCTCTCGTCCTCGCGAGCTGCGCCAACTCTCCTTCTCCTTCTCCGTCCGTCGAGCACGAGACGCAGAGCGACGAGCAGGGTGAACGGCCGCCCGGCAGCCGGCCGTATTCGGCGTCGTTCGGCTGCAGGGGCTCGTTCCGCATCGGGGCCGGGTTCACGGACGAACAGGAGGCCGGCATCCACCAAGCTGCCACACGGTGGAACGTGTTCCTCGAGCGAGAGTACTTCTCGATCACCAGCGACGGCGGGTGCCCGATCGTCCTCATGGATCTCCCCGGCGACCTCGGAGCGCAGATGGATCACGACCACGGCAGGGTCGGCGTCGATCTCGCTTACCTCGCGCGCTTCGACCGTCTCCACGGGCCTCGATTCGAGACCGCGATCATGCACGAGATGGGGCACTCCCTCGGGATGGAGCACGTCGAGCACGCGGTCATGGCGCCGGACGGCTTCACGCTCGCGGAAGACTTCACGGAGAACGACCGCGCCGAGTGCGTGCGCGTCGGGTTCTGTTCGTGACGCGGCCTCAGCGCGGAACGACGCGCAGCACGCGCTGCGGAACGGTGACACGCCGCCGGACGACGCCCGCGCGCGAGTGATACGCGTCGATCATCTGGCCGTTGCCGATGTAGAGGCCCACGTGATGAGGCCACCAGAGGATGTCACCAGGCATCATCTGCTCGAACGGAACGTCGACGAGCGCTTGCCCCTGCGCAAGCGCCGTTCGCGGCAGCTTCACGCCAGCCTGTCGCCACGCGGCCTGGACGAGCCCGGAGCAGTCGAAGCAGTCGGGGCCCGTTCCGCCCCAGCAGTAGCGCTTGCCGACCTGCGCGTGTGCGAAGCCGAGAGCTGCGGCGATCGCCGGATCGCCCTGTATGTCCGGCCAGACGGGGGCCCATGTCGCGGGCGGCGCGCTCGCCATCATCGATGGCGTGGATGGCGTGGAGGACGAACATCCGAAAAGCGCGAGGCTGGCGACCAGGACGACGGCACGGAAGAGGGCACTGCGGGACATCGCCGGCGATCGTTTCGAATCCGCGCGCAGTCGGCCAAGTCTCCGGCGAATCGGCCGAATGCTCGTGCTTGCCCGGAGGACGGCCGAGAGGAGCCTGGCGAAGCCCGAGACCTCTCGGCGTCGCGATCGCTACTTGTCCGTCGACATCCCGGCTTCGCGCGGGCCGCCGGATCCGCTATCGGAAATGCCGTGCGCGAGCTCGTCGTCCGTCCCATCGGTTTCGTCCGGTCGCCCTACGGCGAGAAGGTCGAGGCACCGCGCCAGGGCACCGCAGGTGGCGCCGCTGGCACCGTGGAGCTGCTTCCCGAGCTCCGCGACGCCGTCTCGGATCTCGAGGGCTTCGAACGCATCTGGCTGATCTTCTGGTTCGACCGCGCCGAGGGCTGGAAGCCGAAGGTGCAGCCGCCACGCAGCGACGAAAAGCGCGGCGTGTTCGCGACGCGCTCACCGCATCGGCCGAACCCGATCGGCATGACGGCGGTGCGGCTCGAGCGCGTCGACGGGCTCGTGCTGCACGTACGCGACGTGGACCTCGTCGACGGCACTCCCGTCCTCGACATCAAGCCGTACATCCCGTACGCGGATGCCTTCCCCGAAGCAGGCGCGGGATGGCTGCAGGGCTTCGATCCTCGACCGGCGTGGCGCGTCGAGGTCGAGGCCTCCGCGCTCGAACAGCTCGCGTGGATAGCGAAGGAGACCGGTCTCGACCTCCAGGCGCGCGTCGAATCGGCGCTCGCGCTCGGTCCGCAGCCGCACGCGTATCGGCGCATCAAAGACATAGGCGAAGGCCGACGCGTGCTCGCCGTGAAGGCTTGGCGGGCGCGCTTCCGGTTCGACGCGCACGAGCGGACGATGACCGTCGAGCGTGTCGTCTCCGGGTACCGGCCGCGCGAGATCGAGCAGGGCAAAGAGCCCGATCACGCGATCCATCGGGCGTTCGTCGAGCGCTTCGGCGCAGGCTGATCGCCGCGCGCGTCCGCGTCAGCCCGACGAGGACGAGCCGCTCACTTGAAGCGCATGCAGCGGCCGCCCGAATACGCGGCCTTGTACTCCGGGAACGTGTACTTCGCGGGCGGGCCGTTGTTCCCACCGGCGCGGGCGCTGCTGTAGCCGATGCCGCGGTACTTGAGGCCGAAGTTGCCGGTGAAGGTCGCGCCGTTCATGTCGAGAACGATCTCGTGCACGTTGCCGTGCAGGTCCATCCACGGCTCGTCGCCGGCGTTGATGCGGACGACGTCCGTGAACACGCGCCCCGGCGTCGCGATGCGGGAGGTTCCCTCGTGCGTCACACCGTTGGCGTAGAAGGGGAACCGGTACTTGATGCCGCCGTCGTTGCCCGAGTCGGTCGACTGCTGGATGGCCGAGGTGGGCGCGCAACGCGAGCCACATCCCGCCGAGTTGCCGAGGTTCGCGGGCGCGTTCGTGATGAAGTCGAGCACCTCGTCGGTCGCGAGCTGCCCGCCGTCCCAGTGACAGAACGCGGCGAGGACGGCGCTCGGGATGCACGTCATCGACTTCACATCGAGGACGTCCTTCGCCGGGATCGCCGTGCCGTTCCCGTCGAACCCTTGCGCCCGTGCGACCTCGCCGCGGCCGGTGAGCAGCGCGTCCGGATACCAGAACGTCGGGTACCCGTACGAATTGGGGAGATTCCCGCAGTTGTGGCCGTGAACGTAGATGTAGAGCGGCGCGCCGAAGATGAAGTCGGTGCCGACGTTCCGCGAGGCAGGCGTCGGCTCGGGAGGATTGCTCGGCTGGCGCGGCACCTGGATCGCGGCGCCATTGGTGCCGCTCGACATGAAGAGGTTCCAGCCGTCGTTCCAGATGGCCGGCTTGTTGGCAGCGACCCACGACTTGATGTCGGGCTGACCGTTGTTTGCCGCGGCGAGGGCCTCGATGAACGCGCGAACGCGGCCTGCGGTCACCTCGTACTTGTCGACGAAGACCTGCTTGCCGGGATTTTTCGGGTCCGTGTAGCCGGGCACCGGCAACGAGCGGCAGCAGCTCTCCTGCGTCGCGCCCGCGCTCTCGTCGCCGAACTCGCCCGGATGGAGCGGTTTGGTCCCACAGGTGTCCCCACCGAGGTGCGGCTTGCAGCTCTTCGCGTCGACGCACTTGTTCGCGTAGTTGCAAGCGCCGTTGCAGTCGGTGTCGGCGACACACGTGAGGCCTTCACCGCACTTCTTTCCGCTCTGGCCTCCGCAGTCGACGTCCGTCTCGGTGCCGTTCTTCACGCCGTCGTCGTTGCGCGGCGCGATGCACGTGTTCGTCTCCGGCTTGCACCAGTCATCGACGCAGTCGCCGTCGCCCTCGCACGACTTGCCCTCGGTGCACTTCGGAGCGTTCGGTCCTCCGCAGTCGACGTCGGTCTCGCCGTTGTTCTTCTGCCCGTCTTCCGCCGACGGCGGCCTCGGCCCGTCGATGGGAGCCTGACACGTGCCCTGCTCGCACGAGCCGCTGCCACAATCGGACGGCCCCGTGCAGGACTCGCCGGGGCACTTTCCGCAGATGCCGCCGCAGTCGACTCCGGTCTCGTCTTGATCGCGGACGCCGTTCTGACACGGCGGCTTGGTCGGATCGCCGCCGCCTCCGGCAGCGTCATCGCTCCCGGAGCAAGCAGCGTGAAGGAGAACGAGCGCGAACGAGAGAGCGACGAGCCCACGACCTTGCAGCACGAACGACCTCCTGCTTGGCCCAGCGGCGCCGGACAGTCATACGGTGACATTTCGCTTCGAGCGGTGTCGAGCTTAAGAGCGGTCGATCGCGTCTCGATCGAGCGTCGGCATCCTCGACCGTGGTCGATCGATCCACCCTGAAATGCCGACCGATCGGCGCGGGTCGTCGCGCGCCGGCTCCGCCCCCGGTAGTCTTCGGCCGAATGGATGCCATCGAACAGGGCGCAGTCCTCGTTCTCGACGAGATCGTGCGTCGCGCGGTACGTGCAAAGGCGAGCGACATCCACCTGGAGCCGAAGCGCGATCGACTCAACGTGCGCTTCCGCGTCGACGGCGAGATGGTGGAGGAGCAGAGCGTCCCGCCGGACATCGCACTCGAGGTGGTCTCGCGTGTGAAGGTCCTCGCACGGATGGACATCGCCGAGCGGCGCCTCCCGCAGGACGGCCAGCTCACGCTGTCGCCGAACGGCGAGCTCGTCCACCTCCGCGCGTCCACGTTCCCGAGCTCCGTCGGCGAGAAGCTCGTGCTCCGGCTCCTGTCCGGTCAGTCGCTGATCCCGTTCGAACGCCTCGGCCTCGAGCCGCCGCTCCAGGCGGTCGTCCGCGAGCTCGTCGGTCGGCCGCAAGGCTTCATCGTCGCGAGCGGGCCGACGGGCGCGGGCAAGACGTCCACGCTCTACTCGTTCCTTCGCCTCATCGACACGCGACGCTCGAACGTGATGACGCTCGAGGATCCGATCGAAGTCGAGGTGCCGCAGATCACCCAGGGTCAGACGAACATCAAGGCGGGCTTCACGTTCGCGACCGGCCTTCGCGCCATCCTCCGGCAGGATCCGGACGTCATCATGGTGGGTGAGATCCGCGATGCGGAGACCGCTGGCATCGCCCTGCAGGCTTCGCTCACGGGCCACCAGGTGCTCTCGACGCTCCACACGTCGGACGCCGTCGAGAGCATCGTCCGCCTCGTCGATCTCGGGGTCGAGCCGTGGATCATCGCCAACGCGCTCACGGCCGTGCTGTCTCAGCGGCTCGTCCGGATCGTCTGCAAGGACTGCCAGGACGAGGTCGTCCTCGAGCACGCCATCGTCGATCGGGACGAGCTGCTCATCCCCGCCGGCGAAAAGATCGTGCGCCCGCGTGGCTGCGCGAAGTGCCTCAAGACGGGCTACCGCGGCCGAACCGGCATCTTCGAGGTCGTCGTGATCGACGACGACATGCGCGAGATGATCAAGGTGAAGGCGAGCCCGCGCGACTACCGGCAGCTCCTGCGCAAGCGCGGGCTCGCGAGCCTCCGACGCGTCGGATTCCAGCGCGTCCGAGAGGGCATCACCACCGTCGACGAGGTCGTCCGCGTCACGACCTGACGGCCGTGCTCCGGATCGAGATCGCCGTCGTCAGCAGGGCGGACGGATCGACTTCGGCGGGCCGCTGGCGTCGGGGTCGACGATCGGCAAGAGCTCCTCGATCTTGTCGCAGAGCTCCTTCTTGTCCTGCGCGCGGATCGTGACGTGCCCGAGCTTGCGGCCGGGCGAAGCGTCCTTGCCGTAGGCGTGCAGGTGCGCGCCCTCGACGGCGAGGATGCTCTCCTTCGGCGGCAGCTTGCCGATGACGTTGAGCATCGCCGAGACGCCGACCATCCGCGTCGAGCCGAGCGGCATCCCGAGGATCGCGCGGACGTGGTTCTCGAACTGGCTCGTCTCCGCGCCCTCGATCGTCCAGTGGCCGGAGTTGTGGACGCGCGGCGCCATCTCGTTCGCGAGGAGCTCGCTGTCCTTCATGAAGAGCTCGATCGCGAGCACGCCGACGTAGCCGAGCTGGTTCATCACGTTGGCCGAGTGCTGTTCGGCGCGCGCCTGCAGCTCCGGTGTCCAGACGTCGCTCTTCGGGATCGAGACGCGGAGGATGCCGTCACGATGCTCGTTCTCGACGAGCGGCCAGAACTTCGTCTCACCGGTCTTGCTGCGCACGCCGAGGATCGACAGCTCGCGATCGAACGGGACGAGGCCCTCCACGATGAGCAGCGCCGCGCCGAGCGCCTCCCACGCGCGATCGACGTCGGCCTCTGTGCGGAGGACCATCTGTCCTTTGCCGTCGTAGCCGAAGCGGCGCGTCTTGATCACCGCAGGAAGGCCGATGCGTGCGATCGCCTCCGTGAGCTCCTCGCGTGACGAGACGGCAGCAAACGGCGGCGTCGGGATCCCTAGCCGTGCGAAGAACTGCTTCTCGTCGAGGCGATCCTGGCTCACCTCGAGCGCGGCCGGAGGCGGAAACACCTCGACGAGCTCGTTGAGGAAGCGCGCCGACGCGACCGGCACGTTCTCGAACTCGTAGGTGACGACGTCGCTCTTGCGAGCGAGCTCCGAGAGGCGCTCCTCGTCGTCGTACGCGCCGACGCGCAGGTTACCGACGTGCCCCGCCGAGGACTCTGCCCCGGGATCGAGGAACACGAACCGCTGCCCGAGCGTGTAGCCCGCCAGCGCGATCATTCTTCCGAGCTGCCCCCCGCCGAGAACACCGACGGTCACGACGATTCAGCCTTTCACCCGCTCCGGGTCGGGATCTCTGGTGGTTGCCGTGGCCGTGCCACGGCGATCAGACTCTGGAGTGGAGAGCGATCCGGGCGCGGACTCCACCGCCTCGGGCGGAACGCTCGGATCGGGACGATCGAGGACGCTCTGCGTCTGCGCATCGCGATGCCTCGCGAGCGCCGCGCGCGTCGCGCCGTCACGACGGGCAAGGATCTGCGCAGCGAACAGCGCCGCGTTGATCGCGCCGGCCTTTCCGATCGCGAACGTCGCGACGGGGACACCAGCCGGCATCTGCACGATCGAGAGGAGCGAGTCGACCCCGCGAAGGACCTTCGATTCGACGGGAACACCGAGGACCGGCAGGAGCGTCTTGGCCGCGGTCATCCCGGGGAGATGTGCGGCGCCGCCAGCTCCGGCGATGATGACCTCGAGGCCTCGTCCTTCTGCCTTCGAGGCGTAGTCGAAGAGGAGATCGGGCGTGCGATGCGCCGAGACGACCCGCGTCTCGAACGCGATGCCGAGACTCTCGAGCATGGCCGCGGCGTGGCTCATCGTGTCCCAGTCCGAAACGGATCCCATGATGATGCCGACCTTGGCGCTCATAAGGCGGCGGAGGATACCACGCTGCGCCTCGCATGGATCGCGGCGTCGCGGGCATGGCAGCGTCTTCGTATATGCTCGCGTCATGCACGCGGCCCGACTCTGGCGCTTTTGCTTCTTCGTCGTTCCGGCTCTCTTTGCTGGCTGGGCCGCGGGATGTGCTGACGACTCGAGCGGAGCGGCTCCCGACGGCGATGCCGACGGCGGCGTAGACGCGGGCGAAGACGCACGGCCGAGCGGAGACGGAGGCGCCGACGCTCCGATCAAGCGCGACTGTTCCGCGGACCTCGACGGCGACGGCATCTACAAACACCTCGAGTGCGCAGGCCTCTACGCGTCGCTCCGCGACAAGACGATCGCTCCCGACACGAAGCCGTACAAGCCCGGCGTCGAGTTCTGGAGCGACGGCGCCGAAAAACAGCGCTGGGTCTACCTGCCGCCAGGCTCGAAGATCGACATCACGGACTGGGACGAGTGGACCCTGCCGGAGGGCACGAAGCTCTGGAAGGAGTTCAAGGTCGGCGGCAAGCGGATCGAGACGCGCCTCTACACCAAGCTCGCCGACGGAAGCTGGGTTCACACGTCGTATCGATGGAACGCGGACGAGACCGACGCGGTGCGCAAGGACGGTGGCGAGAGCATCGCGAGTATCGGCCTCGACGGCGGCGCGTACGAGATCCCGAGCACGGGGCAATGCGACGAGTGCCACGCAGGCCGCAAGGATCAGGCGCTCGGCTTCGACGCCGTCAGCCTCGGCCTCCCGACCGCGACGGGACAGACCCTCGCGACGCTCGCGGCCGAAGGATGGCTCTCGACGACGCCGCCTGCGACGACGCTCGACTTCCCGGGCCCCGACGCAGCACGTGCGGCGGTCGGATGGGTCCACGCGAACTGCGGGTCGTGCCACAACGCGAACACGAACGCGGCCGCGTCGTTCCGCAAGCATCTGCTCGTTCGCGCGACCGACCTCGCGCCCGCCGACGGCGGCGCTCCGGTGGCGCTCGAGCAGCTCGACATCTGGACGCAGGCCTACTGCGTCGACACCTTCCGGACCGATCCGGAGGCTGGCGCTCCGTTCAAGTACATCCGTGGCGGGCAACCGGAGAAGAGCCTCATGTCGATCCTCGCCCGGGGCCGCGTCCGACCGGACGAGCTGCCGAGCTCAGGCGTGCAGATGCCGCCGATCGTCACGCGCGCGGTCGACCACGTCGGCGTGGAGATCCTCGACGCGTGGATCGCGACGCTTCCCGCTTGCCAGTGATCGAGGCAGGCAAGCTCGAGCGCACAAAAGGCAGCGAGCCCTCGCTTGTGACGAGGGCTCGCTAGACGTTCCTTACCGAATGAGCCGTGTGCGGATTGTCATGAACCCCTAGCCCGATAAGGCTAGGTGGGCGGCTCTGACCGCGCTTCAGGCTTCCGAATTATCCAGAGCTCCGGAGAGATGGTTCGGCGTGCACAACGAGCGGCCACTTGCCTCCCTGGTTCATTTACATAAGGGGATCATGAAAACCGCGAAGCACGAGCCCTACAGAGGGAACGAGGAATAGCGTAGGAAGCTCCCAAGGCCCGGTCAACGGGGCATTCTTCGTTCGCGCTTCTCTTCGCGTCCCCGCGTCTCTCCCCACGAGTGCTCGCGTCGTCCTCGTCTGCGCGTCGCTGACGCCGGATGCATCGCTCGTGCTCGCTCGCGCGCGCTTTCACCTGGCCCCCACCCCAGCCACCTGCCGCGCCGTGCCGCGCGCTCGGGATTGCAGGAAAGTGGGCCATTCGCCCCGGAATGGCGACATCTCGAGCATGCAGCAAGAGGAGCTCGACCGGGGTGAAGGTTACGGTGTCTCCGCCGGAAGCGCGGCGAGGACCGACGCCAGACAAGCCACGCTCCGCGGTGAGGTGGTGTTCGCCAGCGCGGAAGAGCAGTCGCAGCGCTGCACGGAGCTGCTCGGCGCCGGCGCGCTGCTCGTGACGTTGCCGCCGCCCGGCCAGCACGCGCGTGGTCGGCTCGGCGAGCTGCTCGAGGAGCTCGTCGAGCGTGAGCTCGCACGGAATGGCGCTCCTTCTCCTTATCTCGCCGCGTGGTCGGCCATGCCGGAAGACGCGCAGGCCCGGCTCGCCGACCAGCTTTTCCGCGCCCGAACGGTCGGCGCAACTGGGCTCGTGATCGCGATGGGATCGCTGCGCGCCATTGCCGCGCCGTCGATGACGCCGGACGACAGCGCGACGCTGCGCTGGCTCGCGGAGACGACCGAAGAAGCCCCGCTCGTGCTCCTCGTCGACGACGCCGATCTCATGGTCCTCGGCTACGCCGCGCCGATCCCGCTCGGATCGCTGCTCGCGACGCGAAAGCCGATGTGGGAAGTGACGCCGTCGACGGCGATCGAGGTCACCTCGAGCGAGCTCTCCGCGACCGACCTGATCGAGCTCTCCTCGAGCGACTCGAGCCCGGCGGTCGACGTCTGCGAGGTCGCCGACGGCGACGCATCGAGCGAGCCGCCGATCGTGCTCACCGGCGACGACGCCACCACGAACGACAGTCTGGTCGTGTCTGTCGATGCTGGTAGCGCGATCCTGCAGGCTGTGACCTCTCGAGCGGGCGAGCGCGCCGCAGAGGCGGAGGCGGGCGCGCCGACCACCGTCCCTGAGCCCAACGTCGTGCCGACCGAGCCGGCAACCATGGAGGACGTCACGGCCCCCGAGCCCGTTCGCGCGGCTCCCCCGCCCTCGCCGACGCCCGACGTGCGCGCAGCAGAACGCCCGCGAGATCGTCGTGTTTCGCGGCGCGTGAGCGCTGGCGTTCCCGTGAGCGGCCCGAACGACGCGTGGCGGAGCTGGGCGATCGCGCTGTCGTCCGCGCGCGGCGCGCAGCCGCTCGCCGCCTTCGAGCGCCTGTTCGCGGAGAGCTACGTCCCGCTCGCGAACGCCATCGCCGCCGGTCTCGACGATCCTCGCGCGGTCCGCGCGTACGACGAGTTCCGTCGCTCGTTCGAGCGATCGTACACCGACGCATTCGCGACCTTCGGCGCGACCAACCGCCGTCCACGCCTCGTGATGGACGCGTACGACATCGCGTCGAAGCAGGCTCGCCTGTCGAACGCACGGACCTCACATCTGCTCGTCGTCGACTCGATGCGCTTCGATCTCGGCTGCCTCATCCGCGACGCCCTCGCGCGCGAGGCGACCGGTGTCGCGACGCTCACATCCGAGACGCTGCTCTGGAGTGCGTTGCCGACGACGACGATCCGCCAGATCGAGACGTTCGCGCGCGGGCTCGACGCCCTTCGCGCGCCGGCGCGCGAAGAGCCCTCGGAGTCGCTGCGCGGTCGCGCGGCGGAGGTCGTTCGCCGCCTGCGCGTCGGATCGCGAGAGCTCTACAAGCTCGACCTCGTGCCGTCGTTGCTCGACTGCGCGGCAGACGTGATCGGCTCGCTCGAAGGGATCGCGAACGCGACGGCGGAGGCGATCGCGCGGCACGTGTCGACTCTGCCGCCACGTACGCTCCTCTTCATCGTCGGCGACCACGGGTTCAGCGTCGACCGGCGCGGTCAGGTCCGCATGGGCGGCGCGTCGCCGGAGGAAGTCCTCGTCCCCGCCTTCTCCTGGCTCGTCGGCGATCTGCACTGAGCGGAGCGCGCTCGAGAGCGCGCGCGTCAGGGCTGCTTGAAACACGCGAGGCGGGCGCCGGGGAGGCCGGCCGCCTTGCACACGAAGTTGAGCGGGCACGGGCAGCCATGGGTGCAGACCTGGTTGCCGGAGTCGGTGCGCATGCACGAGAGCCCCTGCTGGCACTGCCCCTGGGCGCTGTCGCAGTCCGCCTGCCCGTTGCTGCACGTGCACTCGGATCCGAGCGCTCCGACGGGCCCGCGCGAGGCGGCGATGCCGTCCGTGGGATCGATCGCACAGCCGAGCGCGAGCGTGAGGCCCGCGACGATGCAGAGGAGCGTGCTTCGGAGGGCAGTGTTCATGGCGGCTTCCAGATCTTAGCGCCGCCAGCGAGGCAAGTTGGGCGATCTTCTCCGCCGTAGTAAGAGCGTGCCGATGAGCCAACTCCTCGCACGTTTCGCCGCGCGATCGGACGATCCGCGCACGGGTGTCCTCGATGACGCCGGTGCACGCGCAACGGCGCATTCTTACGCGAGCATCGTCGCTCGCGCTGCGGCCGTGAGCGTGGCGCTGTCGTCCGAGCGGCGACTCGAGCCGGGCGAGCGCGTCGCGCTGCTCGTGCATCCGAGCGCCGAGTTCGTGTCTGCGTTCTTCGGCGTGCTGCTCGCGGGCGGATGCGTGCTCGTGCTGTCGCCGCTGCACCCTGCCCCCGAGACGCGTTACTTCTGCGCCGACGCCGGCGTGCGGACCGCGCTCGTCTCCGCGCCGCTCCGCGAGCTCGGTTCGGCGCTCGAAGGTGCATGCGAGGTGCGTGACCTCGCCTCGCTGTCGGGCAGCAGCCCGGTCGGCGCAGTCGACGCACGCGAGATCGTCCGCACCTCGAAGCTCCAGGAGAGCTCTCCCGCGCTGCAGCTCTACACGAGCGGCACGACGGGCAAGCCCAAGGGCGCGGTGCTCACGCACGGCAACATCGGCATCCAGCAGAAGCTCGTCGGCGAAGCGTGGGGCTTCTCGCCGGACGACGTGCTTCTGCACGCGCTGCCGCTTCATCACATGCATGGCCTCGCGATCGCGCTGCTCACCGCGCTCGGAGCCGGCGCTGCCACGCGCATGCGCTCGTTCGATGCGCCCGCGATCTGGGACGAGATGGCGAGCGCCACGGTCTTCATGGGCGTCCCCGCGATGTACCATCGGCTCTTCCTCGCGTTCGATGCGGCGACCGACGACCAGCGCGCCCGCTGGGCCGCGAACGCGAAGAACCTCCGGCTCGCGACGAGCGGCAGCGCCGCGCTCCCGGTGACGCTCGCCGAACGCTGGCGCGCCATCACGGGAACGATCCCCCTCGAACGCTTCGGGATGACCGAGATCGGCGTCGGCATCACGAACGCGCTGCATGGCCCGCGCTTCCCCGGCTTCGTCGGACTTCCGCTCCCGACGGTGGAGACGCGCATCGTCGGAGAAGGTCCGGAACACGCCGACGCGGAGACGGGTGAGCTCTGGATCCGCGGACCGAGCGTCTTCGCGGGCTATCACCAGAAGGAGCAAGAGACGAAGAAGGCGTTCGCGCCCGATCCGAACGGCGGCGATCCGTGGTTCCGCACCGGCGACACCGTCACGCGCGACGCTTCGCTCGAAGGCGCGCCGTTCAAGATCCTCGGACGCACGAGCGTCGACATCCTCAAGAGCGGTGGATACAAGCTCTCCGCGCTCGAGATCGAAGAGGTGCTGCGCGAACATCCCGCGATCGCCGAGGTCGCCGTCGTCGGCGTCGCCGACGACGCTTGGGGCGAACGCGTCGTGGCGTGCATCGTCGTCCGGCCCGGGGAGAGCGCGTGCACGGCGGCGGACCTCCGCGCGTTCGCCCGGGAACGCCTCGCGCCGTACAAGGTGCCGAAGGACTTCGTCTTTTCGGCCGAGCTTCCGAAAAATGCGCTCGGCAAGGTGGTCAAGCCGGAGCTCGTCCGGAGACTTCAGTTGCAACCACCTACACCCACACCTGGGTCATGAGACGCTGACGTATCCTTGCCGGATCGCGCGCTTGCGCTAGGTTCCGCGCGCCCCATGGTCGCCCTTCGTCCTCTTCTGATCTCTGCACTGGCCGTCACCCTTGCTGGCTGCGCAGGCAGCACGGAACGGCCGGGCTTCGGGGACGAGACCCAGGCACCGGCAGGGAATGAGCCGGAGACCCCTGCTCCCGCCGCGACGGGCGACTTCGGCAACGAGCCCACGCCGCCCGCGCCCGAGCCGCCGGAGGTGCACGAGGTCTACGGGCACAGCGCCACGACGCTCTACAAGCTCGAGCCCGCGACCAAGGCCGTCACCGTCGTCGGTGACTTCAAGCAGTGCGAGTCGATCATCGACATCGCGCTCGACGAGAAGTCGACGCTCTACGCGGTGTCCTACGACACGCTCTACACGGTCGACAAGAAGACGGCGACCTGCACCGAGCTTCAGAGCGGGAAGTTCCCCAACTCGCTCTCCTTCGTGCCGAAGGGCGCGCTCGATCCGAACGAAGAGGCGCTCGTCGGCTACGAGGGCGGCGACTACGTGCGCATCGACGTGACGAACGGCTCGCGCAGCGTCCTCGGCAAGCTCGATAGCACCGGCAAGCTCATCTCGAGCGGCGACATCGTGTCGGTGAAGGGCGGTAAGACGTACCTCACGGTCAAAGGCAACAAGGGCAGCGGCTGCGACCAGACCGACTGCCTCGTCGAGGTCGACCCGCAGACCGGGAAGATGCTGAAGAACTGGGGGTCGATCGAACATCAGAAGGTGTTCGGACTCTCGTTCTGGGGCGGCAAGCTGTACGGCTTCGACGAGCAGGGAAACCTGTTCGAGGTCGTGTTCGGGTCGAACAAGGTCGTGACGACGACCATCCCGATCCCGCAGAAGCCTGCAGGTCTGAGCTTCTGGGGCGCCGGCTCGTCGACGTCCGCGCCGCTCGTCGCCGACCCGCAATAGACGAGACCGCTACGTCTTCGGTGGTGACGGGGGCTTCGGCCGGAGCCCCGGCTTGGAGCCGCGCGTCCGCGGCGACGGTCCGGGCGGCGGCAGCTTTTTCGGCGGCCGCCTGACGGGAGCGACGCGCGGCGCCGCGTAACCGTCGATCTTCCACCGACCGTGCTCCCACCGGAGCGCGACGTCGCGTGTCTCGAAGTTGCCGAGGCGCACGTGGTACTTCACGAGGTCGGCCCGCGAGGTTGCCGCGTCCATCTCCTGACACGTCTCGAGGACACTCGGCCCGCCGCCGAGCATGAAGGCAGCGCGCACCTTGAGGAGCGTCGCGATGCGCATCGCGCGGACGGAGTCGTTGTTCCAGAGCAGCTCGAAGCCCTCCTCGCCAGCGAGCATCGAGGCGGCATCGACTCCCTCGACGCCGACGAGGTGGTTCGAGAGCATGTGCTCGAGGACGGGCATGCGCGGCTCCGGCGCACCGAGCTCGCCGACGAACGCGAGGCATGCGAGCCGCGCCGCCTTCTGCCGATCGGCGGCCGAAGCGTGACGGGACTCGATGGCGCCCGCCGCGCGAAGCGTGTCCATCACGAACCGCGACGGGACCGCGAGCCCGACGGAGTCGCGTCCGGCGACCTTCAACGTGTTGACGCCGAGCACGCGGCCCGTCTCGTCGGTCAGCGGTCCGCCGCTCGAGCCCGGGTCGATCGGCGCCGTGTGTTGCAGGTACGTGAGCGGCCTCGCGCCGTCGTCGAGCTTGAAGCCCTGGTTGGAGACGTAGCCGCGTGTGGTCTGGTACGAAGGCCGGCCGACGAGCCCCGGGAAGCCGGTCGCGATGACCGTCTGTTGATCACGCGCGGGCACATGCGAAAAGCCGAAGCCCTCGTTCATCGGAAGCTTGGTCTTCGGCCGGAGGATCGCGAGGTCGTACGTGGGGCTCGCATAGACGATGTCCGCTTGGCCGAGCGACGTTCCATCGGCGAGCTCGAGATTCGCGCGGTCGCCGAGATCGACGACGTGGCGGTTCGTCACGACGAGCGCATCGGGGCTCCCGTCGTCCGTCTTCGTCACGAGCACGAACCCGCTGCCGAAGGCGCCTTCTGCGCGCGCCTTGTAGAACTCCTTTTCGTCGTCGTCCTTGGTCGCCGCCGCCAGCGAGAGCAGCGCGCGCTCGACACCCGCCGCGGGCTTGACGTGCACCAGGACCGTCAACTTGCGCGGATCGGGCTTCTCTGCAGCGACGATCGGGTGCCCGGCCGGCGCCTCGCCTCTGCAGGCGTCGACGAGACCGTTCATCGCGCCCGAGAGATCCTTCTGCACCGAAGACCACCGCTTCGGCAGCGAGGCGGACGCGTCGGTGCGCGTCTTCGATGCGCCCTGGATGGCCCGGCTCGCCGCCACGGCGCGGTCACGAGCCTTTGCGACGTTCGGCGAGAGCAGCCGGAGCGAGGTCAGCTCGGCCACGGCGCGCTCGTGCTGCGCGGGCGTCTCTGCGGCGTCGAACTTCCCGACCGCGTCGCGAACGCCGGCGCAATCCGGCGGCGCACGTTTGGTATCGCATGTCGCCCGCAGCGCCGACCATGCTTGCTGCGTCTCCTTGGCGAGCGGCGCGAGCTCCTTGGCGTGTTTCTCGAGCGCATCGTGCTCGGAGCGGGCGAACTGCGTCGACTTGTCGAGCGCGTCGCGCGCGCGCTTCACGAGATCGCCGAGCTCGCCCGGGCCTCGCAGCGCTGCGAGCTCGCCGTCGAGATCGGAGGCGGCCGCGTCGAACGAGAGCAGCAGCTCGAGACGGCCGGCATACGTCAGCGCGCGCGTCTTCGCGTCGACCGACGCCGTCTCGAGCGCCTCACCGAAGCTGACGAGATGAGCGGTCACCGTCGCGCACGTTGCCGCGCGCGAGCCGGGCTGCGGCGTACGCGGGTCCCGCCTCTCCGCTCCCCGACAGCCACCCAGCAACAGGCAGGCGACAGCGAGCAGCGAACAGCGAGCACGCATGAGGCACCTTCACAGGCCGCGCATGTGGCCGCGAATGTCGTCGTTCTTCGCGAGGCCGGTGTGCTTCCAGGCGATGTGTCCGTCGCGATCGAGCACGACGATCGTTGGGACCGCCGGGATCTCGCCGAACGGCCCGGCGGCGCTCGTCGCGGAATGGTCTGCGAGGGCGACCGGGAAATCGACCCCCAGCGTCTTGGAGTAGGACTCGACGAGGACGATCTCCTTCCGCGGATGGAGCGCGACGAGCGCGTAGTTGACGCGATCGCCGTCGTTCTTCGCCATGTGGACGAGATAGCTGACCTGCGCTTGCCCGACGATGTCCCCCGTGGTCACGAACACGATGACCGTCGGCTTGCCGCGATGCGCCTGGGAGGACACGGGCCGCTCGTCGAGCGGGTCGAACGCGTAGAACGTCGCCTTGTCGGGCGACGGGAGCGGATCGCCGGCCTTCGTCGACACGCCGATCGCAGGGCCTTCAGCCTGCTTCGGGCCGCACGCAGCCAGCGTGGCCACGAGCAACAGGCCGAACGCGACGCGAGGAGCAGACGAGCGCGCCGTCGAGGACGCGACCGTCACGGCACGGGGAACGAGAGCCCTCCCGCTCTCCACGGATCAGTCGTCACCTTTCTGACCCACGAACTGGTCCCCCTTGTTCGCGAACAGGACGTTGAACGTCGTCAGAGATCCATAACAGCCCGTCACGTACTGCTGCATCTGGACCTTTTCTTCGGCCGAAAGCTTCCCGTTGCCGTTGATCTTCTGCTCGAGGACGCGAAGCCGATCGCGGATCATCACGACCTTCGCGAACAACGTCTCGATCGGGATCCGCTTCTCCTGGGTGCCTTCCTTGCCCGGCTTGAGGACCATCTCGCCTCCTTGCCAGCGGCCGCCGAGCTCCACGTCGGCGACGCCGAGCTCGTCACGGATGACCTCACGCAGTACCTCGCGGAATTCGTCAGCGTTCATGTCCAGAAGCTCCTCGGGCAGCTCGAAGTCGAAGGAACGCCGCGGCTCGCCGGGACGGGCGGCGGGGCGCGGAGACGTGCGCGGCGTCCGGGCGAGGCGCTCTTTCGGGAGCGGCTTGCCCGTGAACGTCCCGCGCTTCACGTATTGCGAACACGTGTTGTGCTCGTAGAGCGGCGGCGGCCACACCATGAGCAGACATTCGCCTTTTCGCTTCACCTCGCCCGTGTCGTCGATCGATTCGATCACGCGTACGAAGCGCGCGCAGCTTCCGCATCGCTTGTCGAGCTCCGGGCGTTCCATGGCGTTACTCGTCCGTAGGCTCGCCGTCCTGCGCCGGATGTGCAAGGTCCGGCGCAAACAAATCGATGTACCGCACGAGCGACGGCGGCGCTTTCCGCCCGGCGCGCTGGTCGGCCACGACGGCGTGGGCGAGCTCTTCCACGACCTGAGGAAGCGGCCCCTCTTTCATCACGACACCAACCTCTGCAGCAGCCGCGGCGACGTCGTCCTTGTGGGCGAGCCACTTGTGCCAGGCTTCGCGGATGCCGACGTCGGGGTCGAACCGGCAGAAGAGGATCTCGACGAACTGCAGATAGAGCGGCGTGACAATCAGGCAGACGCGGTCGCCGCCCTGTGACGCGACGAACGCACGAGGCGGGGTGCTCTTCCTCGCGGCGCCGACGACGTTCACGACGATCCGTGCGCGCCGCTCGTCGTCCTCTTCGACGCCGAGCAGCGGGGCATAGAGCGCGATGCGAGGCACGTCGACATGCGGAGCATCGGCGTCGAGCGCGTCGAGCCAGGCATCACGCCCCTCGGCCTCGAGCGACTCGTAAGCCAGCGCGGCGGCGGTCACGGCGTCGGGATCTTTCGCGAGCGCGGCGAGCCACGTGCGCCATGCCGCGTGCGCTCGCGGATCGACGGACGCGACTCGCTCGCTCGCGGCAAGGCGGACGGAGCTGACGTCTCTGTCGCTTGGCTTCTGGCGATCGGTCATGGGGGACGAGGTTCGGCCTCCGGCCCGGGAGGAGGTGACGTTGAGCGGCGTGGCGTTCGATCGCTTCCCGGCGAACCAGCGCACCCTAGCATCACCACAGCGAACCGGAAGACACGACCGAGGTTGACGTGGAGCTCGAGACCTCCCCTGTCGTCGTTCGTCGTCGTTGGTCCTCGTTCGCCCTTCCCCGTATCGCATTCCCGTCTCGCTTCGGCGCGCACGCTCCTCGCGGCGCTTTCTCTTCTCATTTCGTGCGCGCGTCGCCGTGCTCGCATGACGTCCCTCGCGGGTGAGCGCTTGACTTGACCTCGAGGGACTAGGATCGTGAGATGGTCGCCGTGGGGAAGGAAGCGTTGCGAGCCGATCCGCCCGAGGTGATCGCGCGGTTGAACGAAGGCCTCGAGCTCGTCGACATCCTCGCGCGGAGCATGCGACGGCAGTTCGGGATGCACGTCATGCTCGAGGACCTCGTCTCGCAGGGCCGCGAGGCGCTGCTCGGAGCGGCGCGCTCGTACGATCCGGACCGAGGGATCCCCTTCCGACGCTGGGCGGCGCTTCGGGTCCGCGGCGCCATGATCGACTCCGTTCGTCAGAGCGGCAATCTCCCGAAGCGCGTGTACCGCAAGCTCCGGGCCTTGCAGTCCGCGGATCTCGTCCACGACGCCGCGAACGAGGAGCTCGCGGCGGCACCACCGCAGACACCCGAGGCAGCGGACTCGAAGATCGCCGACCAGCTCGCATCCGCGGCGATGGCGATGGCGCTCAACTTCCTCACGATGGGGCGTGGAGATGCGATCGACCGCGCGCGCGACCCCGATCGCAGCCCGGAGTCGACCGTCGGCCACAACCTGTTGCTCGTGCGCATCCGAGAGGAGATCGCAAAGCTTCCCGACCAGGAACGCATCCTCCTCACGCGGCACTATTTCGACGAGGTGACCTTCGAGGAGGCCGCCAAAGAGCTCGGCCTTTCCAAGTCCTGGGCCAGCCGCCTCCATGCCCGGGGCATCGACACGATCGCGAAATCGTTGAGAGGCGGGGACAGCGAAGGCGACGCCGACCGCTGACCCGACAAGCGCGACGCGGCGCGACGGGAAGAAGAAAACACGCAACTCGTCCCGCGAGCGGCCGATGCACCTGCCATGCGAGTCGGCGATGCCTCGATGCGGGACGGGAAGCTCTCCACGGACACCTCCACCTACGAGATGGAGACGAAGAAACAGGAGAAGAGCGTCTCCAGGAAAGACGGGGCGGACCGCGCGCGGTCGGCGGACGTGGCGCGCGTCCAGGAAGGGCCGAGCCCGTTCGAGCGGGTCCTCCGTGGCCTCGGGCGTGAGGTCGACCGTGGCGAGACACTCGTTCGACGAGCCACCGCCGGAGCCGGCTCGGGCCAGGAGCTCGGAAGCATGGAGCTGCTCGCGCTCCAAGCGGGCGTCTACCGCTACAGCGAGGCCGTGGACCTGTCGGCGAAGCTCGTAGATCGGGCCGCGAGCGGAGTGAAGACCGTGCTCCAGGGCCAGTGATGCGCTAAGGACTGCCAGCTTCGTCATGGCTGACAGCGCCGTCACGTCCAGTTCCTCCTCCACCTCCAGCTCACGTGTCCTCATCGCGATGAGCGGCGGGGTCGACTCCGCCGTGGCCGCGGCGCGCCTCGTCGACCAAGGGCACGACGTCATCGGTGTCACGCTCCACCTCTGGGACTACCCGGAGGCCGGCGCGGGGTCCCACGGCCGCTGCTGCGCGCCGGAAGATCAATACGACGCGCGGAGGACGGCGGACGCGCTCGGGATCCCGCACTTCACGTTCGACCGTCGCGAGCTCTTCACGAAGACGGTCGTCGAGCCGTTCGTCGAGGCTTACCTCGCCGGCGAGACACCGAGCCCGTGCGCTGCATGCAATCGAGGCGTGAAGATCGCGGAGCTCGTCGCGCTGGCCGATCGGCTCGGTGCTGCGTACGTCGCCACCGGTCACTACGCGAGGCTCGGGCGCACGGCCGACGGTGCGCCGTTCATCCGCGAGGGTCGCGACGCGGCGAAGGACCAGAGCTACTTCCTCTACGCGACGAAGCGCGCGGAGCTCGAACGGCTGATGTTCCCGCTCGGCGACAGCACGAAGCCGGAGGTGCGCGCCGAGGCGCTCGCCCGCAAGATCCCAGGCGCGAGCAAGGGAGAGAGCCAGGAGCTCTGCTTCGTGGGCGCGGGAGCGCATGCCTATGCCTCCTTCGTCGAGGAGCGCGCGCGAGGTCGTCTCCGCCCCGGGCCGATCGTCGACTCCGACGGGCGCGTCGTCGGCGCTCACGACGGTGTTCATCGCTTCACGGTGGGACAGCGGAAAGGGCTCGGCGTTGCGCTCGGAAAACCGGCGTTCGTCGCGGAGATCGATCCGGAGACGGCAACGGTGCGGCTCGGCGACGAGAAAGATCTCGCCTCGACCGAGACGCGCATCGAGGACATCGTCGTCGCGCCCGAGGTCGACCTCCCGCTCGATGCGCGCGTCCGCGTCCGTTACCGCCACGAAGGCGCCCTCGGCCGCGTGGAGTCTTCGAACGACGGCGAGCGGACGGGGACGATCCGCTTCGCAATGCCCGTTCGCGCGGTGAGCCGCGGTCAGATCGCCGTCTTCTACGATGGCGACCGCGTCCTCGGCGGCGCGCGCATCTGCTAGGCTCCGCGCTCGTGAAGAGCGCACGACGGCGCGGTGAACAGGGCGATCGCACGTCGCGGTCGCGAACGCGAACGCGCATCACGTCGCTCGTGATCGTCGCGGCGGCCGTCGTGTCGACCGCGCCGGCGTGCTCGCAGGGCGAGGGCGACGGCCAGATCCACGGCACGCTCGATGTTCCCAACTGCTGGACCGGCGCCTTCGAGCTCAATCCCGACTTCCTCGCGGCCGTGCCGTACCGCGACTCGATCACGCTCCGCATCCAGAGCGGGAGCGACTTCCAGAGCTTCTCGGACGGCCTCTCGATCCTCATCAACGACCGGACGAAGATCCGACCGGACGCGAGCACGTCCTTCGCCGGCAGGTACCGTGAGGCGCTGCCCGTCGACCTTCCGCCGGAGGTGACGCCGCCCGGAACGCCGGTCCAGCCGCAAGCGGAACCTGCGCTCGTGAACATGGCGCTCTACCTGCAGCGAAGCTGCAGGACGCAGAACGTCTCGCTCCACGTCGTCGAGGAAGTCACGATCCCCACGGACGGAACGTGCACCGCCCCCGCCGTTCGCGGCGCGGACCCGACCCAAGGCTGCGCCCCCGACGCGGAGGCCCCGGCCGGCGTCGGCACCGGCAAGAGCCGGATCTCGTTCACGAGCATATCGAACGGTCGGCTCGACGAAGAGACTGCGGCCGAGCGCCTCAACGCCGGCTGCTTCGACGTGTACCTCGCCGATCCTCGCGAGGCGGCGCCGGGCGGCCTGGGGCCCCCACCTCCGTGCCGCGGTCACCTGCGCGGCTCGTTCTCCTTCTTCTTCGAGCGCGGCCGACCGAGCCAGCCCTTCCCCTGAGCCCGGCCCGCTGGGACGAGCGTGACCTGCCCGGGGCCGAGAGGCCAAGACGCCAAGACGCCAAGAGGGCCAAGAGGGCCAAGAGGCCAAATGCCCCGAATGAGACGCAAGACTGATGCTTGCGCCCCTCGGTCTAGGCCGATAGCGTTTTCGATAGTGGAAAGATCTGGCGCTCTACGTGCGTTCGGGTCGCGCGCGGTGGCGATCGGCACCATCGTGATGATGGTGCACGGCACCATGGCGAGTGACGCGCGAGCTGCGGAGACATCCGCGGGCGCGCCTGCGCTGAGGCGCGCACGGGACGCTTGGGATCGCGGCGCGCTCGAGACGGCCGAGCCGCTGTATCGCGAGGCGCTCGAGAAGGGCGGCCTGGCGCCGACCGAGGTGCTCGAAGGCTACGTGCGTCTCGGCTCGATCCGCGCGGCGCTCGGAAAGAAGGATGCTGCCATCGCGGCGTTCCGCGCGGCCTCGATTCTCGATTCCAACTTCGCCGTGCCGAGCGAAGCCGGGCGGAAGGGCGCGGGGTTCGCCGAAAAGGCGAAGCGCGATACGGCGAAGATCGGCAGCATCAAGCTCGCCGTCGAAGTCCCGAAGGAAGCGCAACCCGGAAAACCCTTCAAGGTCACGGCGACGCTGGACAAGGCACACCTGCCGATCGTCAACCGGATCGGCGTCCTCGCGAAGGACGGCACTACCGGAAAGGAAGTGTCGTTCGAGGCCAAGCCCGAGGAGTCGATGGAGCTCGAGATCGCGTCGGACGTGACGCTTCCGGGCGCGAGCATCCTCGTGCACGTCGACGCGCTCGACAAGAACCAGAACCGCCTCGCGTCCGCCGAGGAGCGCGTCCGCGTGCCGGACAAGGAAGACAAGCCCGCCGTCGCCGCGGCGGCAGGATCGAAGGACCGCAGCAGCGCGGTGCAGTTCGGCGACAAACCCGCTGGCGGAGACCCCGGCGTCCGCCGCGGTGGTGCCTTCTGGTCTTCGCCGTGGCCTTACGTGATCGGTGGGATCGCGCTCGCAGGAGCCGGAGCCGCCGTCTTTTTCGGTACTCGCCCCGTGGAGAACGTTTCCGTAGGACCAGTCGGAGTTCGCGAGCAGTGACTCGCCCGTCCACCCGAATTTCCACCTGAATTTCGACCTGAAGAAGGAGCCCAGCTTGCCGCAGGATCGCGCCCATCGTCCGGACATGAGCTCGGGGTCCATTCCCGCGAGCGGCGACGGCGTGGCCTCGCAGCAGGTCCCGTCCGGGTCGCTCCCCGACATCCGCAACGGTGGGACGTACTTCCTCGGCCGCTACCGGATCGTCGACGAGATCGGCATCGGCGGCATGGCCAGCGTGCACCTCGCGCGCATGGACGGCCCCGGTGGGTTCCAGAAGTGGGTCGCCATCAAGAAGATCCACCCGCATCTCGTCGAGGACGAGTCGTTCGTCCAGATGTTCCTCGACGAGGCGCGCGTCGCGGCGCGCATCTCGCATCCGAACGTCGCGACGGTCTTCGACCTCGGCAAGCACGAGGAGACCTACTGGATCGCGATGGAGTACCTCCACGGCGAGCCGCTCCGCGAAGTGATGCGGCGGACCGAAGAGCTCGGGACGGCGATGCCTCCCGAGATCGCGTGCCGTGTCATCGCGGACGCCGCCGAAGGCCTCCACGCCGCTCACGAGCTTCTCGGCAAGAACGGCGAGAAGCTCGGCCTCGTCCACCGCGACGTCACCCCGCACAACCTGTTCGTCACCTACGACGGCGTCACGAAGGTCGTCGACTTCGGCATTGCGAAGTTCAGCTCGCGCATGAGCCACACGCGCGCAGGCACGCTGAAGGGCAAGCTCGCGTACATGTCGCCGGAGCAGGTGCACGGCGAGGGCATCGACCGGCGCACCGACATCTTCGCGCTCGGCGTCGTGCTCTGGGAGCTCACGACGGGACAGCGCCTGTTCCGCATGGAGAGCGATCTCGACACGCTCGCCAAGGTGCAGGAGTGCAACGTCCCGCGGCCGTCGACGCTGATCCGCGGCTATCCCGTCGACCTCGAGAAGATCGTGATGAAGGCGCTCGCGAAGAACCGCGGCGAGCGCTTCCGTACCGCCCGCGAGCTCTCTCGCGCGCTGCAGTCGCTGCTCATGCGGCGTGGGCTCTTCATCGCCTCCGATGAGGTTGCAGCCTACACGCAGTCGATCTTCACCGACCGCATCCAGAAGCGCGAGGCGCACCTCCGCTGGGCAGCGGAGGTCACGCAGACGATCAACGTCGAGCAGATGTTGTCGAAGCCGAAGATCGGCCCCGAGTTCACCAACTCGGAGGTGCAGCCCTCTTCGCCGGGGATGGCGGCCGCGAAGCCGGCGCCGGGTGGCCCGCCGCGGCCCCTGCCCGCCGCCGGGATGCCGCCGATGCCCGCTCCTCTTGGAGGAGGCGCGCCCATCGGACCGGGAGCGATCGGCCAGATGCCGCCGCTCGGGCCGCAGATCCTTCCGGACGACGCGAAGGAGACCGCCGCTTCGTTGACCGCGCCGCGAGCGCCGGGGCCGATCCATGCGAGCCAGCAGGCCAAGGGCCGCGCGCCCGCACCGCCGCGTCCGGCTGCGGGCGCTCCGGCGACGCTGCCGCCGCCGTCGATCGACGAGCCGCATCCGGCGGACGGCGACGGCCCGACCATCCAGGGCGCGCCGATGCTCGAGGAATACGAGTCGCGCGCCGCTGGTGCCCTCAGCGAGCCACCGACGCTGATGGAGATCCCTCCCGAGGACCGACCGCGACCCCGACGGGCCGCGGCGAGCGGTCCACACGGCGTCGAGATGCTCGACCCGGAGGAGTTCGAGGAGGACGGCGACGCGACCATCGTGGCCGCAAGTACGCAGCAGAGCGCTCCGGCCTTCCCGCAGGCGCCCGCCGCGACCGGCCGCAACCCGAGCGCACCGATGCCTCCTCCTGGACCGGCGCCCGCGCCGCCGCGCCCGCAGCAGCAGCCGCAGCGCTTCGCCTCGACTGCGGCGATGCCGCCGACCTCGTCGCTCGGCCCGCCGCCCGGCTACGGGGCGCCTCCGTCGTTCACGGGCGAAGTGCCCTTCGCGGACCCGATGGCGATGTCCGGACAAGGGCCCATGGCGATGCAGCCCGGGCCATACGACTACTCGCAGCCGCAGATCCATGGGGGCGACGTCTTCGCGCGGCAGCCTCAGCCCACGGGGCAGAGCGGTGAGTTCATCGCCCGCGCGGGCCATCCGTCGGGTCATCGCCTTCCGATGCATCTCGGTCGCGACAACCGGACGATGACGGCTCAGCGTTTCAAGCGACGTCCGCCGATGTGGGTCGTCGCCGCCCTCTCCTGCTCGATCGCGCTGCTGATCGCGGGCGTCGTCATCGCGATCATCTCGACGACGAGCCCACCGCCGCGCGCGCAAGGGACCGGCGGAAGCGGCACGGCTGTAGCCGTTGCCGGCCCGTTCACCGCTGCCCGAACGGCGTTCAACAGCGTCGTCTCCTCTTCCCCGACGGCACCGATCTCCACGCTCGGCGCCATCGCGGTTCCGCCGACGACGATCACGCCGCCGCCGCCCGCACACACCGTAGGCCGCCCGCCCGAGGCAGCGCCCGTCGCCACCGCGCCCCCTGTCGTCACCGCCGACCCGGCCGTCACGGCGCCCACCGTCACGGCGCCGCCCGCCGTCACCGCCGCTCCGACGCCCGCTCCCACGCCTGCTCCCGCCCCGCCGCCTGCGACCACGGCCCGCGCAACCCCGGTGCCCGTCCCGGTTCCCGCGCCGGCCCCGGCTCCCGTTCCGAAGAAGTCGAACGCGCTCGGCGCGCTCACCGTCGTGTGCATCCCGAAGTGCGATCAGATCATCGACAACGGCACGTCGCTCGGCCCGGGCCACATCTTCAATCGCCCGGTGCCGTCGGGTCGACATGCGCTCGTCCTCTCCGCGCCGAACGGCGTGAAGAAGACGCTGCAGGTCGAGGTCATTCCGGAACAGACGAAAGAAGTCCGGATCTCGATGGACAAGCCGTAGGAGGCTCCAGGCTCCAGGCTCCAGGTCGGAGAGAGCGCGTGGACGTTGCTCCTTCGGCTGGTCCGCTGGCCGGGCGCCCGTCCGCTGCCCGTGCGCCCGGCTTCTTTCTCTCCCCTGGAGCCTGGAGCCTGGAGCCTGGAGCCTCTTATTGCCCCGAGCGTCTTCTCGGCCCAGTATTGGCGGGTGACCCCGCCCCCGGCGGGTCTTGGCTTTCCCGATGAGGTTCGTCCGCGCGATCGCTTTGTGTCTCGCCCTGGGCGCTGCGTGCAAGGGCAGCCGCCAGATCGGCCTCGAGCTCACACTTCCTGGCGACCTCGTCAGCAGCACGGCATGGTTCGAGGTGGGCGCGTTCAAAGACGCGCGCTGCGCCGCCGTCCTCCCGATGCTCGCGAACGGAGTGCCCGAGGGGGCGACCGCGCGCGTCGCCTTCCGCCGCGAAGAGGCGACCGGCCCGCGCTTCGGCGACATTCCCAACGGCAAGTACGTGTTCGCGGCCGTCGCCCGGGACGAGGAATGTGGCGTCCTCGCCATGGGCTGCAACGAAGAGGACGTCGGCGAGACCGACAAGGTCGCGATCCGGATGGAGGCGATCGACGAGCCTACCGGTCGGTGCACGCTCGGCGCCGTGTGCCAGGCCGCGAAGTGCGTCCCCGCGAACGACAACGCGGACCCGAGCGTCGGCGCCGGGTGCTCGCTCGAGCTGCTCGGGGCGGGGCCGCTCGTCAACTCGGCGGGCGGCCAGGGCACGCTCATGAGCGCCCCGGCGGTCGCAGCGACGAGCGCAGGGTTCGTCATCGTCTACCGCGAGCTCGATCCGAACGGCGGCGGCGCGCGTTTGATCTTGCTGCCGCTCGACGCCTCCGGAGGCGCCCTCACGCCCGAGAAGCCCGGCCTGCCCGATCGTTGCGCCACCTCGGACGAGACGGACGGCATCGGCCTCGTCATGCGAGGCGACACCGGCATGCTCGCCCTCGCGCGCGCGCCCTGTGGCGGCAAGTCTGCCCTCGAGCTGCTCAACTTCACGGGAACCATCGACGGTGTGCCCGGCATCACGATCGGCAAGTTCCTCGTGTCGACGTCACCGCGAGATGCACGCGTGACGCTCGGGGCGGCGCGGGCGTCGGCGCTGCGCCCGAGCGGCGGGCTCGTGGTGTTCACGGAGGGGGGCGCTGCCCGGATCGCCAACATGGACCCGGAGCGCGGCATCGTCGAGCCGAGCGGCACGTTCGGCGGCACCAGCGGGATCACCGACGCGTGGATCGCGGCGAACGACAAGGTGCTTGCGCTCCTCTCGGTGGGCGCCGGCGTGCCAGCGGTGGGGGACGGCGGGCTCGATCCCGAAGATCCCCTCGACCCGGAGACGACGTCCACGCTTCGGCTGCTGATGCTGCCAGCGACCACTCCGGTCGAGTCGATCAACGCGGCCACCGGCGCGCCGCGCGAGCCCATCGTGTTCCCGGGAGAATGGGCCTCGATCGCCGCGCTCGGCGGACGCGTCATCGTGCTGTCCGATGGGAGCGGCCCGGGCCGCTCGGTCACCTACCGCGCCTTCGACCTGAATCGCGACACGCCCGCCGACACCAGCGGCTTCTCCGTCGAGGGGCCTGGCAAGGTCTCGGCCGGCGACGTCACCATCGTCGGCAACCGCGCCTACTTCGCCGCGCTGAAGCCGGGCGCCATCGGGCTCCACGTTTACGACAACGCGTCCACGACGTTGACGCCGCTCCGGAGCGTCTCGTTCGAACGGGAGACGCGCATCTCCGCGATCAACACGGTTCGAGACGGGCGCATCTCCGTCGCGGCCACCGAATCGCGAGTCGCCGTGGCGTGGACGACGGCAAAGGTCCTCGGTCCCAACGATCCGGCTGGCGGCTACGCGGTCTTCGGCTGCACGAACTGAGCTGCCCGAGACTCCGCCCGGGCCGGAGAGCGGCTCATCCGAGCGCCTCCGGCGCGATGCCGTGCTAAGCGGGCACGTCGTGAGACCTCTGACGCTCGAGACCGAGATCGCCGAGCTGTCGCCCGGCGGGGATGGCGTCGCGATCTGCGCGATCCAGGGCGAACGCCGCGCGGTGTTCGTCCCCGGGGTGGTCCCGGGCGAGCGCGTGAGGCTCGAGGTCGACGCCCGGGGACGGCCCGCGCGCGGACGCGTCCTCGCAATCCTCGAGCCCAGCCCGTCGCGAACGGTCCCACCTTGCGCGTACGTCGATCGGTGCGGCGGCTGCGATTGGATGCACATCGCGCCGGAGCGGCAAGCCGACGAACATGCGAAGCTCGTCGGTCGCTTGCTCGGCAGCGGAGGCCCTCCGCTCGAGCCGAGGAGCCATCGACCGCTCAGCGCGATCGGCTACCGGACGCGCGCACGCGTTCACATCGAGGCAAAACGTGGACGGCGGATCACGGTCGGCATGTTCGCTCGCCGCTCGCATGCTCCGACGAGCGTGGACTCGTGCATCGTGCTCGAGCCCGTCCTCGATCGCGCACGCGCGGCGCTCGCGACGTGGCTCGAAGGAGCCGATGGACGTGGCGAGGCACAGCTCGCGCTCGGCGCGCCGGACCACGACCCACGGAGAGCCGTGCTCGACCTTCGCTGGACGGGTGAGCTCCCGGGCCCCGTCTTCGGCCGCCTCGAGCGCGCGGTCGCAGACGGCACGCTCGGCGGCGCGCGCATCTTCGCCGGTAACGTCCGCGTGCCCGCCACGATCGGCGCCCCGACGCCCTACATCCGGGGCGCCGACGGCCTTCCCTTGCAGCTGGCTCCCGGCGGCTTTTCTCAGGCGACCGAGACGGGAAATACCGTGCTCGCGTCGCGCGTGGCCGAGCTCGCACGAGGCCTCCTTCCCGGGCCGTGCGTCGAGCTCTTCGCCGGCGCGGGGAACCTGACGGTCTTGCTCGCGCGCGACCGTGCCGACATCGTCGCCGTCGAGCAGAACCACGACGCCTGCCTCGCCGCGCGGACGAACCTCGACGCGCGCTCGCTGTCGGTGCGCGTCGTCGAGGCCGACGCGAACGCGTTTCCCATCCCGAAGTCGACCGCCCTCGTGGTGCTCGATCCTCCGCGTGAGGGTGCACGCGCCGTCGCCGAGGCGCTCGCCGCCCGCGCCGCGAAGGGCCGCGCTCCAGCGATCGTGTACGTCGCGTGTGATCCGCCCACGCTCGCACGCGACGTGAAGACGTTGACCAGCGCCGGATACGTTCTCCGCGACGTCGAGACCTTCGAGATGTTCCCGCAGACGAGCCACGTCGAGACGGTCGTCGTCCTGCTGCCTCCGGCTCACGGGCGCCCGCCAGTGGCATGACGAGTCGGCCCGCATCGCTCGTCACGATCGTGCGTCGTTCGCTGGAGGGCGAGTGTGCCCTTCCTTCCGGCAGCGCGCTGCTCGTCGCCGTGAGCGGCGGTCCGGACTCCATGGCGCTCCTCTCCGTCCTCGCACGGCTTGCGCCGAAGCTCGGACTCGCGCTCTTCGCACACGGGGTCGATCACGGCCTTCGTCAGGAGGCGGCGGGCGAGCTCGATCTCGCCGAACGGCACGCGACGGAGCTCGGTGTTCCCTTCGAGCGCACGCGCGTCTCCGTCGCACGAGGGGGGAACATCCAGGCGCGCGCGCGCGAGCTCCGCTGGCGGGCCCTCGTCGATGCCGCTCGGCGTCACGACGCGGCCGTCGCGACCGCGCATCACGCCGACGATCGCGCCGAGACGTTGCTGATGCGTCTCCTCCGCGGGGCAGGCGCCCGAGGGCTGGCGGTGCTTCCGCCGCGAGCCCATGCTCCGGAGACCGACGCGGAGGACGCGCCGCCGGTCACGGTCGTGCGTCCGCTTCTCCGAGCTCGCCGTCGGGACGTCCTCCTTCACATCGAGCGGCACCGGGTGCCGTTCGCGAACGACCCCTCGAACGTCGATCCCCGCTACCTGCGCACGGCGGTGCGGCGTGACGTCCTTCCTCTGCTCGACAAGCTGGACCCCGAGATCGTGAGGCACCTGGAAGCGATCGCGGACGAGCTCGTAAACGCCACACCGGGTGGTAAGTCGCCTCACTGGGACTGGGCGTCAGCCCTCCCGCGGGCCACGCAGGAAGCCCTCGCAAAACTTCGAGCCTCCGGATCCCGAGACGCGCGCGTCTGGCTTCCGGGCGGCTTCGTCGTGAGCGTGGATCCTCGTGCCCGAGAGAAGAAAGCACCTTAGCCCGAGCGCGACGCGTGCTTTACCCGAAAAAACTGCGTGGTTAGCCTGCCATCGTGGCGCAGCAGACCTAGTGAGCCCTCGAGGTCTGCTGCCTGCGAGCGACAGGTGACACCACGCCGAGAAGGACGAACGAACGAAACCCCGCGAGATCGCTTCGCACGAGAAAAACGCCCTCTTTCGGAGGGAGGCTTCCGGAAAGGCTTTACCTTCGGAAGAAAACACCAACCTCTTGCGAATCCGACCCTCGATGGAGGGCATCTGACGTAGTAGCCTAGGAATCTGAGGTCCTCGTGAAGCAATCGCACAAAACGCTTCTTCTTTGGGTGGTCCTGATCGTGATGTTCCTCACGATCTGGCAGTTCCTGACCCCCGCCGACAAGAAGGTGCCCGTCGCGTTCAGTGACTTCGTCAGCGAAGTCCACCAGGGCAAGGTCGACGAGATCAAGATCAAGGATCGCGAGTACAGCTACCGCGTCCGCGGCGCCGACCAAGCCAAGGGTGGCGGTTGGAAGGAAGCCGTCGGCCCCGTCGCCGACGAAAAGCTGATCGAGACCCTCAAGCCCGAGGATCCGAAGAACGCGCCGCCGAAGGTCTTCTTCGAGAAGGAAGACCAGTCGCCGTTCTGGTCGAGCACGATCATCACGCTCATCCCGATGGGCTTCTTGATCCTGATGTTCTTCCTGTTCATGCGGCAGCTCCAGGCCGGTGGCGGCAAGGCCATGAGCTTCGGCAAGTCGAAGGCGCGCATGCTCTCCGACTCGCAGAACAAGGTGACGTTCGCCGACGTCGCAGGCGTCGAAGAGGCGAAGGACGAGGTCGAAGAGATCATCGCCTTCCTCAAGGACCCCAAGAAGTTCCAGCGCCTCGGCGGCCGCATCCCGAAGGGCGTCCTCATGATCGGCCCGCCGGGCACCGGCAAGACGCTCCTCGCGCGTGCGATCGCAGGAGAGGCCGGTGTTCCGTTCTTCAGCATCTCGGGCTCGGACTTCGTCGAGATGTTCGTCGGTGTCGGCGCGAGCCGCGTCCGTGACCTCTTCGAGCAGGGCAAGAAGCACGCGCCCTGCATCATCTTCATCGACGAGATCGACGCGGTCGGGCGTCACCGTGGCGCAGGCCTCGGCGGCGGTCACGACGAGCGCGAGCAGACGCTGAACCAGCTCCTCGTCGAGATGGACGGCTTCGAGTCGAACGACGGCGTCATCATCATCGCCGCGACGAACCGACCCGACGTCCTCGATCCCGCGATCCTCCGTCCGGGCCGCTTCGACCGCCGCATCACGGTCAACCGCCCCGACGTCCGCGGCCGCGAGGCGATCCTCCGCGTCCACACCAAGCGCGTCCCGCTCTCGCCGGACGTCGACATGGAAGTCATCGCTCGCGGTACCCCCGGCTTCGCCGGTGCGGACCTCGAGAACCTCGTCAACGAAGCGGCGCTCCTCGCCGCACGTCAGGACAAGGACGCCGTCAGCCAGGCAGACTTCGAGCTCGCGAAGGACAAGGTCCTCATGGGCTCCGAGCGCCGCTCGATGGTCATGACGGAAGAAGAGAAGTGGAACACCGCCGTCCACGAGGCGGGCCACGCCGTCATGATGATCGCGAACGAGAACCACGACCCGGTTCACAAGGTCACGATCATCCCGCGCGGCCGCGCCCTCGGCGTGACGATGCCCCTTCCCCGCGGCGACGTCCTCGGTCGCACGAAGGAGCAGTTCGAGGCGCAGATCCAGTCGGCCCTCGGTGGCCGCATCGCCGAGGAGATCTTCTTCGGCAAGCTGACGACCGGCGCGTCGAACGACATCCGCCAGCTCACGACGATCGCCCGCGCGATGGTCTGCGAGTACGGCATGTCGAAGATGGGACCGCTCGCGTACGGCAGCGAGGAAGGCTCGATCTTCCTCGGCCGCGACTACAACCAGCGGAGCCAGGACTACTCGGAGCAGACGGCGCGCGAGATCGACCAGGAGGTCCGCCGCATCATCGACGAGCAGTACACCTCGGTGCGTACGCTCCTCTCCGACAAGCGTGAGCGCGTCGAGGCGATCGCCAAGGCCCTCCTCGAGCGCGAGACGCTCGATGCCGAGGAGCTCAAGGCGATCTTCGAAGGCCGCGAGCTCCCGCCGCGCCAGCGCGTCGTCATCCCGACGTACGCCGAGAAAGAGAAGGCGAAGGCGGACAAGCGCAAGGCCGCGAGCATCTTCGGCGGCCCGCCGAAGCCCGCGACCTCGGGCTGACCCCCTACTCGCTCCACCCGCAGCGGGCTCGCTCTCCAGAGCGGGCCCGTCGCGTTTTGTGCTCACCGCACTGCCAAGCTCGGGTCGTTGGATGAGGCGGCATTAGCCGCTCCAGCCCTCGTTGGCTTGTTGCCCCCCACGAGAGGATCAACGGGAGACAGGGAGAGATTTTGTTCGTGGGTCGTCGCGGATCCGCGTTCGTCGTCCCCACCGGCAAGGTCGCGAAGCTTCACAGGGAGAATGGGAGACGCGGAGGATCCGGAGACGACCTTTCCCTGCTGCAGGACCGCGTGCCGATCCGCCGACGCCACGACGAGCCGAGCGGCTAGCAGAGCGGCCGACCTCACGACGAAGGTGCGCCGAGCCGATCTGCCGACGTCCCGACGGAGGAGCGGCAAGAGCATTTGCCGACGTCACGACGAGAGCGTCCACGGCGACCGAAGCGCCGTCAGAGCGACCGCGTTCCCCTCCTGGTCTCTGGATCCTCCGTGTCTCCCTTCCTCCCTGTTACCCCCGTCGGCGCGGCGGTCGAAATGACCTCCGCAGACCGCAACGCCCCCCTAACCCCCTCCTCCCCGTCTCCCTTCCTCCCTGTTCAATCTCTCGCCTGGCAACGTGCGAAGCGCCGAATCAAGCGCCGCGCACCGAGAAGCGTCGCAACGTCGCCGGCGCCACGCGATCGACTCGACGGCCTCGCCTGGCGACGTGCGAAGCGTCGAATCAAGGGCCGCGCACCGAGAAGCGTCGCGACGTCGCCGGCGCCACGCGATCGACTCGACGTCAATTGCCGGCGCTCACCCGCCCTCGGTTCACCGCCCTCGAGAGGATCACCGGGAGACAGTGAGACAGGGAGAGATTTTGTTCGTGGGTCGTCGCGGGTCCGCGTTCGTCGTCCCCACCGGCAAGGTCGCGAAGCTTCACAGGGAGAATGGGAGACGCGGAGGATCCGGAGACGACCTTTCCCTGCTGCAGGACCGCGTGCCGATCCGCCGACGCCACGATGAGCCGAGCCGCTAGCAGAGCGGCCGACCTCACGACGAAGGTGCGCCGAGCCGATCTGCCGACGTCCCGACGGAGGAGCGCCGAGAGCATTTGCCGACGCGACGAGAGCGTCCACGGCGACCGAAGCGCCGTCAGATCGACCGCGTTCCCCTCCAGGTCTCTGGATCCTCCGTGTCTCCCTTCCTCCCTGTTCAATCTCTCGCCTGGCAACGTGCAGCGCGCGATCAGCACCGCATTCCGCGCAGACACGGCCCTCATTTCGCTCCGTCCATCCAGGCCGGTCAGGCGAGCGAGCCGCGCCACGACGAGTCGCGCAGCGCTGCTCGTTCGAGCGCGTTGACAGGCACGAGGGCGGGGGAACGGCGTGTTGCGAACCCGTGCTGGCGGTCGCGTGAAGGCGTATGGTGTTCGAGACGGCGCAGCATGGCGTGTCGTCCCTTCGGATCTCTTGAACGTCATAGGTTTCGACGACGGACCTTTTCCGCGTGAGCATCGTGGTGACGTGCTGCTCGTCGGCGTCGTCTGCTCCGGCACGCGTGTCGACGGGATCGTGAGCGGACGGATCCGACGCGACGGCGCCGACTCGACGCGGCGAATGGTCGAGCTCGTCCGCGCCAGTCAGTTCGGGCAGCACCTCCAAGCGGTCATGCTCCAGGGGATCGCCGTCGGCGGCTTCAACGTCGTCGACATCCATGGGCTGTCGAAGGCGCTGAACATCCCTGTCCTCGTCGTCGTGCGCCGACCGCCGGACATGGCCGCAGTGCAGCGTGCGCTCTTCAGTGAGCTGCCCACGACGCCCAGGCCGCGTGTCGCCGGCGCGGCGAGGAAGTGGAAGCTGATCGAGCAGGCGGGAGCACTCGAGCTGCTCGCCCCTTCACGGCGTTCGCTCAAGCGAGCGTCGGGGCTCGTGACGAGTGGACCGAAGCTGTGGATCCAGCGCGCGGGGCTCTCGCTCGACGAAGCGCGAAGGGTGATCGCAGCAACGACGCTCCATGGGAACATTCCCGAGCCGCTCCGGGTCGCACACCTGATCGCGGGCGGGATCACGACCGGGCGCAGCCGCGGCCGCGCTTGAGCCTGCCGCAAGGCACCATGACAGGTTGCCCGGCGACGTGTGCCAGCGGCACATCTCCGCGCGTGCAACATCACGGAATTTCACGCCCATGGCCACGGCACGTGGATTGAAAAGGCGTGCGCCGTGCGTCTCGTCGCAGCGCTCGTCGGCTGTGGGGTCATCGCCCTCGCCGCGCCGGCGCGGGCAGGCGAGAGCGGGCTGCGCCTGACGTGGAGCGCGCCGGATGGCTGCCCCAACGCGGACGACGTGCGCGCAGCGGCGTTACGCGACTCCGCCGAGAACACGGCGCCAGGCAACGAGGTCCTCGAAGCCGAAGCTGCCGTCGAGCCGATCGGCAGCGCCGGAGAAACCGCACGGACCGGATGGAGGGTCCGTCTCCGCACGCGCCGCGGGATCATGACCGGCGAGCGTGAGATCGAGGCTGCGACGTGCAGCGGGGTCGCCGAAGCGACCGCCGTCGTCCTCGCGCTCGCGCTCGTTCCGCCAGCAGCGACGTCGGTGGAGCAGGAGCAGAAGCAGAAGGAGGAGCAGTCGACGGTGGCGACATCGCGCCCCGAGGAGCGAGACGTCTCGTCGGGCGCAGGCCCGCACGCAAAGGAGGCCGAACGTCACGCGTTCGCGCTCGGACTGTCCGTCGCCGGCGATGCCGCGACGCTACCGGCGGCGACGGCTGGGGGCTCCCTGACGCTTGCGTGGGCTCGCCGCCGGTTCCGCGTCGAGCTCGATGCGCGCCGATGGGCGTCACAGTCGCAATCTTTGTCCCGCTCCGATTCGGGAGCGCGGTTCTCGACGACCTCGCTCGGAGGGCGCGCCTGCTGGGCGGCGCTGCGAGCGAGCGGTCTCGAGCTCGCGCCGTGCGGTGGTGTGGACGTGCACCTCGTCACAGCGCCCGGCTATGGCGCAGATGCGAACTTCTCGGCGAGCGCAGCGTGGACGACGGTGACCGGCGGCGGGCTCGGGCGCTTCGAGCTCGCGTCGTGGCTTGCGCTCCGCGCCCGCGCAGAAGCGTTCGTTCCCCTCACCCGCCCCACCTTCGTCGTCCAGAACGAAGGGGCGGTGCATAGGCCCTCCGCCGTCGGCGCCGGCGCCACTTTCGGCGTCGAGGTGCTTTTTCTCTGACGGAACGTCGTGGCTGCCTCCACTCACCTCCCGAGGTTCGTGCGACCCGAGGCGATCGACTCGTCATCGGCCGGCTTGCCGCGGAGCGCAGACCCGCCTCAGGCATCGGTCCATCTCGATCTCGACGAGATCTATCGGGAGCATTTTGCTTTCGTCTGGCGCAGCGCAAAGCGGCTCGGCGTCCGCGATGCGGCCCTGGACGACGTCGTCCAGGAGGTCTTCGTGATCGTCCATCGAAGGCTCGGTGACTTCGAGGGGCGCGCCGCGATCAAGACGTGGCTCTTCGGGATCACGCTCCGCGTCGCTCGGGATCACCGGCGGAGCGTCGCTCGGAGGACCCCAGACGTGGCCGTCGATCCGGACACGCTCCACGCACCGACGCCCGGGCCCGGCGAGACGGTGGAGAAGACCGAGGCGGTCCGTCTCCTCTACTCCGTCCTCGACGAGATGGATGACGAGCGCCGCGAGGTCTTCGTCATGGCGGAGCTCGAGCAGATGACGATGCCCGAGATCGCCGGGACGCTCGGGATCAACCTGAACACGGCCTACGCCCGGCTGCGCACGGCTCGCCAGAGCTTCGAGAGCGCGCTCGCGCGGCATCGTGCACGGGACGAATGGAGGCTCCGATGAAGCCGCTCGGCCCTGACGCACGCTCGCTCATCGACGTCGCGAGTCGCGACGACGAGCCGACGGCGGACGACGCCGCGCGGGTGCGCGCGAAGCTTGCGGCACGCCTCGTGACGGCCGCGGCCGCCGGAGCCGTCACGTCATCCGCGGCGACCAAGGCCGCGGCGGCGACGGGTGCGAACACCGCCGGTGCGGGCGCAGCCGCGACGACCTCGCTCGGAGCCGCCGGAACGACCGCGGGTGTGGGGACGGCGGGCACCGCGATGGGCCTCGGCTCGGCAGGAACAGCCGCGAAGGTGCTCCTTGCCGTCGCGCTCGTCGGCGGCAGCGCAGCGACCGGGACCGTGCTCGTACGTTCGGACGCGCTCTCCCATGTCGAAGCTCCTTCGTCTCCCTCGGCTGCGAGCCTTGCCCCACGCGGGGCTCATCCGTCTACTCCAGCGACCTCGAACGATCCGGCGACGCCTGCACTGCCGGTGACGCCCCCGCCGGAGACCTCGCCGCTCGGCGCAGCTCCTGCTCCGACCGAGCAAACGACGACGCCCGACCTTGCGCCGAGCTCGACATCCACCAGGCAAAACGCAGCGGCGACGAGCGAGCGGGCCGAAGGACGGACCACGCCTGCCGTCGTCGCGAGGACGACGTCCTCCCGCGATCGCGAGCGCGAGGCCGAGGCCGAGCCTGCCCCCGCGAGCTCGCCCGTCTCGACGTCCGCGAGGAGTGGCGATGGCGCGGTTGCAAGCGCGCCCCTCGACAGCGTTGCAGAGGAAGCACTTCTTCTCCGATCCGCGAACGCGGCCCTCGCGCGCGGCGATGCGGCCGCAGCGCTCGCGCGGCTCGACGAACACGCGGCTCGTTTCGCTCGTGGAGCACTGGCTGAAGAACGAGACGCGGCACGGGTCTTGGCGCTGTGCGCGAGTGGACGAGCACGCGAAGCGCGAGCGCTCGCTTCGGCCTTCGTGGCGGCCAATCCGCGCTCGCCCCTCCTGCCGCGCGTCAGGACCGCGTGCTCGGAAGGCGTCGAAACAGGTCAATAATCGACCCCACCATGCTCTTTTTCACACGGAGCGGGGGCGCGCCAACCACCCACCGATGCGAGCTCGACGCCGCTCGACAATCAAGGAGAGCTTCCCATGTCCCGTATCGCTTCTTTCTTCCTGCTGGCCGCTTCGGCCACGACGGTCCTCGCTGTCGCCGCATGCACCGGCGGCCAGATCGCGGTCGGGAGGTCCGATCAGCAGCTCCTCAGCCGCAAGGACGGGAAGCCGACGGGCAACGGCCAGACGTGCTCGTGGGACGACACCGTGGCGTACGACGTCGCGAGCGGAAAGGAGACGAGGACGCCGGCGCCGAACGGACCCTATGTGGTCGGCGACACGTTCTCCTCGCTCGACGGCTGCAATGACTGCACGTGCACCAAGGAGGGCATCAGGTGCACGGCTCGCAAGTGTGACGGTCCTGCCCAGGGTTGCACCACGGAGGCGAAGGTCTGTCCGGACGGCAGCAGCGTCGGCCGAACCGGTCCGAACTGCGAGTTCGCTCCGTGCCCCGGTGAGAACCGTTGCTCGCTGCCGTTCGTCCAGGGCGTGTGCGACGCGCACATGCCGGTGTTCTGGTTCAACGCCGCCACGGGCACGTGCGAGTCGCGCGTCTACGGGGGATGCGGAGGCAACGAGAATCGGTTCGATTCCGAGGAACAATGTCTGGCTGCCTGCGCGCCGAACACTGCGTGCGACGACGACGCGCGGCAGTGTCCGGACGGCACCTGGGTCGGAAGGACGCCGCCCGAGTGCAAGTTCATCTGCCCCTGACGAACGAGACGTGACGGGTGATCGAACGGCTCGACTCGAGCGCGAGCAAACCCAGCCGATCGAACGACGCGCGCCGCCTGCCTCCGCAAGCGGCGCGCTGTCGCTTTGTGCGGCGGCGATGACGGCATCGACGGAGACGAGCGCTACGCGCTGCGTAGAGCTCTCCGCGCTTCGAGCGAGGCCGCATGAAATAGAGCCTGAAACGAGGGCTGAAACGAGGCCCGCAGCGAGGGTCGACGAACCAGAACCCGACGTCGCAAAACACGACCAGGCAAGACCCCAGGCGCGACTAGACAAGCGGGCTGTCGTCTTGCAAGGAGCCTTGCCGCGCACGTTGCTCGGGACTACCGTGCGCTCCCCTCGAGTGAGACAAGTCTCACGTGAGGAGCTCGAGGGACTCTCGAACATCAAGTAGCAGGAGCTTCGCCATGGCCAGGAAGATTGCCATCAACGGTTTCGGTCGGATCGGTCGCTGCATCGTTCGCGCGCTCCATGAGCGCAAGGTCGGCGATCTCGAGATCGTCGCCGTCAACGACCTCACGGACGCGAAGACCCTCGCGCACCTCTACAACTACGACACCGTTCACGGTCGCGCCGAGCCGCGCGCCACGGCGAAGGAAGGTGCGATCGAGCTCGGCGGCAAGACGATCAAGATCCTCGCCGAGAAGGAGCCGGGCAAGCTCCCGTGGAAAGAGCTCGGCGTCGACATCGTCCTCGAGTGCACCGGCCTCTTCACCGACAAGGAGAAGAACAAGGCGCACCTCGAAGCCGGCGCGAAGAAGGTCATCATCTCCGCCCCCGCGAAGAACCACGACGCGACGATCGTCCTCGGGGTCAACAGCGAGATCTACGACGGCGCCAAGCACACCGTCATCTCGTGCGGCTCGTGCACGACGAACTGCCTCGCCCCCGTCGCGAAGGTGCTGAACGACACGTTCGGGATCAAGCGCGGCCTCATGACGACCATCCACTCGTACACGAACGACCAGGCCGTCCTCGACATCCCGCACCGCAAGGGCGACCTCCGCCGCGCGCGCGCTGCCGCACAGAACATGATCCCGTCGTCGACGGGCGCCGCGAAGGCGCTGTCCGAGGTCATCCCGGCGCTCGCCGGCAAGTTCGACGGTCAGGCCGTCCGCGTGCCGACGATGGACGTCAGCCTCGTCGACCTCACCTTCGAGACCGAGAAGGGCCTCACGAAGGACGCGATCCACGCCGCGATCAAGGCCGCGAGCGAAGGCCCGATGAAGGGAATCCTCGGCTACACCGAGGAGCCGCTCGTCTCGAGCGACTACATCGGCGATCCGCGCTCGTCGATCTTCGACGCGACGATCACCCAGGTCATGGGCGACAACTTCGCCAAGATCTTCAGCTGGTACGACAACGAGTGGGGCTTCTCGAATCGCATGATCGATCTCGCCCAGCTCGTCAGCTCCAAGCTGTAGGCAGGCCCCAGGCTCCAGGCTCCAGGCTCCCAGGTTCGAGGCCGGTCGATGCGTCGCAGAAGCAGCGCCTGGCCGTCGAGATCGGAGCCGAACGCCTGGAGCCACGGCCGTCATCGAAGCTCAATCGAATCCCGAAGCGCAGCCCTCCGTCTCTGAGGACTGAGGACTGAGGACTGAGGACTGAGGACTGACCCATGACCACGCTCGATCGCATCACCTCGATCCGCGACCTCCCCATCGAGAACAAGCGCGTCTTCATTCGCGTCGACTTCAACGTCCCGCTCGAAGAAGAGGGCGGCAAGATGCGGATCACGGACGACGCACGCATCGCCGAGGCGTTGCCGACGATCAAGCACGCGATGGAGCGCGGCGCCCGCGTGATCCTCGCGAGCCACCTCGGCCGGCCGAAGAAGGGGCCGGATCCGAAGCTCTCGCTCGAGCCCGCAGGCTCGCGTCTCGCGGAGCTGCTCGGCGCCGAGGTCCACATGCCGGAAGACTGCGTCGGCGACGCCGCGAAGAAGGTCGTCTACGACCTCCGCGCCGGACAAGTGTGCCTCCTCGAGAACCTCCGCTTCCACGCGGAGGAGGAGAAGGACGACGAGACGTTCGCGCAGAAGCTCGCCGAGCTCGCCGACGTCTACGTCGACGACGCGTTCGGCGCCGTGCACCGCGCGCATGCGTCCGTCCACGCGCTGCCGAAGGCCATGCGCGAGCGCGGCTGCGGCTTCCTGCTCGAGAAAGAGATCGCGGCGCTCGGCAAGGTGATCACCGACCCGGACAAGCCGTTCGTCGCCATCCTCGGCGGCGCGAAGGTCTCCGACAAGATCGCCGTCATCGAGTCGCTCTTCGAGAAGGTGAACGTGCTGCTCATCGGCGGCGCGATGGCGAACACGTTCCTCGCCGCGAAGGGCGTGAACGTGAAGTCGTCGAAGGTCGAGGACGACAAGCTCCCGCTCGCACGCACGCTCCTCGAGAAGGCGCGGGAGAAGAAGGTCGATCTCGTGCTCCCCGTCGACGTCGTCGTCGCGCAGAGCATCGAGGCCGCGGAAGGCAAGACGGCCGACGTCGGCTCCATCCCCGACGGGCACATGGCGCTCGACATCGGGCCGAAGAGCGTCGACGAGTTCCAGAAGCACATCGCGAAGGCGAAGACCGTCTTCTGGAACGGGCCGATGGGCCTCTTCGAGAAGAAGCCGTTCTCGAAGGGCACGTTCGCGGTCGCAGAGGCGATGGCGCGCTCGAACGCGTTCACGGTCGTCGGCGGTGGCGACAGCGCCGCGGCAGTGAAAGAGGCCGGCGGAGAGATCGCCAAGAAGATGAAGCACATCTCGACCGGCGGCGGCGCCTCTCTCGAGCTGATCGAAGGGAAGAAGCTGCCGGGCATCGAGGTTCTTCGACGAAACGCGTGAGCCGGCCGAACGACACGACCACACGACGAGACGACAGGAGGACCTCCACGTGAACCCGTCACGCACGCCGCTCATCGCGGGCAACTGGAAGATGTACCACGGCGGCCAGTCGAGCGTTTCGCTCGCGGCCGGAGTCGTCGCCTTCGCCAAGGACCTGCCGTCCGTCGACGTCGTCGTCGCTCCTCCGTTCACGGCGCTCGCCGCCGTCGCGGCAGAGATCCACGGCTCGCGCGTGACCCTCGCGGGGCAGAACCTCTACCCGAAGCCAGAGGGCGCGTTCACCGGCGAGATCAGCGGGCCCTTCCTGAAGGAGTGCGGCTGCGCATGGGTCATCATCGGCCACAGCGAGCGCCGGCAGTACTTCGCGGAGACGGACGCGCTCGTCGCGGACAAGGTCGCAGCCGCGCTGAAGAGCGGGCTCGTACCCATCGTCTGCGTGGGCGAGACGCTCGAGCAGCGCGAGAAGGGTGAGACCTTGCGCGTGGTGAAGCAGCAGGTCGAGGCATTCCTCGACGTCATCTCACAGGCTTCGGAGGCAGTCGCCATCGCCTACGAGCCGGTCTGGGCGATCGGCACCGGAAAGACGGCGGGCCCCAAGGAAGCGGAAGAGGTCCACGCGGCCATCCGGACCTGGCTCGCGAACAAGGCGCAGCCGCTGGCGGATCGGACCCGGATCCTCTACGGCGGGTCCGTCAAGCCCGACAACGCGGCCGCGCTCCTCGCTTGCCCGAACGTCGACGGCGCCCTCGTCGGAGGAGCGAGCTTGGACCCTGGCGCGTTCGGTGCTATCGCCAGGGCCGCGGTGGCAAAGTAGTCGCATCCGGCCACCACTCGCCGAGATCGAAAGCTCCATGCTTCAGACCTTCATCAACATCGTCCACATCTTCGTCTGCATGGTCCTGGTCGGCGTCGTGCTCCTCCAGCAGGGCAAGGGCGGTGGAATGGGCGCGGCATTCGGCGGCGCGACGACCCAGGTCTTCGGCGGGCGTGGGGCCGGCAACATCCTCACGCGCGCGACGGCGATCTGTGCGGCTGTGTTCATGCTCACGAGCGTCTCGCTCGCCTACCTCTCGTCTTCGGGTGACCGCGCTCTCAAGGCGAAGGTCGCGCAAGAGGCCGGCCGCAAGAAGGACAAGGGCGAGCTGAAGGAGCGCGCCAAGGACTCGGACGAGCCCTCGGGCACGGACGCGACGCCGGTCCCGGCGCCGACGGAGTCCGGTCCGGCGCCCACGGAGAGCGCGCCTTCCCCCTCGCCTGAGTCGCCTGAGCCCACCCCGGCCCCCGAGGGTACGGGCGCTCCTGCCCCCGCTCCCAGCCCCTGAAACGCGCGAAGCGGCGGTCGAACACGAGCCCGAGCGCAACCCGTTCGTGGCTCGTCGATGCGGCGGCGATCGCCGTTCTGTATGCGAGTGGCTGCGCTCTCGCGCGCGCGGCTGGCTTCGATCACGTCTCCGACGATGACTTCTCGCGCGTGACCATCGCGCAGGCGTGGGCGCACGCGCCCCGTCTCGATCCCAGCGGGACGAGCTGGCTCCCCTTCCCGTTCTGGAGTCTCGGAGCCGTGATGGCGGTCTTCGGGCGCTCGCTGGCGGTCGCTCGGGTCGCGTCCATCGTCCTCGCCGCAGCCGCAGCGACCACGCCGTATCTCGCGCTCCGTGCGGCCGCGATACCGCGCGGGAGAGCGCTGTTGGCGAGCGCCTTCGCGCTCGGAACACCTTGGAGCTTATGGCTCGGCGCAGCGACCGTTCCCGAGTCGTTCACGGCGACGCTGACGGCCGCGGGCGTCTTCGGGCTCACCGCTGCGCGGTTCCACGAAGCACCGGCGACCGAGGGCGACGACGACCTCGGCGACGGTGGAGCGTCGTCCGGCAGCCTCGTAGGGGCGCGCACCGCGATCCTGTCGGCCACCGCGATCGCCGCGGCGTGCCTCTCCCGCTACGAGCCGTGGCCCGTGGCGGCGGTGCTCGCGACCGTGCTTGCCATCCGGGCAGCGCGGGCGTCGTCGTCCGGGCACTCGAGAAAGCTCCTCGCCGGTCTGACGGCGTTGTGCGTGCTGGGACCGCTGCTCTGGATGGCGTGGAACGCGCACGCGCACGATGGACCGCTCCACTTCTTCCGGCGTGTCTCGTCGTTCAAACGCGCGCTCGGCGATGGCGCGACCGACGTCACGAGCGCGCTCTTGCTCTACCCGACGCTGCTCTTCACGACACGTCCGGAGATCGCGATCCCGACGCTGTTCCTCGTACCCGCGGCGCTTCGCGATCCGGTCCTGCGCCGGCGCTGGGGCATTCCGCTGCTCGCAGCCGCCGCGCAGGTCGCGTTCTTGTCGTACGGCAACGCTCGCGACGGAGCGCCTGCCCATCATTCGGAGCGAGCGCTCCTCGGCACGATGGTCATCCTCGCGCTCTTCACGGCGGATGCCGGTATGACGAAGCTGCACCACCTCTCGCTCGAGGGCAGAACGCTTGCGGCGAAGGCGGGCGCGGCCATCTTCGGAATCGCGTGGCTCATCTCGAGTGTCCGCGGCTCGGACCCGCCTGGTCGCAGCGCGAGCGAGGACCGGAGCGAGCAGATCGCCCGCGGAGAGAAGCTGCGCGCCGACGGCGTGAAGGCGATCGCGGTGACGCCGTGCGCCTACGAGCACTTCGCATTGATCGCCGCCTACGGCGCTCCGGAGAACGCCACGATCGATCGCAACGCCGGCGCCGGGCTTCCGCTCGAATGTCCGCACGTCGAGCCGCGCTGATCGGGTCTTCGGTTCTCAGGTAGAGCGATCGCGCGGTCCGGGGCGCGCCGCCTCGACGGTCAGCGTCTTCGCGTCGAGCATCTCGGCGAGCGGGCCATGCGCACAGACGGCGACCAGGCGCCCGCGAGCGGTGAGCTCCGCGACGATCTTCGTCAGACGCTCGACACCCGCGTGATCGAGGTTTGCGTCCGGCTCGTCGAGGAGGACCAGCTCCGCGTCACGACACAACGCTCGCGCGAGGCCGAGACGCTGGCGTTGCCCGACGGAGAGCTCGCTCACCTTGCGCGAGAGCGGGTCTCCGCCGCTGGCGCCGAGCATCGTGACGAGCCCGACGCTCTCGAGTGCGCCGAGCATCTGCTCGCGCGTCGCGCTCGGAACGAGGAGGTGAAAGGCATCGGCGACGGTGGCGTAGGGCTCGCCCAGATACGGCCGTTGCGGAAGGTACGCGCTCCGACGTCGCAGCGAGCGAACGTCGAGCGAAGCGAGATCGAGGTCGCCGAGTCGGATCTTGCCGGCGCTCGGCGCCCGCAACCCGAGGACGAGCCGCAGGAGCGTGCTCTTCCCCGCGCCGTTCGGGCCGCGGAGGACGACGGCACCCGACGACCAATCGAACGACATGTCCTCGATCACGAGCGGACCTCTCTCGTCGTACGCGAATGCGACGCGCTCGAACACGAGAGGAGCCAGCGCGCGCGCGACCTCCGCGTTCGCTCGCGAGACGTCGGGGCGAGCCGGCTTGATGACGAGATTGGCGAATGGCGCGAGCCGCTTGTGGAGGCGCGCCATCTCCTGCCAGCCGAAGGTGAGCCCGAGCACCGGCGGCAAGGCAGCGGCCAGCAAGACGCCCGAGGTCACGGCATGCGCCCAGAGCTCGCCCCTGTCGGCTGCAAGCGCGACGACGACGGCTCCGGCGACGACGGCCACCCCCAACGGCGCGCGACCGAGCACCGCTGCCCCGAATGCAGCTCGCCTCGCCGCGGTTGCATAAAGCGCTGCCCGCTCGACCACTCGCCCGACCGCCGCGGATTCCTCGCTCGCGGCCACGATCTCGAGCCTCCCGTGCAGCGTGGCGGCGAGCGCATCGCCGAGCCTCTCCTGAGCGTCGGTCGCCCGCTCGTGCAGCCGTGCGATGCGGGCGCGCAGCGCCATGGTCGAGATCACGACGACCGCCGCCGCGACGCCCAACGCGAGAACGACGCGCGCGGGAAGGAGCCACCCGAGCAGCAGCATCGCTGGAACGGTGGCCACGAGGTCGGCGATCATCGACGGCAACGTGTTCGCCGTTGCGTCGGTCGCGTAGTAGATCCCGCTCGTGAGCGCGAAGTGAGGTTCGCTTTGCGGTTCGTCGAGCACGTCACCGGCCAGGAGCGCCCGTGACGCCGACACGTGCAGGTCGCAGTCGGCGTCGACTCGGACCGACGCGGCGGCGATCCGTCGGAGGAGGAAGAGGATCGCCGCGGCGACGGCGACGATGACCGCCGTCCGGGAGTCGCCCGCAGAATAGAGATAGGCCGCGGCGAGGGCCGCGATCCGGCCGCAGATCGCGAGCGCTGCCGCCGCTCCGACACCGACCCGCGTACGGAGCGAGAGATGGCGCCACACCCACGCGAACACCTGCGAAGCAGGCGCACTGCTCTTGTCAGCGGCCGTCACGCTTGGTGATTACACCCTTTGCGAAACGACGACTACCACCGCCGTCGGGCCTTCATGCTACTCGTGTGCCATGTACTCCGTGTTCGACTACGGGCGCATGGCCGCCGACAGCGTTCGCATGGACGCGTACGCGCGCGCCATCCAGGCGAAGCTGAAGCCCGGCGCGGTGGTGCTCGATCTCGGAGCGGGCACGGGGATCGTCTCCCTCCTCGCGGCGCGCCTCGGAGCGAAGCGGGTCCACGCCGTCGATCCGAACCCCGCCGTTTGGCTGATCCCCGAGCTGGCGGCCGAGAACGGCCTCGCCGATCGGATCCAGATCCATCAGGCGAGCTCGCTCGAGATGCGCGTCCCCGAGCCCGTCGACCTCGTCGTCTCGGACCTGCGCGGCGCGACCCCGCTTCTCGGAGACCACATCACCGCGTTGAGCGACGTCCGGCGTCGGTGGCTCGCGCCGGCGGGCGCCATCGTGCCCATGCGCGACCGCCTCCAGGTCGCCGTCGTCGAGGCCGAGGCCATCGCCGCCAAGCTCGACTCCGCCGGAACGAGCTTCGCGCGTTTCGGGTTCGGCGCGACGGCCGTCCGGCAGAGCATTCACAACCAGGTCTACAGCGACAGCATCGCGCCGCTCCAGGGCAGCGACCTGATGTCGACCGCATCGACATGGGCGACCCTCGACTATGGCTCGTTCGATGCGTCGAGCGTCGACGGCACCGTGGAGCTCGAGATCACGAGGGGCGGAACGGCGCGAGGTCTCACGATGTTCTTCGAGACCGAGCTCGCGGAGGGCATCGGCTTCGCGACGACGCCGGGCCAAGCGCTCGTCTACGGGCGCATGTACCTCCCGTTCCTGAGCGCGGTCACGGTCGCGGTCGGCGATCGCGTGCACGCGACGCTTCGCGCCGACGTCCGCGGCGAGCGTTGGGCCTGGGACACGACGCTCGTCGACTCGAAGGGTACGGAGAAAGCGACGTTTCGCCAGGCCACGTTCCTCGGCGAGCCAGCATCGATGCCACTGATGCTGCGTGGCTCGGCCAAGAGCACCCCGAAGCTGAGCGCTCGTGGCGAGCGGATGCGCGATGCGCTGGCTGCCATGGACGGGACGCGCACGGTGAAAGAAATCGCGGACCTCGTCCAGAGCCGCTACCCCGACTGCCACGCGGACGTCTCGCTGGAGGTCCGCTCGGCAGCGACGCGGTTCAGCGAGTGACGCGGGGGTGAACGCGGCTGCTCGAGAGCGCTTCTTCGACGCGCCGGGCCTCCGCCGCGGTGAGCTGCCGTCCACGCCGGTACACGAGCGTATCCGCGCGACCGAGTCGGTCGAGCGTGGCCATGGCGGCGCTCTTCAACACGGACGCGCCGAGCAGCCGCGCCGTCACGAGGGGCCCTCCGAGCGCAGGGCCATGGCGAAGGAGAACGCGCCGAAGATCGGCTTGGCCGCGCAAGTAGTCGCGCAAGAAGCCCTCGCGACGCACCGGCAGGCGAACGACGTAGAGCACGTCCGGGATCGCGTCGATTCTCGAGCGGCCGGCCGTTCGACACCAGAGATCCCGGTCTTCGGCTCGCGTCAGCGTCTCGTCGTACGGGAACCTGCGTAGCCACGCGGCGCGCGCGAGCATCGTCGCATGCGGGATCGGAGGACGAACGAGCACGTCGCTCGCTCGTGGACGTGTCGCGGGCGCCTCGACGACGCCGAACGGGACGTCGTCGTCCCCGATGAGCGCAGCCCACGTGCCGACGGCGTCACATCCCTGCTCGCGATCGAGGTGCGCGACCTGAACGGCGAGCTTCTCGGGATGCATCACGTCGTCGCCGTCCATCCGAGCGACCAGCTCGCCGCGCGCCTGACGAACGACCTCGTTGAGACGCGCTGGCAGATGCCGACGTCGACCGTCGACGAGCAGACGCACGCGAGGGTCCTGGAGGAAACGACGCGCGATCTCCACCGAACGATCCGTCGAAGCGTCATCGACGAGCAACAGCTCGAAGTCGTCGAACGTCTGCGCGAGGACCGAACGAATCGCCTGCTCGAGGAAGGGCGCCTCGTCGTGGAACGGAATCGCCACCGTGACGCGAGGCGTGCTCATCGTCGTTGCAGATGGCGGCCAAGCCACCCGGTCATTGCCTCACGGGCGTACTTACGCGCCGATTGCTGGTCGGCGCAGAGTGCCAAGGTGAACACGAAGCGGGTCGCCGACCGCGCGAGGGAGCTCGTCGGCTCGCGCGCGACGGCCGTCGCGATCGCAAACCGAGCCCTGCCTGCGGACGACAGGAGCGCCGGAGGCGACCACCCGAAGAGCTCTTCGAGCAGATCGAAGGCGAGGACGAGCGGTCGCATCAGCTTCGTTTCCGCCGCGCGTGTCACGACGGCTCGCATCGCGTCGTCATCGAGCTTCTGGACGAGCAACCACACGTCGTAGAGCCATCCGAGGCGCATGAAGCGATGCCCCGCAGCGTGCGCCGCGAGATAGACGACCTCGTCCTCCGGCGCGAGGCATCGCACGACCGACAAACCGGGCTCCGCGCGCGGGACCGGCCGGCTCCTCGCGACGAGCGGGTCGGCACGCATGACCGTGCCGAATCCCTTGAACGCGTCGAAGTGGAGCTCGAGCGTCGGCGCACGAGGATGAACGAGGTGGATGTGGTGGCTCTCGGCGCGAAACCGCGCTTCGGCGGGATCGTCCCAGGGCGCATAACCGACGTCCCTCAGGGCTTCGGTCGCGCGATCGAGAGCCCCCTCCGGAACGAGGAGATCGATGTCGGTGCAAGGCCTGGCCGACGGTCGTGGGTAGAGGCGTTCGGCGAGCAGCGCGCCCTTCAACGCTACGGCGACGAGGTTCGCTCGCGCGAGCGCACGGTCGATCACACGGAGCATCGCGAGATGCGCCGCGTGGTCCGCTTCACGCGCAAGCTCCCGGGCAGCCGCGCGTCGCTGCACGGCCTCGGGAAGGGGAACGCCTGCAGCCACGTAGGCGTCGAGCAACACACCGGCGAGCCCATGACGCTCGGCTCGCGAGAACAGCTCGGACGTGGCCGCTGCACCCTCGTCGTGGACCCGTGGCAACGCACGAATCGCAGCGACGAGGGCGGCGTCCTCAGGCGCGAGGAAGGTTCGAACCACCACGCCGGGGCGTGGTCAACGGCGGCGCCCCGTCAGGGGACGACGACGCGACCGCAGTAGTTCGTGAAGATCTCGACCGGCGACTTGCAGTAGTACCCGTCGAAGGCATCGCAGATCGCGTCCTTGCACCACACGGTGGAGTTGCAGCCCGCATCCGCCTCGACCTGCGGCTGGCATTTCCAGTCGCCGCGAGCACGATAGACGCCCGTTTCGGCATTGTACGAGTCACACCGGAGCTGCGTGTCGCCGCTCCCTCGCCAGGAGCACGCTTCTTCGGATCGGACCGAGTCGCGCTCGTCGCTGCCCGTGTCGAAGATCGAGCACGCGCCGCCGGCGCCGCGGAGCGGAGCGCAGGTGCCGCCGTCCGGGTCGCAGAAGTTGCCCTTCGCGCACTCGATGGAGCCTTCGCAGGGCTGCCCCGTGGTCCTCGCTCCGACGATCGCGTCGAAGCACGTCGCTCGCGCGGCCGTCATCTCCGGCCCGGTCAGCGCGCACGGAAGGTTCTTGATCCGATCGAGGCACGCGAGCGCCTTCGCGCCGTCGATGGCGGCCTCGCCGCCGTCGACGAGCTCATGGCCCGTGCTGGAGAACTCGAAGCCGATCCCCTTGTACAGCCGTCCGCACTCGTTCGCGTCGTAGCGACCGCCGTCGACGGCGCCGCCGTCGGCGAGGTTCGCATCACCGAAGCAGCAGCGCGTGAACGATCCACAGAGCGCGGTCTCGACCTGCGCAGCGAAGTCGGCCACCGACTTCGGCGGCGGGCCTGCATCCAGCCCCGTGTCCGGGCCGGCCTCCGGTACTTCCGTGTCCGGCTGGGCATCGGGGCTCGTACCGTCGACACCGCCGTCACCCGTCACGACCGTGTCGTCGTCGCCACACGCCACGAGCAGGCCTGCGAGCGAAAAGAAGGTAGGAATAGAAATCAACGCCAAGGCACGAAGCTTCTTCATCGCGGATACTCCGTTCGGAAGATGGTAGCACAGGAGTGTCGGTGCCACGCGCGATGCTGCCCCGCTCGAACGAGCGCGGCCATCCCCCGAGAGAGGCATGACACCACGATCAGGTGGTCGATGCACGTTCCACGAGTGACTGACTTTCCAGCTCCGAGATCAACGAGATGATGTCTTTCTCGGCCTGCACGTCGGTCACGTCGTAGGCATCGGCGATCGCACGTGCGATCGAACCGATCGACTCGCCGTTCTCGATCCGGCGCCACACCTCGGCGCCCACCTCGTCGAGTGCGAAGTATTCGCCACGACCGAAATCGAGGAGCACGATCTCGTCACCGAACGGCCGCGCATACACGCTGCTCGACACGCGAAGACGCGTCTCTGCATCGAGGTCAGTCCCCATGATTTCGCGCCTCCTTCAAGCACATCGTCGCGAGCATGTCGACGACCGCGGGAAGTTGCTCGAAGTCGCGCGGACGCTCGAGCACATGGACGGGAACACTCGCCACGAGCGCTTGCAGGCCGTCGAGCTCGCGGCGGAGGAGCCCCGCATCGTCGAGCACGAACCGCACGATGTTCGGGAGCAAACAACCGAACGCTTCGACGCCTGACGCGGACGTGAGTCGCGTCACGGACTCTCGTTCGTTCGAAGATGATTCGCACCAGGACAGCGCGACGATGCCTGCGACCGGAATCGTTCGCTCGCCGGAGACGCTCGGCGCCGCAACCGGCGTCTTCGTTCCTTCGTCCGCGTCGGTCACGAGCTGCAGCGCGCGAAGTGACGCAGGGTCGAGCCAGTGCTCAGACTCCGTCGCCGTGACGAAGGCGGAGCCGTCGACGAGATCGATCGCGACGGCGTCGTCGGCAACGAGCTTTGCTCCGTGCTTGCAGAGCGCCGCGGCGAGCGTCGACTTCCCGCGGCCGCTCGGGCCGGCAAGGACGAGCGCGCGCCCGGCGAGCTCCACGGCCGATGCGTGCAGCGCGAGCTTGCCGTTGAGCTGGCGCAGCAGGAGCTTCACGCCACCGCGTTCGAGCTTGCGCCGCTCTGCGGGCTTCGCCTCTTCGGAGAATCGGAGCTCGTGCCAGTCTCCGCTCCGACGTGCGACGAGCGTCGCGAGACCACACCACTCGGCGACGATGTCTTCTTCGAGTCGGCCGAGTCGAAAGCGCGGCACGCCGTCTTCCTCGTGAACGGCCAGCCACTCTGGAATGCGCTTCGCGGTCATGTGAGCTCGGGGTGTCTGCAGAGGAACGCCTCGGCCGCGAGCGCGGTCCACGCGAAACCGTAGCGCGCATCCTCGGCCGGCGCGTTCAAGGCGGCCACACCATCCTGGCGGAACCGATCCGGGTCGACGAGCCCGAGCCGGCTCAGGTTCCGCATCTCGAGCTCCTCCGCGAACACGGCTGGGCCGCCCGCGGCCTCGAAGAAGATCCGAAACGCCGGCGAGAAGATCGCCTTGTCGGAGCGGTCGAGAAGGACGTCGGGGAGCTTTCCTCGCAGAGCCGTACGGAGCAGACCGCGACGTCTTCCGCCGGCGAGGACCGCGGCCGGCGGCATCGCGGCCATCGTCGCCGCGACTTCGTGGGTGAAGTACGGATCCTGCCGCTCGAGCCCGCCGGCGAGCTGCTCCTGGTGCACCGACCAGAGAAAGTGCCTTCGCTGAGGATGTTCGAAGTACGCGGATGTGTCGCTGGATGTGTCGGTGGGTGGATGCGCCGCGAGCGTCAGCTCCAACTTCCGATCCCAGAGCTCTCCGGCGATCTCGTCGAGCCGAGCGGTCGACCACGGCGTGAACCAGGAGCGATCGCGATGACGTTGCGCCGCCCGGCGCCGAAGGCCGCGCGGGACGAGCGGAGCGACGAGCGGGCGAACGATCCACTCGAGCGTCCGAAAGCGTGGCTCGTCGAAGCCCTCGAGCGCTCGTGCGAGACGGACGGCTTGGAGGGGACGTTCGCGGGCGAGCTCGGCGAGGCCCCGCGGGTCCCCGTCGAACAGATGGTCGCCGCCCGCGCCCGTGAGGATCTTCTCGGCCCCATGACGACGTGCAGCGTCGTAGAGAGCGAGCTGGACGGGGGCGAGCGGCCAAAACAACGGCGCAGCATCGACGCCGTCGCGCACCTTCGACAGATGTGAAGCGCCTTCGCGTGGGCTCACCCGGATCGTCTCGCATCGGAGATGCTCCTCGAGAGCGCGCGAGTACGGGCGATCGTCGCCGGGACACGCGTAGTCGAGAGCGATGGCGAACGCAGTGCCGCCGCGTTCTCGCATGATCTCGTCGGTGACCGCGAGCAACGCGGCAGAGTCGATGCCTCCTCCGGCGAGCACGGCCACCCGCTCTGCCTTGCCGATCGATCGCGCCACCGTTCGACGGAGCACGGCGTAGAGGGCACCCGCCGCCTCTCGCTCATGGCTGATCGGTCGAGCGCGTCCCGCTGGCGGCCCCCATGCCTCGTCGCCAACCAACGAGTCGATGCCTCGATACACCGTCCCGTGCGACGGGATCGGCACGTCGAGGAGCATGTGAGCGGCCACCGCGCGGTCGTCCAGCGCTCGCGCCTGGATGTTCTTCGCGGCCTCCGCGAGGCTCGCGAACGACTCTCCCGTCCCGCTCGGACGGAAGCGAAGCAGCGACCTCACGTGGTCGCTACATCTTTGCCAGCTTCGAGCCGACGGCTGCACCCTCGAGCGCCGACCCCGGTCCCCACGTCACTTCGCGCACCGAACCGAGGCGGCGAAGCTGAGGCGCACGGTACGGACGACGAGGACGCTTCGCATCGGGGATGGCGTCAACGGCAGGCTTCGAGTCGTCGTCGGTAGGCATCATGCTCCCCCTGCTCCAGGGCTGTTGCGTCCGCGGGTTCTAGGTGCTGGCCACACTTGAGGTGCACGACGCCGGCACTTCGTTTGAAGCAGAGCGCTCGTACTCTATCGAAGGACGTCCTGAAGTCAACCTCCGTGCGTGTGCGCGGAAGAGCTCCAGCCCTCAGAAATATTGGTACTTTTACGGGATGCTCTCGACGTTTCAGGGGTTCCGTCCCGAGCACCTCGCGAGCCTCGTGGCGGGCCTCGCCGAGGCCCCACCACGAGCTCTGCCGCCGCCGCGCATCGTCCCGGACGCCCCTGCCCTGCTCGCGTCGCGCGGGTGGCTCGAGATGGAGGGCGTGACCGACGACGGCGAACGGGACGCCCTCGTCGTCGCGATCGAGCAGCTGGTTCGCGCCGGCCTGCCCGGAGTGACCGTGTACGCGTTCCCCGGCCCGTGGCGCGTGGGCGTCCGCGTGCGCGACGCCGTGAGCCGACTGCTCGCCGAGCCGTACGCGCTCGTCGAGGATGCCTGGGCCTTCCTCGTTCGCCCAGGACGGTCGGGCTGGGCTCCCCATCGTGGGATCGACAGCTCGGTCCTCGATCGCGAGCGCCCGGAATACCTCAACGTGTGGATCGCGCTCTCGGACGCGGGCATCGAGCGCTCATGTATGCACTTCGTCCCGCTCGATCGGGATCCGGCGTACCCCGCGGCCTTGGCAGCGAGCGACGAAGCTCAGCTTCGGCATAGGCATCCTGCCAACGCCATCACTCCGGCGCCGGTTGGAGCAGGGACCGGGCTCGTCTGGAATGCCAACGCCCTCCACTGGGGCGGCCCCTGCGAGCCGCATGCATCCGGCCCCCGCCTGAGCATCACGTTCTCGCTCTGCCGGATCGATGCGCTGTCGCGCCCCGAGCTCGGCGGGGTACGCGTCATCGAGCCGGAGGCGCTGTCCGCGTGGGAGCGGATCGACGTCGTGGCCCGCCAGATCGCCATCTACGGCGCCGGCCAGGACGACGTCTCGGAAGAGGTGCGCCGCTGGGCGGAGATGACGGCTGAGCTATCGGACCGCTTCGGCGCCGACCGTGAAGCTGGCCGTAAAGAAGGGTAAACCGCGGCATCGTCGACGGCGCTCTCCCGTCCATCTTCACGAGCCCAGCGCGTTGCCGGGCCTCGAACGACCGGACACGAGAAGGAGTTTCGTCCAGATGCGATCCAAGATCATCGGTACCGTCCTCGCCCTCGCCACTGTCTTTGCCGCCGCGCCCGCGATGGCAGGAGAGAAGCACGAGAAGGCGAGCTTCCCGATGCCCGCCGCCGCGTTCAAGCAGAAGGTCGACGAGCGGCAGGCGAAGGCCCGCGAACGGATGGAGAAGCGCGCTTCCACGCTCTCCGCCGATCAGGCCAAGGAGCTCCGCGCGAAGTTCGACGCCGGCGTCGCGAAGATCAACGCCGAGGTCGCGAAGGCCGTCGCCGACGGCACCGTCACGAAGGAAGAGGCCGGCGCGATCCGCAAGGTGGCGAAGGAGGTCCACGGCGGGCGTGGCCACGGCAAGCACCACGGCAAGCGCGGCGACAAGGCGTGAGCCCGCCTCGTGAGCTCCGCCTCCTCTCGCAAGAGCGCGGAGCGACGAGCGGCGTCGACGCGCCGCCGTCGACGACGGATGAACGAAAACGGCCGCGTCGCTCGCTCGAGCGCGCGGCCGTCCGCTGGCTTCCTTGCTTTGCTTGACGCGCTTCGCGCTTACTGCTTCGTGCCCTTGACCGTGAACGTGCTCGACGCAGCGTAGCCGCGCACCATGACGTGGAGCTTCCCCGGAGCGTCGAACGTCACCTCGCACTTCTCGGCCGAGCCGTTCTTGTACGGGCGGCAGTCGTAGACGCGGGCCGCAGCGGGCGCGTTCTTCTTCACGTAGAGGTCGGCGTCGCCGGTGCCCGAGAGCTCGATCGTGTACGTGCCCACCGGCGCGTCGTAGCTGAAGGCCTGCTCGACGTTGCGCGCGACGGTGCCCGACTCCTCGAACGGCGTGAACGTGCCGTCGCCGTCGCCGTCTCCGCCGCCGCCGCCGGAGCCGAGCGGCATGCCCGGCGTGTAGACGTTGTCCTCTTCGCCCGTGACGAGGACGACCTCGGCGCGATCGATGTTCTCGAAGATCTTGTCGTACGTCTTCGGCTGCTCGAACTGGAGCAGGCCGTTCACCATCGCCGCCGATGCTGCCGGCATCGAGTGGAAGTACGACGGCATCGCGTTCGTCACGAACTCCATGTACTTCGTGCCCGACGGATCGTCCGGGTTGAGCGCTGCGCGCGTCTGCGCGAGCGACCCGTCGACGTACGCGAACGTGTCGCATCCGTTCATGAAGAACATCTGGTACTTGCCGGGGACCCATCGGCCCATCCGCGCGAGCGCACGCACGTTCTGACCGAGCCCCGCGTGGCCGTTGTACATGATGAGGTCGGCCGAGGGCGTGAGGCTCTCGTAGCGCTCCTTGAAGCCGGGCCACACCGACGTGATCGCGTCGACGAGCAGCGCGGTGACCTTCACCTTCTTGCCGTCGGCGAGCGTGCCTTCGATCGTGACGTCCTTGATGTCCGGCCCCGGAGCGGTCGAGACGTTCGCAGGCGTGGTCACGACCTGGTAGTCGCGCAGCTGCGTCTTCATCGTCTGCACGAACGAGTTGAAGCCGCGCACGCCGACGTCACTCGCGCCACCGGTCGCCTCGTTCTTGCCGAAGATCGAGATGACCTCGAGGCGGTCGTCCTCCCAGACCTTGTGGAGCTCGGGATATTTGCCGGTCGTGTTCGTCGTCGAGCGCGTGGCCGTCGCCACCGTCTTCACGACCTCGGCGTCGGTGATCTGGCAGCCGTTCGCCTCGGGCCGGTAGTAGTACCACATGCTGCCGGTATCGACGTCGTGCGCGGCCCAGTCGACGCACGAGTGCTTGTGCGCCTCCGTGAAGGCTTGCTGCCCGGCGAAGCTGATGTCCTTCGGCAGCTTGAACTCGTAGCGCGTCGGCAGGTTCGTCTTGCTGCCCCACGCGACGGGGAGCTTCGCGTGGTACTTGATCTCGATCTTCCCATCGACGTTCGTCTTCTGGATGTTCGTCAGCTCGAGGGTGTCGAGACGACCGACGCTCTTCTGCTGGTTCAGGTGGCCGATCGTGTAGAGCAGCTGGTCCTGGATCGTCTGCTTGTCGTTCCACGACGAGTCCGTGACCAGCACGCCGTCGAACTCGAAGTCGAGGAGCGTCGCCTGGTTCGAGCTGAAGGCGCCTTCGTCCGTCGCGTCCTCGTCCGCCTCGGAGTCGGCGACGCATCCGACGATGGTGAGCAGAGAGACGAGACCGGTCGTGAGCAAAGCGAGACGACGCATGGTGGAAGCTCCGTTGGGGGGCGGCGCGAACGCCGCCAGCAGCCCAGCAATACGTGTTCCGATGTACGCACCTTCCCCACCAGCCTGGAAGCCCACGGAATCACCCGCCCTTCCGAAAACGTCAGGACGCGCTGCATGGACTGTCGGCGATCGCGTGGATCTCGTGAGATCCGCTACGTCGCTCGCCTGGGGACGTCAGGCCTTGTCGACGTCGACGGTGACCTTGGGCGCCTCGACGTCGCCGATGAGCGGCAGAACGATGCGGAGCGAATATTTCCCCGGCGCGAGCGGGCCCGCGGGCAGTCGCGGATAGCCGCGGCCCTCCCAGACCTTCGCCTTGTCCGGCGCCCACTTCGTCTTCACCGCATCCCACGCGATCTTGATGCGCGCCGTGCCGTTCTTGTCGAGGGTGATCTTGGCGGCCTTCGCGTCGCGCGCCTCGGGCTTGAAGCCCTTCGGGTAGCCCGGCCACTTCGTCGAGGGCAGGTCCGCGCGCCGGCCTTTTCCGTCGAGGGCCTCGATGTCGAATCGGGGAAACGGATCTCCCGTGAAATACAGCGGAAGTGGCTCGCTCGTCTTGTTCCGGAGCGTGATCTGCACGTCGATCCGACCGCCCGGCGACGTCGACGGTGTGCTCGTCGAGATCTTCACATCGAGCTTGTCCTTGATCGACGGCACGTCCGACGCGCGCGGCATCGGAACCTCACAGAGCTTCAAGGTCTCCTCGAGGTTCTCGAACTCGGTCGCGCTGCAGGTGCTGCTGCCCGGGAACGGCGTGCCGCTGTTCGGCGTCGTGACCTGGCTGTCGCCGTCGTCGTCGTCCCGCGGGGTCGTCGGGACGTTCTTGATCGTCCCGATCGGCTCCATCTCGAGCTTCTTGGGTTGAGGTGGCGGCGGACAGCCGACGAGCAACGCAATGGCCGCGACCGTCATCAACCCGCACACGACTTCACGGAGGGTGGCACGCAGCCGCTCGGACGCCCGTCCACGACCGCTCGCAAGGTGGCGCGGCACGGATCCGGCGCTCGGGCCGCTTCCCGCGGGTCGATGAACCATCGTTGCCCGGGATCCTCCTGCGTCCCGTCCTTTTTCGTCCAGGTTTTTGTGCAGGCGAAGTAGAAGCGGCCCGTGACGTCCTCCCCCCCAGCGGCATCGAAGGTCAGCACGAAAGGACTTCCTATGCGAAGCGTCGCGTCGATTCACGCTGAGCCCGACGTGGGCCGCGTGAGCGAGGGCGAGGGGCGTTTGCCCGCGCTCTCTTCGGGCCGCCGGCTCATCCTCGGCCCTGCCCGTCTCTTGCCTACCAGGGCGCTCGTCGCGCTCCTCCTTACAGCTTCCACGAGCGTCGTCTCCACCGCAACGGCTCAGCCTGCCCCCGCGAAGCCACAGCCGGCCGCTCCGGCAGCGCAGCCGCAAGCCGCGCCCGCACCGGGCGCCGCCGCCCCGACGATCGGAACGGCCGCCGCCGCGGGCCCCGACATGATGGCCGCCGTCCCCGGTGGGATCACCGCCGAGCAGGTCGCGTCCCGCGCCGCGGCAACGAGCTACCAGGCGAAGGCCGCCGAGGAGAACGCGTCCTCCGCGTCCGCGAGGTCGGACGCCGCGTGGGCGAACTACCTTCCGCGCATCGGCCTCAAGGGCAGCTACACGCGGCTCAGCGAGTTCACGCCTCCGACGCTCGGCTCGGGCAGCCTCGTCGTCACGACGGAGCCGGCCGGGACGGTGAACCCCACCCCCACGCTCGCTGGCGGATCCCTCACGTTCCCGCTCATCTTCAATCAGTGGCTCGCGCAGGCGACGATCCTGATCCCGATCAGCGACTACTTCCTGAAGATCAACCAGGGCTACACGGCATCGACGAAGCAGGAGGAGGCCGCGCGTTACGACATCGCGACGGCTCGCGCCAAGTCGTACTCGGACGGAAAGCTGGCGTACTTCACCTGGCTCCGCACGCGCGGCGCCGTGCAGGTCGCGGAGCAGAACCTCGCCGTCGCGCAGGCCCATCTCAAGGACGCCCAGAACCAGTTCTCCGTCGGCAATGCGTCGAAGGCAGACGTCCTCCGCGCGCAGACGCAAGTGGCGTCAGCCGAGCTGCTCGTCGAGCGCGCCAAGAGCAGCGTCGTCATCGCCGAGCGTCAGGTCCGCGTCGCGATGCACGCGACGGAGGACGAGAGGTTCGAGCCCGGCGAGTCGCTCGACGGGCCGCTGCCGCCCTCGCCCGGCAACGTCCGCTCGCTCGTCAGCGAAGCCATGACGGCGCGCCCCGAGATCAAGAGCATCGACAGGAACGCCGAGGCGACCCGCAAGCTCGCCAGCGTCCAGCGGGCGAATCGTTATCCCTCGGTCTCCGGCTTCGGTGACGTGACCTACGCGAATCCGAACCAGCGGCGATTCCCGCAGCGCAACGAGTGGTTCCCGACGTGGGCCGTCGGCGCACAGATCACGTGGTCGCCGAACGACCTCATCACCGCTGGTCCGAACGCGGCCGACATCGAGGCACGCGCTGCCGCCCTCGACGCGCAGAAGTTCGCCGTTCGTGACGGCGTCGAGATGGAGGTCACGCAGGCGTACCAGGCCGTGGTCGAGGCCGACACCGCGATCCAGACGACGACCCGTCAGCTCGAGAGCGCCGAGGAGGCCTACCGCGTCGCGCGCGAGCTGTTCAACGCAGGCCGCGGCACGGCGACGACCCTCATCGACGCCGAGACCGCGCTCGCCCAGACACGGTTCGAGCACCTGAACGCGAAGGTCGACGCTCGCCTCGCCCGCATCCGGCTCGAGCACGCGCTCGGGCGCGATGTGAAGTAGCGCGCGAGCTGCCGCTGTTCGCCATGCCGGTGACTCCGCCCGGCATGGCGAAGCAACGCCCCATGCGCGCAACAATCCGCGCGCGCCGATCCCGTGGACGGTGTTCGGCTCCGAGCCGTGTCAGCGCCTCCGCGGCGGCGTGAGCCGCGGCGTTCCGCAACGCACGGGATCACACGTTCGTGCTTCGACGCCGGTGACGAGCGCCGGGACGGCGCTGACCTGGATGACGCACGTCGTGCCTTGGTGGAATCCGCAGCCGAGCAGCCCGACGATCGCCGTCTCCCCTCGCTGGACGGCCCAGTTGAGGCCCTCGGACTTCATGGTCTCGTTCACGATGACGCGCTCGCGAGCGAAGTCGACGACCGGACGGTTCTCCGGCGCGACTTCGAGCGTGTCGTAGAGCGCCTGGAGCTCCGCTTCCGAGGCCAGGAGCCGGACGCCTTCGGCGGCGCACGGAACCTCGGTATTCACCTTTCCAGGCAACGTCCGCAGCGCGAGAGCCGGCGCATCGCCGAGCCCGTGGTTCTCCGCCGTGCACGACGTATCGCCGCATCCCTGCGCTCCGGCCGTGGCCGTCACCACGGCTCCGGTGAGGATCGCCAGCGTGACGGCTCTCCGCATCGCTCTCATCGCGCGCGAGCCTAGGCGCGGAGGTCCCACGGTTCCACTAGTTCGCTCGCGGCAGAGCCTGCGCGGGCGCTGGCGTCCCACATACTTCGCGTTCTAGCGGCCCCCCTCGGCCGCTCGGGCGAGAGCCGGGCGGTGTGATATGCTGAGCTTGCTTTGAGGCCCTCTCGACATCTGCTGCTTGCCGCTACCGGGGCGCTCGTCGCTCTCGTCGCCTGCGCGAAGATCGCGGGCCTCGAGGACCCGGATCCGAGCGCGCGTGGCGGCGACGGAGAAGACACCGGGACCGGGCCGCAGAGCTCGGCGCAGGTCGCCGTGTCCCCCGCGAGCGTCAGCCTCGACACGTCGTGCGCCGGCGGCGGTGATCGCGCAACGGCGCATGTCACGATCGAGAACAAGGCCTCGACCGATGCGGACTACGAGCTCGAGGTACCCGAGGGCTCTGCGTTTGCGCTCCGCGACGCCGCGGACGCGAGCGTCGGCAAGCTCACCGGGAAGATCCCCGCCAACGGGGTCGTCCTCGTCTATCTCCGCGCGACGCCGACGCGGGCCGGCACGTTCGACGGACAGGTAATCGTGCGCGTCGGCGGGTACGCGACGCAGGTGCCCGTCAAGGTCACCGTCGACGGCGGAGCGCTCGCCATCTCGCCGAACCTCGTCGACTTCGGAGAGGTCCGCCAGCAGACGACCTCGGCCCCGCAGACGATCGAAATCGAGAACACCGGGACCAAGCCGGTGAACCTGCTCGGCCTCGCCACCGTTCCGCCGGGCGGCGCCAGCGCGGACTTCACCGTCGACCTCGGCGCGGGCTCGGTGAACATCGCACCGGGACAGAAGGCCACGGCCACCGTGACGCTGGCTCCCGGCCCCGCGGGACCGCCCGTGAGCGCCGTGCTCGAGCCGACGACGCAAGAGCCGACGTGCGGCGAGCTTCCGAAGCTGACGGTCCAGGGGACGCGCGTCAACCAGGACGTGACGGTCAACCCCGTGGCGCTCGACTTCGGCGAGGTGCCCTGCGTGTCCGCGGGCGGCGCCACGAAGACGATCACCGTCTCCAACTACGCGAACGTGGCGGCGTCGTTCACGGTGTCGGCGGCCGCTTCGGCCTGGTTCGACGTCGCCGCCGATGCTCTGACCGTTCCTCCCGCGAACGGCAGCACACCGTCGACGCGTACGATCACCGTCACGCTGAAGCCGGTCGGACAGGGCATCGGCTCGCACGTGGATCCGATCGAGATCGACGTGACGAGCCCGAACCCCAAGAAGACGACGGCGACGGCCACCGTGAAGAGCGTGGGCGGCATCATCGAGGCCTCGCCCCTCACTTTGAGCGGCTTCCGGCCGGACCAGTCGAAGCGGTCGTTCGCGGTGCGCAACACGGGAAACAAATACGTCTACGTCCGCCACTTCTCGACGAACGCGAACGCGTTCGTGGTGTCGGGCTCCACGGACGAGACTCCCCTGACGGCTGGCGCCATCTTGCCGGTGAGCGTCGAGGTCAACTTCGTCGCGCAGGGCAACGGCGCGCACCAGGCCGACATCATCACCGAGAAGACCGACCCGCCGATCCTCGTGCCCGCAGGCGGCAACGTCTGCAGCGCGCAGATCGTGAAGGTCAGCGGGATGCGGTGAGCGTGCGCGACGTCAGACGACGGTGAGTCGTTTCTTCCCGAGCGGATCTCCGAGCCCCTTGCCGCTGCCTTCGACGTCGGGCGTCTTCATCCAGCGCGGCGCGGCCTCCGAGCGAAGCGGAATGTCCTTCCACTCGGCGTAGTCGTCGGGCAGCGGGCCGGGCAACGTGGGCTGCGCGGTCCGCTCGAGGAGCTGGAAATCGTGCCGCACCGTCAGCTCGAGCGGTAGGCCGCGGCTCGGTCCGCGCTCCTTGAACCAGGCACGCGCAGCGTTCACGTTCTGGATCAGCACCCAGTGCTGGGGATCCGCCTTCGCGGCCGTCGTGAAGAGGTCCATCATCGCGTCGAGCTCGCCACGCGCCTTCGCGAAACACGCGAGGTGGTTGTAGGCGAGACCAGGGCACGGGTACCCGAGATCGAGGGCGCGACGGACATGCCGTTCGGCGCCGTCGAGATCTCCCTCGTGATAGAGCGCTGCGCCCAGATCCATGTGCGCGGCGTGGTAGCCCTCGAGGCGTTCGAGGATCTCGCGGTACTCCTTCACGCCGTCGCGATGACCGATGCGCAGGCCGCTGTTCGCGTAGAACCACTCGTTCATCACGCGCATGTCGTCTTCTGCGGCGTCGAACGGTGTCTTCAGCTCCTGGAAGTCGCCGGTGAAGTACGCCTCGCGATCGAGCCAGCCTGCCTTCTCCGCATCGCGGAAGTCGCGTGTGCCCGGATAAACCGAGAGGCACGAGAAGACGTATTCGTGAGGCGCCGCGCGCTCGAGGAAGGCGAGCGTCTCGTGGAACGACTCCTTCGTCTCACCGCGGTTACCGAGCATCATGTAGTAGCGAACCTTGATGCCGTACTTCTTCGCGAGGTTCGTCGACTCGAGGATCTCGTCCGGCGTGATCTTCTTGTCGATGAGGTCGAGGATGCGCTGCGATCCGCTCTCGACGCCGAGCGAGAGGCGCTGACATCCGGCGAGGCGCATCTCGCGAAGGAGCTCGTCCGAGAGGAGGTCGACCCGCGTATCGCAGCTCCAGAAGAACCCGAGGTTCTTCTCGCGCATACGCTTGCAGAGCTCGAGGACGCGCTTCTTGTTCGTCGTGAAGGTGTCGTCCTTGATCTGGATCATCTTCACGGGGAGCCGCTTGCTGACGCTCTCCATGGCCTCGAGGACGTAGTCGATCGAGTTTGCTCGGAAGCCGCGGCCCCACGACGTCTCCGCTCCGCAGAACGTGCAGGCCCACGGACAGCCGCGCGACGTCATCAAGATGTGCGTGTCGAACCAGTGATGCGGCGACGCGAGCGTGTCGAGATCGGCGACGTTCTTGCGCTCGGGAGCCGTGACGATGCGATCGCCGTCGCGGTAGACCGTGCCGGCGATCCCCTTCGTGCTCTCCTTGCGCGAGAGGCGGTCGACGAGCTCGAGGAAAGTGAGGTCGCTCTCGCCCACGCAGACGGTGTCGATGCTCGCATGGTGGCGGAGCAGCTCCGGCCCCAGCGGCGTCGCGTGTGGACCGCCGACGACGACGTGGGCCGTCGGGTGCTTGTCCTTGATGAGATCGGCGACGAGCCGTACGCCGCGCCGGTTCGCCGTCCAGCACGACATACCCCAGACGTCCGCATCGAGCGCAGCGACGATCCCCTCGACCTTGCTCCAGGCATAGTTGGACAGGTTCAAGATCTTCACCTGATGCCCCGCGCGGAGCGCCTGCGCGCCGAGGGAGAACAGGCCGTACGGGGTCTGGTGGAAGTCGGCGTCGAGATCGCCGTCGCGGTACTCGGCCGGAGGGCCATCGTTGGCATGGCGGGCCTCGCCGGGGCCGGCGATCTTCCAGGGCGGCGGATAGACGAGCGCGATCTTCATCGGGTCATGAGCCCATTCGCAGTTCGCATGGGCTGGCCCTTGATGATGGCCCAGAGCAGCGCCGCCTGCGAGCGCGTCTGTCGACAAACCGAAACGCCACCGGGCAAAGCTCCGCGACGCGGTCTCGCACGACCGAGCGACGAAGCGGATCGGCGAGGAGCCCGGCATCGGCGTCGCGAGTGCGTGAATCAAGGTCTACAGTTGCGGGCGCCCGTGCGGCGCCGGGCCTGGTTTCGCCGGTCTTCTCGCGGGTCATCCATGGGGCACACGCCTTGCTCCAGCGCGCCACCATGCTTTCACTCCCCAGCTTCGTGGTCGCCGCCTCGTTCCTTGCTCTTCTTGCTGCCTGCAGCTCCAAGCCGACGGCCGAGGAGGTCGTCAATCAATCGACGCCCGCCATCTGCGAGAAGGTGAAGGAGTGCTCCGGCGAGGCCGCCTTCGCCGCGGCGTATCCCGGCGGCGTCGACGACTGCGTGACGCGAACGAAGGCCGAAGCGAAGAAGAAGTACGGCGACAAGCTCGACGCCGAATCGGTGTGCACCGACGACGAGGTCGAACGATGCCTCGAGGATCTCCGCGGAGCGGCGTGCGGAGCCGACGGCTCGCCGCCCCCGGTGCCGTGTAACTGTTGAGCGTCGAGCGCGCGTCAGGCGCCGAGTGGTGCGAAGAGGACGTCGAGCTCGGCTTCCGTCAGCGAGCTCGCCGCTGCGCCCTGTCCGAGGATCGCATCCGCGACGTGCCTCTTCGACCGCTGGAGGCCGAGGATACGCTCCTCGACGCTTCCCGCTGCGAAGAGCTGGTACGACATGACCGGCTTCTTCTGGCCGATGCGGTACGCGCGATCGGTCGCCTGCGCCTGGATGGCGGGATTCCACCACGGGTCGTAGTGGATGACGACGTCCGCGCTCGTGAGCGTGAGCCCGGTGCCGCCAGCCTTGAGGCTGATCAAGAAGACCTTCGCCCCGCCCTTCTCGAACTGGTCGACGGCCTCGGCGCGGTCTTTCGTGTCGCCGGTGAGGATCGCGTACTTCACCTTCCGCTCACGGAGGCCCGCCTCGAGCAGACCGAGCATGCTCGTGAACTGCGAGAAGACGAGGACGCGGTGACCGCCGGCGAGCTGCTTGTCGAGCAGCTCGAAGAACATCGTGTACTTCGCCGACTCGCGGATCTTGCCGGCTTGCGACATGCGGACGAGCCGCGGATCGCAGCACACCTGACGGAGCTTCGTGAGCGCGCCGAGCACGGGAACGACCGACGCCGCGAGGCCCTTCTGGCGGATGATCTTGCGGACCTCCGCGTGCGCGGCCACGCGGATCGACTCGTAGAGCTCGCGCTGCCCGCCGTGGAGCTGCACGGGCCGCATGACCTCCGTCTTCGGCGGGAGCTCCTTGGCGACGTCCCGCTTGTTGCGGCGAAGGATGTACGGCGAGACGAGCTCGCGGAGCGCGAGGAGCCGGTCCTCGTTCTTGTTGCGCTCGATCGGGACGCGATAGAAGCGGTTGAAGTGCAGCTCGTCGCCGAGGAGGCCCGGGTTGACGAAGTCGAGCAGCGCCCAGAGCTCGCCGAGGTGGTTCTCGACCGGCGTCCCGGAGAGACAGAGGCGGTGCTCGGCGTCGACCGCACGCGCCGCGACGTGCGCGCGGCTCTTCATGTTCTTGATCGTCTGCGCCTCGTCGAGGATGACGAGGTGGAACGTCCACTCGGCGAACTTCTCCTCGTCGCGGCAGAGGATCGGGTAGCTCGTGATGACGACGTCCGCGTCGCGGATGCCGTCGTACGCGTTGTGCCGGTGCTGCCCGTGGATGACGAGGATGCGGAGGTCCGGCGAGAACTTCTTGAACTCGCGCTCCCAGTTCATCACCAGGCTCGTCGGCGCGATGATGAGCGCGGGACGGTCCTTGAGGCGCCCGGCATGCTTCTCGATCGTGACGTGCGCGATCGTCTGGAGCGTCTTGCCGAGCCCCATGTCGTCCGCGAGGACGCCGCCGACGCTGCGCGCGCGGAGGGTCTGTAGCCAGGAGACGCCCTCCTTCTGGTACGACCGGAGCTCGGCCTTCAGGCCTTCGACCGTGTCGACCTCGACCTTCTCCGCGGCGAGCGCCGACGCAAACTCGCGGGCGCTGGTGTCGCCGCCGACCTCGAGCGCCGCGCCGTCTTTCTCGAACGCCTCTTCGAGGCCGAGGAGCGCGCCGGCGCGCACCTGCGGGAAGCGCACCTCGCCCTTCGGCGCCTGGCCGTCGTACAGCTCTGCGAGGACGCGAAGAATCGAGCGTGCACGCTCGGCGGGTACGGCGACGAAGAGGCCGTCGCCCACCGGAAGCGCAAGGCACTTGCGGGAGGTGATCTGCGCGAGCTCGCCGAGCCCCTTGCCGTTCGATCGCTCGAGCAGCTCGAGGAGCGCGGGCAGAAGGTTCACGCGCTTGCCTTCGAGATCGATCCCGAGCTGGAGGCCGAACCAGTCCGGTCGCTCGACCTCCCCCTCCTCGTCGCCGGAGCGGCTTCGCCGGCGCGAGCTGTCGGGCGATGCGGTGACATTCGCGTACCAGGCGGGCTCGCGATCGACGACGCGGAACGGATAGTCGGCCGCGATCTCGACCTTCCAGCCGAAGGAACGGAGCTGCGGCACCACGTATGCGCTGAAGCCCGCGAAATCGTGGACGTTACCCTCGCACCGGACGACGTAGTCGGCCTGCGATGCGCTCGCCCAGTCGTCGAGGCAATCGAGCGGAACGGCACCGAAGCTCTCGAGGAGGCGGCGCGCACGTCCCTCTTCGATCGGGTCGCGGGGGACGAAACGATCGAGGTCGATCATGACCTCGTCGTCCTCCTCGGCAGCGAGGACGCGTACGCCCTCGTACTCGAACGCCAGCTCGATGAGCGGCATCTTCTGGGTGTCGAACGTCGAGCCGAGGCCTTCGGTGTGGTGAACCGTTACTTCATCGGCGAACAGACGGATGCACGGGACGGGACCGCTCATCGCCGGCGTACTGACAGGGCGCGTCTCACTGAATGGAGCATCGGGAATGCTCGTGCGGCCGCTTGAAGGAGGAGCCGAGGCCCATGAAGGGGCAGACACCCCCGAGCTCGGCTGCTCCGTCGCGTTGTCCGTATTGCGACGCTCCCAGCCCCCCGGGGAGACCGCGTCGGTAACCACTCGCACGACGCTTCTTGAATCATAGTCGATCGTACTTGTCGACAAGATGGAGGGCGGCGCGACGCTTTCTCGCATCGACGACACCGTCGCTCGTCGCTCGCGCGCGCGTCGATCGGCGACCGGTCGCGAGCGAGCGTCGAGCGGTCGCCGGAGATGGGCGGCGATCGCAAGAATCCATCGCGCTCGCGCGTCGTACAGAACATGGACCACGAGCCCTCTGGACCGACCTCGACGACGCCGCAATGGATGGCGACCTCCCTCGCCGCGCCCCCAACGGCGCTCGGAACCGACGCCTCGGGGACGCCCCCTCAACCGATAGGAGGTTCGGTCACCCCGGCCCACTACCCGTTGTGGAACGGTCCGCCGTACCGCACCGCGGCCGCGTGGCCAGCGGCATCGATGCCCCGGAAGCCGAAGCCGCAGCCGCGCCCGTATCGACCGGTGGAGCTCGCGGCTGTCCTCGGCGTCGTTGCGCTGACGGACATTTGCCTCTGGGCCTCCGGCGACGGAACGACGAGAGAGGAGTCCGGGCTCGGCTTGGGCTTCGCCCTGCTCTTCGCGGCCGTCCCGGTTCTCCTCTTCTTCGCAGCACGCGCTCGGCGAACACGAGGATCGGTGCGGCTCGGTGTCGTCGTCGCCCTGCTCACGCTCGTCGCCGCGCGCTGCGCCTATTGCCCGACGACCGGGACCGTGCTCTCCGGGCTCATGCTCGTCGGCGCCTTCGTCGTCGCGCTGCGTGCGCGAAGCGCGTTCGTTCCGGAGATCGTTCTCGCGGCCGTGAGCGCGGTGCCGAAGCTCGCATCGCGCATCGGTGCAGCCAGCGCCGGCGTCGTGCGCCTCGCCGGCCGAACGCGACTCGGAAACGTCTCCGTCCTCCCGATCGTCGTCCCGGCCGGGCTCGTCGCGATGTTCCTCGGCGTGTTCGCGCTCGCGAATCCCGTCGTCGCCCGCGGGCTCGGGACCGCGTGGACCGCCATGACGAGCGTCCTCGTGTTGCCATCGTTCGGACGGATCACGCTCTGGGCAAGCGCCGCGGTGGCGGGGGTCTCCCTGCTACGACCGGCATGCCGCCTGGCAAGCGGAGGTGAGAACGCATCGACATCGAGCGAAGCAAAGGCGCCGGCGCTCCTCGTCGCACGGAATGCGCTCGTCGGTCTGAACCTTCTCTTCTTCGCGTACAACGCCATCGACGCGACGTATCTCTGGAGCGGCTCACCTCCGGCAGGAATGGGCACTCAGGAATACGCGCACGCGGGCGCGTTCTGGCTGACCGTGGCGCTCCTCATGCTCACGGCCGTCATCGGCGTGATGTTCCGCGATGCGCTCGCACACGACGCGCAGGCGAAGACGGCACGCTGGCTGGCCTTCGCCTGGATGGGCCAGGGTGTCATCCTCGCCGTCGGGACGTATCGCCGGATCGCGATTCACATTGCGAAGAGCGGCCTCTCCGATCTCCGCATCGTCGGCATCCTCGGGACGACACTGGTCGTCTGCGGCGTCGTGCTCGTCGCGTGGAAGCTTCGGGAGCGGAAGACGTTCACGTGGCTCCTTCGACGGCAGCTCGACGCCTTCGCGCTCGTGTCCATCCTCTACGCGGTCGCGCCGACACACCTCGTGTCCGCTCACGTGAACGTCGCCCGCGTGCAGAGCGGCGAATACCGGCCGCTGCTTCACGCCTTCCGGCAGTCGCACGAGATGGAGAGCGCCGCTGCGTACCTGCCGCTCCTGGAACATCCGGACGGGCGCGTTCGGCAGGGCATCGCGGCGCTCCTGCAAGACGAGCACGAGAAGCTGCGCGCGCGGCACCGATTTACCGCCGAGCCACCGACCTGGCGCGAACGCGACCTCGCCTCGGGGCATGCGCTCGCGTCCCTCGACGAGGCTTCCGATCGGATCGAGGTCGCGCTCGACGGCGCGAACCCAGTGTCGGCAAAGCGCGTGCTGCTCGAGATCTCGCGCGCGGCGAACGAAGACCGATCGATCGAGGAGCTGCTCGCGATCCCGGCGGCGGCGCGGGACGTGAGCGAATACGACGGAACGCGCTCGCGCGTGTACTGAAGGGCGCCGCGACGCCGCCCGACGCCCGGCGCACGGCTCGAACAGCCTGCGGCTTGCTCCGGCACCTGCTTCGGGTCATGAGCCCCGAGTGACCTTGCCTCCGAACGCCGTCCCTCCCCAGCTCCAGTTCTACTTCGACTTCATCTCGCCGTACGCGTTCCTCGCATGGACGCAGATCCGCGACATCGCACGTCGATGCGGGCGCTCGGTCGAGCCGGTGCCCGTCCTGTTCGCGGCGCTGCTCGACGCGCACGGGCAGAAGGGGCCGGCCGAGATCCCGGCGAAACGTCGGTATCTCTTCAAAGACATCGCACGGAAGGCGCACCGTCTCGGTGTGCCCTCCGTCGCTCCGCCGCCCGCGCATCCGTTCAACCCGCTCGCAGCATTGAGGGTCGCGTCGCTCCCGCTGCCCCTGACGACGAGAGAGACGATCATCGACGCGCTCTACGCCGCCGCCTGGACCCGACGCGAGGCCATCGACTCCGCCGAGGCCGTCGCTGGCATCCTCTCGCGTGTGGGCCTCGATGGGCCGGCGCTCGTGGCCGAAGCGCAGACGACGGCGACGAAGGAGCGCCTCCGATCCGCGACCGACGAGGCCATCCGACGCGGAATTTTCGGCGTGCCGTCCGTGCTCGTCGACGACGAGCTCTTCTGGGGGACCGACGCGCTGCCCGATCTCGAGGCGTACCTCCGCGGGGAGCTCCCCACGTTCTCGGACGCGGAATGGAGCTCGCTGCCCATGGCGGCGATCCGCAAGGGAAGCCTGTAGTCGGAGCCTCGAAGCGCCCGTCTGGCGGCGCCGCCGTCGCTCCGCTAGAGCGAGCCCTGGATGGACCGAATCCGACTGCGCTGCGCCTTCATCGTGCTCGGGATGGTGCTCGGGCTCGTCGTGAGCGCATGTGGAACGAGCCCGCGTCACGCCTCGCAAGCGGCGAATGCGCCGACCGCCACTGCCGACGGCGGCGCGGACGAGACCGAGGATGACAGCGAGGACGATGACGCCGCGGGCTCGGACGCCGACGGCGACGTCGAAGCATCGAGCGAGCTCGCGGCTCAGCCGAACGCACCGTGCCCACGGAACATGGTGCTGGTCGAAAGCGCGGACGCGCGCTTCTGCATCGACAAATACGAGGCCTCGCTCGTCGAGGTCGACTCCGACGGAAACGAGAAGCCGTTCCCGCACTGGCTCACGGTCGACGGCCACGTGGTCCGCGCCGTCAGCGAGCCGGACGTGTTCCCTCAGGGGTTCATCAGCGAAGTCCAGGCAGAGGACGCCTGCGCGGCATCCGGCAAACGCCTCTGCGCGTTTGCCGAATGGAAGACGGCGTGCATGGGTCCCGAGAAGACGACGTTCCCGTACGGTGCAGCGCGCCGTCCGGGCACCTGCCACGACACCGGCAGGAGCGCGGTGGCTGCGGTCTTCGGGCTCAAGGCGCTCGCCGATCCGGTCGCGAGCGCGCCCCCGAACAAGACAGCACGCGTCGCAAGCGCGAAGGCGGCCGCGCCTTCACGGGCCGCCGCGCCTTCGCGCGCCGCCGCCGCTTCTTCGCGTGCCGCCGCTTCGAAGGCGACCGCGGGCGCGAAGCCCAAGACGGGCACCAGCGCCGCGAGCAAGACCGCGGCCACGGCCTCACGAACGGCGAAGCCAGGCCGACAGGCGCACGTCACGACGAAAGGGCGTGCCGCCGAAACGACCAAGCAGCGCGCTGCGCGTCCCGGCGCAGTCGCCGCGAAGCCGTCGAAGCGGCGTGGTGACAAGAACGAGCGCACGGCCGCCCGCGGGACGAAGCGCGTGCCTGCAGCCGCGAAGGCGAGCGCACGCCCGGTCTCGGTCGCGCCGAGCGTATGGACGCAGCTCAACGATCCTCGTCTCGGACAGGTCGACGGCGCCCTCGCGAAGACGGGCTCGCACGAGGAGTGCGTGAACGGCTACGGCGTGCTCGACATGGTCGGCAACCTCCACGAATGGGTGAAGACGGACCCGTCAGCGCCACACGGGACGTTTGCGGGCGGCTACTTCCTCGACACGACCTTGAACGGCGACGGCTGCCAGTACCGCACGACGGCGCACGCCCACGACTATCACGACTACTCGACCGGCTTCCGCTGCTGCGCCGACGCCTCCGCGGCCGAAGCGGCGCCCGTCGCGAGCGACTGACGCGCGGACAGACGCGGAAAGTCCCGACCTCTGCCGATTTCAGGGCTGTTTCGCCCTCGTGCCTTGAATCTGCGGATCTTTGCGCTAGAAGCCGCGCGGCTCATGAAGACCTCAGCAGTTCTCGGTGTCGTCGCAGGGCTCGCGGCGGCTGCGTTCGGATCCCTCACGGCGGCGTGCACGACGACGAAGATCGTCGAGGTCGCGCCGGTCGACGCCGGCTCGAGCGACACCGGCACGGGCGGCGAAGAAGAGGAGCTCACCACGGTCGAGGGCAAGAGCGGCAAGCTCTTCGACGGCACCGCGAAGAGCTTCGCGAAGGTGAAGCCCGACGGAACGGTCGCCAGCGTCGGCGTCGTCTTCTCGCTGGAGGCGCTCACGTCCGGTCCCTCGTCGCACCCGTTTCAGGACGACCTCGTGCTCGACATGCCGTCCGTCGCCAAGGAGCAGACGCTCCTCCATCACCTGCGCGCGAACTGGCTGCCCGGAGGCCACGGCCCAAACCCGTATGCCGAGGCGCACTACGACTTCCACTTCCTCCGGGGCTCGCGCGCCGAGATCGACGCGATCGAGTGCCGCGCCGACCAGACGATGCCGAAGGCCGACAAGATCCCCAAAGGGTATGGCACCCCCGAGCTCTGCGTGAACGCGATGGGCTACCACTCGTGGCCCAAGGCAGACACGTCCGGCGGAGACTTCGTCGCCTCGTTGATCATGGGCTACTGGAAGGGCAACGTCGTCTTCCTCGAGCCGATGATCCCGGTCTCGACGTTCGAGAAGAAGGCTTCGTTCGAGATCCCGATCGCGAAGCCGGCGTCCGCAGGTGGTGAGACGACGCTCTATCCGACGCGCATGGTCGCGACCTGGCTCGAGGAGTCGGAGGAGTACTCGTTCGAGTTCGACCAGTTCGAAACGATCGACTGACTCGATAGGTTCCGACCGCGCGCGCTCGTGCTCGGCTCGAGCTCGAGCACTCTCGGCCCCGCTCGTGCATGCTCATCGGCTCATGGAAGCCAAGCGGACGGAGCGAGATGTCGGCGTTTCATGGGGCTTTCGAGAGGCCGTCCAGCAATACCTCAGGGATGCCGAGGACTGGATCGACCGCATGGCATTGCGCCTCGGTGACGCAATCTTCGGCGAGCGGATCTCGGAGAAGCTCTTCGGGCCCCATCCGTCCCGGCAGTTGCCCCGGTACTGACGGCTAGATGGCTCGACGAATCGAAGACTACGCCTTGCTCGGCGACTGCCGTGGTGCCGCGCTCGTCGGGAACGACGGGTCGATCGACTGGCTGTGCCTCCCGCGGTTCGACTCCGACGCGTGTTTCGCCGCACTGCTCGGCACGGAAGAGAACGGCTTCTGGAAGATCGCGCCTCTTGCCCCGATCACGAGCTCGCGTCGTTCGTACCGCCACGGAACGATGTGCGTCGACACGGAGCTGACGACCGACGAGGGAACCATCGTCGTCACAGACTTCATGCCCGTCCGCGACGACGGGCCAGGAGTGGTGCGCATCGTCACCGGCAAGAGCGGCGCTGTCCGCGTCCACTCCGAGATCGCGCTGCGGTTCAACTTCGGAAAGACGGTGCCGTGGGTGCAGCGAGTCGACGGGCAGGTCCTGCAGGCCATCGCCGGTCCGGACCTCCTTCGCATCTGGACGCCCGCGCCGATGCACGGCGAAGGCCTCCGCACACACTCCGACTTCGTCGTCCGACCGGGCGACCGCGTGCCGTTCGTGATGCGCTGGGGGCCGTCTTACGCGCACGAATGTCCGCAGCCCATCGACGCACACGAGGCCCTCGCGCGGACCGAAGAGTGGTGGCGTGAATGGGCCTGCCGCTCGGAGCTCGAGGGTCCGTACGCCGACGCGGTCCGGCGCTCGATCATGACGCTGAAGGCGCTCACGTTCGCGCCGACGGGCGGCGTGGTTGCGGCCCCGACGACGTCATTGCCGGAAAGAATCGGCGGCGTTCGCAACTGGGACTACCGCTACTGCTGGGTACGCGACGCCACGATGACGCTCTACTCGCTGCTGAGCGCCGGCTACCTGGACGAAGCACGCGAGTTCCGCGACTGGCTTCTGCGGGCGTGTGCCGGTGCACCGGATCAGCTGCAGATCCTCTACGGCATCGCAGGCGAGCGTCGACTCACCGAAGTCGAGCTGCCGTGGCTCCCCGGATACGAACAGAGCGCGCCCGTTCGCATCGGCAACGCCGCATCCGACCAGATGCAGCTCGACGTCTACGGCGAGCTCGCGGACACGCTCTACCTCTCACACTCGACGGGCCTCAATCACACGGACGAGGGGTGGTCGCTCCAGCGCTCGCTGCTCCGGCACCTGGAGAAGGCGTGGCGTCAGCCCGACCACGGGATCTGGGAGGTACGCGGTCCACGGCGCCACTTCGTCCACTCGAAGGTGATGTGCTGGGTCGCGTTCGACCGCGGCGTGAAGTCGATCGAGAAGTGGGGGCTCGACGGTCCCCTCGAACGCTGGAGGGCGGTGCGCGACGAGATCCACGCCGAGGTCTGCGACCGCGGCCTCGACACGGCGCACGGCGGCTTCGCGCAGTACTACGGGTCGACCGAGCCCGACGCGAGCCTGCTGATGCTACCGGCGGTTGGATTCCTCCCTGCGGAAGATCCACGCATCGTTCGCACCGTGATGAACATCGAGAAGCGCCTCATGGGCGACGGGTTCGTCCGCCGGTACATCACCCATCCGGGCGTCGACGGGATGCCCGAGGGCGAAGGTGCCTTTCTCGCGTGCTCGTTCTGGCTCGTGGACGCCCTCGTGCTCCTCGGGCGCCACGAGGAGGCACGAGCGCACTTCGAGCGGCTCCTCGGCCTCGCGAACGACGTCGGGCTCCTCGCGGAGGAATACGACCCGCGCGAGAAGCGGATGCTCGGCAACTTCCCGCAGGCGCTCTCCCACGTCGCGCTCGTGAACTCGGCGCTCAACCTGTCGCGGCTGCGCGGGCCGGCTCGTCTCCGCTGCACGATGTAGATCGTCGCGTCGCCCGGTCCCTCCCCGCTTCGAGTCGAGGTATCGTCACCGCATGGCTCCGAAGTCGGAGGTGCTCGAGCTCGCCGGTCACGAAGTGACGATCACGAACCCGACGAAGATCTTCTTCCCGAAGCTGCGTCTGACCAAGCTCGATCTCGTCCAGTACTACGTCGCCGTCGCCGAGGGCGCCGTCCGCGGCGTGTTCGGGCGGCCGATGCTCCTCAAACGCTTCCCCGACGGCGTCGAACAAGAGGCCTTCTACCAGAAGCGTGCGCCGGCAAAACGTCCCGAATGGATTGACGTGGCGACGTTCACGTTCCCGTCGGGCCGGCACGCCGACGAGGTCGTGGTCCGCAACGTCGCCCAGCTCGCATGGGTGATCAACCTCGGCTGCGTCGATCTCAATGCACATCCTGTCCGTGCAGAGGACATGGACCACCCCGACGAGCTGCGGATCGATCTCGACCCGGTGCCCGGAGTCGGCTGGCGACAGATCCTCGACGTAGCGAACGTCGCGCGTGAGGTCCTCGCGGACATGGGGCTCGTCGGCTGGCCGAAGACGAGCGGCTCACGCGGCGTCCACATCTGGGTGCGGATCGCGCCACGCTGGCCGTTCGAGCAGGTCAGGCGCGCGGCCCTCGCCTTCGCTCGCGAGGTCGAGCGGCGCGCGCCGAAGATCGCCACGAGCAAGTGGTGGAAGGAGGAACGGCATGGCGTGTTCCTCGACTACAACCAGAACGCGCGCGATCGCACGACGTCGAACGCATACTCCGTTCGCCCGACGCCCGATGCGCGCGTATCCATGCCGCTGTCGTGGGAGGAGCTCGACACGAGCGATCCGGCCGACTTCACGATGCTCACGGTCCCGAAGCTCTTCGCGGAGCATGGAGATGCGCACGCGAAGATCGACGAGGTTCACTACTCGATCGAGAAGCTCCTCGAGCTCGCCGATCGACAAGAACGCGAGGGCGAAGGCGACGCGCCCTGGCCACCGCACTTCCAGAAGACACCGGGCGAAGCCCCTCGCGTCGCGCCCTCACGGGCGAAAGGCGCCGCACCAGCACGGCCACGACCGAAGCTGCCCGTGCTCATCATCGCGAAGGCGAAGCTCAAGGCCGACGCGCTGGAAGGACTCGAGCGCTGGAAGGCCCGGCATCCGTCCGTCGTGCCTTACCTGGCTCCCGAGGACGTTCTCACGGACACGATGCGCGGCCGGTCTTCGGCCTGGACGCGCATCCGCGTCAACCTGAAGAACGTCCCCGAAGAAGAGAGGCCGCCCGAAGAGCCGCCGGATCCCGACTACGATCCCGCCTCGGAGTGGCAATAGGCGGCTTCAGCCCTCGCCGTCGCGATGGCCGAAGATGCGCTCGATCTCGATCGCCGGCGTGACGTCGAGCTGATCGTAGCGACACTCCGCAGGCGGCTTGTCGGGGCGCCAGCGCTTGAAGTGGGTCGCGTGCCGGAAACGCGTGCCCTGGAGATGGTCGTAGCCGACCTCGGCGACGCGCTCGATGCGAAGCGGCTCCCACGAGAGGTCCTTGCCGCGGTTCCAGCGGCTCGTCGCGCCGGGCATACGGCGGTCGGCGGCGTGCCGATCGTCCTGCCACTCGGCCCACTCCCGCCACGGGTGCGCCTCGCGCGCGCCCTCGCGCAGCGGCTCGAGCTCCTTCGCGAGCTGCGCGCGACGTTCGCGCGTGAACGAGGCGCAGATGCCCACGTGGTGCAGGACGCCCTTGTCGTCGTGAAGGCCGAGGAGCAAGGACCCGACGAGCGTTCCCTTCCCTTCCTTGTACCAGCGGAAGCCAGCCACGACGCAGTCGGCCGTGCGCGCGTGCTTGATCTTCACCATCGCGCGCTTGTTCGGCTGGTAGCCGAGGTCGAGCGGCTTGGCCATCACGCCGTCGAGCCCGGCCCCTTCGAAGCGACCGAACCAGTCCGCGGCCACGGCCTTGTCGCGGGTCGCCGGCGTGACGTGGATCGGCGGCTTGACGTGAGCGAGCGCTTTCTCGAGGCGGGCCCGGCGTTCGAGCTGAGGGATCTCCCGCAGGTCTTCGTCGCCCAGCGCGAGGAGGTCCCACGCGACGAACGAGGCGGGCTTCTCCTTCGCGAGCATCTCGACGCGCGAGGCTGCGGGATGAATCCGCAGGAGAAGCGCGTCGAAGTCGAGCACGTTCTCCGTCGCGATCACGATCTCGCCGTCGAGGACGCAGCGCTCGGGCAGGTTCTCTTTGAACGGCTCGACGAGCTCGGGGAAATACCGGTCGAGAGGCTTCAGGTCACGACTCTGCGTGTAGACCTTGTCGCCGTCCCGAAAGACCAGCGCGCGAAAGCCGTCCCACTTCGGCTCGTAGAGCCAGTTGTCTCCCTCGGGGATGTCGCTCGCGAGCTTGGCGAGCATCGGCGGGACCGGCGGCTTGAGCGGGAGCGTCACGCCGGAGCTATAGCATCGCTCCAGGCGATCCGGTCATGGGACGCGCCGCCGGCCCCGGCCTGCCGGCCTCGGAGGAAGGCTCAGCCCGGGAGGCGGGCCGGTCCTTTGAAGCGCTGGACGATCGCGCGCGCCGCCGCGCCAGCGAGGTACGGCAGGTCGTCGACGAAGTAACGCTGGAAGAGGCGCTTCGGCTCCTGTGCGAACCGGTAGAGCCATTCGAGGCCCGACTTCTGGAGCCACACCGGAGCGCGCCGGCGAACACCGGCCGCCATCTCGAAGGATCCGCCGACACCGATCGACACCGGTACGCCGAGCAGGTCCTTGTTCGCGGCGATCCACTTCTCCTGCTTCGGCGCGCCGAACGCGACGAGCAGGACATCGGGCGCAGCCTGACGAACGATGCGCCGGATCCTGGCCTGCTCTTCCTTCGAGTCGAACGTCTCGAACGGCGGGCAATACGTCCCCGCGATCCGCGCTCCGGGATAACGTTGCTCGATGACCTCAGCCGCTTTGGCTGCCGCGCCGGGCACGCCGCCGAGGAAGAAAAGTCGGAGGTTGGCTTCGGCCGAGACTTTCGCGAGCTCCCAGAAGAGATCGCTGCCCGCGACGCGCTCCGGCAGCGGCCCACCTGCCGCGCGCGGGGCGATCCGCGACAGCCAGACGACCGGTGCGCCGTCGGCGACGACGAGGTCAGCCTTGCGATAGGCCGAGCGGAACTCATGGTCGCGCTCGGCGATCACGAGATGGTCGAGGTTGCCGGTGCAGACGTAACGAGCGCGATCGCGCTTCTTCGCCATCCGCACGATCCGGCGGACGGCTTCCTTCATTGTGACTTTGTCGAAGCTGAGGTCGTCGACGCTGACGCGCGACGCAAGCGGGAGTACCTGAGCGACCATGTTGGTCGCGGAACTTGCGAGCGGCATGCCGAGAAGCGCGACCGCTGCTCGCGGCACCTCGGTCTCGCAACATTCCGTCCCCACGATGATGCTCTACAGCTTGCCCGGCTTTTTCGAGCTCGTAAGCATGAGCCGGCGCCACCCAAGCTAGAGGTCTACCGTACGCTGGCGAGACTTCCGCACCGCACGCCGATGGGCGGTCCCAGCAGCTCGTCCATCAAAGGCGGCCGTGTTCGACGGCGATCGCGAGCATCGCCCCAACACGCAGCACACGGCTTCGACGCCGGGATACCTACGACGTGGGCCGTCCTCAGGTTCATCCGCAGAGGCATCGCGAACGAGCGCAGGCCCTCGCGTCCTCGTACGCGCGCGAAGCGCTCTTCGAGCTCGCAAGTCGAAGCGCTCGCGACGACGCTCGCTGAAAGCGCCTTTCGCGCGGGTACCGCGTGCACGCGATCACCCGCCTACGCCCGCCCTCCGCGCGAACGTCGCCATGCCCCTCCGCACGTGGCGCCCATCCGGGCGAAGCTCGTCGCATTCGCCCATCGAAGGCGGCGCACGCGTCTCGGCCGCAGCGGCGCCACCGAGCCCGAGGCGGCTGCCCTCCGCGTGAGGTCATCTGACGCGGGCGTTGGCTCCGGTCGGGCTCGCATGCGCGCCACACCGTGACGGCTGGGAGTGTGTGCCGCGTGGACCGACGACGCCCACGGCCCACCCCCCAAAGCGGAGAGCGGGCCTTCGTCGCTGCTCAGTCCCTCCGTTCACGGCAGGTTGACGATCCGGAGCGGCAGCTCTCCGAGGTGACGTCGCAGAAGAGGCAGAGCGACGTTGTACACGGGAGTTCCGACGCGCGTCTTGCCCTCGAGCGCGCCTCGATGGGCGTGGCCGTGGAAGGCGACCGTCACGGGATACCGCTCGAGCGGCTCCTCGAGACGACTGCATCCGAGGAATGGATAGATCTCTTCCGGCTCGCCCATCACCGTGTCGCGGATCGGCGCGTAGTGCAGGAGCGCTACCCTTCGCGGCGTGCGCAGGCGCGCGAGAGCGGACTCTAGCTTCAAGGCTTCGTCGAGCGCCTCCTTCACGAACGACTTCACAGCCGTCTCGCCCCACGGTCCGAGCGTGCCTCGCCCGAATCCACCACAGAAGCCTTTGACGCCAGCGAAGCCGACGTCGTCGATCATCAGGCTGTCACCGTCGAGCACCCGGACACCGGCTTCGGAGAGCACCTCCACGACCTTGTCGACGTGGCCCGACTCGAAGTCGTGATTGCCGAGCACGGCGATGATGGGATGCTTCACGACGGAGAGCTCTCGAGCGAGGACGTGCGCCTCCTCTACGAGGCCGTAGTCCGTCAGATCGCCGCAGAGAAGCAGCACATCTGCGCGTGCTTCGACCTGGGCCAGGAGCGGTCGGAGCGCGCCGACGGACTCTTTGGTGACGTGCAAGTCGCCGATGGCCGCGATGCGCATCGGACGCTTCTCGGAAGTGCGGGGTTCGGTCTCACTCATGAGCTCCACACCAGAGGGCAACTCGCGTACCTCTCGGCCACGGGCGTCGACGCACATTCGGGTCCAAGCAGCCGCAAGCTCCAGGTGGTGCTGCGCCGCGGCGTGGAACGGGGCTTGAACCAGATCGCATCCACCCATGGCCCAAACCCAGAGAACCCACGTTCCTCTCAGCACCCGCAGGATGGTCCGGCCGGTCGCCCGACTCTTCTACGAGGACACCCTCCGGACCCTGACGAACGCTGGTGTTCCCTTCCTGGTCGGCGGCGCGCTCGCCCTCAAGCACTTCGCGGGGATCGCGCGCGACACGAAAGACCTCGACATCTTCCTTCGCAAGCGCGACCTCGACCAAGCGATGAGCGTGTTGTCCGAGGTCGGGTTCGAGACCGAGACGCTCTACCCGCACTGGCTTGCCAAGGCGTGGTCCGGGCCGCACTTCGTCGACTTCATCTTCGACTCCGCGAACGGACTGTGCCCGGTAGACGACGCCTGGTTCGAGCACGCGGCGAGGTGCACGCTCTGGAACGTGCAGGTCCTCGTCTGCCCGGTCGAGGAAATGATCGTGAGCAAGTGTTTCGTGATGGAGCGTGAGCGGTTCGACGGCGCGGACGTCTATCACTTGATCGAGGCGTGCGGCGCGACGCTGAACTGGGAGCGTCTCATGCGGAGGTTCGGCGACAACTGGCGCGTGCTGCTCGGCCACCTGATCTTCTTCTCGTTCGTCTACCCGCAGAAACGGCACTGTGTCCCGCAGCAGGTCATGAGCGAGCTGCTCGAGCGCGCAAGGCACGAGCAGCGCCCCGAGGACGTCGAGGTGTGCCGCGGAACGTTGCTTTCCCGTGAGCAGTATCTCGTCGACCTGCGCGAGCGCGGCTACGCGGACGCCCGCGTGGCGCCGTACGGCGCCGTCTCCGAAGAAGACATCAAGCGCTGGACGGACGCGATCGGCACGGAGAAGTGACTACGCGACCGCGAACGGGTCCGCGTCACGCTCGCTCGAAACGACGGTGACGCCGTCGAGCGCTCGTGCGACGCGGTCGGCGTAGGCGCGGACGGCCGCGCGCTCGCTGTTCGAGTGCAGCGTGGCGACCACCGCCGCCCCACGGAGCAGCGCCGAGAGCGCATCGTGATGGCGGATCTCGCCGGTGACGAAGAGCTCCGCTCGCGCCCGGATCGCGTCGCCGAGCAGCTCTCCGCCCGCACCCGCGGCCACGGCGACGCGACTGACGACCTTGTCGAGCGACCCGGCGACGAGCACGTAGTCGAGCCCGAGCGCTGGCTTCAGCCGCTGCACGATGTCGCCGAGCCGCTCCGGGGCGATGTCTCCGACGCGGCCGAGCCCAATGCCGTCTGGCTCGCTCGTGCCGGGCTTCGCCACGAAGGGTCGCAGAGGGCGCCGATTGCTCTTCGCGATACCGCTGGCATCGGCGAGGAAGTCGTTCGTTCCTCCGAGCGCGACGTCGAGCGCAGTGTGCGGGCTGTAGAGCGCGATGCCTCGACGGACGGCGTCTGCCCACAATGCATCGTGCGGGACACGCTTCACCGGTGCGAACATCGGCGGGTGATACGCAACGACGAGCTCCGCCCCTTGCGCGCGTGCTTCGTCGGCGACCAGCGCCGAGTAGTCGACGGTCACGAGGACGCGCCGCACGTCGGCGTCGGGATCACCGACGAGCAATCCCACGTTGTCCCAGCTCTCCGCGTAGCGAAGCGGGGCCAATCGGTCGAGGATGGGAAGGACATCGATCAGCTTCATCGGGGGCAGCCTCGTCCTGAGCGCGGAAGGAACCCTGCACGCTGCAGGGGGCGCTGATGCTACCACGCCACTTTCAGCCGAGAGCGACGCCGAGCTGACGCCGGAGCTGTGCGCTGCGATCGCCGAGGAACCACGCGACGAGCTCGCGCATCTTCTCGCGTGGGCTCAGATCGCTCGGAGCCTGAGGCTCGATCGCGATCGCTGCACGCGCCGCCTCCAGGTCTCCCGCGAGGAGCAGACCTCCATAAGAGGCCGACAGGTCGGCGAGCTGCGACCACCGCAGGACGTCGAGCTTCCCCCCCATCGCCATCGACGTGCGAACCGCGGCGCCGATGCGAGCGATGTCGTCCTTCTTGAGGCGCTCCTTCAGCGGTAGATCGCTGGGCTCCGTCTGCTCGGTCGCGATGCGCGCCGCCGAAGACACGAGCGCCTTGAGCTCCGAGATCGACGGACAGAGCGCGCGCGCGAGGAGCGGAGGCGCGACCTCCACGACACGTTTGCCGATCATGAACGCGAGGACCTCTCGGCTGACGCCCGCGAGCGCCTGCGCGTAGACGAGCAGGCTCGGCGGCTTCGTCGCTGCGGGAGCGAGCGCGGGTCCGGGAACGCGTCGCGCGTACAAACGTGGCGCCGGCGCGCCGAAGATCGTCGCCGCGCGCGCGACCGTGCCCGCGAGCCAGTCTTGCCCCTTCAGCGCCGGTCCGGGGTGGCTCATGCGCTCGCGGAGCGACAGGCGCGAGACCGCGATGTCGACCACCGCCGGAGCGACGATGTGGAAGATCTCCGTGAGCGTCGGATCGAGCTCCGGATGGAGCAGGTGCCTGTACCCCTCGGACCCGAGATCGAGCACGATCGCCTCGAGCGGCGGCTGCGGATAGCTCTGTCTCCATCCCGTTGCCAGCGGATGCGGAACATCGAGGAAGTGCATCGCGCTCGCGACGCAGAGGGCCTTGTCGCGCGCGTTCTGCGAGACGAGCAGGTCGAAGAGCGCAGGATACGGCCGAGGGTCCATCGGATCCTTGAGCACGCGCTCCAGGGTGATCGCCACCGCGCCGCTCGCCTGCCCCGTGCTCGAAAGCAGCTCGCGCAGGATCGCCTGCGCCTCCTCGTCCTGAGGCTTCAGTTGCACCGCCGTCTGCACGGCCTGGATCGCTGCCCCGGGATCGCCGATGCGATCGCGATAGACGATGGCGAGCTGCTTGTTGAGCAGCGAAGAAAGCGACCGATCGCCGCGCGCATCGGCGCGAGCGACCATCTTCCGGTACATCTGGTCGAGGCCCGCCCAGTCCTTCGCCTCCGTGAGGATGCGGACGATCCGCTCGAAAGCCTCGAGCTGCGAAGGGTCGACGTCGAGCGTCCGGTCGAACAGCTCGAGCGCGGTGCCGCGGTCGAGCAGCTCGGCGTTCGCAATCTGCCCCATCGTGAAGAGGGTCTTCGCGCGCCGATGCGGGTCGACGTCCACCTCCGCGATCGAGCGGAGGACGTCGAAGAGGTTCGGCCACTTCCGCGTCTTCCGATACAGAGCAAGCAGCTTGTGGAGGATGGGCAGATCGTTCGGAGCCAGCTGCCGGGCGGCTTCGTACACCTCGGCTGCAAGGTCGTCCTGCTCGATCTTCGCGAACGCCTCTCCCGTCTCGAGCAGCGTGGCGAGGCGCTCTTGCGGATCGGCTATCGCCAGCGCTCGCTGGCGCTTGAGCACCAGCGCCGCCACCTTGTTCCCCGACGCGGCATGGTGTTGCGACAACCCGGCGAGGGCACGCTCGTCGTCCGGCAATTCGGCGAGCACGTCCTCGAACAGCGTCGAGGCGCGATCGTTCTCACCCATGAGCGCAAGCACCTCGGCGAGAAGCACGCGCGTCTCCGCTGCGAGCCCTGCGGGGCGATCGGCGACGGCGATCAGCGCATCGCGTGCCTGCAACACCTGGGGATCAGCACGCATGTCACTTGCCGCACGGACGAGATCGGCACGGGCATCGGTGTCGTCGCGACGAGCCTCGAACGCCGCCAGGCACGCGACGAGCGCGCGATCGGGCTTGCCGAGCGCGAACGCGACGTGCGCCTGCGCTCTCCGCGCCGAGTGGATGCGCGCCTTGTCCTTGTCGCGTTCCCCGGCAGCAATGACGACGTCGCACAGAGGCTCCGCCTCCGCCCAGCGGCCCTCCGCCAGCAGCGGCGCGAGGAGCGCAGTCGCCGCGCTCTCGTTCATCGGGTCGGCCGCGATCGCTTGCAGGTAGGCTTGCCGCTCGGCTCCGGCGTCGCCCATCTTCGCCCGGAGCTCGGCGAGCTCGACGAAGCAGGCGGCGCGCGCGCGCGGAAGCTCGGTCGCATGCGCGCGCTCCTCGAGATACCGCGCTACCCGAGCATGGTCATTCTCGGCGCGCGCATCCCAGAGCAGCGCGTTCCATGCCGAAGCATTCGTTGGATCCGCTTTCACCGCGCGCTCGAAGTACCGACGCGCGGCGACGCCGTCGATGGGCGTCATGAGCTGACCGGCGATCAGGTTGTGCCTCGCACGCAGCGCCGGCTCCTTCGCGAGCTCGGCGAGTCGCTCACGGCAGTTCACGGCCAACGTGACGTCGGACACCTTCTCGGCGAGCCGCGCGAGCTCGCTCACGACGGTCTCGTCCTCCGGCATCAGGCCCGCGAGGCGTTGATACGTGGCAAGCGCTGCCCGCACGTCCCCGAGCTTCGATTCGAGCACGTCGCCGAGTCGCTTCAACCGGGCGCCGCGCGTCTCGGCATCGGCGTCGCTGATCGCGCCCCGCTCGAGCACCGCGAGCAGCTCCGGCCACATCCGCGCTGCGCGGTAGCATCGCTCCAGGTCGTCGAGCACGCTCACCTGCTCGGTCGACAGGAGCGCGGGCGCCCGTGCGATCACGCGTTCGAGCGTGCGCGCAGCGAGCTCCGGGCGGCGGAACTCGAGCTCCTCGAGCTTCGCCAACCGAACCAGGATCTGGAGACGCTCGTTCTCGTCGACATCGGCATCCGCCTGCAGACGAAGCACCTCGGCGAGCGCGACATTGTCATGTTCCGCGGCGGCGATCTGCTCGAGGCCACGGAGCGGATCCATCATGTGCGGGAAGAGCCGATGCGCCTGCTCGAATTGCTTCTTCGCCTCGACCCGGTTGAGCGTCCGCTCCTCGAGGTACCGCGAGGCGAGCATGAGATGGATCCGAACGCGGTCGTCCTTTCGGCGCGTGCTGAGGACAGCCAGATCGAGCTCGTCGATCTCCCGCTTGTAGTCGCCATGCTCCCGCGACACCGCCGCTTGGAGCAGGTGGACGAGCGCGTGCGTTGGATCGAGGATGCGCACCCTCTCCACCCACTGCCGCGCGAGGTCCGCATCGGCCACCTCTCGCGTCAGCCATCGGACCATCGCTTCGCTGTACGCGAGTCCTCGCTTCGCATTTCGTTCGGCGCCCGCCAGCCCTCGCGTCAGCTCGAGCACCTCGCGCCAACGGCTCTCCTTGCGAACGAGTGGCTCGAGATGATCGAGAATGTCGTCGTTCGTCGGGTCGTGGCGCCACGCCTCGAGCAACGCGTCCGTCGCTTGAGCGTCGTCTGCGAGGCCGTCGCGCAAGGTGATGGCGATCTCGACGAGCACGCGCGCTCGCGATGAAGCCTCCGTCGTGCGCTCGAGCTTCTCGAGGAGCGCTTCCGCCCGATCTGCGGCGTCCCCGTGGACGGCGATGTCCGCGAGCGAATCACTGACCCGCCGCTTCTGCACCACGAGGCGGATGGCAGCTTCCGAGACCCTGTCCTCGTCGTGACTGGTCACGCACTCGCGATCCTACAGGCCGCCCGGCAGCTTTGCCACAGCGGGGCAACGTCGCGTCAACCCACCGGATCATCACTACGAGCCGCACGTGCAAGCGACTCGCTTCGCTCACGTCCGCGCAGGCACGAGCTGGCGCGTTCGGTGCAACACCGGTCTCGGAGGAAAGCGAGAACATGCGATTCGGTAGAGCCATCCTTTTCGGCGTCCTCGGCGCCGCGGCGATCACTCTGTTCACAGCCGTGCTTCGAGCGGCGGGGCTCCCCATCAGCATCGAGATCATCCTCGGCACGCTCACGGGCCTCCAGCCCGGCGGGACAGCGTTCGGCGTCGGACTGCTGATGCACCTCCTGATGGGTGGTCTGTTCGGTCTGCTCTACGGATACTTGTTCGAATACGTCTGGGACCACGGCGGCCCCTTCACAGGCATGCTGACGGCGACCGTCCATGCTGCGCTGATCGGCATCGCCATCGGGCTCACGCCGCAGTTCCACCCGCTCATCCCGGAGCAGATGCCCGACCCCGGCCCCTACTTCGCGAACCTGGGCGTGCTGGGCGTCATCACGTTCTTCGTCGCCCACATGCTCTACGGCATCATCGTCGGAGCCGGCTACGGCCACGTCGCCGCCGAGCACCAGTGGGCCCCCAGCGGCCGAACCTGAGCACCGCTACGCGAACGCGCCCGTGAATGCGAACGGGGCCCCTCGCCCGTCGTGCCCTCCACGCACGACCCTGCGAGGGGCCCTTCGCCATTTCTCATCGACGCTTTCGCATCGACGCTTTCTCAACGACGCTCTCGTGACGCGTCGAGGGACGACGTGATGCCCTGACGCCGACGCGTCACATCACTTGGCCGGCGTCCAAGCGGCGCTACCGACCTTCTCCTCCGCGTCGTCGATCTTCGCGTAGAGCTCGACCTCGAGCTCCTGCCCGGCGACCGATGCATCGAGGATGTTCGTTCCCGGCTCGACGCACTCGAGCTTCTCGTCGTTGTCGAGGGCCGCATTGCCGTTCGCGTCCATCGGCGTGCAGCTCACCGTGATCGGGTCGTCCTTACCGTCGACGAGCACCTTCACGACGAGCCCCTCCAGCGGGTAGCCCCCCTCACGTGCCTCGACGATCCGGATCGTGAACAGCTTGTCGTTCCCCTCGGCCGTCAGGGGCGTCGCGGATCCATCGACGGCGATCTCGCCATCGCCGCCCGAACAGCCTGCGAGCCCAACCACCGAGACCGCAGCAGCGAAGAAGAATCCGGAAAGCTTCATGACCATCTCCATTCGTGTTCAAGCAGCGGCATCCCTTGCCGCGCACGCTCACGATGGCCCTTCTCTCCCACCGCCGCGACGGACGCGAAATGACACGACCTGATCGCCTCTCCGCCGCCCCCCCGGAGAAGACGACCCAAAGAAGAAAGCCGCCGAGCAAGGAGGAGGGAGGGTCCCCCTGCTTGCGAAGCGGCTTCTTCGATGGCGTGCAGCGCGCGTGCGCCGCCCGTCACTCTTCGGCGACGGCTGCCGGCTCGTGCACGTAGGACGACGACGGCGGGCCGGCGTTCGGATCCTTCTTGCCGAAGATGCGGCGGTAGACGCGACCGAGGTCGTCGAAGTACGAGTACGCCACGGGCGTCGCGAGGAGCGTCAGGAGCAGCGAGAGCGTCTGGCCGCCGACGACGACGCCGGAGGTAGCGCGGTTGTAGGCCGCGCCGATGCCCTGCGAGAGGAGGAGCGGGAGCATGCCGGCGACGAAGGCGACCGTGGTCATGAGGATCGGCCGGAGTCGGTCCTTGTTGCCCTCGAGGATCGCCTGGTCGCGAGGCATTCCCTTCTCGCGCAGCTGGTTCGTGTGATCGATCTGGAGGATCGCGTTCTTCTTGATGACGCCGAAGAGCACGAGGATACCGAGGATCGAGTAGAGGTCGATCGCCTGCCGGAAGATGATGATCGACAGCACGGCGAACGGCAGCGTGAGCGGCAGCGAGAGCAGGATCGTGACCGGGTGGAGCCACGAGTTGAACTGCGCCGCGAGCACCAGGTACATGAAGACGAACGAGAGCAGGACCGCGATCGCGAAGCTGACGAAGACGCGCTGCATCTCGCGCGTCTGCCCGGTCGGCTCTGCCGTGTATTCGGCGGAGAGGTTCTCCTCCTTCACGAGCTGAGCGACCTTGTCGGCGATGGCTCCCTCGCTCACGCCAGGAGCGACGTTCGAGAGGAGCGTGACGACGCGCTGGCGGTTGAGGTGGTTGATCTGCGACGGGCCGGTGCCGCGCGTAAGCTCCACGACGCTCCGGAGCGGAACGACGCCGAGCCGCGACGACGGGACCGTGAGCATCTCGAGACCGATCGCGTCGGCGCGGTACTCTTTCTCGGCGCGGACGCGGACGTCGTACTGCTCGCCCTTCTCCTCGAAGGCCGAGACCTTGTCACCGTCGACGAGGAGACGGAGCGCAGCGGCCGTGTCGGCGATCGAGACGCCGAGGTCGGCGGCGCGAGGACGGTCGATGACGACACCGATCTCGGGCTTGCCCGTGATGAGCGACGAGTCGACGTCGACGGCGCCGGGCACCTTCCTCAGCTTCTCGTTGACGTGCTCGACGACCTCTTCGAGCTTCTTCAGGTCGGGACCACGGACGGTGTACTGGATCTTCGCCGTCGAGAAGCCGCCGCCGAAGGCCGCGACCTCCTGCACGTTGATGCGCAGATTCTTGTCCTGCTTGGACACGATCTCGCGGCGAGCCTTGTCCATGAGCTCGTTCTGCTTGGCCTGGCGCTGCTCGGGATCGACGAGACGGACATAGACGCGGCCGACGTTCTGCGTCTTGGCGTTGTCGTCGCCGATCGTGAGCAGCGTCTGAGTGACCTCCGGCCAGACGCGGATCTCACGAGCGATGCGCTCGCTGATGAGCCGCGTCTGAGCGAGGCTCGTGCCTTCCGGAGCTCGGACGACGACCTCGAAGTGCGCCTCGTCGTTGACGGGAAGGAAGCCCTTGTTCGCCTTTCCGGCGAGCGGGACACACGACCCGAGCGTGAGGGCAGAGGCGATGACGACGATCCAGCGCCGCTTCATGACGGCGCGAAGGATGAACATGTAGGCGCGCTCGATCGGGCGATAGACCACGTCGGTCACGCGCTCGCCGAACGGCTTCATCGCGCCGGGGATCCTCGTCTTCAGCCACTTCGATGTCATCATCGGCGTCAGCGTGAAGCTCACGAAGAGCGAGATCGCGATGGCCATCGCCATCGTCACACCGAAGCTCTTGAGGAAGCGGCCCGGAATGCCGCCCAGGAAGGCGACGGGCAAGAAGACGGCGATGAGGGAGAGCGTCGTCGCGAGGACGGCGAGGCCGATCTCCTTCGTCGCAGCGAGCGTCGCCTTCTTCGGATGTTCGCCCTTCTCGACGTGATGGAACACGTTCTCGAGAACGACGATCGCGTCGTCGATGACGATACCGACCGCCAGTGCGAGCGCGAGGAGCGTGATCGTGTTGAGCGTGAAGCCCATGCCCCACATCGCGGCGAACGTGCCGACGATGCTGACCGGGATCGCGACCGCGGCGATGATCGTGCTTCGCACGTTGCCGAGAAAGAGGAAGACGACGAGCGCGGCGAGGAAGGCGCCACCGATGAGGTGCTCCTTCACGCCGGCGATGCTGGTGCGGATGACGCCGGAGTCGTCGCGGACGACGTTGACCTCTGCGCCGGCCGGCAGCGAGCGCTTCAGATCGGTGAGGCGCTCCTTGATGGCGTCGACGACCTGGACGGTGTTCGAGCCGGTCTGCTTACGGATCGCGAGGATGATCGAAGGCTCGCCGTTGAGGATGGCGGCGGTCTCGGCCTCCTCACCACCGTCCTCGACGCGACCGATGTCGCGCACGCGGATCGAATGGCCAGCCTCCTGTCGGACGACGAGATCACCGATCTCCTCCGGGCGCTCGACGCGCGCCTGGATGCGGAGCGTGAGCTGCTCGGGGCCGGTGTCGACGCGACCTCCCGGCATCGTGAGGTTCTGGGAGGAGATCGCGCGCTGTACGTCGAGCGACGTGACGTTGACCGCGCGCATCCGAACGGGGTCGAGCCAGACGTTCACCTGGCGCTTCTGACCGCCGACGATCTTCACCTGACCGACGCCGTTGACGGACTCGAAGTGACGGCGAACGCGCTTGTCCGCGAGCTCGGTCACTTCCTGGATAGGCTTCCCGGGCCACTTGAGCGCGAGATAGATGACCGGCGACGCGTCCGGGTCGAGCTTCTGGACCTGCGGCTGGTCGATGCCCTTCGGCAGGTCCTGGAGGATGAGCTGAAGGCGGTCGCGGACCTCCTGCGAGGCCGTGTCGACGTCCTTCTCGAGCACGAAGCGGATGACGACCTGGGAGACACCCTCGGTCGTGATCGAGGTCATCTCCTCGATGCCGCTGATCGTGTTGCAGGATTCTTCGATCTTCTCGGTGATCTCGCTCTCGACGTCTTCAGGGGCCGCGCCGGGCAGACGCGTGATGACGACGACGATGGGCAGGTCGATGTTCGGAAAGCGATCGAGACCGAGCTTGGTGTAGCCCGCAAGTCCCATGACGCAGACGAGCAGGACGAGAACGGTCGCGAAGATCGGCCGTTTTACGCAGATCTCGGCAAGCCACTGCATGGCGGGCCTCTATTGCACCTGTGCGCCGTCGCGCACGTCGGGGCCGGGGGTGAGGACGACTTGCTCGCCGGGCTTCAGGCCGACGAGAACCGCCGTGGCTCCGTCACGCTCGGAGCCGGTCTGGACGATGCGTTCCTGGATGTGATTCTCGACGACCGTGAACGCACGCATCACGTCGCCTCGCTTCACGAGCGCCGTCGTCGGCACCGCAGCAAATGTCTTCTCCGTCGTCTCGAGCCGCGCGACGGCGAACATGCCGGGCTTCAGCTTGAGGTCGGCGTTCGGGCAGAACGCCTCGATGACAAGGTCGCGCGTCGTCGGCCGGATGTTCGGGCTGATGAACTTCACCGTGCCCGTGAACTTCTCGTCGCCGAACGCCGAGACCGTGAAGACGACGTTCTGCTCGGGCTTGATTCCGCCGACGTTCGCCTCGGGGACAGTGAGCTCGAGGCGAAGCGGATCGGGCGCGTACAGCGTGACGATCTTGGTCGACGGGGCCACGTACTGACCGACGTTCACGTAACGCTCGCCGATGACGCCGGCGAACGGCGCGCGAATGATCGAGTCGCCGACGATCTTCTGCGCGTTCTGCTGCTGCGCTTTCGCGGCGGCGGCCGACCACTGGGTGGTCTGGCACTGCGACGTCACGCGATCGAATTCGGCCTGCGAGATCGCCCCGGAGTCCTTGAGCGCCTTGACGCGCTCGCACTCGCGCTGCGCCTGCTCGAGCTGCGCTTTCGCGAGCTCGGTCTGCGCTTGTGCGGCGGTCGCACTGATCGCGGCGCCCCGTGCGTCGAGGATCGCGAGCGTGTCGCCTTGCTTCACGCGATCACCGCGCTCGACGAACGTCTTCGTGACCTTGCCGGCAGCATCGGCTGCGACCTCGGACTCCTGGCTCGCGCGGAGCGTGCCGGTGAGAATGAGGTGCTCGGGCATGGGCCGCTCCTCGACGGGAGCGGTTTGGACTTTGATGGGGACCTCGGCCTTGGCGGACGTCACCTGCGCCGCGGCTTCGGGTTTCTTGCAGGCGAAGGCCTGGAGAGAGAAGAGGAAGAGGAGACCGACAGCAGCGCGGCGCATTTTAGGGTTCCCACGAATATTCGAGGGTTTGTGAACGGGTCAACGCCCCCGTGGCCCTCCGATGTCACGTCGCAACTCCCCGTTGCGTTTTCCCGCACGATTTGCGGACGAGCTTCCTGTTGAAAGTCGCGGTCTTGGCGTTGACGGGGCCCGCGGTGACAAAAAGACCGTGATTTCCCCGAGACGGGTGCCGCCTTCGCCTGGAGTGGGCGACGGGGGATCCCGCACGCAGGGCGGTCTCTTCTGCCTTCTACCGTTGAGCTCGTGCAGACAGCCTGGGGGCGACATTGCTCCGAGGCAACGGTCAATCCACGGGCACGTCGGCGCGTTCGCGCATCGCCGCGGTCAGTGTGGCGGCGTGCTCGGACGAGCCCCCGAGCGTGAGATCATCCGCGCGCGCTCGGAGCGCGATGAAGTCCGACTGCGGGACGACGAGCGAGACGAGCGTGTTCGTGCTGCTGGGCGCGCGTCTTCCGGGGACTCGCGCCCGCGTGTCGACACGCTTCATCGCGGTCGCCAGGACCGCGCCGAGCCTTGCACGGCGAGCATCATGCATCGCGCCGTTCTTCTACCTTGTCTGCTTCCTCTTCGTCGCGGTCGTCCGGCTCGGCAACGCAGAACGGCTTCAGCAGCATCGGGAGGACGGAGATCTTCGCGGCGGCGCGCATCCTCCCCCGGAGGAGCAGCCAGTCGCGGTGCGGTATGACCATGTCGGACAGCCCAGCAAACGGCAGGCCGACCGCGCGCGGCGCGTCGATGCGCGTCAGAGCGCGCGAGCTGCGCATCCTCGAGCGCCGGTTCGACGAGCGCGTGAGTCCTCGACTGCCCGGGGTGGACGGATCGAAGCCCCGGGCAGGACGGAAACATCGGCGGTTCGTGGATGCCCACGAGGATGGAACACGCGCGCGCCGGGTGGATGGTGGACACGCCCTCCCCCAGCCCTCCGGCGCATCCGGATCGGGCCCCACGTAACGCATTGAAATTGTGCACACCGACATAGGCGACGCAAGTGGTACAAGGTATGCACCGAACGCGCCGGGTGGATCGCTTCTCCTCATCCATGGGCTCCGGGACGAAACATCTCGAGCGAGGGCCCAGATGACGTGAGCAAGGGCGGCGTGCTCGCGCCGACGAGGACGTCGCGCCGACGAGACGTCGGTCGCGCATCGACGCGCCGCAAGCGCTGGAGAAGGTCGCTCTCGCGTGGACTCCACGAACGCGCGCGACCTCGAGCGACGCGAAGCGCGAGACGATGGAACGCCTCGCACCCATCCCATCGTCACTCGTCGAGGAACTTCCGCACGCGCGCACCGATCGCGTCGTCACACGACGGCACCATGTGACCGCACGCGCTGTCGAGCACGACGAGGTCCGCGTTCATCGCCTTCGCGAATCGCTTCGAGGGCTCGGGGTTCACCATGAGGTCGTGCTCGGCGACGATCACGAGCCCTTTGGCTTTGACCTTCTTCGCAGCGGCGGCGAGATCGCCGCCGTCGCCGCGCGCGATGTCGTGAGTCAGCATCGCCTCGAGCTGACGATGCCAGTCGTTCCAGTCGAACGCGGTGTCGTTCGCTTTCTCGGCCGACCACGCCGCGAAGTCTGCACGCTTCGTCTCGGCGTTGCGATGTGCAGGCGTCGTGAGCATGAGCCAGTGGAGCTCCTGAAGCGCCGGGATCTTCGGACGCCCCTGGTACTCGCCGTTCGCGTAGGCAACGGAACCTTGGAGGACGTGGAGCTCGGTGTTCCAGAGAAGAAGATCCTGGGTAGTGAGCTGCGGCGTACCCACGATCGGCACGATCCGTCCCACTTCGTCTGGATGACTGACGGCCCACTCGTAGGCTTGCATTCCGCCCATGGAGATTCCCATCACCGTGTGGATCTTCTGAACGCCAAGGACTTCCCGCAGCAACCGACGCTGCGTCTCGACCATGTCGTGGACGGTGAACCGCGGGAACCGGAGACGGGACTGCGTTCGACTGCTCGACGGACCGGAGGAGACTCCGTTCCCCAGTGAGTCGACGAGCACGAGATGGAACTTCTTCGTGTCGACGATCTTGGTCGGGACGATGTCGGCGAGCGTCTTCGTCGTCCCGGTGAACCACGTCGGGAACAGCACGACATTCGACCGCGTCGCGTCGAGCTTGCCGAAGGTCCGGTAGCCGACGCGACACTCTTCGATCACCTCGCCGCTGTCGAGCGTGCAGCGACCGAGCTCGGCGATGCGCTGACTGCCTTCACTCGCTTGTTCGATGACGGTGGGGACGGGGCCGGCCTCGCCGCGGGGCTGCGGCATCTTCGCCGTTCCCGGTGAGCAACTCGCGATGAAGGCGACGAGCCCAGAAGCCCCGATGCCAAACGCTCTCTTCGACAAGGCCACGCAGCGAGCGTAAGCCAAACGACATCGGTCGCGCGAGTATGGAAGCGGCCGACGCGGTGCGACTCGCCGGCGGAACGAGGCGAAGCAGAGCGCGCCTCGGATGGTAGACTCGATGTTCGCGGCGATGGGGATGCCATGCCGGAAGGAGACGCATGAAAACTGGCGCGTCGGAGACGTCGCGGGAGTCGGCCCCGAACGAGAACGAACGGACGTCCGATTCGTTCGACAAGTTCGACGAACACGAGCGCGACACGGCACGCCGTGCGTATCCGAAGGAGATCGTCGACGGCATCAAGCGCACGACGAAGATGCCGAAGCTCGATCTCGCGAAGCTGCAGACCGAGAGCGGAACACGGCCCGCGCTCACGCACGACGCCATCGAGCGCCACGTCCGCGAGCAGATGGCCGATGCCCTCGCCGAGGTGGAGCATGCGAGCGGCGGCGAGATCGATCCGCACTCGCGACCGACCATCGCCGCCGGGATCCCGGACACCGTCCCACCGAAACGTGAAGGTGAGTGGCCGCCCGATTCACTCGCGGCGTCGACGCCGCTGCCGCGCGAGTCGGGTTCGGTTCCGCGGCCGGCGGCTCTCGCGACCGCGAGCTCCGCGCCCGACGCCTCGCCCATTCCTGCGTGGGTGGTCGGTGTGATCCTCGCCGGGCTCTTCTTGATCGTGTCCGCGGCCGGGACCGTCGGGTTCTTCCTCGGCCGGCGCTCCGTACGCCCCTGAGCGAATCTCGAACGCCGACGTCACGGCGTCGCCGGCGGCGGGCACGTTGCCTTCGTGCCGCCGACCGTACACGACGCGCACTCGAATCCAAGCGCGATGCCCTGATTCTCGCACTTCACCATGTACGGAGTGCCGTAGATGGCCGGGTCGACGCACCACCATCCGTCGGCATTGCCGACGCAGTCGCCCTTGCCGCCGTCCTCGGTCACGCCGGCATCGCTCGCTTCCGCGTCGTCGAGACCGCCAGCGTCGGTCGGCGCGCCCCCGTCCTGCGCTTCGAGGAGCCGTTCGAGCAGCTCGATGAGGCGTTCGATTCGGTCGTCGCGCGACGCCCCGCCGTCCGTCGGTGGGGGACGAGGGCTCGACGGTCGATCCTCGGGGACACCACGGCCACCGTCGCTCGTCGCGTTCGCGCCACCTGACGATCCACCTGACGATCCACCACTCGAACCACTCGAACCACTCGAACCACTGCTCGACGCGCCGGATTCGCCGCTGCTCGACTTGCCCGACGAGTCGTTCGCCCCGGTGTCTTTGCAGATCTTGCTCACCGTCGTGCCCACCTGCGCGAGCGCGCCTTCGGCCACGACCTGCAGTGCGGCGACGGATCCGAGCTCGTCCGGATTGACCGCGAGGATCGCGAGCGCCTCGTCGAGCGGTCCGGCGAAGCGGATGAACTTCACTCCGTTCGCCGTCTTCACCTCGTAGCGGATGATCGGACGGCCGATGGAGGACGCCTCCGCACCTTCGTTGATCGCGTCGAAGATCTTCGTCAGCGCTTTGACCGCCGCGTCGGCGTCCGCCGCGAGCCCGTCCAAGGCGTCCGTCGTCGACGCGCCCGAGACGACGCCGCCGACGAGCGTGTGATCGGTGCTCGCGAACGCTGCAGCGCGGGCGTCGTAGAGCTCGCTCGCCGGGAGCACGACCGTCGAGCCCGGTACGCTCTCGAGCGGGGTCGACCAAGCATCGCCGATGCTCTCACGCGCAACGCCGAGCGCCCATCCTTGGTAGCTCGCGCCTTCGCCGGCACCAGGGATCACGGCGACGTCGCCGACGAGCACCGCCGCCTCCTTGTTCGCGAGGTCGAACGCGACAGTGGCCGTCTTGGGTGACCCCACCTGCTTGCCGACGATGAAGTAGTCGCCGGGCGGACGCCGGCCCTTCGAGGTCCCCGTCGTGCCGTCGGAGCTCCCAGGAGGCGGCGGGACCTGCTCCTTCGACGGAAAGTTTTCGAGGATCGCGCAGATGTCCTTCTTGGCGCGCTCGAGGACTTCCTCGAACTTCGCGAGCAGGTCTTCGAGCTGTTGCGCGCTGAACGTCGCAGGCGCGAGCGGACGGGCGGACGTCTTCGATCCGCCACCGCACGACGTGCGCGCGACGACGAGCTCGCTGCACGTCAGGTACGTCCGAGCGAGCGTCTCGACGTCGCGGTTGAACTTCGATTGAACCGCCGCCTTCTTGCGTGCGCTGTCGTTCTCGAGCGCAGTGTCCGAGCAGGCTGTCATCACCCGCGTTGCCGTCGCGAGGGAGATCAGGCTGAGGGCGGCCACGAACGCTCGTCGCATGTTCGGTCGGCACAGCACGAGGGGTGCCAGCGCTGGACGGCGGTATTTCCGCAGCGGGACGCCTTTTTCGGCGAAGAGCGGGCGCTCGACGACAGGACGCCCACATGACGGCAGATGGATAAGCGGTTGCCCTCGTGGAGTGAGCAGCCCCCGGGATCGCTGATCCGAGTCATCTCGGCATCGCACGAGCCCCTGAGCAACGCAGGCAGATCGAGACGCGCGTGTATGGCGGACGGTGGACGATTTCCCCGCGTCCCGGAGCGAGCGCGCGAGCCGTGTAGTTTGCATCCAAGCCCTCGCCCGTCCGCGGGCGCGCTACGTGCAGAGACGGCGCGCAGGGGCGGACGAGCCCCGTCCCCCCGTCCTATGCGCCCCCTCTTCCTGCTCTTCCCCACCGTGCTCCTGTCGTTCGTGATCGCCACGACCGGCTGCAGCACTCCATCGGTCGAAGGCGATCCGCCGGACCTCCTCGGTAGACCGAAGGGCAAGACGAAGAGCGGCAAGAGCTCGACGGATTCGGAAGAGACGGAGACCGGAGACGACGAGCCCGTTCCGCCGGACACGTCGACGCCGCCTCCGCCGGAGAGCGACACGGATTCCAGCACGACGCCGCCTCCGAGCACGGGTGCATGCAGCACGACGACGACGAGAGACGCGTGCTTCACCTGTTGCGAACAGCAGCATCCGCAAGGCATCCAGGTCCTCCAGCAGGCCTTCGGCAATTGCGTCTGCGGGAACGGCGCCGGCAACTGTGCCGCCGAGTGTGGAGGGAGCTTCTGCGCCGGGGCGGCCGCGTCGGCGCCGTGCGAGCAGTGCCTCATCGCGGCAGACACCTGCCGACTTCAAGCCGACACGACCTGCGAGCAGACGCCGACGTGCAACGCGATGTTCCAGTGCGACACCGCGAGCCAGTGCGCGGGCAAACCCTGAACGAGTCGAAGGGCGATTGCGGTCCTGTCGCGTCGCCTGCCGCGGACGCGCTATATCGCCCACGTGGCTTCCCTTCCTCGCGACTGCCCCTGCGGATCGGGCCAGAGATACCGGGCGTGTTGCGGTCCTCTGCACGACCGCGAGTCTCGACCCGAGACGCCCGAGGCTCTCATGCGCTCACGCTGGTCGGCGTTCGCCGTCGGCCGCGGCGACTGGCTCTTCGACACGCTCGCTGCTTCGCATCCCGACCGCGCCGCGCCGCGTGAGGCCGCCGTACGCGAGCTATCACGTGCCCGTGAGCAGCAGCGATTCATGAAGCTCACCGTTCTCTGGTCGAGCGCATCCCGCGAAGACGGGGAGGTCCTCTTCGTGGCGCGCGTGTTCGAGAAGGGCCGTGACTGCTCGTTCGCCGAGCTGTCTCACTTCACGCGCGAGGATGGCGAGTGGCGTTACGCGTCGGGCATCCTGGTGCCGACGGAGCGGCTGCCGGACGATCCAACGACGCTGAGCCGAGATGGCTTTCTTGCGCTCGCCGAGCACGAGGGGTGATCCGCAATCCCGCGAGCGGTCACGCGTCGATCAAGACCTCGAGGAACGCGTCACCGTACTGCTCGACCCGCGCGGGGCCCATGCCGTGCACGCAGAGCAGCCCGTCACGCGTGCGCGGACGCTTGTGGGCCATGTCCGCGAGCGTTCGGTCGTGCGCCACGACGTAGGCCGGAACGGTCTTCTGCTTGGCGATCTCGGCACGACGGGCTCGCAGTCGCTCGAAGAGCGCCTGGGATTCGGGGTCGAGTGACGGAGCGGCGGCCGGAGCGCGCTCGCCGCGGGAGCGCCGCTTGCTCGCAGGAGCCGCAGGCTCGAGAGGGAGCATGATCCGCGCGGCCGTTTCCCCCTTCATGACCTCGGCGCCCGCCTTCGTGAGATAGGGCACGGGGTGCTCCGTCGGCGTCAGATCGATCCATCCGGCAGCGAGCAGCGCACGGAGCAGGGCGAGGATCCAATCCTGAGAGCGCTCACGGAGCAACCCGAAGGTCGACAGCTTCGTGAAGCCGAAACGCTCGGTCTTCTCCGTCTCGGCGCCGCGGAGCATCTCGGCGATGGCCTGGAGCCCTCCGCGGCGCTGCGCGCGGGCGACGGCGGCGAGCGCCTTCCTCACCACGAGCGTCGTCTCCTCCGTGGCCGCCTCGTCGACGGTCGTCTCGCCGTCGAGCGCGAGGCACACGTCGCAGTGGCCGCATCCGCCGAGGAGCTCGTGCTCGTCGCCGAAGTAGCGGAGGACGAAGTCGTGGCGGCAGGTCCGCGCATCGAGGTAGCGGAGCAGATCGCGAAAGTGCCCCCACGCGCGCGCCGCGAGCGCCGGCTCGACCGTCGTGCCATCCACTCCGGTCGTCACGAGCCTTCGTCGCAAGCCGATGTCCGCCCCGGAGCAGAGCAAGAGGCCGCTCGCCTCGTCGCCGTCTCGTCCCGCGCGGCCGACCTCCTGGTAATACGCCTCGATCGAGGACGGCGGCTGGACGTGCACCACCGCGCGGATGTCGGCCCGATCGATGCCCATGCCGAACGCGTTCGTCGCAACGACCACGCTCACGCGCCGTGACGCGAAGCGATCGGCGACGCGCGAGCGCTCGTCGCCGCTCAGTCCGGCGTGATAGGCGGCCGCGCTCCACCCCTTCTTCGCCAGGAGCTCGGCGTATTGTTCGGTCGTCTTCCGCGTCGCGGCGTAGACGATGGCACCGCCGCGCGGCATCCGCGGCTCCCCGAGCGCTCGTTCGAGCGCGCGCTCGAGCTCGATCTTCGCCTCGCGCGGACCGTCGACGTGCCGGGCAGCGAGGTGGAGGTTCGGGCGTGCGAAGCCACGAAGGACCTCATGGCATCGCTCGCCGAGACCGAGACGCTCGCGGATCTCGCGGCGGACGGCCGGAGTGGCGGTCGCGGTGCATGCGAGGATACGCGGCGGCGCAAGGCGCTCGAGCAACGTCCCGATCTGCAGGTATTCGGGCCGGAAGTCGTGTCCCCACTGCGCGATGCAGTGCGCCTCGTCGACGGCGACGAGCGCGACGTTCGAGCGCGCGAGGCGTTCGACGAACGCGACGTTCGCGAGCCGCTCCGGCGCGACGTACACGAGGTCGTATTCGCCGCGGATCATCGCGGACTCTCGCGCCTGGCGCTCCGACAGCTCGACGGTCGACGCGAGGAACGTCGCGCGGACGCCGCGAGCGACGAGCGAACGGACCTGGTCCTCCATCAGTGCGACCAGCGGCGAGACCACGAGGGTGAGCCCGTCGAGCGTCACCGCGGGAAGCTGGTAGGTGAGCGACTTGCCGCCGCCGGTGGGCGCGACGACGAGCACACGCCCGGGTTCGCCGAGCAGCGCTTCGATCGCTTCTCGCTGCCACGGGCGGAACGCGTCGAGCCCAAAGCGTTCGCGTAGGACCTCGTCGATCGAAGGTTCGAGACGCGAAACAGCGGACGAAACGGCCATCCTCGCGGAGGGGGATAGCATGGAAAGATGACGGGCGCGTGGGGCCCTTGCGCCATGGCCGTCCTCCTCGTCGAGCGACGACCGAGCGAGCTCGTCTTTTACGTTCATTCGATGTCGTGTCGGCCGCCCGGCGGAGCAGTTGCGTGGAATCTTCGACGCGGCTTCGATCCCACGCGCGTGTGGTATGTCCGAAACATGCGCGCCGTCCGCTGCCACGAGCTGAAAGGTCCCTCCAGCCTTCGCGTCGACGACGACGTCCCCGAGCCGAAACCGTCCGCCGGCGAGGTCCTGATCGACGTCAAGGCCGCGGGGTTGAACTTCCCCGATGTGCTCCTCTCTTACGGGAAGTACCAGTTCAAGCCGCAGCCGCCGTTCATCCTCGGCGGCGAGGCGGCAGGGATCGTCGCAGCGGTGGGTGACGGCGTCACGTCGGTCCGTCCCGGCGATCGCGTCGCCACCTGGATGATCCACGGAGCCTTCGCGGAGAAGATCGTCGTCCCCGAGCTCTCGACGGTGAAGCTCCCGGACAACGTCGGCTTCGAGACGGCTGCCGCGACGCTCCTGACGTACGCAACGACGTATCACGCGCTCGTCGATCGCGCGGCTCTCCGAGCGGGCGAGACGCTTCTCGTCCTCGGAGCCGCCGGCGGTGTCGGTACGGCGGCCGTGGAGCTCGGAAACCTGCTCGGGGCCAAGGTGATCGCGGCTGCGTCGACCGAGGAGAAGGTCGCGTTCGCGAAGGAACACGGCGCCGCGGAGGGGATCGTCTACACGCGGGAAGACCTGAAGGAGCGTACGAAGACGATCACGAACGGCGCGGGAGCGAACGTCGTCTACGACCCGGTCGGCGGCGTCCTGTCGGAAGCTGCGCTCCGGTCCATCGCGTGGGAAGGGCGCTTCCTCGTCGTCGGCTTCGCTGCAGGCGACATCCCGAAGATCCCGCTCAATCTGGTGCTGCTGAAGGGATGCCAGATCGTCGGTGTGTTCTGGGGCTCGTTCGCGATGCGTGATCCGGCGCGGAACCGGGCGAACGGCGTCAAGCTGTTCGACTGGGTCGCGGAGGGCAAGCTGCGGCCGCACGTCGACGTCGCGCTTCCGTTCGCGCGCGCCGGCGAAGCGCTGACGCGTATGGAGCGCCGCGAGGTCAAAGGGAAAGTCGTCCTCGTTCCCTGAGGAACGTCGGCCGGAGCCGACGACGCTGCGCGCCTCGTCGGATCGCGCGCAAAGCTGATGAGCGTCCGCCCGCGCTGATCCAGAATGGCCCCGCATGCGTGGGCGTCTGGCCTCGACGATCGGAGCGCTCGCGTGCGGGCTCGCATGCACGCTGACGGCGACGGCGTCCGCACAACCGGCGCCTTCGGCCACCGCCGCTCCGGATCCCGTCGAGCCGCCGAAGCTCCTCTCCGATCCCGACGTCCCCTACCCCGCGGGCGCGCACGGCGATGCGACCGTGATCGTCGTGATCGTCGTGGGGGAGGACGGTGACGTCCGCTCGGTTGCGCCCGAAGGTGCCGACGAGCCGTTCCTCTCGGCCGCGGCCGACGCCGTCCGTGCGTGGCGCTTCGATCCGGCGATCCGCGGCGGCAAGGCGGTGTCGGCGAAGATCAAGATGGCGATCACGTTCCGCGCGCCGGTCGTCACCGAGGCGCCGCCGGAGCCGGAGCCCGAACCGAGCCCGGCGCCTGCTAGCAGGGGGCCGAAACGCGCGCCCGTCGCCGAACGTCCGCAAGAGGTCCGCGTCCGCGGCGCGCGAGAGCCCGGGCGCACGGTCACGCTTTCGCGCACCGAGGTCCGGCAGATCCCGGGCACGTTCGGCGATCCCTTCCGTGCCGTCGAGATCATGCCCGGCGTCACGCCGGTGGTCTCCGGCCTGCCCTTCTTCTTCGTCCGCGGCGCTCCGCCGGGCAACGTCGGCTACTACCTCGACGGCGTCCGCATCCCGCTCCTCTTCCACGTCGGAGCGGGACCCTCGGTCGTCCATCCGGGGCTGATCCAGCGCGTCGATCTGTATCCGGGTGGGTACCCCGCGCGGTTCGGCCGGTTCAGCGGCGGCATCGTCTCCGGGGAGACGGCGCCTCCGCTCGATCGCCCGCACGGCGAGTTCAATGTCCGCGCGTTCGACGCCGGCGCGATGATCGAGACGCCGTTCGGCCCGAAGAACCGCGGCTCGGTCCTCCTCGGCGGGCGCTACTCGTACACCGCCTTCGTCCTGACGCAGCTCGCGTCCGACACGCTGCTCGACTACTGGGACTACCAAGGCCGCGTGACGTACGACCTCACGCCGGACGATCGAATCGGCGTCTTCGCGTTCGGCTCGTACGACTACCTCGGCCAGCGAACCGCAACGCAGAACATCACGCTCTTCGGTACGGAGTTCCACCGTGTCGACGTGCGCTACGACCACAAGCTCGGTGACAAGGGGGCCGTCCGGCTCGCCGTCACCACGGGCTTCGATCGTTCCCGCGCGCAGGAGGACCGCTTCGTCCGCGACCGCGTCCTCGGAGCGCGCTCGGAGTGGACCTATCACGCCCATCCGCGCGTGCTCCTTCGCGCCGGAACGGACCTGCAGGCGGACTCGTACGACGTGCAGGTCGTCGAAGGCACACTCGCGCCGTCCGTCGCGCGCGTCGCGAACTTCTTTCCGTCCCGCACCGATCTCTCGCTCGGCGCACGCGCCGACACCGTCATCGCCGTGGCCCGTGGCTTCGAGGTGACGCCGGGCGCACGCGTGGATCTGTTCGCGTCCGACGGCGCGACGGCGCTCGCCGTCGATCCGCGGCTCGCGATGCGCACGGAGGTCACTCCGAAGTGGCGCGTGCTGTCGGCGCTCGGGATCGCGCATCAGCCGCCGTCGTTCGTCGTCCCCGTCCCCGGCTTCCAACCCGGCGGCCTTCGCGGCGGTCTCCAGAAGGCGTACCAGGAGGCGATCGGGATCGAAGGCGACATCTTCGAGGCGACGACCGCAACGGCGACCGTGTTCCACAACGCGTTCTTCGACATGAGCGATCCGCTCGGTACGAGCCCTCCGCAGCTCTCGGGCTGCGCGCCGGGCACGTTCCCGACGGACACACTCGCGGGAGATCGAACACGGACGTCCGGCGGCTTCGGCGGCGGAGGCTCTTCGCTCTGCGGGATCCCGCGCTTCCCGCCGGGCACGATCGGCCCCGACCGGAGCGGTGGCGGACAGCAGGCTGCCGACAGCCGAGGCACGCAGACCGCGGCGAACGCGTTCGAGGTCCGCACGCGCGGCGAGGCGATCGGCCTCGAGCTCTTCCTCAAGAAGAAGCTGACGAGCCGGATCGGCGGGTTCTTCTCGTACACGCTCTCGCGCTCGACGCGGACCTACGACGGTCGCAACTACATCGCGACGTTCGATCGGACCCACGTCCTCAACACCGCTCTCGCGTTCGATCTCGGCAAGAATTGGCGCGCCGGTACGCGGTTCACGTTCTACACCGGCCTCCCGAAGGCGCCCGATCCGACGGACGACGCGACGCGCCTCCAGCCTTTCTACCGCGTGGACTTGCGGCTCGAGAAGCGGTGGCAGCTCCAGAAGACGTGGTGGATCTCGGCGGTCGCGGAGTGGCTCAACGCCACGCTCACGAAAGAAGCGGTCGCGACGACGTGCACGCTCGGCGGATGCCAGGCGCAGCTCATCGGGCCGGTTACGATTCCCAGCATCGGTGTCGAGGGAGGATTCTAGATGGACGTCTCAGGTCAGAGCGCGAGGTCCCTTCTCGCGTCGCTCGCCCTCGCCGCTTGCGCTTTGCTGTTCGGCGCCGGGTGTGGCGCTGCAGCAACGGCGCCGCCGAAGCCACCGCCGTGCGACGACGAGTGCAAGGACGGCGTCGCGATCAAGGCGCTCCGCGAGACCACGAAGCTCGCGTTCAACCTCACGTTGCAAGGCAAGCCGGTGGGCACGCACGATGTGACGACGCCATGCCCGCAGGGCGGCGCGGCGCGCGTCTTCGGCACCGCCACCTCGAACGCTCTCCAGGGCGCGACCGAGGTGAAGCTCACGTACGTGCTCGCAGATTGCAGCTATCTGTTCAAGGACGACGACGCCGAGGACAACTACTCGATGACCATCAGCGGGATGATCACCCAGGAGGGGATCCTCGCCGTACAGCCCACGGCGACCTCCGCGATCATCATGAAGAGCGACCTCGTGAAGATGTCGGGCACCGTCTACGACCCGCCGCTCGAGTACACGGCAGAATGCCCCGTGGAGCTCGGTCAGAACGGCAACAGGCTGACCGGAAAGATCTGCGGGCGCGAAGCGAAGACGGACTTGTGACGGTCAGCGCGCGGCCGGGAGCGTGCCGCGCTGGACGCTCACCTTGATCGATGACGGCCGCTCCTTCGTGCGGAACACGCGGTGCGTGGCCCGCCGGAAGTCTGCTTCGGTCGCCTTGTGGATGTCGACGAACGTCTGCGGGTTTCGATCGACGAGCGGGAACCACGAGCTCTGGACCTGCACCATCATCCGGTGGCCGGGCCGGAACGTGTGGCAGACGTCCGGGAGCGTGAGCTTCACGAGCGTCGGCTCGTTCGGCTTGAACGGCTCGGGGCGCTCGAAGCTGTTCCGGAACCTTCCGCGCATCACCTCGGCTCGGACGAGCTGCTGGTACCCGGCGAGATGCACGCCGGTCGGGTTGGGGTCCGGGTCGGTGGCGTCGGAGGGCCAGACGTCGATCACCTTCACCACGAAGTCGGCGTCGGTCTCCGTCGTCGACACCCAGAGCGAAGCCTCGATCGGTCCGGCGAGCGTCACGTCGCCGTCGAGCTCCGGCGTCGAATACACGAGCACGTCTGGACGCCGCGCGGCGAACCGCTGGTCGTCGCTCATGTAGTCTGCATCGATCGCGTCGCCTGCACGCCCGCGATACGGAACCGGCTTGCTGGGGTCACTCGGATACGCGTCGTCGCCGCCCTCGGCGCTCGGCGCGGTCGTGCCGAGTTTCCCGTTCGCCTGGAAGAACAGCGTCGCCGGCTTCGCCTCGGCCGGTGGCCACTTCGCGTCCTTGCGCCACGTGTTCGTCCCGGTCTCGAAGACCCACGCCTCGGTCGACGGCGGGCCGGCCTTCCCCTTCAGGTGCCGCTGGAAGAACGGCAGCTCGATGTGGTCGCGATAGAAGAGCGACGTCTTCTGGCCGAACGAGATGTCGCCGTGACGATCGCCGTCGTTGCGCGCCCAGCCTCCGTGCCGCCATGGCCCCATGACGAGCACGTTCTCGGAGCGGGGGCTCTGGTTCTCGAAGGCGCGGTACGTCTCGAGGGCGCCCCAGAGGTCCTCGCTGTCGAGCCAGCCGCCGACGGTCATGATCGCGGGCTTCGCATCGCGGTAGAAAGGCCGGGGATCGCGGGCCTTCCAGAACTCGTCGCGCGTGGGATGCGCCATGAGATCGTTCCAGAACGCGATCTTGTCCTTCATGTACTTCGTGTTCGCGTTCGAGACGGGGCCGAGCGCGAGGAAGAAGTCGTAGACGTCCTGCCCCTCGTGCTCGCTCTTCCACTCCGCCTTCTTGGTCGGCTCGGGACGGGCCTTGCCGAAGCTGCCGTAGAAGTCGAACGAGTCGGCGAGGAAGAGCGCGCCGTTGTGATGAAAGTCGTCGCCGATGAACCACTCCGTCACGGGCGCCTGCGGAGACACTGCCTTCAGCGCCGGATGTGCGTCGATCGCAGATTGAGCCGCGTAGAAACCCGGATACGAGATCCCCCAGACGCCGACCTTCCCGCTGTTGCTCGGGACGTTCTTCACGAGCCAGTCGATGGTGTCCCAGGCGTCGGTGCTCTCGTCGATCGCGGTCGTCTTCGCCTTGTCGGTCGAGCGATGCGGTCGAACGTCGACGAACGATCCTTCGGACATCATCCGCCCGCGGACGTCTTGATGGGCAAAGATGTAGCCCTCTTTGATGAAGCCGTTCGACGGCGCAAAGCGCCGAAGGTGGCGCGCGCTCTTGTCCGTCGGGTACGAGTCGATGCCGTACGGCTGCACGCTGTAGGGCGTGCGTGTGAGCATGATCGGGTACGTCCGGGACGCGTCCTTCGGCACGTAGACGGCCGTGAAGAGGTGCACGCCGTCGCGCATCGGGATCTTGTATTCGTACTTCGTGTAGTGCTCACGAATGGCGCGGGCGACGTCGGCATCGGTCTCGACCGGGCCACGGACGAGAGGCTCGTCGATCGACGCAGGCACAGGGCCGCTCGCCTTGGCGCTGGGCGGGCGCGACGAGGACGGCGCCGCGGATGCCCCGCATGCGAGCGTTGCGGCGACGGAGGCGAGGACGAACGGCACGAACGGCACGAGCGAATGCGAGCGCGACATGGCGGAGATCCGGGTCATACCGCAGGCGACGACCGAATGCAGAGCGCGCCGTGAGATCTCCGCTCGACTGCGAGCCCACGTTCGAGCTCCCGCTGAACCAGACCGCTGAACCAGACCGCTGAACCAGACCGCCCCAGCGATTCGAGAATCGCGCCCGCAAGATGACGGTCGCGCTCGCGTCTGCTACCCAGAAGGCTCGATGCGTCTCGCGGCTCGTACGTGCCTTTCCATCGCACCGCTGGCGCTCGCGACGGCGCTCCTCGCGAGGAGCGCGTCGGCGCAGAACCCGGAGGAAGCGCCTGCGCCGTGCCGCGCCCAGGTGCAGAACGCGCTCCAGCAGCTCGCTCCGGCGTTCGTCGGCAAGGTACGCAAGGTCGCCGCGAAGGCCCAAGGCTCCATCGAAGCCGCGATCTGGGGATATGCGCCGCCGCGTTTCCACCCCGTGGACGAGGGAAAGCTACCAGCGCCGAAGCCGGGCGCCCGCTGCCCGGCGGACATGGCGCTCGTCGCGAATCGCTTCTGCGTCGATCGGTACGAAGGATCGATCGTCATCCGCGAGGCCGACGGAACCGAGACACCTCACTCGCCCTATGTTCCACCGCCCGCCGACAAGGTCGCGCTCGCGAAGAGCGTCGCAGGCGCCGTTCCGCAGGCGTACATCAGCGCGAAGCAGGCGGAAGCGGCGTGCCGAGCTTCGGGCAAGCGCCTCTGCCAGCCCGTCGAGTGGCGCGCCGCTTGCGGCGGGAGCGAAGGCACCGCGTTTCCTTACGGGCCGACGCGCATCCGGGGCAAGTGCCACGACAGCGGCGCGAGCCCGATGCTCACGTACCACGCCGGGACGATGAAGCGAGGGTGGGGCCGCGAGGAGCTCAACGACCCGCGCAACAACCAGCTCGAAGGCACGGTCGCGAAGACGGGCGCGTTCCCGGACTGCGTCACGGACCAGGGCGTCTACGACATGGTCGGCAACCTCCACGAGTGGACGGCCGACACGAACGGCACCTTTCAGGGCGGCTACTGGCTCGATACGTCGCAGCACGGCGACGGCTGCGCGTACCGCACGATCGCGCACGGCTACGAGTATCACGACTACTCGACGGGCTTCCGCTGCTGCGCCGACCCTGCGGTCACGGAGCGCTGAAGCGCACGGAAGCGCCGCGTATCGACGAGCGCTTCCTTGGCCTCTCGCGGAAGCCGCTTCACGGCGAGCTCGAGCCTCAGCGCGTCGCCGTGCGAGGGGCATTTGCGGACCGCCTCGACCTTGAGCGGCCCGCGGCCGCGTGTGTAGCGTGCGCCTTTGCCGGCGTCGTGCTTCGCGATGCGCTCGGCGACGTCGCGCGCGACGCCGCAATAGAGCGTTCCGTCGCTGCACCGCGCCACATACACGAACCACGGATCGCTCGCTCGAGCCATCGGCTTCAAGAGCGTAGTGCGGACGCGCGCGCGAGGCCAAGGCCATGCGAAGATGCCCCGTGCGGTGCCGGACCTCCCGCGCCGCGCAACATGGAAGGCGAGCGAGGGAGCGCGACATGAGCTGCGCACATGGTCTTGTCCCGGCGGAAGGCGCCGAGGGCATCTTCTCCGTCGATGCATCGAGCCTCACGTTCGGCCGTGGCGCGCTCCGCGAGGTCGGTCCGCTCGCCGCGGGGCTCGGCTGCCGGCGCGTCGCCGTCTTCACGGACGCGCGGGTCGGAGAGCTCGAGCCGTTCGCGCGCGCGCTCGCGTCGCTGTCGGCCGCGGGGATCGACGCTGCCGTGTTCGACGAGGTGCAGGTCGAGCCGACGGATCGGTCGTTCGTCGCCGCTGCGCGCTTCGCGACGGAGGCTCGGGTCGACGGGTACGTGTCGATCGGGGGCGGCTCGGTCATCGATACGTGCAAGGCGGCGAGCCTCCTCGCGACCCATCCGGCTGAGCTCCTCACGTACGTGAACAAGCCCGTCGGCGCGGGCGCTCCGGTACCAGGCGCGCTGCCTCCGCACATTGCATGCCCGACGACGAGCGGCACCGGCAGCGAGCTCACCGGCATCGCCGTCTGCGATCTACTCGACCGTGGATTCAAGACGGGGATCGCATCACGCCGCCTTCGCCCTACGTTGGCGGTGGTCGATCCCGACGTCACGCGGAGCCTGCCGGCCGGTGTCGTCGCGGCGAGCGGCTTCGACGTCCTCTGTCACGCGCTCGAGTCGTACACCGCGCGTCCATTCACGGCGCGCGTCGCTCCGGCGGGCCCCGCCGAGCGCCCGATGAGCCAGGGACGCAATCCGTGGAGCGACCTCGGAAGCGTCGAGGCCCTCCGCCTCTGCGGCCGTTTCCTCGAACGCGCGGTCCGCGACCCGCACGACGACGAGGCGCGCGAGAAGATGATCTGGGCGGCGACGCTCGCCGGGCTCGCATTCGGCAATGCCGGCGTCCACCTCCCGCACGCGATGGCCTACGCGGTCGCCGGCATCGCGTTCGAACGGAGCCATCGGCCCGAGCCCGACGGACCGGGTCGCTTCACGATGGCGGGCTACGCGCCGGCTCAGCCGCTGGTCCCGCACGGGATCTCGGTCGTCGCGAGCGCCCCTGCAGCCTTTCGCTTCACGGCGAGCGCGTGCCCGGAGCGCCACCTCGAGGCGGCCGCCGCGCTCGGAGAGGACATCGCAAGCGCGAGCACCGTCGACGCCGGAGCGATCGTCGCAAGCGGCCTCGAGCGGTTGATGCGCGCCACATCGGTCCCGATCGACCTTCGCGCACTCGGCTACTCCGCGTCCGACGCGTCCGCGCTGGTGAGCGGAACGATCGTGCAGCGGCGACTGCTCGACAACGCGCCGCGATCGATCGACGAGGGCGACCTCGGTCACGTGTTCCACGACGCGATCGACGGGAGGCACCCGTGAACGCCGAGCAGCCGACCCGCGCCGACTTCCCTCACGTGCTCTCGATCCAGACGCGGTGGAACGACAACGACGTCTACGGGCACGTCAACAACGTCGTCTACTACGCGTACTTCGACACCGTGATCAATCGATGGCTCATCGGCGAGGGTGGTCTCGACCCGGGCACGAGCGACTCGATCGGTCTCTGTGTGGAGTCGCAATGCCGCTACCTCGCGCCGGCGGCGTATCCGGATGAGCTCGTTGCAGGGCTGCGCGTCACCAAGATCGGACGTTCGAGCGTCCGCTACGAAGTCGGCATCTTCCGAGCGCAGACCGGCGGAAGCGACGTGCTGCTCGCGCTCGGCTACTTCGTCCACGTCTTCGTCGACCGCGCTGAACGCCGTCCGACACCGATCCCCGAGCGCATACGCGCGGCGCTCGAACGGCTGCTCGTCACGCCGTGACGCAGCGCTTCCGAGCACGGTGACGAGACGTCCGCTTGCCCGTGGGCGAGAGGTCGCCGACGATGGGAGCGATGGGGAGTCGGAAGGCCAAGCCGAAGAGGGCGCCGGCGCGTGCCGCGGGTACGCCGGAGCGCGACGCGCAGCGCACCGTCGATGCAGCCGACGCGGACGAAGAGGCCCTTCGGCCGTCGTCCACGATGACCCGCGAGGTGGAGGCGGTCACCGCCGAGGAGCTCATCGCGAGAAGCGCCGCGGGCTCCGTCCCGAAGATCCGCAGCGTCCCTCCGCCTGCGCAGACCGAGCCCCGGCTCCAGCCTAGCGACGACCTCGAACAGACGCTCGAGGCGCCGTCTGCGCCCAGGCTCGCGATCATGGACGCCGCCGAGACGCTGCTCCCCGACGTCGGCTTCGCAGCGCTCACGAAGGAGCAGATCGCGAGGGCAGCGAACATCTCGATCGACGTCTTCCACGCGCACTTCGCCGACAAGCGGGCGCTGCTTCGTGCGCTGAACGAGCGCTTCTGCGCGCAGGCGATCACGGTCACGAACGAAGCGACGCGGAGCGGCATCTGGGACAACGCTTCGCCGCGCGAGCTCATCGAGGTGGCCGTACGTTCGATCCTGGATGTCGTGCTCGACAACGCCGAGCTCGTCAGAGCGGTCCTCGCATCCGCGGACGCAGACGCGGACGCGGATGCGAGGCAGCCGGGTGGCGGCGATGCGGCGGGTGCGAAGACCGACGGAGTGGACCTCGTCGAAGGGTTCCGCCAGGTGGGCCGGAACATCACAGCGCGGATCATGCTCGTCCTCGACGGGATGAAGGTGACCGACAAACCGTCCGAGCGCGACGTCGCGTTCGTCTTCCTTCTCGCTGTGTCGCTCGCGCATCAGACGATCCTGGTCGGGCCCGAGTGGAGCGGCGTCGACTTCGATCGGGACGAGCTCTACGAGCGCATGGTCCGCACCGTCCGCGGCTACTTCGGAGAGCGGCTCTGGTGATCGGCCCCGGCCCCACGCGGCGCTGCCGTTCCACGGCGTTCGCGGATGGCCGCGCGCCGTGCTAGACGCTCGGTCGTCATGGGCCGCACCGTCGATCGTTCTTTTGCCCGCATGGTCGCGTACAAGCGCATCGTCACCGGCAGCGTGTCGATCGCGTGCGGCGTCGGCCTGATCATCGCGCTCGCCGCGAAAGGGAATCCCCCGCCGATCGCCGCGCTTGCGCTGCTCATCTTCTTCGGCGGAGGCGCATGGACGCTCCGCGACGGTCTACGCCTCCGCCGCGAGCTCCTCCGGAGCTGACGGCGCATCCGCGCGACGACCTGGATCGTTCGTTCTCCACCGGCTCCACCTGACGCTGCGCACGGCGCGAGCGTCCTCGCGCGTTCACCGAGAGCGGGTTAAGGTTGAGCATGCGCGTTGCGATCGCCGCCGCCGTTGCCGTGTCCGCGTCTGCAGCCCTCGTGTTCGCATGCTCCGACGAGACGCCCGCGACACCACCAGGTGTGGGCGATCGCGATGGCGGCGCAGACACGACGAACGACGACGCGTCCACGCGGCAAGACGCGGGCGGCAACCGCGCCCCCACTGGCTGTCTGCTCAAGACGACCGACTACACCATCGGGGCAAAGGCCGAGAACGTCCCGCGCACGGACATCCAGAACGCCGTCGACTGGACCGACGTCGACGGGGCTCTCTCCGAGGACGGGAAGTTCGCGACCGTGACGCTCGACGTGGGGCAGGAGTCGGCCGGCCTCCGCGTCAGCGGCTTCGGGTTCGCGATCCCGGACACCGCCGAGACGTGGGGCATCGAGGTCGAGCTCAAGCGCCGCGCGCCCGAAGGTGGTGTCGAAGACGCGCGGGTCGACGTCGAGATCGAAGGCAAGCCGACCCGCTTCAAGTACATGAAGACGCCGTGGCCGACGAGCATCGTGGGCACCCACGCCTACGGACAGGCCGTCGACACCTGGGGCGTCAATCTCTTCCCGTCGGACGTCAACAAGGCGAGCTTCGCCGCGAAGCTGACGGTCAAGCGCACCGCGGACGCGGTCGGAGCGGTCACCGCGATCGTCGACTCACTCAAGATCGCGGTGCACTTCTGCCCCGAGCCGATCAAGCAGTGACGCGCAGCACCAGCGCCACGTGAGCGAACAGGAAGACGCTCGCGAGGATGACGAGGGCGTGGAAGACCTCGTGATAGCCGAACACGCGCGGAAACGGGTCCGGCCGCTTCAGCGCGTAGACCGCAGCTCCGATGCTGAACGTCACGCCGCTCGCGACCAGGAGGCCAATCGGAAGTGAACCGACGACCGCGACGCGATCGAGCACCTGACCTACGACGGTCCAGCCGAGGGCAACGCAGAGCAGCGACGTCATCCACTTCGGAGCGTTCGGCCAGACGAGAGACTTGAGGACGCCGACGAGCGAGCCGACCCAGATGGCGGCGAGCGCACCGTGCCCACCGGTGCTCGAGGGAACCAGCGCGAACAGCGGCGTGTAGCCGCCACCGATGAGCAGGAAGATCGCCGCGTGGTCGAGGCGGCGCATGCGCTTGCGGGCGCTCGGCGACCAATCGACCCGATGGTAGAGCGCGCTCGTCCCGAAGAGGTTCACGAGCGACGCGCTGAAGACGAACGCGGCCGCCGTCGGAGCGCCTGCACCTGCCCGCACGACGAGCGCCGCGCACGCGGCGATGGCGCAGAAGAACGAGATCTGATGGGACACGCCACGAAGCAGCGGCTTCGCGGATGACGCGAGAAACGCAGTACGGGTTGCCATCGGGAGCCCCTTTCCTCGATCCCACGACTTCCAGGGATCCGTCGCGAAACGCAGTAGAGAGGACAGGCCCTCTACTCGGATCCGAGAGCGACGTCGACTGGCAGATTGCCGCCGTTGGACGACGACGACACGCACCACTCTGGCGAGGCGCGATTTCCCGTTCGACGCGCGGATGAGCAGCCAGACCGGACGGTCGCTCGCGGGCCGGCATATGCTGCCTCCTCGATGGACTGGCATTGCCTCGGTCATGCATCGTGGCTGGCGGAGGTGAACGGGCTTCGACTCCTGTTCGACCCGCTCCTGGAGGAGAACCACGCTGGTCACCACGGCGGCGTGTTCGAGGTCTTTCCGCCGCGCACGATCGATGCGGACGCACTGCGGGCCGACTTCATCTTCGTCTCACATCGGCACCCGGACCACTTCGACCTGAACAGTCTTCGCCGGCTGGCCGCGCTCGACCGCGAGTCGGTCTTCGTGACGTCCGACCCGCTCGTGGGGTCGTGCGCCCAGCGCATCGGGTTCAGGACGGTCCGCGTGGTCGGGCCCGAGACGGTGATCGACCTCGACGGTCCCCGCCTCATCACCTCACCCTCCGCGGGCGTGAGCGATCCCGAATGGGGCGTAGTCGTCGCGAACGACGAGGGTGTCGTGTACGACCAGATCGACACGTCGATCGGTTCTCCCGCGGAGGTGCGGGCCTTCTTCGAGCGCGCCAGCGCGGCGCTCGGGCGCCCGGCCGACGCGGCGCTCGAGCGGCTGTTGACTCTCGCGCTCGTGCGCTGGCAGCCCCTCCTCGAAGTGGATGCCATGCTCGCCGGCACGATCGGGTTCCCGTTCGCGGCCTACGCCGCCGAGCTCGAACGCTGCGCTGCGCTCGACGCGCGCGTCATCTGTCCAGCTTCCGCAGGCGCGCGCCACGCGGGGCCGTTCGGCTTCATGAACCGGCTCGTGTATCCCGTCACGGAGACGCAGTTCCTCGCGGACATGTACGCTCGATCGCCGTCGACGCGATCGGAGCGTCACGTCACCGGCGCGACGTACCGCGTGCGCGGCGGAGACGTCGTCGTCGACCACGACGGAGCGGTCCGTTCGGGGATCGTCACCGGCGTCGGTAGCCCTTCCGATCCGCGCTCGTTCCGGCCGCTCGAGATCCCGCACGTCGCCGATCCGAACCTCGATGCGCGGCCCGTCGACGAGCTCCGGTCGATCGCGAGTGTTTGGGTCCGCAACGTGCTCGTGCCGGCGCTCGAACGTGCTGCGGGGCAGAGGCGCCTCCGGTGGGTGCTGGAGGTGGTGCTGCCCTCGACGACCGACGTCTTCACGATCGACAACGTCGCCGGTGGCCACGCGAAGCTCACGAACGACGACCACGCAGACTGGGACGTCCGTTGCGTCGTCGCCGGTTCGCTCCTCGTCGACGTCCTCGAGGCGCGTCGACACTGGGGCGACCTGCTGCTCGGAGGGATGCTTCGCGCCTGCAGTCGAGCTCGCCACGTCGATGCGCGCGGGCTTCGCCGCATCCCACTCCAGCCCCTGTTCGTCTACGAGGCCCTCTCGTACGAAGAGAGCCTTCGTCGCATGCTCGATCGCATGTGAGACGAACGTCTCATGGAACAACCTGCGCCGCTCGGACGTCCCAGGAAAGATGGCAGCGTCCGCGAGCCCGCCGATCTCCCGCACCCGTGAGCTCCTCACCGGGGCATGGATGCTCGGTGCAGCGGGGATCATGGTGAAGGAGGCCCTCCCCTTCAACTACAGCACGCCGTTCCTCATCCTCCTGGCCGCCGTGCTGACGGCGAGCGGTGCGGGTCTGACGCGGCGGTCGCTTCCCGTCCAGATCCTCTCCCGAGGAGCGGCATGGATCGTGCTGCTGCCTGCGCTGCTCGTCACGGGCTTCGCCCTGGCCGACGGACAAGCTCCGCCGCTCGAGGTCGCTGGTCTGGCCATCACGACCGGAGCGGCGCTGCTCTTCGCGCGGCCGATGCTGCACACGCGTGAGGCCCGCGCGGAGTTCTCGCCGAAGGTCTTCCGCCGCTGGCTCCTCGCCGGCTCGACGGCGACCGCCGCGACCGGCTTCGTCGCGGGAGCGATCGCCATCACGTCCTTCTCCGCCCACGGCGTGATGAACGCGCCGGCTCTGGGGTTCGCGGCGCTCGCCGCTTCTCTCTTCGCCTCTTCGGTCGCCGTCGTGCGTATGCGGTCGTGGGGCATCTTCCTGGGCGCGCTCACCTCGCTCGTGCTGCTCGTCACGGGCGTGTTCGTCGGCCGCGCGGAGGCGCTGCTGCTCGCGCTCGCGAGCGCCCCGACGCTCTTGATGCACTTGCTCCCGGTGCTCGTCGCGCGCTGGAGCCGCTCGGCCGATTCATCGAAGGTGCGCGTCACGAGCGAGCTCGCCGACGAGCCGCACAGCGCGACGCGCTACCGCGTCGCCGACGCCGACGCCGACGCGCGCGACGACCTCGGGGTCGAGACGGAACCTCGGATGACGGAACGCGCCGCGCTCCGTGCGTAGCCGACGTCGTGGCGTCCCTTCGTAGCGCGCGGCCTGGTCGTGCCTTCGCAGCCCGCATCTGCCGTCTGGCTGCGCCGCGAGACATCGCTAAGATGAGGGGCGGATGCACCAGGCCACGGCCGCCGCGCGCGAGGTCACGCCGGAGTCGGCGATACCGGCAGCCGCGCATGCGCATACTCATGCCTACCAGCCGCTCGACCCGCCGCACGTCGTTCTTCCGCCGGCGCAGCGCGCTCGCCGGGTCGCGCTCGGGCTGTCGATCACCGCGGTCGTCTTCGCGTTGGCGTGTGGGTTCTGCGGCAGACGAGCGTTCGCTCTTCGCGAAGCGGCGACCGACGTCGTGATGCCCTGGGTCCTCGCGACCCTCGCGCTGCTGCTCGTCGCGATGCTCCTGCGGATGATCGGTGCCATCTGCGAGCTCCTGTGGCTCGAGCGCACGTGGTCGAACCTCCCGGATCGACTCCGCAGGGTCGGTCCGCTCGACGAGGTCAGCTCCGGGATGGCGATCGGCATCAGCTTCGTCCCCGGTGTCGCGTGGGTGTGGAAGCTCGGGCTCGTGGTCGGCATCGCGAACGGCTTCGAGGCGATCCGCGCGCAGACTCCCTTCAACGCTCCCGTACCGAGGCGCCTCGGGATCGCGGCCGTCATCGTCGGGTGGATCCCAGGGCTCAACGTCTACGTTGCGCCGTTCTTGTGGGAAATGTTCGCGGTGCGCATCGATGCCTGCGTGAAGCAGATCATGGCCGCGCGCGCGGCGTGAGACGCGTCATTCGTATTCGATGACGGCGCTCCGGACGAGATCCGACCCGTCGTCGACGTCGTTCCACCCGCGGTCCGCAGCGCTGGCTCGATAGTAGTGCGCGACGTGTTCGTCGCCTCCGTGATCGTTCGGCTCCGGAGCGCGCCAGTCCACGAACGACCATGTCTCGCCAGTGACCCAGGCCCATCCTCCGGCCGGCTCGTTGCCACCGTCGTTCGCCTTCGGATCGGGTTGGTGCGCGCCGATCCACGGCCCATAGCCTCCCTCGAAGGCATCGGTGCGCGCGTAGACGATCGACGCGACGAAGGCGCCCTCGGCGGTCGAGGTCATCGTCACGAGGTGACCGCCGGCCGTCACCGCATCGTTGCGCGCTTGGGTCCACGTCACGGGCTTGGGATAGACGCGGACCTCGTAGCGGTGACCGTTCTCGGACCACTCGATGCCGGGCCGGAGCGCATCGGCCTCCACGAACGCGTCAGCGTTGCCGCTGTCGCTCGGCGGCGGCGAGGATCCACCCTCGACGTCCACGCGCACGTCCTCGCCGGCGTCCGGTGTGACGACCGGGGCAGGGCTCTCCTCGGACAGGCCGGACGTCGACACGAAGACCGAACAGCCGCCGATCACCCCCAGCGCACACCCTACCAAGAGCACGCGAGCAGACATCCCGGACATCGTAGCCCGTCACGAGCCAGGATGAACGGCGAACGACGCCGGAGAACGAGGACCGACGAAGGACGGACGACGACGATGTCGTCGGAGCGAGCAGCGTGCGGGAGTCGTCTACGCGCTACTTCCGGCGGATCGATTTGATCAGGACGTTCTCGAGCGGGGCGTCCTTCGAGAACGGGCCCTTCGAGCCGGTCTTCACGTTGACGATCTTGTCGACGACATCCATTCCCGACGTCACCGTGCCGAACACGGTATAGCCCCACCCCGACGCGTTCTTGCCGGTGTGGTCGAGGAAGCCGTTGTCCTTCACGTTCACGAAGAACTGCGCCGTCGCCGAATGCGGATCGCTCGTTCGCGCCATGGCAACCGTGCCGCGCGTGTTCTTGAGCCCGTTGTCGGCCTCGTTCTCGACCGCATCCCGCACGGGCTTCTTCTCGTAGTCGGCGTCGTACCCGCCGCCCTGCGCCATGAAGCCGGGGATCACGCGATGGAAGATCGTTCCGTCGTAGTGCTTCGCCTCGACGTACGCGAGGAAGTTGGCGACGGTCTTGGGAGCTTTCGCCTCATCGAGGTCGATTTCGATGCTCCCCAGGTCTGTATCGACGACGACGGAGGTGGTCATGGTGCGGCCGAGCATATCGCCCCTGCTCGGGCTGCCAACTGCAATCGCGAGGGCTGCCGCCCCACGATCCACGCTGCTCTTCGGAGGTTCGACGTCGCGCTCTTCCCGTCTGGAGTGCGGGCTCGCTGGTAACTGCCGTGGCCACGTAAGCGCCACGTAGCGCACGCAAGCGCCACGACGCCGCGGCTACGAGCTGGCGCTGCGCATCACTCCTCGGAGAAGAGCGCTCGCAACCCTGCGAGGTGATAGCGGGAGTAGCTCGCGACCGCGCGCCGGATGTCGTCCTCGTCCTCGTACGCCTCGAGGATGCGCGCATTCGTCTGGAGCAGACTCTCGTAGATGCGCTCGAGCGCGAAGCGTGTGGTCTCCGCGATCCGGATGCCTGGTCGCACCGATCGAAAATGAGCGATGGCGAGCCGCACGAGCTCCTGGGCGGTGTCAGCGGCGAAGCTCGCCCACCGCGTTCCGTCGGCCCGACCAAGGAGGATGACGAGCCGGAGCCGGTTCTCGATGGTGAACCGGAGCAGCTCCTCGGAGGCCGTGAACCAAGGAGCGTCGGCCCCGAGACGCCCCACGTCTTCGACCCCCGCAAGCGCGCTCACCCGTTGAGAAAGGAGCCCGGAGAACTGCCGGACGAACGTCTCGTCGAGCGCGTCTTCGAACAGCGCCTCCTTGTTCTCGTAGTACCGGTAGACGTTTCCCGTCGAGATGCCGGCCGTGGCCGCAATCTCGCCGATGGTCGCGGCCGCATACCCCTTCTTCGCGAAGACGCGGAGCGCCGCCTCCACGATGCGCTTCTGAACTTCTTCCTTGAGGACCTGGGCCATCTCCGACCTGAAAGCCAACCTGAAACAAGAACGGACGACTCATCGATATCGCGGGCGCGAGCCAAGGCGGCAAGGCGGCCCGCGCCCGGCCTGATGGATCGCGCTCAGGCCGCGGCAGCGGTCGCCTGGTCCTCGGGCTTCTCGGGCTTCTGGTCCATTCCGGAACGGACCCACTTCCGCGCTAGGATGAGGCTCACCGGGCTGATCATCGCGATGATGCCGTAGAGGAGCCACATCGTGCCCGTGCGCTGCTCGCCCTCCTTCGGGACGAAGTGCTCGAGGACGACGCCGGAGTAGAAGCCGGTGGTCATCTTCGCGACGAACCACGGAAGGTTCGCGACGCCCATGTACTCCGCCACGCGTCCTTCCGGCGCGAGCTGCGCGGCGTATTCCAGGAAGCGGGACGACCACAGCGCCTCGCCGAGCGAGAAGACGACGAAGTACAGGATGAGCATCGCCGTGTGCGGGCCGGGGACGAGGAGGAACGTCGCCGCCGCGCTGACGAGCGAGCCGATGATCATCATCGAGAGGACGTGGAAGCGCTTCGTCAGCGCCGTGATCGTCGGGACACCGAGGAAGATGATCAGCGGGTTGACGGAGTCGACGAGCCACTCCATCCGGTCGGCGATCTCGTGCGGGTACGAGCGCAGGACGTACTCCGGCATCGTGAGCCACTGGTGCGCGAAGAGCGTCCGGACGGGCAAGAGCGCGAAGATGAAGAAGAGGAAGCGTGCGTCGGTGAACGGCGACTTGCTCGCGGCGGCGGGGGCGGTCGTGCGCGTCGCGCGGTGACCGGCCTGTGCGTTCTCGGCTTGCTCCTTCGGCGCCGCCGTCTCGTCGCCACGGACGATCTGGGTCTCGACCTTCTTCGTCATCAGGAGCGCGAAGATGACGAGCGTGAGCCCGGTGATGCCCACGCACACCCAGTTGACCGCGTTGAACCCGGACAGCGAGCTCTCGCCCGCCTTGTAAGCAACGTCGAACGTCGTCCGGACCTCGGCCGAGATGGGCCCGACCAGCATCGCTCCGAAGTTCAATCCGGCGTAGAGGAGCGCGAAGCCCATCGATGCCGTCTTCTCCGTCGTGTACTTCTTCACGCCGGCGTACGCGACGGGCTGCAAGATGCCCTCGCCGAGCGCGACGACGGCGAGCGACACCGCGAGCGACGCCACCCCTCCCGCATACGGCGCGGACGAGTAGAGGATGCGGCCGACGAAGGACAGGAGCAGAGCGACGATGAGGCTCTTGCGGATGCCGAGATAGCCCTCGGTCGGTTTGCCGACGAACACCATCACGAGCGTGAGCGCCCCCGTGAAGACGGAGACCCACGTGCTCGCGAGCGCCGGACGAATTCCGATGTCCTGCCCGATGAATGCCTTCATCAGGGGCAGCACTCCGAAGTACGCCATCGCATCGAACGCAAACGCGAAGATGACCAGCCACAGCGCGCGCGGCGCATGGCGGAGGGCCTTGAATGCCTCGATGAACTCCTTCACGCCGAGCGTCGTAGCCGCGCTCCTCGCCGCCGTCGAGCCCAGAGCGCTCCCGTGCTACGGCGGCCCGGCGAGGGAATCAGCCCCGGCGCTCGGCGCGCCACTGCTGGAGCTCGTCGGCGGTCTTCGTATTCAGCACGTGCTCCGGAGCGAGCCAGGCTCGGCGGGCGATCCCGACGCCATACCGGAGGAACGACAGCTCACGGACGCTGTGGGCGTCGCTGTTGAGGACCACGGGCACCCCGGCCTCCCGCGCCATCTTCGCCAGGTGCTCGTTCACGTCGAGACGGAGCGGAGAGCAGTTGAGCTCGATGGCGACGCCGCAGCGGGCGAGCGCCGCCATGACGATCTCCATGTCCATCTCGCTCGGCTCGCGCTGCCCGAGCTGGCGCCCCGTGGGATGGCCGAGGCAGTCGATCTTGCCCGACTCGATGGCGCGGACGACGCGCTTGGTCATGTCGTCCTTCGACATCTGGAGCTTCTGATGGACGCTGCCGACGACCCATTCGAGCTCCCCGAGGTGATCGGCGAGGTCCATCGAGCCGTCGGCGAGGATGTCGGCCTCGATGCCGGCGAAGAGGCGGATCCCTGCCTTTTGCTCCGTGTCGCGGATCTTCTTCCGCTGCTCGCGAAGGCGGTCGCCCGACATGCCGCGGACGAACGTGAGGGTCTCGGAATGGTCGGTGATCGCGATGTACGAGCGACCGGCGGCCTTCGCAGCGACGGCCATGTCGTCGAGGGTGCTCTTCCCGTCGGTCTCGGTGGTGTGCATGTGAAGGTCGCCCTTCACGTCCGAGAGCTCGACGAGCTTGGGTAGCGTGTGCTGCTGCGAAGCTTCGATTTCGCCGCGATTCTCGCGCAGCTCGGGCGCCATCCACGTCAGGCCGATGGCCTCGTAGACGCCGGCCTCGTCCTCGCCGGCAAGCTTGTTCCCATGGTCGTCGAAGACGCCGTATTCGCTGACCTTGAGCTTCTTCTTCACCGCGAGCGTGCGCATCGCGACGTTGTGATCCTTCGAACCCGTGAAGTACTGCATCGCAGCGCCCCACGACTCGCGCGGCACGACGCGGAGATCGGCCTGCATCCCACCCTCGAGGACGACGCTCGTCTTCGTCTCGCCCTTTCCGAGGAGCTCGACGACGCCAGGCGCCGTGGCGAAGGCGTCCATGATCGCCGCCGCGTGGTCCTTGTCCGCCGCGACGAGGATGTCGAGATCGCCGACGGTCTCCGACCGACGCCGGAGGCTGCCCGCGTAGTCGCACGCGAGCACGCCGGGAACGGCGGACATCTTCGCGACCAGCACCTCCGCTGCGACCATCGCTTCGGCGAGCGGGCGTCGCTTGGGCGCGGCGGCCCTCTTCCGCCACGCGGCGATTGCGGCGATGAGCTTCTCTTCGCGCTTCTCGCCGAACCTCGGGAGATCGCGGAGGCGGCCCTCCAGAGCGGCCTTCTCGAGCTCGTCGACGCTCGCGATGTTTCTCTCCTTCCAGACCTGCTGCGCGGTCTTGAGACCGATGCCGGGGAGGTTCATCAAATCGAGCAGCCCGGGCGGGAGCTGCGCCCGGAGGGACTCGGCCTCGGCGATCTTCCCGGTCTCGAGCAGCTCCTTGATCCGCCTCGCCACGCCCTCGCCGACGCCGCGCACCTCGGCCAGCTCGTCTTTGCGGGCGAGCTCGGCCACGCTCCCGGCAAAGCCCTCGATGGCCCGCGCGGCCGACCGGAAGGCGCGTACCTTGAACGGGAGAGTCCCTCCGAGCTCGTGCAGATCGGCGAGATCGACGAGCGCGCGCGCGATGGCGACGTTGTCCACGGCGGAATCTTACTCAGGTTCGGCCGGGCCAGACAGCCCCCGGCTCCGGTCCGGTCACGCCAGCGCCGGGCAGGGCCACTGTACCGGGTCACGGCCGCCGGGAAGCGACCGAAGGATCTTTGTCGCGGCCGTTTCGTGGTCGCGGCACAATGGACCGACCATGGCGTCCCCCCCGACACGGGCCTCGGGTCCGTTCCGTCCGACGCAGCTTGGTCGATGGGAGGTCATCGCCAAGATCGCCGGTGGGGGGATGAGCGCGGTCTACCTCGGACGCCGCCTCGGTGCGCACCTGGGTGCGGACCTGGACGTCACGGCCGTCACGCGTGCTGCGTTCGGCGCATCGGCGTCACCCGCGTCACCCGCAGATCAAAGTCAGCGTCACGTCGTTGCGCTCAAGATCGTGCGACACGACGTCGCCAAGGACCCGCAACTCGTGAGGATGTTCCTCGAGGAGGGCAAGCTGCTCGCGCGGCTCGTCCACCCGAACATCGTCCGGACCCTCGAGGTGGGCAGCGACGCGGAGCAGGACTTCATCGCGATGGAGCTGATGCTCGGAAAGACCTTCGCGGCGATCCACGATGCGCTCGTCGCGCGCGGCGTCCGGCTGAACCCCGAGATCGCGGCATGGACCGCGGCACGCATCGCCGACGCGCTCCACTACGCGCACGAGCTGACGGACGAGGCGGGAAAACCTCTCGCGCTCGTGCATCGTGACGTGAACCCGGCAAACGTGTTCGCGACGTTCGACGGCGAGGTGAAGCTCTTCGACTTCGGCCTGGCGAAGGTCACCGCGGGAGACGCCTCGGGCTCGGCGGTGCTCGCAGGCAAGCTCTCGTACTTGTCGCCAGAGCAGATCATGCAGATGCCGCTCGATCGCAGGAGCGACATCTTCTCGCTCGGGACGACGCTGTGGGAGCTCCTGACGAGCAGGCGCCTGTTCCGCCGCGACACCGACTTCGACACGGTGCGCGCGGTGCAGCTCGGACCGATCCCGGATCCACGCGCCGTGGCGCCGGAGATCCCCGAGGAGCTCGCGCGCATCGCGAAGACGGCGCTCGAACGCAACCGGGATCATCGCTATCCGTCGGCAGCACACCTCTCGCGGGAGCTCGACGCGTTCGTCCTCGCCCGCAGCTCGCCCGCGGACGTCACGGGGCGTCTGGCGCAGCTCGTCGACACCCTCTTCCCCGGAGAGCAGAAGCGCCAGTCGGGCTGGCTCAAGCCGGCGATCACGTCGTCGAGCTCGCGGACGATGAACGCCGTCGCCACGACGCCGCGCCCCGGCAGCGTCTCGCGACCGGCACCCCCCGACGACCGCCGCG
>JAFAER010000053.1 GCA_023423895.1 Pseudomonadota bacterium
TCGTAGCCTCGGTAGCGCGTCAAGCTCAGTCCGGTGGGCCGGTCGAAGTGGTGTCCTGTAAAGGCAAAGTCGCTCACGGCGCCGGAGCCGGTCTCCGCAATCTTCCCCCACGGATCGATCGAGAGCCTCGACGCAATCGTCGTCCCGTCGGTCCCCACGACCTCCCTCACGCTGCCGAGATGGTCTCGCGTGTAGAAGTAGTCGGTCGTTCCCGCCTCGAAGCCCTGCTGGAAGTAGCTCCGCACCACCGTCGAGCCGTTCGACGCACGCTTCTGGCAGAGCTGCGACCCGCACCACACGAACGTCTCGTTCTTCGACTCGACGCTGCTCGTCAGCTCCTTGATGCGGACGCGCCGGGACTCGCCGTCGTATTCGTAGACGGACTCGTGCGTGCCTTCGAGCATCCGCACCAGCCGGTTCTGCTGGTCCCAGCGGTACTCGCGCACCACGCTGCCGCCGGGCAGCTTCTCGTAGCGGAGGTTGCCGTTCGCGTCGTACTCGTACGTCTTCGACGCTCCCGTCGTCGTCACCGCGTACGTCTTCGTCGCGACGTTGTTCCGGCCGTCTTTGGCTTCGACGACGACGGTGTTGGCGCCCCCGTCGAGGTCCACCAGGGCCTCGAAGCGGAACGGCGCGCCGCCGTCCGTCGACATCATCTTCGCTGGCTTGCCGTTCACCTTGACGGTCGCAGGCTCGTCGACGGTGCCGGCGAACGTCGTCCGGCCATGGTCGCGCTCCGAGAGGAGCTGATTCAGGTTGTTGACCTCATAGTTTCGCGGGGCCGTGGTGCCGTTGCCGACCTCGATTCGGTTCCCCGCCTTGTCGTAGCCATACGTCTGCGCCTCGAGCAACGTTTGGCTGCTGTCGCGGAGCGTCGCCGAGGTCAGCTCACGCGCTGCGTCGTACCCGAACGTCCACGTCTGCGTCCCGCTGCCTTGGTTCACCGCCCACGTACCGATGCTCCGATCCGCTCGATACGTGTAGTCGAACTGGGAGATCACCGTCGGCGTTGGGCCCGACGACAGGTTCTTGATCTGCTTCAGCAGGAAGTCGCCCGTTGCTCCGTAGTAGTCGTAGAGCGTCTGCATGCCGTTCGCGTACGCCACCGTCGATGGGCGGTTCGACTGTCCGACGAAGGCGTAGGTCGTGTTCCCCAGGTTGTTGCTGACTCCGGAGACACGGCTTCGCGCGTCGAACGTGAATTCCTCGGAGTAGCTGGCGACCGACTGCGTGGCGTCGTCGACGATCTCGAGCTTCTTGAGGCGGCCGAGCTCGTCGTACGTGTGCTTCTGCGTATCGTTCGACAGGGGGCCGTTCACGAGCGCCACCTGGCCTGCGCCGTTCGTCGACGTGCCGTACGGGTGATACGTGAAGCTCGTCGTGCCCGGGCCGTCCTGCCTCGTCGTCAGGCGCGGGAAGTTGGGATCGTACGTGTAGAGGACGTCGGGCGTTGCCGTGTCGCTGTAGTCCTTCTTGGAGACGCGGTCGTCGAGGGTGTACTCGTACGCCAGCGTGCGCGCCATCGGGTCGACCTCGGCGACGAGGCGGCCGGAGTAGTCGTACGCGTACGTCTCGAAGCTGCCGTTCGCGTGGATCTTCTTCGTGACGCGGCTTCGTTCGTCACGCTGCCACTCCGTGATGTTGCCATTGCCGTCGACGAAGCGGCGGAGCTGTCCGCAGCGGCACCACTGGAACTGCGTCATCCGCAGCGCCGGATCCTGCGTTACGACCCGCTCCATCAGCGGATTGTACATGTGACGGGTCCAGCGGCCCTCACGGTCTCGCGAGGCAACGAGGCTGTGGTCCTCGTACTCGAGCTGCTCGAAGGTGCCGTCCGGGTAGGTGATCGTGCGGATGCGATCGAGCGCGTCGTAGTCGTACGTGAGGGTGTAGCCCTCCGAGTCCGTCGTGGTGCCCACGCGGCCGTAGGTATCGTAGGTGAACGAGCGGTTGCCGCCCGCGACGTCGCCTGTGATCGAGAGGAGCCGGCCGAATGCCGCTGAGCTCGTGTTCGTCTCGTACGTGAAGGTCGTCACCTCGCTCTTGGCGTTCGTGATCGTGAGCACCTGGCCCGTCGACGAGTACGTGTACTGCGTCGTCTTGCCTGCGCCGTCCGTCACCGTCGCCGGCCGATGCGCCGGCGCTCCGCCGCCATACGTGTACGAGGCGATCGTCGTCCAGACCGGCTGGCCTCCGGACATCCCGGTCTTCTGCTTCACCGCGACGACGTCCGTCCCGTTCGTGTCGTACTCGGTCAGCGTCGCCCGACCCACCGGATCGGTCACCTTGGTGACGTTACCGGTCGTGTTGTACTCGAACCTCGTGGTCTGAGAGTGATCGATCCCCTGCGCGTCCTTGACGACGCGTGCCCGCACCGACGGGAAAGCCAGGCTGCCCTGTATGTACGAGTCTGTCTGGCCGGGATAGTTGTAGAAGATGCGCCCCTCGAGCGGCGGCACCTCACTCTCGAGGATGCTCATTGCGACGTCCGCCGTGGACGGCTGCACCCAATGGTACCGATGGGCCTTCAGGTGATCGCCCGGCGCAAGCTTCATCCCGAGCTTGTCCCAGTAGAAGAAGTTCCGGGAGTCCGGCAGCCAGCCTCGCCGGTCGCGCCGTCGGAACCGACAGCGGCGATAGACGGAGAGCGAGAGAGCGGCGGATGGTGGCGAGTGCGGTGAGACGATATTCTGTCGTGCGGCAGCAGAAAGGTCTGGCAGGCCGGTTGTCGTGGGTCGCGCGGTCGCTTGCCGGTCGCCTGCTCGCCGGTCGCGCGCTTGCCGGTCGCGCGCTTGCCGGTTGCGCGCTGCCGGTCGCGCAGGCAAACAGAGCCTCAGGCCGAGACCGGGCGCCGGCCACGACGCGGCTAACGCCGGGGAGGAGCGGCGCTCTACGTGAGCAGCCTGAGTGCGTCTTTCACGATGGTCTCGACGGACGTACCTGGGTCGAGGCTCGTCGCCAGCCGCGTGATGACCTCGCGCACCTCGGGCTCGCGGAATCCGAGCGAGCGGAGGCCACGCGCTGCGGTCTCGAACGACGGTGTCTGGGCGGCTCCGGTGTGCTGCCGTCCCGATGCTCGGGCGGTCGCGGCGAACGTCCGCGGTGCTTGGGCGGGGGCGGGGTACGTCGGCGGTGCTTCGGCCGCCGCGGTGTGCTTCCGTTCCGATGCTCGGGCGGTCGCGGCGTACTTCCGTTGTGGCAAGTGGACCCGCTTCTCGATGTACGCGCGTCCGAATACCTGTTCGGCGTGAAGACGATTGTGAACCCGACATCGAAGTCGGATGTTTGGCGCCTCGTCGCTGCCTCCGAGGGCTTTGGCGTGGATGTGATCGAGCTCGAGAAATCCGCGCGCTGGGCAACGATTGCCTTCGGCGTCGACATAGGTACACCGTTCGGCGTCGCGAGCCCAGACCTCGCGCAGGACCGAACGCGCGACGCGGCGTCGCCGTCCCGGCTCAGGAGGAGCTGCGCTGCTCGTACCGCCAGCTGCGTCGTTCGTCGCGGACCCCGTCTTCATCTTCGGCCGGGTGGTCCTCCCGAGCCGCGTCTTCAATTTCGGCTGGGTGGTCTTTCCGAGACGCTCCTTCTCCACCTTCAGCAGAAGCAGGTCGATCGACGCCTCGAAGATTTTCTCCAGATCGCCCGACGGGTCGCGGTGGCGCGTGAGGTCCCGGATGCGTTCGAGCTTCGCCTTCGTCTCGGCAGACACCGTGAGCTCGACGCGGTACCGGCTCGCCGATAGCGGCTCGACCCGCGGCCGCACCTGCGGAGGTGCCGGAGGCGGAGGCGGAGGCGGAGGCGGAGGCGCAGACGCTGAAGCTGGCAAAGGCACTTCGTTCGACGGAAGCAGCCGCGTCTCCGTCGCTGGCAGCGTCGGTTGCGGGGCGAGCGGCTCGATGCACCCGTGCACGTCGGGCTTCGGGAACCGCGCGGCGATCAGCTCCGCGACCGCCTTCGTGGTCTTGCCCACGGCTTCGCGAAGGAGCTCTTCGTGATTGTCCGCGGTCAGGTGCTTGTGCAGCTCGTAGAGCGCGCAGAGATGAATCTCGCCGCGCTCGAGATACCCGGCCGCAAGCGGGAAGCTCCGAACGAGGCGGGCCACCGCGATCCGGCGCTGCGCCTCGCTCTCGCTCATCCCGAGTCTCCGTACGCAGAAGTCCCATGTCGACGTGCATGCCTGCTCGGCGTACAGCCGTCGGGCGTCCACCTCCGCGAGGTAGGCGAGCAATCCTGCCAGCCAGGTGTTCCCTCGGCCGACGTGTGTCCGGAGACGAGCAAGCAGCTCGTCGTTCGACAAGTCCCCCAACTTGGTCATGGGCCCTCATACCATGCAGATTTCGGTCGTCCGGAATGGGCACTCCGGCGCGCGAGCATCGTCGCGATCACCTCGCGAGGTCGGATTGCCGAGATCGTGCATCAGCGCCCGTTTACGCGGGGCGTACGCCTTCCTCGCGAGTCGAATGCGCTCGAGCGGCGCGCTTCGTCGGAAAGGTCGTCAATCGAAATCGAAAGGAATCGGTTAATTGCGAGATGCAGCTTCATCGCGTCACCGGACGAGCAACTGGCGCATCGGTCGCTTCGAGAGCTCAAATATCTCTCGAGCTGCCAATCGATGTGACAGTCGCTCGTCGCGATCGGAGTCCAGACGGCCGCGAGCCGAAGTCGCGCGCAAGACTGGCGGGAGAACCGCCACGAGCAGGAGCTTGCGCCCGCCTTCTTGGCACGGCGTAGCGCGGCAAGCGTGTCCGTACGCGCCGAACATCGGACGCAAATCCAGGGCCCGGCAACTGGCATCAGGCACCGGAGGGCAGAATGCCGTTGCGGATTGGAGATTGAGAGCATCGACTTGGGTTCGTGTCGGAGCTCGCGGCCGCAGGGCTCTCGATGATCGCGCTGCCATCCAGCAACAGCGTTCGTGTCTTTGCGCGCGGCCGTACGAGACGTCCACGCTCGCTACGCGGCGTGGTGCGGTTGTCTCGGGCGGGGGCGATGGCACGCAGCGGTGCTGCAGGCGCGAGTGTGAGCGGCCGACACAAGGGCACAGGCGTCCGCCCTCGTCTCCGCCAGCTCCGCGTGCGCTGCTCCGGAGCCTCACCGGGCATGCCCCGCGCAGCGGTCCTTTCGGTGGCCGAGCATAGGACTCCGTCGAGCGCATCGTCGGTCCGCACCTCGCCGCGAGGAGATGCCGACATCAACGATTCGGGGCTCGATGCGCGGACAGCGCGCAGCCGCATCGACCCCGACATCCGGCGTGGGCACCGGCGGCGAGCGCCGCTCATGACGGACGCGGCCGGAGTCGATGCTCGTCGGCAAGCGCCCGTGCGTCGAGGAGTCGAGGACGCGGCCCGCCTCGACCGCGAATCGCCGGCGTCAGGTGCTTGCGGCGCGGCGCGGTCGGCGGCGGCGGCCGCCGAAGAGGATGATGCCCGTGAGCGCGACGACGATCACCGTGCCGGCGGCGGCGAGCGCGCGGATGCGCTCCTGCCGTTCTTCGACGTTCGTCTCGAGACGCGTGATCTCCGCGCGTGCTTTGGCGTGTCCTGGATCGAGCTTCAGCGCGCGCTGGAATGGCTCGATGTCGGCGATGCCGCGCGCGAGCAGCTCCTTGCCTTCGAGGTACGCGATCTGCGCCTCGATGTGGGGCATCCGCGCGCTCTCCGGCCACAGGCGCGCTGCCTTGCGATAGAGCGCGAGCGCCTTTTGCGGCTCGGGCTCTTCGAGCTTGTCGGCATAGGTGACGTAGGCGGACACCATCTCGCCGCGCCGCTCGATCATGGGCTGCCGCGCGAGGACCTTGTCGAAGGCGGCGACCGCTTCTTCGAGCTTGCCCTCCTTCTCCTTCGCGAGGCCGTCGTCGAGCAGGCCGTAGACCTCCTGCAGACGAAGACGGTCGTACGCGGCGAAGAGCTCTTTGGCGATCTGCGGCGCCTGCCAGCCGTCGGGGGCGGCCTTGCCGGTGACGTTCGAATACGCCTCGCGGAGCTTCCAGACGGCATCCTGTCCGAACTTGCCGACCGCTTCGCGCGCCGCGGCCCGGACCTGGATGCGGTCCGAGTTCACGAACGAGAGGATCACCGGCAGCGCATCGATGTCACGGACGTTGGCAAAGGCGCGGAGGACGTCGGCGAGGACCTGGTTGTCCTTCGTCTGCACGGCATCGCCCGCGATGCGCTTGCCCATGCCTTCGAGCTGCCCGACCGCCCAGTGCCGGAGCTCCGACGAGCTCTCCTTGCGCGTCTCGATGAGCGCGGGGACCGCCTTGTCGCCGAGCGCCTTCAGGTGTCGCGCGACCTCGGGCTTGAACGCGCCGTTGTGATCGCCGGCGACCTTCACGAGCTGCCGGAGCGCAGGCGTCGTGCCGATGTGCGCGAGCGCGCGGAGGAGCGACGCGGTCGTCACCGCAGTGCCGTAGCCGGGGCCTTCGCTCTTCGTCTTCAGCAGCGCGTCGCAGAGATCGAGCTCCGGCGGTCTGCCGGCGGCATCACGGGCGGCCTTGATCGCGGCTGCGATCGACGCGGATGTCGAGGTCGACGTGGACTTTCGCTGCGTGGCGAGCTGGCGGCTGATCGCCTCGACGGCGTCCTGACCCAGGGTCTCGAGCGCCTTGGCGGCTGCGCGCCGGGCCTCCGGATCGTCCGACGCGAGCGGCGCGAGCATCTTCTCGAGCTCCGCGTCCGTCAGCCCGTCCTCTTTCGCCGTCGCCGCGCCCGCCGGAGAGGCCGGGGAAGTGGTGTCCTGGGCGTGCGCCGTCGGGACCGCTCCGGTCAGGGCCAGAAGGGCGGTCAGCACGGCGACTGCGCCCGTTCGACGCCAGGACGTCCGGGGGCTCTGCTTCGCCACGATCGTCAACGTGTTCGTCTCGCTCCGCGCCATCGATGTTCCGTTGAAACGGCCACGTCGGGAGCTTGCTTCCCGTTCGCGTGTCGCCTCTCTCCTGCTGAAGAGTCCGATTCAGTCGACGATCGCGAACTCGGGGAACTCGCCGGTGTAGCCGCGCCAGCGGATGTCGACGGCGTCGACGCGCGCGGCGGATGGGCCATGATTTGCCCAGCTCGCGAGCTCCTTGATCGAGTCCTCGTCGCCTTCCGCACACATCTCGACGCTGCCGTCGGGACGGTTACGCACCCATCCTGTGATCCCGAGCCGCCGTGCCTCGCGCTGCGTCGCCGCACGGAAGTAGACCCCCTGCACGCGGCCACGGACGATGAGATGAATTCGCTTCTGCGCCATGGATCGGCTCGCCTGGAACTGCCTTTTCTGGCTCCTTCCCATCGTCTAGCGAAGGACGGAGGGCCGGGCAACCTTGTAGCATTCTCCTCGCGGTCCTGGCGAACACCGGGCCGCGGCTTTTCCAAGGACACCGGATCGACGCTCCGCTCCATCGCTCCGAACGTCGTCTCTCTCTGACCTCCTCACCGTCTTTCACGGTCCCCCGCGTCGCTCGCTCCATGGCCCATCCCGAAGACCTCGGCCGGTATCGTCTGAAGCGCCTCCTCGGTCGTGGTGCGCTCGGAGAGGTGTGGGCGGCCGACGACCTCGAACAGGAGGGCGGGAAGGTCGCCGTGAAGATCATGCACGCGGCCGACGAGGAGCTCGCGCTCGCGAGGAGCCACTTCGCGCGTGAGGCACGCCTCGCTTCGCTCCTCCGACATCCTCATGTCGTCGTCGTGCACGACGCGGGCGAGGCCGCCGGCACGAGCTTCATGGTCATGGAGATGGTCGAGGGCAAGTCGCTCCGGAAGTGGATCGGCGATCCGGAGATCACCACGCGGGAGAAGCTGCGGTGGCTCAGGCAGATCGGAGACGGCCTTGCCGCCATGCATCACGCGGGGCTCGTTCATCGCGATCTGAAGCCGGAGAACGTCATCATCCGTCCCGATCGCACCGCGTGTGTGGTGGACCTCGGCATCGCGAAGTGGACGAAGTTCGATCTCGGCGCGGAGCGGGATCCGATGGACGCGATCGAGCAGCTCGACGCTCCGCCGCCGAAGACCGACTACGTGCCGCCCGAGACGACCGCCGAGGAGCTCTACGACGAGCTCGGCGATCAGTACGCCTGGGGCGTCGTCGCGTACGAGCTGCTCACGGGGACGTTGCCAAAGGAAGGCTCGCCGTCGCTGGCGGAGCGCGCGGACGTCCCGCCGGAGGTCGCCTCGGCGATCGAGCGGGCTCGTTCGGCGCGGCGCCAAGATCGCTGGGACGCGATGGAGCTCCTGCTCGACGCCATCGTCGACCATGCCGCATCGCTCGCGCCGCCGAAGAAGTCGACGCGTCCGGAGAAGGTCCCGTCGAATCGCCCGAACCGCCCGGAGAGCGAGAGCACGGTCGCGCCTGCGGAAGAGCCGCGAAAAGGCTCGCGTCTCGGGGTTCCGCTCTGGGCGGCCGCCATCGCCGTCCTCCTCCTGGTCGCCTTGATCGTGGCTGCCCTTCGCTGAGGGCCGAAGGTCGATTATGGTGCCGCTCGTGGCACCGCTGCCCTTTTTCACACGCCTCTGGTTCGCCTGGGTCGTCTTCTTCAAGGTCCTCTTCGACGGGCTCTTCGCGGCGAAGATCTACACGCCTCAGCTCGAAGCGCCGAAGGAGGCCGAGGCGCCGAAGCTCGCCGCCCAGCCGGCCGAGGTCGTCGTCGAGAAGGTCGTCGAGCGCATCGTCGAGAAGGTCGTCGAAAAACCGGTCGAGCGCGTCGTCGAGAAGGTGATCGAGAAGCCCGTCGCCGGGCCTCCGCCGACGGACGCAGCGCTCCAGCTGCTGGCGCTCTTCCAGCGCGAGGGCCGCTTCGTCGACTTCCTCGAGGAGGACATCGCGAGCTTCGCCGACGCCGACATCGGCGCAGCGGCGCGCGTCGTCCACAGCGGATGCCGGAAGGCGCTGCGCGATCACGTGAAGCTCGAGCCCGTTCGCTCCGAAGAAGAAGGGGCGAAGCTGACGCTGCCCGAGGTGGATCCGAACGAGGTGAAGCTGACCGGCAACGTGCAGGGCAAAGGCCCGCACACGGGGGTGTTGCGTCACCGCGGCTGGAAGGCCGTGAACATCACGTTGCCGACGGCGGTGGCCGGACACGATGCGCGCGTCGTCGCGCAAGCGGAGGTGGAGCTGTGAGCAATCCCCGTTGGGTCGTCGGGATCGATCTCGGAACCACGCACTGCGCGCTCGCGTACGCGCCCATTCCGACGGACGACACGGCCGCGATGCCGGCGCCCGAGATGCTCGCCATCCCGCAGCTCGTCGCGCAGGGGACGATCGAGCCGCGCGAGCTCCTCCCGTCCTTCTTCTACGTCGCGCACGAGAGCGACGGACCTCAGTCGCTCCCCTGGGATCCGAATCGCGCGTACGTCGTCGGCGAGCACGCCCGCGCCCGTGGCGTCGACGCGCCCGCACGTGTGATCGCGAGCGCGAAGAGCTGGCTGTGCCACCCGTCGGTCGATCGCCGCTCCGCGATTCTCCCGCCGGGCGCGCCCGAGGACGTCGAGCGCATCAGCCCCGTCGAGGCGTCGTGGCGGTACCTCGAGCACCTCATCGAGGCGTGGGATCACGTCGTCGCCAAGGGCGACCCGGAGCTCGCGCTGACGAAGCAGAGCGTCGTGCTCACCGTGCCCGCGTCCTTCGACGCGTCCGCGCGCGAGCTCACGACCGAGGCCGCGTACGCCGCGGGGCTCGAGGACCTCACGCTGCTCGAGGAGCCGCAGGCTGCGTTCTACGCGTGGCTCGCCGGACGGGGCGATACGTGGCGCAAGGACGTCACCGCGGGTGACGTGGTGCTCGTCGTCGACGTCGGCGGTGGCACGTCGGACTTCTCCGTCATCGCCGCCGTCGACAAGGGCGGCGAGCTCGTGCTGGAGCGCGTCGCCGTCGGCGATCACATCCTGCTCGGCGGCGACAACATGGACATGTTGCTCGCTCACATCGTCGAGCAGAAGATGATCGCCGAGGCCGAAGAGGCGGGGCGAAGCCTCGAGCTCGATCGCTGGCAGCGCATCAGCCTGCAGCACGCTGCGCGCGGCGCAAAGGAGAAGCTCCTCGGCGACGGCAAGGCGAAGAGCGCGCAGATCGCGATCGCCGGGAAGGGATCGAAGCTCGTCGGCGGCACGCTCCGGACCGAGGTCACGCGCGAGGAGGTGCAGCAGGCGATCATCGACGGCTTCTTCCCCGTCGTCGACTCCGCGGCTCGCCCGGCGACGCGGGCCCGCGCAGCGCTCACGCAGCTCGGTCTCCCGTACGCGCAGGATCCTGCGGTGACGAAGCACCTCGCTGCGCTGCTCGCGCGTCACGCCGATGCGCTGCCGTCCGACGGCAAGAAGCCGGCGAAGCTGCTTCGTCCGACGCGCATCCTCTTCAACGGCGGTGTGATGAAGAGTCCGATCCTGCGCGAGCGGGTCGCGGGCTGCATCGACGGCTGGCTCGGCGAAGAAGGCGCCGAGGGCGCGCGCGTCCTCGAAGGCGCCGATCTCGATCTCGCCGTCGCACGTGGCGCGGCCGCATACGGGCTCGCGCGACGCGGTCGCGGCGTCCGCATTCGCGGAGGCACGGCGCGCGCGTATTACGTCGGGATCGAGGGCGCGGTTCCGGCCGTTCCCGGGATGGAGCCGCCCGTCACCGCGCTCTGCGTCGCGCCGTTCGGGATGGAGGAGGGCACCAGCGCCGACGTCGCGGCGGCCGAGCTCGGCGTCGTCGTCGGCGAACGCGTCAACTTCCGCTTCTTCGGATCGAGCGTCCGTCGCAAAGATCCCGTCGGCGCCACGCTCGAGCGCTGGAAGAAGGACGAGGTCGAGGAGCTGCCGCCGATCGAGGTCGACTTGCCCGCCGAGGGCCGGATGAAGGGCGACGTCGTGCCGGTGACGCTCCGCTCGAGCGTCACGGAGGTCGGGACGCTCCTGCTCGAGGCGGTGCCGCTCGAGCCGAAGAAGCAGGACGAGCGCTGGAAGGTCGAGCTGAGCGTCCGCGGACACGATTGAGCGGGAGGCCGCGGTGAGCGCATCCACCAGCGGACCCGACGCAGCCGAAGCGCCGCGCTTCGTCGTCGGCATCGATCTCGGCACCACGCACACGGTCGTCGCGTACGCGCCGTTCGACGCGCGGCGCACGCGGACGGCGCCCGAGCCGACTGTCTTCCCGATCCCGCAGCTCACGACGACGCGCGAGAGCGAGGCGCTCCTCCTCTTGCCGTCGTGCCTCTACGCGCCAATCGAAGGTGAGATCGAAGGCAACCCGACGTGGGTCACCGGCGAGGTCGCGCGCCGGCGCGGCGCAGAGGTCACCGGTCGCTTCGTCGCATCGGCCAAGAGCTGGCTCTCCCATGCGGCCGTCGATCGGACCGCCGCGATCCTTCCGTGGGGCGTGCCCGACGAGCCAGCCGAGGGCGAGTCGAAGGTTCCGAAGCTCTCGCCGGTCGAGGCGAGCACGCGTCTCCTCGCGCACATCGCTCGCGAGTGGGACGCGGCACATCCCGACGCGCCGCTCGCGAAGCAGGACGTGGTGCTCACGCTTCCCGCGTCCTTCGACGACGTCGCGCGCGAGCTCACCATTCGCGCCGCGCAGGCGGCCGGTCTCGCGCCCACGCTGCTCGAGGAGCCGACGGCGGCGTTCTACGACGCCATGCGCGACGTCGACGCGATCCGCGAGCACGTCGTCCCGCGCTCACCGGAGGACGAGAAGACGGTCCTCGTTTGCGACGTCGGTGGCGGCACGACGGACCTGTCGCTGATGGCGATCGCGTACGCGCCGAAGGACAAGGGCGGCTTCACCGTGCGCCGCGTCGCGGTCGGCAGGCACATCCTGCTCGGCGGCGACAACATGGACCTCGCGCTCGCGCACCTCGCCGAGAGCCGGATCGTCGGAGGCGGCGCGCGGCTCGAGGCAGGCGAGCTCGCGCAGCTCGTGCTCTCGTGCCGCGAGGCGAAGGAGCGCATCCTCTCTTCGCGCGCGAAGAACAAGGTGGACGAGGCCCGCGTGACGTTGCTCGGGCGCGGCAGCAAGCTCGTCGGCGGTGCGCGCGGGACGACGCTCACGCGCGAAGAGGTCGAGGACGTCGTCCTGAAGGGCTTCTTCCCCGCCGACGTGCAGGTCGAAGGTGCAAGGCCGCGCGGCGGCATCGTCGCCTTCGGGCTCCCGTACGAGCGCGATCCTGCCGTGACGCGCCACGTGCGGCAGTTCCTCGCCCGGCACGCGAGCGAGCTGTCGACGGGAGCGCCGGATGTCGTGTTGCTCAACGGCGGCGTCTTCAACGCTGCGCCCATCGTCAAGGCGCTCAAGAAGGCGCTCGAGACGTGGTCGGGCAAGGCGCCCAAGATGCTCCCGATCTCGGATCCCGATCTCGCCGTCGCCTGCGGAGCCGTCCGTTACGGCTTCGCGCGCAAAGGGCTGGGCGTCCGCGTCGAGAGCGGCGCAGCCCACGGGTATTACGTGCGCGTCGGCGATGCGTCCGCCGCCGCGAAGCGCGAAGAGAACCGTGCGGTATGCATCCTTCCGCGCGGCGCGAAGGAAGGCGTCCGCTTCGAGGCGGAGGGGCGCACGTTCGATCTCGTCGTCGGACGGAGCGTGCGCTTCGATCTGTACGCTTCCGACGTCGCACGCGACGCGGTCGGCGCGCTCGTCACGCTCGACGACGACGCGTTCGAGCGGCTGCCGCCGGTCGTCACGCACCTGCCCGCGACGAGCAAGGAGCAGAGCGTACGCGTCCGCCTCGGCGGTGAGCTCCTCACGACGGGGCAGCTCGAGCTCGCCTGCATGGAGATCGCGCAGGCCGGGCACGAGGGGCGCCGCTTCCGGTTGGAGTTCGCGCTGCGTGAAGGCGCACGTCCGGGGGCGCCGGCCGGACCGGCGTCGCTCGCCCCGCCGTCGCTCGCGCCGCCCGTCGTCACCCAGGTCCGTGCGCCCGTCGCGCCTTCTCGCCTCGGCGAGGCGGAGAAGATCATCGACAAGGTCTTCGGCAAGAAGGGCGATGCGACGCCGCGCGAGGTGAAGGACGTCCTCCGCGATCTCGAGAAGACGCTCGGCGATCGCCTCACGTGGACGATGGAGACGTGCCGGCTGCTCGTCGATCGTCTGCTCACGAACACCGGCGCGCGCCGCCGGAGCCCGAACCACGAACGCGCCTTCTGGCTGTTGCTCGGATTCTGCATGCGTCCCGGTTACGGCGATCCCGGCGATCCGAAGCGGATCGAGCGCATCTGGCCGCTCTTCGAAGGACGCCTCGGCTTCCCGAACGAGGCGCAAGGCTGGCAGCAGTTCTTCATCGCATGGCGGCGCATGGCTGGCGGTCTCACCGAGCCGATGCAGGAGGCCATCCGCGATGCGATGGACCCCATCGTCGCTCCGAAAGAAGCGGGACTGAAGCCTCCGAAGCGCGTCCCCGAAGACGGCGGAGAGGCGCTCGTGATGCTCGCCGCGATGGAGCGCGCATCGGCGGCGCGTCGCGCCAAGCTCGGCGAGTGGATCGTCGAGAAGACGTGGACCAACGACGACGCCCGCCTCTGGTCGGCCATCGGCCGCGTCGGTGCGCGCGTGCCGGTCTACGCGAGCGTGCATCACGTCGTGCCGCTCAAGTACGCCGAGACGTGGATCGAGCGCCTCTTGCGGCTCGATTGGAAGAACGTCGCGACCGCGCAGCACGCGGCCGTGCAGCTCGCGCGCGTGACGGGCGACCGAGCACGCGACGTCAGCGAGCGCCTCCGGAAAGAAATCGAGAAGCGGCTCGTCGCGATGAACGCGAAGGAGTCGTGGATCCGTGCCGTCCGCGAGCTCGCCGAGGTCAACGAGGAAGAGCGCGTCGCGATCATGGGCGAAGGCCTACCCATCGGCCTCGTGCTGGCGAGCTGACGGCCGGCGTCAGCTCAGTAGCTGTCGCTCATCCCGTCGACGGAGGCGTCGGGCTCGGCGGCTCCGTCGCTCTCCGGCGAGCCGCTGTCCGGGATCAGCGGAGGAAACGGCGGCACCTTCACCATGAGCCGAAGGTAGTAGTCGGAGCAGGTGTCGTTCCTCACGTGGACGCGGTTCGGTCGCACGCCGCTGAACAGCGCGATGTTTCCACCGCCCTGCGTGTAGTCGCCCGTCTTGTTCGGCTCTTCGTGAGCGCTCAAGTACGCCGTCGTTTCGTAAGGAACGCGTCCCCCGAGCGCCGGGATCTCGAAGAAGTAGACGTGTTGCCGCGGAAACCAGAGCCACTTCTCGTCCTGGCCCGACGATTCCCAGACGTCCTCCGTCACCATGCGGCCGTTGGTGATCTCCGTCCCGAAGCTCTCGGCGCTCCCCTCGCAATTGCGTCCGTAACAGCCTGGACTGAGCAGAACGGCGACGCTGATGACGAGCCACAGCGCGATGCATGTCAGAAGTCGCAGGCGCGACGGGGGAAGTCTCTCGGCATCCAAGGTCATCGTGAACATCTCCAAGCGAGGAGCCGCGCGAACGTGGGCGGAGATCGCCATCGCGAAACATCCCGGATGGATGAGCCGCATGGCCGTACGCGGGCAAAGCGATGTGCTCGAGCTTAGCTCGACTTGCGTTCGAGGCTCGATGCCCGAACGCAGCCGGGACGGGCACCTCGTGCCTGACTACGGCGAGCGTCTCGACTATGGATCGGCCCGTTGAACGCGCACACACCTTCCGCGCCGCCTGTTCCGCGCGCCCTGTTCACGCTCCTCGCGGTGGCCGCCGGCATCGCGGCCGCGAACCTCTATTATGCGCAGCCGCTCGCCGCGGCGATCTCCGACGATCTGCACGCCAGCGTCGCCGAGGTCGGCACGGCGATGACGGTCACGCAGGTCGGGTACGCGCTCGGGATGATCCTGCTCGTCCCGCTCGGCGACGGACGCGAGCGGCGATCCGTCATCGTCGTCACGGCGGCTTCGGCCGTGGTGGCGCTTCTCCTCGTCGCGGGCTCCGGCTCGATCGCGACGCTCACCGCGGCGAGCTTCCTCGTCGGCGTTGCTTCCTCGGTCGTGCAGATGCTCATCCCGTACGGCGTCGACCTCGGTCGTCCGGAGGACCGCGGGCGGATCGTCGGCAGCATCATGGCGGGCCTGCTCACGGGGATCTTGCTCTCCCGCACGGCGAGCGGAGCCATCGGCGCGGCGCTCGGCTGGCGCGCCGTGTACGTCATCGCCGCCGGCGCGATGGCGGCGCTCACGGTCGTCCTTCGCTTGTCGATGCCGCGGCGCGAGCCCGCCGAACGCCTGCGATGGGCGACGATCTTGCGCTCGCTCGGCCGCGTGCTCGTCTCCGAGCCTACGCTCCAGCGCCGCGCGATCGTCGGTGCGCTCGGGATGGGGAGCTTCAGCATCTTCTGGTCGATGCTCTCCTTCCACCTCTCCGATCTCGGGCACGGAAGCGCGACGGCGGGGCTGTTCGGCGCGATCGGGGTCGTCGGGATCTTCGTCGCGCCGCTCGCGGGGAGGCTCGCGACCGGCCCGAACCCGTCGCGCCTCAACGTCCTCGGCCTCGCTGTCGCCGGTCTCTCGTTCCTCCTCTTTTTCCTCGGCGCTCGGTCGCTGATCGCGATCGGCATCGGCGTCGTCCTGCTCGACGCGGGCGTGCAGGCGAGCCATCTCACGAACCAGACCGTGATCTTCGGCATGCGGCCCGAGCTACGGAGCCGCCTGAACGCGCTCTACATGGTGTCGTACTTCGCCGGTGGCGCGCTCGGGACCTTCGCGGCTTCGATCGCTTGGGCGCAGGGCAAGTGGCCGGCCGTTTGCGCGACCGGCGCGGCGTTCGCGATTGCGGGGATGTTGCCGCTGCTCCGCGAGCGCTCTCGGTCGAGCACGCGCTAACGGAAGGGCGCGTCGCTCATGTCCGTCGTCCGCGAGACGCGGCCCTTCTCCAGGAAGACGACGCGTTCGCCCAGGACCTCGGCGTCTTCCGGCTGGTGCGTGACGAGGATCGTCGGCACGCGCTCCTTCGTCAGGAGCTCGCCGACCTCGCGCAGCAGCTCGATCTTCACGCCCGCGTCGAGCGCGCTGAACGGCTCGTCGAGGAGCACGGCGCGCGGCTGCATCGCGAACACGCGCGCGAGCGCGACGCGCTGGGCCTCGCCGCCGGAGAACGTGCGTGGCTTGCGGTCGACGAGCTTCGGCACGTGCATCCTGCCGAGCATCTCGAGCGCGCGCTGGCGTCGCTCTTCGCGTGGCACCTCGCGCGGGATCCCGTACGCGACGTTCTCGACCGCGGTCATGTGCGGGAAGAGCGCGAGCGATTGGAAGACGTAGCCCACGCGGCGCTCGTGGATCGCGAGCTCCTGGTTCGCCTCGGAGTCGAACCAGACGTCGTCGCCGAGGGTGATGCGCCCGCGATGCGGCCGGACGAGCCCGGCGACGCACGCGAGCGTACGGCTCTTGCCGGCGCCGGAAGGGCCGAAGAGGACCGTCACGCCGGACGGAACCTCGAACGCGACGTCGAGCTTCAGTCCGCGCGCGTCGTCGATCGGATCGATCGCGACCCGCACCGAGAGCGAAGGTCCGCTCACGGGCTTCGCTCCCGCGCGGTCAGTTTTCCGACCACGTAGAGGAGGACGATCACGACGCCGGTGAGGACCGCGATCATGACGCCGGCCTCGCGCTCGCGGTGAGCCTGGATCGCGTCGTAGATCGCCAGCGCCGCGGTCTGGGTCTCGCCCGGGATGTCGCCGGCGACCATCAGCGTGACGCCGAAGTCCCCGAGCGAGCGCGCAAACGCGAGCATGAGCGCGGCCGCGATGCCCCGGTAGGCGAGCGGAAGCTGGATGCTGAACAGCGCGCGGAGACGCGTCGCGCCCAGCGTTCGCGCAGCAAGCACGAGCGTCGGGTCGATCTCCTCGAGCGCCGTGCGGACGCTCTTCACGACGAGGGGCAACCCGCCGATGACCGCCGCGACCACCGCGCCGACCTTGGTGAAGACGATCGACGTGCCCGTGAGCGACTCGAAGGCATGGCCGAGCATGCTCCTCCGGCCGAGCAGGACGAGCACGTAGTAGCCGAGGACCGTGGGCGGCATGACGATCGGCGCCGTGAAGATCACGTCGACGAGGTCGCGCCCCGGAAACCGGAAGTTCGCGAGGATCGCCGCGACCGCGACGCCGATGACGGCCGCGATGACCGTTGCGACGGCCGCGATCTCGAACGAAAGGAGGAGGGGTCCGAGCTCCATGCTCGCGCGGCTCGATTCTACGTGGAGGGCGTGGTCCCAGGGACCGAGACTGCGGCTGAGCGAGGAAAGCGAGCTGGCGACGACCAGCATCGACGTATTTACCTCATCCGCGCCGGGCTCGCCCATTCGCATGCGGTGCAGACGCGACGTCGCGTTCAGCCACCATCGGATGCCTTGAATCGCCTACGCTTAAAGGGGCATGCGAAGGGCCGTCTTCCTTGCGGCTACGTTCGTGCTCGGCGCTGCTGGGAGTGCGCGTGCAGAGTCGCGTTCGGTTCGCATCGCGTACGATGCGGCCCCGTCGTGCCCGGACGCGCGGCGGTTCGTCGAGCTCGCGCGCGACCGCGTCCGAGAATGGGCCACCGTCGACGAGCGGGGCGAGCTCGTCGCGCGTGCGCGCACGGAGAAGGTCGACGGCGTCTTCGTCGGCCGGCTGTCACTCGAGGACGCGTCGGGCACGTCGCTCGGCGTACGGACGATTCAGGACGCCGACTGCGAAGAGGTGGTCCTGGCGCTCGCGCTGTTTCTCGCCGTCGCGCTCGAGGCCGAGGCGGCCCATCCGCGCGCACCGGCGAGCACCGTCGCCGAGACCCCGCCAGCGGCAGGCGCGGTCGGGGCTCCGCCACCGGGCGACGCACAGCCGCGACCGCCGCCTCGATCACCACCGGCGCGCGCCCGCGATGCGAGCGCGATCCGCTGGGAGCTGACCGCGAGAGCACACGGCGTGACCGGCCGCATGCCCGGGATCGCCGCGGGCGGAGCGCTCGCGATCGAGCTCGGGCCGCGACGGGCAGCGGCGCTTCGACCCTTCGCAGGCGTCGGCTTCGACGTCGTCCCCTATTCGGAGCGCAGCGAAGGGCGCGGTCACGTCGAGCTCGGATGGGGAGTCGTCTTCGGGCGCGTCTGCGCGGGCGTCGATCTCGCGGGCCGATCGGCGAGCGGGGATCGCGGCTGGATCGAACCGTGGGCCTGCGCTCGCGCGGAGGCCGGAGGGCTCCGGGCGGCGTCGCGAGGCTACCTCGTCAATCGAACCGAATATCTCCCGTGGTATGCCGCGGGGGCGGAGGCCGGATTGGCCTTACGGCTGAGCCAGACCATCGGCGTGGGCGCGTTCCTCCACGCGTCGGCTCCCATTGTCCGTCATGAGCTCGTCCTCGGCGATTTGCGCGTCTTCCGAGCGCCCATCGTCTCCGGCGAAGCCGGCCTCGAGCTGAAAGTTCGAATTTGGTGATCGAAGCCCGCACGGGCGGGAACCAGCTTACGGGGGAGACGAGTGCAGACCGCTCCATGTCGGCGAATGTAAGCAGGGTGATTCCTCTCGCGAGCGTGACGGACGACGTCCACGCGCGTGAGGAGCGATTGCGACGTGCCGTCGACGAGCACTACCTGTTCGTCTGGCGATCGCTCCGGCGGCTCGGTGTCCCCGAAGAGGAGGCGGACGACGTCGCCCAGGAGGTCTTCCTCGTCTTCTCGCGGAAGCTCGAGACCGTCGAGCCCCATACCGAACGCGGGTTCTTGTTCCGGACCGCCACGTTCACGGCGATGCATGCACAACGCAAGTTTCGCCGACAGCGCCTGCTCGAAGAGAGCGCGGCGGTGCTCGAAGGTGGCGGCGAACATCCGAGCGCCGAGGACGACGCGGAGCGGCAGGAGACCCTGGCGCTGCTCGATACGCTCCTCGCCCAGCTCTCCGAGGAGCTTCGCACGGCCGTCATCCTCTGCGACCTCGAAGAAATGACGATGACCGAGGCGGCCGAGATCCTGTCCGTACCCGCAGGCACCGTCGCTTCGCGCCTCCGACGTGGGCGCGCGGAGCTTGCGGCCCGCATGACCCGAGTCACGAGGAGCGTGCGATGAGCGAGCTCGATCCTGTCCTTCAGCGCGCATACTCCACCGCCCGTGCGGATCGTCCCCGCTCCGGGAAAGGGAAGGCGCAGACGTTGGCGGCGCTCGGCCTCTCGGCCACGAGCGCTCACGCAGCGCCGCGCGCTTCGGCAGCGCTGGCGAGTCGCTTTGCGAGCTGGCCGTGGTGGGCGCTCGGCGTCGGGCTGCTCGCAGTGAGCGGCGCTGCGTTTCGAACGAGCGACGAGCCGGCAGCGGTGCCTGCAGTCGTCAGCGCTGGTGCGGTCGCGACCGCCGAGGTGCCTGCTGCGACGCTCGCCGTCGCTCAGCTCCCGAACGCGGCCGAGCCGGCGGTGGTGAGCGGCGACGTGAACGTGGCCGCACCGCAGGCGGTGGTCGGCGACGCGAACGTGGTCGCGCCCATGAAGGCCGCGCCGCCCGCGATCCGTCGCACGGCGCGACCGGACCAGATGCGCTCGCCCGCGCTTGCGGCGGAGGCTCCGTCTCCGCCACATGGCAGCGAGTCGCTGCGCGACGAGATCGAGACCATCGAGCGCGCATCGCGAGCGCTCTCGCAGCGCCGCTGCGGGCTCGCTCGAGAGCATCTCGCGGCTTATGAGGCGAGGTTCCCGAACGGGAGGCTCCGGCGCGAGGCAGAGGTCGTCGCGATCGAGATCGCCGGCCGCTCGGGGCAGAGCGAGCGTGCGCGGACCGCGGCGCGCCGCTTCGTCGCGCAGTTTCCGGACACACCGTACGCGCTGCGTCTCGCGCCGTGGCTGCGCGACGACGCGACGGACGCAGCAGGGCAGGGCGGCGTCGTCACGTGCACCGACGCGGCGGAGTGACGAGCGTCGGAGCTCGGACGTGGCAGCCAACGCGGTTCTCCGATCCCTCGAGCGTCGAACGTGGGCGACGTTGAGCCTGCACGCGAGCGTCGCGACGCTCGCGGCGCTCGCCTCGACGACCACGAGCTGCTCGAGGTTCGACTACCATCTCGGCACGCTCGAGGTCGGCGACGAGAGCCCCGAGCATCCGGAAGAAGCTGGCGCGCCCGCTGCGCGGATCGAGGATGCCGCGGTCGAAGACGGAACGCCGCCGAAGGTCGTCTGCGAGACGTCGCCGTGCGCAGTCGCATTGACCACGACGCTCCGCGCGACCGAGACCGATCGCGGCGAGGGCTATTGCGCGCTGCTCGCCGACGGCACCGTCGCCTGCTGGGGAACGAATTTCGGCGGACAGCTCGGGCGCGGCGACGTCGGCGGGACGGAGGGGCAGGTCGCGACGCGGGTGACCGGCCTCTCGGCTGTCACCTCGATCGACCACACGTGCGCGGTCGACGGGACGGGTGCGGTGTGGTGCTGGGGCACGGGCCCGTTTCTCCAGTTGGACGCGTCGGCCGTCTCCACCGAGGCGAGCCCTGTGCGCGTGCCGCTCCCCGGCGCAGCGAAGCGCGTTGCGGTCACCCGGACGACCGGCTGCGCGCTGCTCGTGGACGAGCGCGTCGTCTGCTGGGGAGCGAACGAGAGGCTGCAGGTCGCGCGGGAGGAAACGATCTTGGTCTCGCTCGAGCCTCGCGAGATCGCGCTTCCGCCCGGCGTGAAGGAGCTCGTCGTCGGCGACGCGGCCTTCGCTCTGTACGACGACGGCACCGTGCTGAGCTGGGGCAAGAGCCCGTCCGTCGGGCGTGCGACACCGTTCATCCTCGACGGATGGCCGGCCGCGATCGCGATCGACCACGTCGCGATGATCGACACCGTCGACGAGGAGGCCTGCGCGGTCGCGGGCGGCGTCGGCTGGTGCTGGGGCGCAGTGGTTCCGCCCGCGTCCGGCGTCCCCGGAGATCGGTACGCGCGTGCGCTCCCCGCTGCGGTGGCGACGCCTGGAGCGATCGCACGCATCGCGACGAGCAGGACGTGGACCGTCCGCGAGGGCGGTCAGTCGTTCGTCGAGCCTCGTCGCTGGTGCGCGACGACCGTCGCGGGCGAGGTCCTCTGCTGGGGGCTGAACGGTAGCGGGCAGGCCGGAGACGGCACGAGAGCGTACGCACCCGAGCCGGTCGTCGTCGCGGGCCTCCCCGCCCCGGCCGTCGACGTGAAGGTGATGCCGTATTCGACGTGCGCGCTCCTCGCGAGCGGCAAGGTCTACTGCTGGGGGAACAACTTCCACGGGCAGCTCGGCGCCGGGCTCTCGAAGGGATCGAGCGAGGCCCCGCGCGAGGTGAAGCTCCCATGAGGATGGGCGATGAGGGCTCGATTTCGGCGGCTGACGAAACGCAGATGTCGGCGCATCGGATCGATGCGGCGCTCGCGTGGAAGATTTTTTGATCGACCTGCTTCGCGACGGGAACACAAGAGCGATGTCCGTAACCAAGTCCCCACGACGCCTGTTACGCGCCGGCGTCCAGCTCGGGCTCCTCGGAGCTCTCGTCGCCGTGGTGGCGTGCACCGAGACGCGCACCGACCTCGGTGGAGATCCGGCTTCGCCTCCGGCGTTCATCGAGCCGGACGCGAGTCTCATCCCCGATGCGGGGCTCGAGCTCAGGTCGTACTGCCCGTCGGATCGATGCCCGCCCGGTCACACCACGTGTCCGAACTCGCAGTTCCTCTGTGACGTGGACCTGCTGACGGATCCGTTCAACTGCGGAGAGTGCGGCAACGCCTGCCGGTCCTCGGCTACAGGTGGCTACGAACAGTACGCCTGCGTCGACGGCCGCTGCGTGATGACCTGCAACCAGCAGTACGTGCTCGACTGCGACGGCGTCCCCGACAACGGCTGCGAGACGAACGTGCAAGACGACGACAACTGCGGCCTTTGCGGGAACAAGTGCCCGGCGGACAAGCGCTGCGTCTACCGGGGGGCCGCGGACGTCGGTTGCGGGTGTCGGGAGGGCTACCTGATGTGTGGGGACCCGCTGGGCCTCATGCCGTGCGTGGACCCGGAGACCGACGACGCGCATTGCGGTGGATGCAACAACCCCTGCCCACCCGAAGGCGACGGCAGCGAGACGCCTCCGCCGAACACCTACTTCGGCTGTTTCGATAGCCAGTGCGGCACGCTCAAGTGCAAGGGCGCTACTGCCGACTGCGACGCCGTCCGCGAGAACGGATGTGAGGTTAGCCTTCTCGATGACGACAACTGCGGCACGTGCGGAAACAAGTGCGCGGACGGGCAGCGGTGCGCCCTGAACCCGTACGTTCCAGAGTGCATGTGCCCCGAGGGGCTGACGTTCTGTGGTTCCTGCAACGGAGGCGTGTGCTCGGGCAGCTGCGTCGACCTGGTCAACGATGACAGGAACTGCGGGGCGTGCGGGGCGGGATGTGAGCTCAACGTTCCGCAGGCGCTCGAGACCTGCGTCTACGGCAGGTGCGAGAGGACGTGCGAGAACGGCTGGGGCGACTGCAACGGCAACCGCAGTGACGGGTGCGAGACCCACGTGGCCGCCGATCCGAAGAACTGCGGCGGCTGTGGCATCGTCTGCGACGGCATCGCAGGACAGGCGTGCGTCGACGGTCAGTGCATGGTCGAGCCGTGCGACGTGATCCAGGACGCAGGCACAGGAGGCGCGCGATGAAGAATCGTTGGCTCCTCTCTGCTCTGAGCGCGGCCATTTGCATCCAGGTCGCCGCGACGCTCGCGGCATGCGCCACCGACGCCGGAACGGGTGACGCTCCATCGGACGACCGGGACACGCCGGTGCCAACGCCCGTGACCGACGGTGGCCTCGATGCCTCCGACAGTGAAGCCCCGGTCTGCGTCGAGGACTGCGAGTTCTATCCGGACGAATGCACCGAGGATGCGCTCTGCATGTCGTCTCTGTTCGACCCGGACCCGTCGATCGGTCTCGACCTCCGGACAGGGATCCAGGCGCTCGCCGGACGGTCGCCGAACGACGTGTGGGTCGCCGGCGCGGCGGGAACCGTCGCGCGCTTCGACGGCACCTCGTGGAAGCGCTTGGTGACCGACACCGAGAACTCGTTCTACGGGCTCTGGTTGCTCGATGGCGCGGAGGTCGCTTTCGATGATCCGACACGGCTCTACACACGCGGCCTCGACGCCGGCGCCGACGCTGGCAGCTCCGCCGATGGCTGGTCGCAGTTTGCGGCGGTGACGGTTCCCACGGGCATCGGGCAGTGGCGCAACATGCGCGTCTTGACGACGTGGGCTGCCCCCGGCTCGCAGACGCTCTTCGTCGGCGCGAGGGCAAGCAACCCGAACGGCTCCGCCGGGGGCGGGCTCTGGCGCCTCCGCTACGCCCCCGGGGACAATAGGTTCGCGTTCGACTCGGTGACGCACAACAAGTGCTCGGACCTCCCGTGCATGGAGGTCTACGGGCTTCATGGGCTCTCCTCCAACGAGGTCTGGGCGGTCGGCCCCCGCGGCGCTGCGTTCCGGGTGACCGACGCCGACTCCGACACGCCGGCGCTGACAGGCTTCAACACGCTGACGATGTACTCGCTCCACGGCGTGTGGGCGGCGGCTCCGAGCGACGTCTGGGCCGTGGGCTCGACGGGGACCGTCCGCCGCTACCGCGGCGACGAGCGGTTCTGGGAGGTCTACGAAGATCTCCCCACGAAGCAGCATCTCTACGCAGTCGCCGGCTCGTCGCCGAGCGACATCTGGGTCGCCGGCGACGAGGGCACGGTCTTCCACTATGACGGCACGGCCTGGACGCGCATGAAGGTGGCCGGTCTCGGCGGCAGGCGCCCGCGGCTCGACCGGATCTGGATCCCCTCACCGGGGAAGGTCTGGATCGCTGGACAGGGCGCGCTCGTCTCCCTCGGAGGGAAACCATGAGAGCTTGGATCGTCCTCGCGACAACAGCTGCGCCGCTGGCGATCATCGCCGCGTGCGCGAGCACGGAAGAGGCGCCGGCACCGTCGCCGGACACGCCTCCGGCGACCATCCCCGATGCCGGGGCGCCCGACGTCGACATCTGGGACGTCGACGTGCCGGATACACGTCTGCCCGACTGCAGCAGCGCAGGCTGGTGCATCACGTCCTTCCCCGACGAGGATCTCGACTTTCGCGATCTCTGGCCCTTCGAGGACGTCGCGTTCGCGATCGCCCAGAGCCGCACGGAAGGCGTGAAGTTCCTCGAGTGGAAGAAGTCCACCAACACCTGGGAGTACATCGACGACCTGAGCCAGAATGGCGCTGGGTCGGGCACCTTTGCCGGCGGCGTCTACGCTCCGAACGCGGACGAGGTGTACTTCGCGGTCGGGAGCTCGTTCATCTTCCACGGCAAGCGTCCTGCTCCGCCGGAGACGAAGTGGACCTGGACGCGCGCCGAGCTCCCGGACAACGTCGTCGGGCATCCGACGACGCACGATCACGGAATGCCCTACTACGGCGTCATGCGCGCGCCGACCGAGGCGATCGGGGTCTGGGGCGCCGGGGCGGCGGACGTCTACGCCCACTACAGCAACACGATCTTCAGGCGCGATCCGGCAGACGGCACTTGGTCGGCCGTGTACACGGTCGACCTCGATCCCGCTGACGAACACGTCTTCTTCCTCAGCGCATCCGGGACCGGGCCGGACGACATCTGGTTCGTCGGAGCTCGCGACCGATCCGACACGACGAACACGAGGCGCTATCTCACTTGTCCGCTCGTCGTGCGTAAGACGGCGGACGGCTGGGAGCGCGTTGCCGACGGCGTCGTCGGCAACACCACCGCTGCGGCATGCGGGGTGCGGGCGGGCACGCCGCGCCTCGGCAATCAGTACGGCGGGTGGATCACCGACATCCAGCCCGTGAGCGCGACCGAGTACCTGGCGCTCCACAACGGACGGACCGGCAACACTGCGGAGGTGGTCAACCTCACGCGCATCCGCGTTTCGTCGGACAGCGTTCCCTCGGACGACGGTGGCCTCTCGTCGGACGGCATCTCGTTCGAGCAGTCGGTCCTCCGGGTCAAGATCGCCAACGGCAACGCGCCTCCCAACGGGCCTCCGAAAATCATGACGTCGCTCTGGAGAGGCGACGGCGAGACCTGGTTCACCGCGTGGGGGCTCGTCGCCCGCCGAACGGACGACGACACGCTCACGGTCTCCACGCTCTCACGTGATGGCGCCCCGGTCCGAGTGCCGTTGCACAAAATTCGCGGAACCTCGAACAAGAACCTCTGGGCGGTTGGAGCTCGCCATGCGTATCACAAGACGACTCCTTAGCTCTCGCGCGCAAGCTGTTCTGGTCGTGCTCGCGGGGCTCTCGACGCTCGCCGCGATGACGGCGAGCTGCTCGAGCACCAGCGACGCCGATCACGAGCCGGTGAACGCCGGGGATGAGGCCGGGGCAGACGTTTCGGTCGATGGTTCACCCGCCGGAGATGCGGGCGACGGCGGAATCAAAGACGCTGCCCTCGTCGACGCCACGCCGGTGCCGATCGAGTGCGAGGCGCCGCCGTGCGCGGTCGCCCTCACCACGACCTTGCCGAGCTCCGCCACGTCGCGCGAGGAGGGCTATTGCGCTCTCCTCAGCGACGGCACCGTCGCGTGCTGGGGCGCGAACAACGCTGGGCAGCTCGGAGACTCCACGATCACGGCGGTCGACAGCCCGGTCCCCGTGCGTGTACCCGGTTTGGCTGCGGTCAAGTCGCTCGATCGTACGTGCGCCGTCGACGCTGACGGGGCCGTCTGGTGCTGGGGACGTGGCCCGTTCCTCCAGAGCGACGCATCGGCGGAGACGGTGCAGACGAGCCCCGTACGCGTGCCGCTCCTCGGCCCGGCGAGCAAGGTCGCCGTCACCCCGACTCTCGGGTGTGCCGTGCTTCGCGACGAGAGCGTCGTCTGCTGGGGATCGAACGTGTGGCGTCAGCTGGGCGAGGACCTCCCCAGCTCCGACAATGTGCCGCCGCGATCGATCCCGGGCACCGCCGGCGCGAAGGACATCGCCGTCGGGGAGGCGACCTTCGCGCTCTACGAGGATCGGACGCTCCTGAGCTGGGGCCGCTCGCCTGGTGTGGGGCGCCCCACGCCTCTGAACTTCGACGGGTGGGCGACGCCGGTCGCGCTCGAGCGCGTCACGATGATCTCCGCGGTCGGCCAGGAGGCGTGCGCCGTCGCGAACGGCGTCGGCTGGTGCTGGGGCGGGCCGGACGTCATCACGACGGGCTTCAAAGGTGACACTTACGCCCGTGCGATCCCGAGCGCCGTCGACACACCGGAACCGATCACGCGCATCGCCACCACGCAATCCTGGACCATCTCCGAGAACTACACGACCTACCTGGAGAAGCGGCGCTGGTGTGCGACGTCGGTCTCGGGAGAGGTCTACTGCTGGGGTCTGAACAACGCCGGTCAGGCCGGCGACGGAACGAAAGATTTTGCGCTCGGGACGGTCCGCGTGAAGGGGCTCCCAGCGCCGGCAGCCGAGGTGAAGGTGATGCCCTATTCGACGTGCGCGATCTTGACGAACGGCAAAGTGTACTGCTGGGGAAACAACGCGGACGGCCAGCTCGGCGCCGGACTGCCCAAAGGCTCGGTCGTCGAGCCGACGGAAGTGAGGCTCCCGTGAACCGCGCGGGCTATTCGTTCGGTGCCATCGGCGTGCTGCTCGGGCTCGGCCTCGTCGCGTCCGCGACGGGGGCTTGTGGCGACGACCGCGGCGGATTCGAGGAAGCGGCGGGCGGCTTCGACGTCGTCGCCGACGCCGGCGCCGACGCCGAGATCTGCCTCTCCCAGTGCTCGCTCGACGGGCGCTCGGTCGTGAATTCGTGCACCGGTGAGGTGTACGAGACATGCGCCGACGACAAGGCGTGCGGTGGAGCGAAATGCCTGGAGCCTTGCGAGGCCGCCGCCGAGGACCGAAGCTCGGACGGCTGCGAGTTCTACTTCGCCGCCCCGCGCTTTCAGTATTGGCCGATGCAATCGTGTCACGCGGTGTTCGTCGTCAACAGCTCGAACCAGCCGGCGACGCTGGGGCTCGAGTTTCGCGGCCGAACGCTCGCTCTCTCCCGTTCGGTCTACCGGGCGGCGCCGAACAGCACCGCTCTCGAGCCGCTCGATGGCCCGATCGCACCCGGCGAGAGCGCCATCGTCTTCGTGTCCGACCGGGATCAGAAGAAGTCGCGCACGGTACAGGAGAAAGCCGACTACATCGCCTGCCCGAAGGCGATCACGGCCGCCATCGAAGAGGACTTCGGCACCTTCGGATCCGGGATCGGCGAGGCATTCCACCTGACGAGCAACGTCCCCGTCGGGCTCACCTCGATGTTCCCGTACGGCGGAGCGGCGAGCTATACCCCGTCGGCGACGCTCATCCTCCCCGTGACTGCGTGGGCGAACGAACACCTCATCGTCAACGGCTGGGAGGGGACCTACGGCGACCCGACGGCGCAGATCTACGCCGCGGAGGACGACACCGAAATAACGATCATCGGCAAGAAGGCCATCCGCAACGCCAACGGCTTCAAGGGATCCGCCGCCGGGATGCCGACGACGATCAAGCTCGCGAAGGGCGAGTTCGCTCAGCTCGTCCAGCGCGAAGAGCTCACCGGCAGCGTGGTCACCTCGAACAAGCCAACCATCACCCTCGGCGGGAACACCTGCGCGTTCGTCCCGAAGGGCCAGGGCGCGTGCGACACGCTGGCCCAGGTGATCCCCGCGTACGAGCAGTGGGGCTCGGAGTACGTCGGCATCTCGTATCGACCGCGCACACCGGACGGCGACGAGCTCGTCTGGTACCGAATGGTGGGAGGGCGCGACGGAACGGAGCTCGACTACGATCCGGTGAAGCCCGCCGGAGCGCCCCTCACCCTGAACGCCGGTGAGCTCGTACTCTTCCGGGCGCGTGCGAGGGAGCCGTTCGTCGTCCGCTCGCGCGACGCCAATCATCCGTTCTACCTCGGGGTGCACATGTCCGGCGGCAGCGGCCAGGGCCTCGGCGCGATGGGAGACCCCGACTTCGTCAACATCGTGCCGGCGGGCCAGTACAGGAGCGCGTCCAGCTTCTACGCCGACTCGACTTACCGCGAGACCTCGCTCGTCATCGTCCGGAAGAGCGTCCGCGGCGAGTTCAAGCCCGTGTGGCTCGAGTGCGCCGGTGAGCTGGACGGCTTCATCCCCATCGGCGAGCGCGGCGACTACGAGTACCGGCGCGTCGACCTCTCGCGCGGGTTCGAGCCGGGCGAGAAGTTCGGCGACAAGGAATGCACCACCGGCCTCCAGCGGATGCGAAGCGAGGGACCCTTCACCGCGACGATCTGGGGTTGGGACATCGCGGCGAGCTACGGCTACACGGCCGGCATGGCGATCCGGAAGCTCGTCGACGCGCCGCTCGAGGGCGTGAACTGACGACGCGTTCTCTCGTACGCGCTGCTCGAGCGTGTGCCGACGCATAGGCGACGCTCGAGCAGGAGTGCGGCTCGACGAATATCGAGACATACGAGCGCGCGTGTAATCCGGAGGGCGCGAGGGCGGGATCACGGCTCAGTGCGATGGCACCCGCTCGGACGCGGACGCAGACGGCGGCGGCTGATGCGCTCGCGCTAGCTCGACCGAGGCGGCGAGCCGCCGCTTCCGTTGTTGTGTTTCGCCACAGCGACCAGAAACGTTTGACGCTGCTCGTCACGGGTGCCAGCTTCCAGCGGCCGTGGTCGTCCCGCTACCGGTTCGAGCGAACGACGGCGCCGCCCAGCCGCCCCCGCGCCGCACGATGAGAGCTTCCGCCGTCGTCGTCCTCGTCCTGGTGGCTCTGCTCGCTCCGACGAGCGCGACCGCGCAGCCACGGCCGGCGGCCGACGCCGGCGTGGTGGTGAGCTGCGAGCCGGTGGCGCGCGAGCTCGAGGCGTCGCGTCGCGAGATCGCGCGCGCGCGCGGCGAGGTCGAAGCCGCCGAGCGCAAGGTGGCGACGTGCGAGTCCGAGCTCGCCTCGACGTCGACGTCTCTGCATTCGAGCAAGGACGCGACGAAGGCGTGTGAGGACGCGCGTGCGCATCTCTGCTCCGCGACGTCCGCGTTCGCCGAGGAGCTCGCCAAAGGTCGCGCGCGCGCTGCGAGCGAGACCGGGTGTGTCTCTCCCGATCAGCAAGCGAAGCTCGACGCGGTCGTGAACGGCTGGACGGGAACGACGACGTGGCTGAACCAGCTCGCGTCGTATCAGTCCGGGGAGACGGACACACTCCCGCGTTCGCGTGCGGGAGCGACTCCGCTCGATCGCGCCGTGCAGCGCATCGCGCGCAACGGCGGCGGGCGCGCGTTTCATCGCCGCCTGCTCGTCGAGGCGCTCGAGATCGTCGCTCCGCAAGCGTGGGAGCGGATCCGCGCGGGCGGCATCACCTCGCTCGACGCGTGGTTCTCCTCGACGACCCCGCTCGAGCCCGAGATCGCGAGCGAGGTGCATCGGACGCAGGGCGGCGCTCCCGGACCTGCGGGCCCGCCGCTCACGGCAGCGCTCCACCTCGTGCGTGCGTTCAAGGTCGCCGCGCATTGCGAGCCGTCGTCCAGCGAGGGCAACGAGTGCCTGCGCGCGCGGCAGCTCGAGCAGCTGCTCGAGTCGAGCGGGACGCTCGTCGCGCGGCGCCGCATCCAGGAGATCTGGGCGACCGATTGCGCTGCGCTCGGGCCGGAGTCGATCAGCGGCTGGGTGGAGGACTTCCCGACGGGGCACGGCGCGACGGCGCCCTGGCGCGAGATCGAGGAGAACGCGTACGCGAAGCTGTTCGCGTGTTACCTCGACAACGGCGCCGAGCGCACGCCTTACGGGACGTGGCTCAAGGAGATGCTCCCGGGCGCGACGGCCGTGACGGCGGCGCGGCTCGAGCGCATCGACGCCATCCGCGCGCAGTGGGAAGAGAGCTCTCGCGACGCCAAGTGCGCTCGCGCGGTCCGCGCGATGCAGACGCTGTCGGTTCCGGCGACGTGCTCGGTGCCGTCCGGTGACTTCCGGCCCGCCCTCGAAGCGTGGGCGGAGGCGGCAGGCAAGCTCGACGACGCCGACGTGCCGCTCGCGATGTGCGCGCAGTTCGCGCAGCTCCTCTGGGAGGGCAAGGCCGCGTCGATCGACGGCTCGTTCGCCAGGCCACCGTCGATCGACGAGATGGTCGTCGCCAAGCCGATGCCGCCGACGCCGATGTGGCGGCTCAGGGAGCATTGCGACGAACGTGGCGGCAGCGAGACCTTCCCGGAAGGCGTAGCGTTCCTCGGCTCGCTCGCTCGCCGATTCGGCGAGGCCGTCGAGAAGCCGCCGTTCCGGCTCGATCCGACGACGACGAAGCCCGTCGAGCTCGTTCGGTACGAGGCCTCGCTGGAGTCCGGCCCCTGGATCGCGCACGTGGCGAAAGGCGCGACGGCTTGCAGCTACATCGGCCTGACCGACGAGCGCTGCCGAGCCTGCTCGAAGCTCTCCCCGGGCGCTGCCTACGACTGCGCTCTCGTCGATCGCCTCGATGCGTCGTGGAGCCGGCGGACGCGTGGGCTCATCTTCGCCGTCGGTCTGCTCGGTCTCGTCATCGCTTCTGCGACGTGGCTCCGTCGTCTGCTCCGCGCCCGCGCGCGCTACTCGGGGTGGGCTCGTGACACGGCTGCGTTCTTCGACGGGATCGGCCTCACGTCGCGCCAGGATCGCTGGCGCGTGCTCTTCCCGTCGCGGCACGACCTGCTCGAGGTGACGCTCCCGTCCGACCCGGCGTGGGAGCGATGGGGGAAGAAGGCCGCCGTCGTCCGCGTGCCGCCGGGGCCACGGGTGCTCGAGCGAGACATCAACCACGCCGCGTTCGTCGCCCGCCGGCTCGGCGCGTCCGTCGTCCTCCTCGAACACGACGACGGCGCGACGCCGGACCTCTCCGCCGTGCGCGCGATGCTCGAATGGGCCGCGAAGGGCGGCACGCGGGCGGTGCAGATCCTTCCGATCGGCGTGTCGCGCTCGCGCTGGTCCAAGAGCGCGCACGACGTCCTCGACCTCGTCGAGGAGTCCTCGCTCCGCGGCAATCCGTTCGAGGTGCGCGGGCGCATCGCGACGTCGACCCAGTTCTTCAACCGCGAACGGCTCGTCTCGGGCCTCCTCGCCGCCGCGCAGGCCGGTCACTGGATGGTCGTGACGGGGCTCCGCCGCTTCGGCAAGTCCTCGCTCAGCCTCGAGGTTGCCCGTCGCGTCCCCGGGCCGTCCGCGTACGTCGACGTCGCCGGCTTCGACTACGAGATCGTCCACGAGGACGATCCGAGCGTCGCGGCGGAGGCCATTCTTCGTTTCGTCTGCTTGCGGCTCGTCGAGTCCGCGCGCGAGCGCTGGACGGGGCACGACGTCCCCGCGCCGCCCGAACCGGGAACGCCGCTGGATGCTGCTGCGCTCACGCGGTGGTTCCGCGACTTCTCCCGCGCATGCCGGACCGCAGCGGGAAGGCCGACGACGGTCCTCATCATTCTCGACGAGATCGAGCAGGCGCTCGCGGTCGGACCCGACAAGCTCGCGCACGCGCTCGACGTCCTCGCCATCGTGCTCGGCCGCCTGAAGAGCGCGGTTGGTGACGCCGCGATGCCGGACGGCGGCTCGCCGATCGGCGTCTTCCTGACGAGCGCGCTCCATCCGCTGCTCTGGGCGCCGCTCCGCACGCTGGCGCATCAGTCGATCATGGGCTCGTTCCAGCGTGTCTGCGTCCCGTGCCTTGCCGAGGACGCGGCGACGACGATGATGCGCAGCCTCGGCGGCCGTCAGGGCATCCGCTTCTCGGACGAGGCGCTCGCGCGCATCGTCGCCGAGTCGCAGGGCGTGCCGCTCCTCCTCCGCCGTCTCGGAGCGTCCATCCTCGAGCTCTATGATGCGGAGCGCGCACGGCAGGGCAGCCTCGGCGCGGTCGAGGTCGGCGTCGAGGGTACGGCCGAAGCGATCCTGCGCGAGGGCAGGGAAGGCTCCCCGCTCCGCGTGTGGATCGAGACCGAGATCGCCGCTCGTTCGACGGTGACGGGCGCGCTCCTCCGCAAGCTCGCGCGCGAGGACACCGTCTCGGTCGCGGAGCTCTGCGCGCTCGCGAAGCAGCGGATCTCGGAAGACTTCCAGCGCACGGGCATCGCGGCGACGCTTGCGCCGGACGAGCTCGCGCGCCGCGCGGAGGAGGCCGCCCACGTCATCGTGCAGCTGCTCGAAGAGAGCGGCCTTGTGGTCCCGCACGGAGACCTGACCGCGCCGCACGGATATTCGCTGCCCGAAGGCGCGATCCGGACGGTCCTGCGCGGTCAGGCGAGTGTCCGCGCGCCGGCTGCCTTGCCGATGCCTTCGCCCTCGTCTCCCTCGTCGCGCGAGGACGGCTCCGAATGACCGGGCCAACAGCACGTCGCGTCGGGGCTGTAGCGCGGAGCATCGCCTTCGGGATGCTCGTCTGCGCCGGAGCGGGCGGCTGCGCCGGCTCTCCGCGTCCACCACGCGAGGAACACGACGACAAGGCGCAGGCGAGCGCGCGTTCGCGCTGGGTCGTGATCGCGCCTCATCCCGATGACGAGGCGCTCATCGCGAGCGGCGTGCTCCTCCGCGCCGTTCAGTCCGGTACCGATCCCGCCGTGATCGTGATGACGAACGGCGACCTCGACTGCATCCACGACGGGCTCCGGCGTGAGGGCGAGAGCGTCGCCGGGCTCGCTGCGCTCGGCGTCCGTGAGGACCACGTCTTCTTCCTCGGTTACCCCGACGGCGGGCTCGCGCAGCTCGGGCGGACGCCGCTGCCGCCGCGACGGCGCATCATCGACGGCGCGTGTCAGCTCGGGAACACGACGTACGGCGCGCGCGGCTTCGGGCGTCACGAATACCATCGCGCTCGGTTCGGAGCGCCCGCGGTTTACACGCGCGAGAACGCCGTCAGCGATCTCGTCGCGCTCCTTGCCGATCTGCGGCCCACCGACGTCATCGTCACCCACCCGGAAGACACCCATCCCGACCACGCGGCGGCCTACACGCTGCTCCGGAGCGCGATCGACCGACTTCCGGAAGGTCCGGCGCCGCGCGTCCACCGCGCGATGGTGCACAACGGCGATTGCTGGCCGACGGGCATGGGCCCAGGCGAACCGTGCCCGTCCGCGCGCATTGCCCCGGACGAGCCGACGCCGGCGCTGTCCGGCCGGCTGACCGGGTATGCGCCGGGTGAACGTATTGCCGTTCCGTCGAGCTGCCTCGTTCGCGATCCCGCTGCGAACCCGAAGCTCATGGCGATCGGCGCGCACGCCTCGCAGACGCGTGGGACGCTCGAGAGTTATCTCTTCGCGTTCGCGCGCAGCGACGAGGCGTTCTTCCCCGAGCTCTTCGCGCATACCGACGTCGGCTGGCGTCGCGTGACGGTGGCGACCGCGAACGCGACGATCACGAAGCAGGCGCTCCGCCTCGAGCACGACGACGAGGAGCGTGTCCTCCCGCTCGCCGCTCCGCTCGTCGTCTCCGGCGCGCTCGCGCGGCCGCCGCGCACGGACGAAGGATGTTTCACACGCCTCGAGCTGCTCGAGGATCGTACCGGGAACTACACGCTCACGATCGACGCCGACCGGAAAGAGGCGACGCTCGTGAGGACCTTCGACTCGCGGCCGCCGGAGGTCGTCGACGTGTGGGTGCTCCCGCACGACTTCTGGGCGTCGTCGGATCCCGAGCGGATCGAGATCGCGATCGAGCCGCGACCCGAAGACGGCGGCGTCGCGGAGCTCACGATGCGCGTCCGCGACGAGCTCGTCGCCGTCGCCGTCGACGTGCGGCCGAAGCTGCGCGGCGACCGCATCGGCTTCGAGAACGTGTTTGCCGTGGGAGAGCTCTCGGTCGGCGGTCTGCCGAATCTCAGCGCGTCCCCCAGCGCTCGTCCCGCACGGTGAGGAGCGCCCAGGGCAAGATCCACTGGAGCAGGAGCACGCTGAAGACGGAGTAGAGCGCTCCGTACAGGAAGCGGAAGCTCCGCTCGACGCGCAGGTAGTAGAGCGCGGTGAACGTGGCACCGAGCAAGAGCGCGATCGCCGAGTGGACGACGACGGTGAGCGACGTCTGGAACGTCAGCGGGAGCTGCACGAGCCCGTAGAAGAACAGGAACAGGCGCAGGTTCGACACGACGAACGTGACGATCGGCAGCACGCGGTTTCGCCGCCGGTACCGCGTGAACATGAACTTGGCGAAGCTGAAGCCTTCGACGATGTAGCTCCGGTCCCAGCGGACGAACATGCGGGACATCTGCTTGTACGTCACGGGTGCGAGCGTGCGGACGACCGCGGTGCGCTGATAAACCGTGTCGTAACCCTGCCGGAGCACGATGTTCGTGAGCGCCTGATCCTCGCCGTGGTTCACGGGACGACCGAGGAACGTCTGACCCGCCCACTCGTCGAGGAACGGCAGGATCGCCTCGCGACGGAACGCGGAGAGCGCGCCGGGGCAACAGGCGACGCAGCGATACGTCGACTGCGCAGCGCGCCCGAAGTCGAACGCGAGCGCGTATTGCACTTCGAGCATGCGGCTGATCGTCGTGTCGCGGTTCAAGACGACGACCTGCCCCGCGACCGCGCCGATCTCGCTGTCGGCCAGGAACGGCGTGACCATCTCGTGGACGGTCTGCGGATCGATCTCGCTGTCCGAGTCGATCGTGATCAGGATCTCGCCGGTCGCGGCACGGAAGCCCGCGCAGAGCGCCTCACGCTTGCCCTGGTTGCCTTTGAAGCGCACGAGCTTCACGAGGTCCGGGTGCTCGCGGCGGAGACGCTGCATGTGGAAGAAGGTGTCGTCGCGCGAGCCATCGTCGACGACGATGATCTCGAGCAGCTCCGGCGGGTACGCGCAGCTCGCGACCGAGCGGATGCTGCGCTCCACCATGGGCCCTTCGTTGAAGGCGGGGATGACGACGCTCACCTTCGGCCAGCGTGCCTCCGCCGGGGCCTTGAACGGCTCGTAGCGGATCCACAGCGCGCTCAGGAGCGCCGTGTAGATCGACTGGATGACGACGACGACGCCGATCGGGTGACCGAGCATCCCGAGGAGCCACTCCCAGACGCCCGCGAGCCCGCCGCTGAGCCGCCCGGTCACACCGAGCATCCAGCCGATGCTGATGAGTGCGCCGATCAGCGGCAAGAGGCCTACGCATGCGACGAGCGCGCGACGAACGATCCTCCGCATTGGCGGGGAGAGAATAGCTCAACACCTGCGCGCGTCGAGCCGGCTCGCGCGACGAAGTGCCGCATGAAATCGCGCTTTTGTGATCCATCACCGGTCCCGAGCTCGTCCGTGTCGGTTGTCGGCTCGGAGAAGCTCGGCTGCGGCGTAAGGTGAACGGCGATGAGCCTTCGCGCTTCGCAGCCCTCGAGGCTCGATCGCATCGTGGTCGTGAGCGCGGTCACATGCGCGGCCGTCGCGCTCGCCGCCCTGTCCGTTCTTGCCTGGTATCACCGCGCCTTCACGGTCGACGACGCGTTCATCACGCTTCGCTATTCGATGAACCTCGCGCGAGGCGACGGCCCGACGTGGAACCCAGGCGATCCTCCCGTCGAGGGCTACACGACGGCGTTGTGGATGGCGCTCATGGCGCTGCCCCATCTGTTGGGCCTCGACGCACTGAGCTTCGCGAAGGTCACGGGCTTCGTCGCGGCGCTCGCCTGCGTCGGCTGCGCGGCGTGGCTCGCGGCGGGCCTCCGTCGGAGCTCGAGCCTGGCGAGCCGTGTGATCGCCGCGGCGTCTGCGGTCGTCCTCGTGGCGGGCTCGCTCTCGATGGCGGTCCACGCGATCTCGGGGATGGAGACGACGCTCTTCGCGTTCCTGCTCACGGCGTTCTTCGCCGCGTTGCTCGAGTGGCTTCGTCGAACGCCCACGCGGCGCACGCGGCTCGTGTTGGGGGCGATCGCGCTCGCGGCGGCGCTCACACGCCCGGAGGGGAACCTCGTCGTCGGCGTCGCGTTCGGTGTGGCCTTCCTCGTCGAGCGCGCGCGTCGCCGCGAGATCGCGCTCGTCGCCGGCGTCGGCTGGCTCCTTCCATACGCGGCGTATTACACCTGGCGCTACGCGTACTACGGCTTGTTCGCGCCGCTGTCGTTCTACGTGAAGGCGATGAACGACACGGTGTGGCTCCGCGGCCTCGACGAGGCGTACGGCTTTCTCCACCTGCTGTTCGTCGCGCAGCCGTACATCGGGATCTTCGCCGTCATCGGCGCGTGGCGTCATCGCCGAGCCCTCTTGCCGGTCGTCGCCGCCGTCTTCGCGTTCGTGTTCTTCTTCCTCGTGCCCGCGCCGATCATGGCCTACGAGCGGCGCTACCTCTTCCCGGTGCTGCCGACGATCTGCGCGATCGCCGCTGCGGGCGCAGGCATCGCTGCCGAGTGGATCTCGGTGCGCTGGCGGCGCTCGAGGAATCTCGAGACCGGCGTCGCTGCCGCCGCGCTCGTCGCGTTCGTCGTGCTGGCCGCTGCGCAGATCCAGAGGCACGCCGCCGGCAGCGTGGCCGGATGGACAGCGTACGGCGAAGGCCTCTTCCGCGCCCACGTGCAGCTCGGCCGCGATCTGCGTGATCGTACGCGCGCGTCGGCTTCAGCGCCCACCGTTGCGCTGGTCGACGTGGGCGCGGTCGCGTACGTCTCCGGATGGCGCACGATCGACACGTTCGGCCTGAACGACGCGCACATCGCGCGCACCGGGCGTCACGATCCGGAATACGTCCGCAGGCAGGACCCCGAGGTCGTCGTCTTCATCTCGCAGCGGCCCGACGTTCTCGTCCCGATCGACCAGCTCGATTGGGAGACGACGATCCACGATGACTTCGTCGCGCGCGGCTACGAGCGCATCGCGACGTATCACTTCGCGGACGACTACTTCTTGCTCGCACTGGCACGGCCGCGCGAGCCGTGACGTCATCGCCGGAGCAGCACGACGCACGAAGGCCAGCGCTGGTTCAGGATCTCGAGGAGCCGCTCGCCGGTCTCCGTCGTTGCGCCCGAAGCGGCGGCCGTGAGGCATGCCGGCGGGACGCGTGAGCGGCAGCGGAAGAGCTGCTCGTATTTCGGCTCGGCGCTCGACTCGAGCGCGGCGCGCGCGACCGGCGATCCCTCGCCGACGATCAGGAGCGCGACGTTCGGATCGTCGACGATGCGCTCGGCTTCGGACGCCGACGCGCGATCCGGAACACGGATCGCCCGCGTCGACAGATCAGCGGGCCACGCCAGGTAAGGCAGCTCGAGCGACGAGTCGAAGCCGACCGTCTTGCCGGGCTCGACCTGCGCGAGCGCGTCGTGGAAGCGACCCGGTGGTCCGTCGGCGCCGACCGCAGCGAGCCTGTCACGCTCGTCCATCCGCCAGTAAGCGCCGAGCGAGGGACCTTCACCGGTGAGCCCCGGATAGGCGCGCCAGAGGCCGACCGCCGCCGCGAGGGCCGCAAAGCCGAAGATGGCGCGGCGCGACCACGGCGACGCGAGCGTCGAGACCCTGGAGGCGGCGAGCGCGAAGACGAGCCCGGGGAAGGCGAGGATGTAACGCGCGATCGCCGGATCGGGTGAGGCGAGCGTCGCGGCCATCACGATCGCGAGCGCGATCGACCTCCGCTTCACGACGACGGCGATCGCGACGGGCAGCGCGACGAGGAAGAGAATGCCGAGCCCGCCGTAGCGCATGTCGAACACCGGGGGCGCGTCGAGCGCCGTCCACGAGCGAAGCACGCGCAAGAGGAGCGGACCTTCGACGCGCGGCGAAGCGCAGCCCGACGAGAGGACCGCGTTCATCGGCACTTCGCCAGGAAGGACGATCGGGCCGAGCTTCATCTGCACGGGCCAGATCGGGTTTCCGTGCTGGACGACGTTGACGACGTACGACTCTGCGCCCAGCAAGAGCGCGCTGGCGCCGGAGACGAGCAGCGCTCCGCGCCGGCCCGCCTTCCAGCCGCGCACGGCAAGGAGCGCGAAGAGCACCGTCGTCCCCATCGGCGCGTTCGGCTTCGAGCCGAGGAAGACGCCGAGCGCGAGCCCTGCGCCGATCACGTGAGTGGGCGTCGGCTCGGCGAGCGTGAACGCCGCCGCCGCGAGGAGCACCGCGGCAGCGCCGACGTCGATGTAGTTCGTCGGAAGCTGGAGGAAGACCGCGGGGAGCGTGAGCCAGAGGAGACCGGCAGCGATCGCGTGATCGCGTCGTGCGCCCGCTTGCCGCGCAAGGACGGCGATCGCGAACGCGCCGGCGAGCGCGAGCGGGATCTGCGCGGCGTCCACGAGCCGGTCGTCCGGCAACATCACACGCCACGCGAGGAAGAACATCTCGAGCGCGTGCGGGTACGTCGCGAGGTACGCCATGTCCTTCGGGACACCGGCGAATCCGCGATCCTGGAGCGCGAAGTTGACCCACGGGAGGTGATAGCCGAGGCCGTCCCACTGCCAGATCGGGAGCAAGTACGCCGCCAGCGCAGCGATGCCGAGCGAACCGGCGGCCGCGGCCGCGACGGGCAACGTCTCGCTCGTGACCGTCTCACGCCAGGACAGGCCGACACGTCGGTCGCGACGCACGAGCACCGACGCGATGGTCCCGGCGAGCAGCGCGCCGAAGATCGACGCCCTCGTCAGGATGCCGGCACCGCCGAGGAGGCGCACGGTGAGCACCAGCGCGGCGACCGTGCCGACGGCTCCGAAGAGCGCGCGCTCGCGAGGGAGCGAACGCGGGAGCACGAGCGCCCCGATCCGGACGCCGAACAAGATCGCGAGGACGATCGCGATCGGCAGGATCCCCCAGCGGGACGTCTCCTCCAGCGACCGGACCATGGGCCCACATCAGTGGCGATCGACCCACCGATGTCAAACAGTAAGGTCCGTGGCTGTCCGGCCCCGAGCTCGACGGATGGAATCCGGGCTCCGGTCGAGGCATACTGTTCGACATGTCGAGCCGACTGTTCGTGGCCCTGGGGGTCGTCACGGCGCTGTTGCTGAACGCGTGCAACGGCGACGAGGATGAGGCTGACTTCGACTACGGCCGCGACGAGATGAAGGCCGCGATCGAGGGCACGTGGGAAGGCACCACGCAGGAGAGCTCGACGGCGGCATCGGTCACGCCGGTCACGCTTCGCCTCGTGTACGGAGCGCCCGATACGCGCCCGCTCTGCGGCAACCGTGTCCTCGCGAACGGTGAAGCGCAGCTCGTCGGGCCGCGATGCGCGGACATGAGCTCGATGAACGTCACGGGGACCTGGAGCCCGACGTCCGCTCCCGCGGGCGACCTTGCCGTCCGCGGGACGTTCGCCGTGTACAGCCTCCGCTTCGACGGTCACGGCGAGCTGCACGCCGATCTCGCGGACCAGAAGAAGCTGATGGCGAGGCTCTCCGACGGCACCCTCGAAGGCTCGCTGCAGGGCGCCGACGGCGCGGTGATCGCGGGCTTCACGCTCCGGCGCAAGTGACGCGCGGCTGAGCCCGACCCGCGAGCTCCGTCCGCAGCGCTTCCGTCCAGCGGGCGCCCCGTGCGAAGCTCGCGCGCATGTCCGGGGCCGATCTACCGAGCTCGCTCACGGGAGCCGACCGCGCATCCGCGCCGCCCGTCGACGAACCGGCCGCGGCCGGAGATGGCGGCCCGGAAGGCTCGTTCCTCGCGCGTCTCGCCGCTCGCTTCACGGCATGGGCGGAGCGCTGGATCCCGGACGCGTTCGTGTTCGCGCTCGTGGCGACCTTCATCGTCGTCGGCGCGGCCGTGTTCAAGCTGCAGGCGCAGAAGGGGGTCGGCGGCGCGCTCGTCGACACCGTGACGATCTGGGGCGGTGGCTTCTGGGAGCTCCTTCCGTTCACGCTCCAGATGGCCCTCGTGATCATCACTGGATACGTCGTCGCGACGACACGTCCGGTGTACCGCGTGATTGCGGGGCTCGCGTCGCTGCCCACGTCTCCCCGCGTCGCGATCGCGATGGTGGCGCTCTTCGCGATGGCGTCGTCGTGGCTCAACTGGGGCTTCAGTCTGATCTTCAGCGCGATGCTCGCCAAGGAGGTCGCGCGCCGCGTGAAGGGCGTCGACTATCGCGCGGTCGCCGCCAGCGCGTTCCTGGGGCTAGGGAGCATCTGGGCGCAAGGCCTCTCCGGCTCGGCGGCCCTGCAGATGGCGACGCCGGCCGCGCTCCAGCCGTCGGTGCGCCAGATCGTGGCAGCCGGAGACAAGGTCCCGAACGGCGTCATCCCGCTCTCGAAGACGATCTTCCTCTGGCAGAGCGTCACCAGCGTCGTCATCGAGATCCTCATCGTCACGGCGCTCGTCTATGCGTACGCACCTTCGGCCGCGCGGGCGCGAACGGCGGCGCGCATGAAGATCGACCTCGGGACATCGCCGCTCGAGCGCGAGGAGCCTGCCCGCAAAGGCACGCCCGGCGAGTGGCTCGAGCACGTGCCGATCCTGAACGTCCTCTTCGTGCTGCTCGCGGGCGGCTACCTCGTCGCGTACTTCACGCGGAGCGGCAAAGGCGTCGACGCCCTCGACCTCAACACCGTCAACCTGATCTTCCTCACGATCGGCGTCGCGTTCCACGGGACGCCCGCGCGCTTGATGCGCGCCGTGAAGGAGGCGACGCCCGGCGTGTGGGGCGTGATCCTCCAGTTCCCTTTCTACGCGGGCATCGCTGCGCTCGTCGTGAAGACACACCTCAACGAGGTCATCGCGGGTTGGTTCGTCTCGGTGTCGACGAAGGCGAGCTTGCCGGCGGTCGTCGCGATCTACTCGGCCGTACTCGGCGTGTTCGTCCCGAGCGGCGGATCGAAATGGGTGATCGAGGCGCCTTACGTCATGCAGGCGGCGCACGACCTGAACGTCCACCTCGGGTGGATGGTGGCCGTCTATGATCTCGGCGAAGCGCTCGCGAACCTGCTCCAGCCCTTCTGGATGTTGCCGATCCTCGGCCTGTTCGGCCTGCGGGCGCGCGACGTCATGGGCTACACGTTCCTCGTCTTCCTCGTGCTCGCGCCGGTCGTGCTCGTGCTCGTGACGGTGCTCGGCGCTACGCTCAGCTATCCGCTCTGAGCGGCGACGCGGATCGAACGCTCTCGGGCTCGCTCACGGTAGCGGCGTCGGGAGGTAGCCGTCGATCGGTCGAGCGCAGCGGCCGCCTGTTCGGCCGTACTTCGTGAGCGGATTGAAGCTGTACGTGTTGCCGCGCATCGTGTTCGCGTCGAAGTGCGAGGTCTCGAAGCTACCGTTGCGCGTCCACGGCCGCGCGCCTCCCGCATCCGCTGTGCCTTCCTGCGCCGTGATCTCCATGACGTTGCCGAGGAGATCGCGATGTCCGTAGACGCCCTCACCTTCGGGGTAGCGGCCCGGGGGCGCCACCGCGACGCTCTGATCGTTCGCCACGTTGACCCCCGACTCGGCCGCGATCGCCGCCGTCGCGACGCCGAGCAGCGGTGCCCGATAGTCGAGGATCACCCGGTTGAAGTAGCTCCACCGGAGGTTCGCCCGGTCCACGCGGAGGAGGAGCGCCTGGCGCTGAGCGAGAGTGAGGGCGGCGTTGTAGACGCTGAAGTCGTTCCCGGGCGGGGTGTAACCGTAGTTGTTCGTCGGCGCGACGACGGGCGAGTAGAGATCGCTGAAGCCGATGGGGCGCGACGCGGGAGGCGTCTGGTTGTACGGCGTCGCGTCCCACGGATAGATGCGTCCCGAGGACCCCGTGCCTCCGTACGCTGCATTGTAGTCTGCAATCGTCTCCAGGCGTCCGCCGTCCCAGGCGCAGAAGGCCGCGAGGATGTAGTAGGTCACGCAGTTCATCGCCTTCTCTTCGGCGCGCTCGCGCGACACACCGCTCACCCGGCTCTCGCCAAGCCCCGTGCTCGCGTCTTCCTGGGGCGTGGTGAAGAACGTCCGCGAGCCGTAGCCGTCGGGCGACATGTAGCAGCCGTAGCCGGAGTCGCCGCCCGGGTTGTTGTTGTAGCGGAAGCCGCTCACCTGGTTCAGCGCTCCGTAGTTGCACGGGTAGGTCTGCCCCTCCGAGGAGCAGGTGTCCGTGCTGTTCGCCTGCGTGAATCCAGTCGGCAGGTACTTGTCGAGCGCCGCCGGAAGCTGGTTCGGCGCGAGGATGTTCGCGCGATTCGCCTGCACCCAGCCTTGCACGTTGCCGCCGACCGCGTCGAGGAAGCGTCGGATGCGACCGGCGGTGATCTGGTACTTGTCGAGCCGGAGCTCCGTCGGGTTGCCGTACTCGGGGCGGTCGTACGCCGGGACGAATGCGCTCGCGCAGCAATCTTCGTGCTGATTCGCCCGCGTGGAGTCGCCCGTTCCGCACGTCGTGCCGCCGTGGCGCATCGTGCAGCTCCGCCCGAACGCGCAGACGCCGAGGTGGTTGCAGCCGGAGCTCTTGCAGTCGTTTGCGCCGTTGCAGGTCTTGCCGGCGTCGCACCGGGGGGCGTTCGTGGGCGCGCCGCCGCCGCAATCGATGTCCGACTCGGAGCCGTTCTTGATGCCGTCGCTGCTCGTCGGGGGATCGCAAACGAGCGTGCCGGCGTTGCACAGCACCTTCTCGCAGTCGCTCGACAGGAGGCAGCCCTGGCCGGTCGTGCAACGGACCGGTGCCGATCCGCCGCAGTCGATGTCCGTCTCGTCGCCATTCTCGATGCCGTCGTCGAAGGCCGGCGCCGCGCACGTGTTCTGAGCGTTGCAGAGGACCGCGGCGCAGTCGGACGTCGCCGCGCACGCTGCACCGGTCGGGCATCGAGGCGCGTTGGTCGGCGCACCGCCCCCGCAGTCGATGTCCGTCTCCGTTCCGTTCTTGACCCCGTCCGCGCTCGTCGGGGCCTGGCACACGTTGCCCGTGCAGACGCCGCTCTGGCAATCCGCCGCGCCGAGGCACGCCTTGTCGTCGGCGCATGCTGGAGCCTTCGAGCCGCCGCAGTCGATGTCCGTCTCGTCGCCGTCCTTCACGCCATTCGAGGGCGACACCTCGTGGCACACGCCTTCGCGGCACGCGCCGCTCGCGCAGTCGAGTGGACCTTCACACGCCGCCCCGACGGGGCAGGGGGAGGTGAGCCTGCCGCATGCCGGGGATGCGTCCTCGCCGGCGTCCGCATCGGCTCCGCCCGCGTCCGACGCGGGGCCGCCTCCTCCGTCACCAGCGTCGACGTCGGCAGCAGGATCGTCCGACGGGGGTGCGTCGTTGCTCGAGCACGCTGCCGAGAGCACGAACGTCGAGAAGAGGATCCCGCCGAGGATGCTCGTCGCGGGCTTGGTGGTACGAATCGCGTTCATCTGGTCGTCGTCCGATCGCTCGCGGACCTCGAGGGTCCCACGATGAACGATACCCGGTCTTCATTTCGCGCTCGAGCGTCATGCGTGAACCGCCAGTGCGGTTCGAACCTCGCTGGCTAAGCTGGCTACGCTGTGCTCGCTGGAGCTGTTTCAGTTCAGACCGGCTGCCGAGCGGACGCGCTGCGCATACGGCGAGCGGGGACGCCGCGTCAGGAACTCCACGCCCTTCCGGCGAGCCTCGTCCTTCCGACCGAGCGCCGCGAGCGCCTGCACCTCGATCGCGTCCGCTTCGTCGGCGAAGTGCGGGGCCGCGAACGTGCTCCGGTACGTCTGGACCCGCGCCAGAGCCTCGGCCGGGCGTTCTGTCGTGAGCGCCCCACGAGCTTTGTCGATCGCGGCGATCTCCGCGTCGATGTTCGGCTCCGCCGGCGGTGCGAGCTCGCGAGCCTCACGGCCAGAGTGTATGCCCGTCGTTGCTCCGCTCGATTCGTCGCGCGCGCCGCTCGCGGAGGGATGCGCGCGGTTCTCGTCGAGGCGGGGGGCGGGGCGCTGCGCCGGCGCGGTTGCGGTCGGCAGATCTTCGACGCGCATGCCAGGCACCGCCGGCGATGGCTCGCTGGGACGCTGCGTTTCGCTCCTGCTTTCGGACGTGACGGCCGCGGGGGCGGAGGCGCTGCCTTCCGAGCTGGACGGCGCCGGAGCACGTGAGCTCGACACGACCGCGAACGTCGCCGCCGCCACGACGCCCAAAAGCGGCGCCGCCCACTTCGCGATCCGCACGACGCCATCGGCCCTCGACACGGCAGCGACCGTCGCCGTCGCCGCTGTGCCCACCGTCGATGCCGTTGCGATGGCCGCGAGGATCTTGTCCTGTCTCTCGTCGGCTGCACGTGGCAGGTCTTCCTCCGCAGAGCGGAGGATGTCCTGCAGCTCGGGCGCGATCGAGTCGTCGAGGAGCCGTTTCATCGCTCCGCTCCTTCTTCGCGACGTGCCGCCGATGCCTGCGCCATGAAGATCTCGCGCGCCCTTCGTAGGCGCGATGCAACCGTGCCCTGGGGTACGCCAAGCGCTTCGGCGATCTCGATCATCGTCATCGCTTCCAGCTCGAAGAGGACGAACACCGCGCGGAAGTCCGGGGCCATCTGCTCGAGGATGTTCTGGAGGCGCGCGCGTGCCTGGGAGGTCGCCGCCTCTTGTTCGGGGGTCGGGCGCACATCGCGCTCCTCGCTCACGCGGTCCTCGTCGACGACCTCACGCCGTCGCTGGAAGCTCCGCCGCGCATGGGACGACAGGTAGATGCACGTCCGGAAGAGATACCCGCGCTCGCGCCCCTGCTGGATGGCGTCCACGTTCTTCGCGGCGGCGAGGAACACCTCCTGCACGACGTCGTCGAGATCGGCGTCGCGTACGCCAAGGCGCCGGGCGCTCCGCCAGACGAAGGCATGATGCTCGCGAACGAGCCGCTCGATCCGCGCCTTTGCGAGCACGTCGGAGCCTGCGACCGCCAAGGTGGCCGTCCGCACCGTCAAGCCGAGCGTTCCCGGAAGGGCGCTCGCGATGCCCTCGTGAGCCGACATCCAGCCAGGAAAAACCCGGCCGACGCGGGTTTGATCGCCTGTCCGGTCGATTTCCAGACGCGAGTGGCCACGACCTGCCGCCACACTAGTGAAAGCGAACGCTCACGCAAGCGCCGAGCCCGCCCTCGAGCAGCACGGGAGGCGCCCGGTAGACGGTGCGGAGCGGCTCCTGGAGGACGAAACGCGTCCGCTCGAACGGCGCGAGGAGCGTGGCGTCCACCTCGATGGCCAGCCAGTCGGCGAGCGACCAGCTGCCGCGCAGGACCGCGCCCCCGGCGCTCCACCCGGTCGTGTCGGTCCGGGCGTCGTGAAGCTCAGGCGCAGCCCCCGAGAGGCTTCCGACGTCGAGCGCCAGACAAGGCGCCAGCGCAAACCTCGAGGAAGCACGACCGATCCGGGCGCAGGCCTCGAGCCGTGCCGTTCGAAGCCGGAAGCTTGCCTCGCCCGCGCGGGCGGCCGCGACCGAGAAGTCCGACCAACCCCACGAGAGGCGGAGCGCGGGGGTGATCGAAGCGCCTGGCCGGCGCAGTCCGATCTCGGCGTGGACGCGCGCCCCCCAGCCGGCCTCGATCGCACGAAGATGCCGTGCGTGGAACCCGGCGCTCCAGGTCCATGTCGTGGTCGGAGGGACGACGGCTGAGGCAGAACTGGAAGCACGACGCTCGTGAGCCTGCGCAGGCGCACGTGGAGAAACAGGCAGAGGAAGCTCTGGAACGAGCGTCTCGTCTTCGGCCGCCGGATCGAGCGCGAGCGCGAGGAACACGGCGATCGCGGTGCTGACCGCCTTGCACGTCGAGGCGCGGATCTCGCGGACGTCCGGCTCGTGCGAGGCGGCGCGCACGTCGAGCCGGCCGCTGTAGCGGCCATCCGGCTCGCGCTCGATCTCGACCGCGAACCGTCGGACGTCCGGCCGCGACAGCCAGCTCGGAGGCACTCGAGCGCGAAGCTGCGCTTCGAGCTCGGTTCTCGACGGGCATTCCGGCGGGGCCTCGTAGACGAGGTCGAGCGGCGGACGCGGCTCGGCGGCGGTCGCGTCGCGTTCGCCGAACGCCAGACATGCGCCGGCGACGGCCGCGAAGCCGCCTCGTCTCGACCACCAGCGGGACATGGACCCAGCCACGACAGTACCGCATGTCCCCGTCCCTCTCCCCGTGCCGCCGACCGGGCGTCCGGGCCAAGCTCGACCGGATCGATCGAAAATCGTCCGATCGAGCGATCAATCCCTGGCCGTGCCGGGTTTCATCGGAGGGCATGCCTCTTTCGGGTCCCAGCCAGCGCTCCCTCCGTGCGCCTCGATGCACGACGGAACGACGAGAAACGGTGGAGTAGGAGTCGTGGTGCAACGTCCTTCCACCGTCTGGTCCAGGCGCCTTCGCGCGAGCGTCGTCGTGCTCGGCGTCGCGCTGGGCGTCTTCGCATGCGCGCGCGATACGGTGACGCTGGGGACCGGAGTGAACGAGGAGGTCTTCGCGCCGATCGACGCGGGCGACGGAGCGACCGACGCCGGTCCGGGGCTCTGCGTCGCGACGGCGTGCCCGTTCCCGTGGGCGACCTGCCCCGCGCTCGACGGAACGCTGCCCGTTTTTGCCTGCGGGACGGACCTGAACAACGACATCGATCATTGCGGCGCGTGCGACGTCGCGTGCAAGAACCCGTCTCCGGCGTACCACGTCCACATGGCGTGCTCGGCGGGGCAGTGCCAGGCATTCTGCAACGAGGACCACGCCGACTGCAACGGCGTCCCCGACGACGGCTGCGAGTCGAGCTTGCTCGACGATTCGAAGAACTGCGGTAGCTGCGGGCTCCAGTGCCCTGCCGGCGTCGCTTGCACCCACGGCAAGTGTGGTTGCCCTTCGGGGATGACCGAGTGCAACGGTCGCTGCGTCGATCTGAGCTCGGACGACAACAACTGCGGCGCGTGCGAGACGTCGTGCATGGAGAACCAGCCGGACGATGCGGGGACGGTGCCTCCGCACATGTTCTTCGGCTGCATCGGCGGTCAGTGCAAGGACCTCCGTTGCAAGCAGGACGTGATGGAGTACTGGTCCGACTGCAACCACGACATCGAGGCCGACGGCTGCGAGGTGGACCTCCGGAGCGACGTCGAAAACTGCGGCCAGTGTGGCAACGCGTGTGATCCCGGCCAGCAGTGCTTCGCGCAGGACAGCATCGTCGGCTGCCAGTGCAAGCAAGGGCAGACGCTGTGCCCTGCGCGCGGGAACGTCCCGCAGAGCTGCATCGACATCGAGAACGATCCTCGCAACTGCGGCGCTTGCGGCTACGCCTGCCCGTTCGTTCCGAATGCGAAGGCGGTCTGCGACCGAGGACGCTGCGGGTACGAGTGTCTGCCCGGCACCGCCGACTGCAACGGGCGTGACGACGACGGATGCGAGGTCGATCTCAACAAGGATCCTCGCAACTGCGGCGGGTGCGGCGCGGCGTGTGACGTCGCCGTCGGGCAGCCGTGTGTCGGTGGTCGATGCCTGATGGGCGAGTGCGGTGGAGGCACGGCTCGATGACGCGTCGCTCGTGGCTCGTCGCAAGCCTGCTCGCGTCGGCATCGGCTGCGTTCGTGGCGTGCGCCGCCGCGGAGGAGGACGCGGCGAAAGACGGCCGTGACACCGTCGCGGTCCCGGACGGCGGAGAGACGGCGAGCGACGGAGGCACCGCGGACGGCTGTACGGATGCCGATGTTTGCGCACCGGTGTTCGACTGCACGCAGGTCGACTTCTGCCCGACGGAGTTCCCGGTCTCGCGCCTCGTTGCGCTGAACGCGATCTGGGGGAGCGGACCGAACGACGTCTGGGCCGTCGGCACGCGCGGCACGGTCCTCCACGGTGACGGCTCCAAGTTCACGCCAGTCTCCGTCGATGCCGGCACGGCGACGGACATCTACGTGGCGGTCTGGGGAACGAGCAGTACGGACGTGTGGATCCTCGGTCCGTCCTTCCCGCTGCATGCGAGCGGCCATGGCAGTGCGTTCGAGCCACGCCAGGGCTCGTCGTGGGACGGCTCGAAGACCGCCACCGGTCGCCTCTGGGCGGGCACGAGCGCAGGGCCGACCGCGCCGGACACGGTCTGGCTCGCAGGCGAGAGCTCCACTCGGTTCGGCACGGCGAGCAGCTTCTGGGCCCTCGGCAGCGACGCGAACGACGCGCCCGTCTGGCTGCCGGATTCATGCACCGGCGCCAAGCCATGTTTGCCTGCCGTGCGTGCGCTCTGGGCTGCAGACGCGTCCACGGCGTGGGCCGTCGGTCACGACGGGCGAGCATTCGTCTGGGAGACGTCGAGCGAAGCGGACGCCGGAACCCCGCGCTGGATCGCGCAGAACTCGAACACGCGCGACGACCTCGAGGCCGTGTGGGGAAGCGGACCGGACGACGTCTGGGCCGTCGGACGTCGCGGCACGATCCGTCACACGGCGCGCGGCTCCTCCGTGTGGACGGTGATCACGTCTCCGACGACGAACGATCTGCACGCCGTCTGGGGCAGCGGCCCGAACGACGTCTGGGCGGCCGGCGACATCGGCACCATCCTCCACTACGACGGCACGAGCTGGAGTCTTGCGACCCTCGCACTCCCGAACGGAGACACGCCGACGAACCTCTTCGGCATCTGGGGGAGCAGCCAAGAGGACGTCTGGATCGTGGGCGAAGGTCTCATCTTGCACCGCACGGCGACGAGCGGGAGGCAGCCATGAAGGTCTTCCTTCGGATGACCGTCGCGGCCCTCGTGCTCGCCTTCGGCGGGCGGAGCGCGCTCGGCTGCGCAGACGGTGTCGTCGCGCCGCCGTCATCGGCGGGCCCGACGCCCGATGCGAGCGACGGAGTGAATGGCGATCTCGACGGCGGTCCGCATGACGGCGCGGGATCGGCGCCTCCGGCCTGCAGCGCCGACGGCTGGTGTTACACGAGGCTGCCGAGCCCGACGTCGTTCGACGCGGGTGGCATCGTCCCCGATCCGAGCGGCGTCCGTTTCGCGCTCTCGTCCGTATGGGGCTCGGCCGACCGCAGCGCTTGGGCGGTGAGCCGTGCGGGCCATGTCCTGCGATGGGACGGCACGGAGTGGAAGGTGGTCCTCGTCGCGGGCGCTGCGCTCCGGAGCGTGTGGGGCGCGAGCGCCACGGACATCTGGGTCGCCGGCGACTCGGGCACCTTGCTCCACGGCACCGGCAGCGACGGGAACCTCACGTTCGTGCCGGTCTCGATCGGGAGCACGCTGACGATCGAACGTGTGTGGGGCACGTCGCCGACGGACATCTGGCTCGTCACCGACCGCGCGTATCACCTCACGGCCGAGACCGCGGGGACCGCGACGCCGTTCGTCGAGGTCCCGATCCCGAGCGACTACGGCGACGCCGCCGCGTTCGTGCGCCCCACCACCGTGTGGGGCACGGCGGAAGAGACGTGGTTCGCGGGCACGGAGGGCTCGTTCTGCGCTCCACCGAGCTGCTCGAACGAGACGCGGCACTTTGCGGCGCGCCGGCGCGATTCGGGAAGCGGAGCCGCGATCTGGGACACCGTCCCGATGGCGATCCCGGACGCGACGAAGGTCGTCGGCGGCACCTCGACCAGTGCTGGAGTGCAGGTGCTCGCGATCGCGACCCGGCTTTACGACACCGCTTTCGCGGCACGCATCGCGGACGACGCGTCGAAGCTCGACGCCGTGCGCGGGACGGTCACGGTCGCCGGTTCTCATGTGTGGAGCTCCGAGGTGGCGCAGGCGTACGGGCAGCCCACGGGCATCTGGGGCCGCGACGCGAACGACGTCTTCCTGGTCGGCGAGTGGGGCGCCGTCCGCCGCTTCGACGGGAGCGGCTGGCAGATCGTTCGCGTGGCGCGCACCGCGGTCTCGCCGCTGGTGAATCATCTCCGCGCGATCGACGGCGTAGTCGATGCGACCGGCGAGCAGGATATGTGGATCGTCGGTGAGGACGTCGCGCTGCACCGGAGGGCGAAGCCATGAAGCGCCTGCTTCATCTGACGCTGTTCGCGGCGACTGCGTTCGCGACCGGCACGGTGGCCGGTTGTGGCGATGACGCCGAGCCGAAGGTCTCGAGCGATCCGCCCATCGACGGCGGCTCCACCCCGCCGGAAGACGGCGGCTCGCTGGACGCCGCGGATGGCGGCACGCGTCCTCCTTTCGATCCCGCGCCGCCCGCGATCACATGCGCCGTCACGCCGTGCATCACGCGCCTCGTGGCGGGTCCCACGCATTACTGCGCCATCGCGAGCGACGGTGTCGTGCGCTGCTGGGGCAACCCGAGCGCGCTCGGTGAGTTCGGCGGAACCAGCTCGTCCGGCGATCCCGGGGCGACACCCGTCGTGCTCGAAGGCATGACGGGCGTCGTCGACATCGCGGCAGCCTCGCTACGTACGTGCGTCGCCTACGCCGACGGCAACGTGGATTGTTTCGGCCGCGACGTGCCGATGCCCACGCGCGTCCCTGGCGTCACCGGCGCAAAGAAGCTCGCGATCGGAAGCGAGCGGAGCTGCGCGGTCACCGGAGACGGTGGCCTCACGTGCTGGGGCGACAGCAAGGCGACGGGAGAGGGCACGGGCCCGGTTTCGCTCCCCGCCGGCAAAGCTGGCTCCGTCGCGATCAGCACACCCGTCGCGTTCGCGGTCGCGGACGACGGGGCGCTCTTTTCATGGGGAGCGGACCCGCTGATGCTCGGCCGCGACACGCCGCTCGACGTCGACTGGAGCCCCGGCCGCGTGCAGGAGCTGCCGTCGGCTTTGCAGGTCGCGGCGTCGGATCGACATGTCTGCGCCGTGACGACGGAAGGACGGCTCTACTGCTGGGGACACGGCGACGACGGAGCGCTCGGCCTCGGGTCGATGCGATCCGTCTCGTTCCCGAAGGAGGTCTTCTTCCCTGGACCGGCGTATCCCGCGCAGGTCGCCGTCGCGGTGACGCACTCGTGTGTCCGCACGACCGACGGCCTCGTGAGCTGCTGGGCACGCAAGAACACGTCCGGCGAGCTCGGCTACGGCGATCTCACCGGCGTTTTCATCCCGACGAAGGTGACGCTCCCGAAGCTCACCGCCGCGGTGGCGACGGGCACAGGATCGACGTGCGCGCTCGCGACGGACGGCAGTGTCTGGTGCTGGGGCGACAACGCGTACGGGCAGCTGGGGCTCGGGCGTCGCGATGCCGACCGCCACGGGACTCCGACGATGGTGGTCTTTCGATGAAGTCCTCGTCCCGCAACCACGTGACGCAGCGTCTGGCCGGGTGGCTCGGTCTTGCGGGCGGAGCGCTGCTCGTCACCGCGGTCGCCTGCAGCTCGCCGTCGAGGAGCTTCGACGACACGCGGACCTTCGAGCCCGACAGCGGCAGCACGGAGGCCGCCGCGCCGACGTGTGGCGGCCGGCGATGCTCGCGTGACCTTCACAAGGTCGTCGACGACTGCACCGAGGCCGTCCTCGAAGAGTGTGCCCCCGATCGCGGTTGTGCTGCGGGTGCATGTGTCCCCGCGTGCGAGAGCGCCGCGGCATCGCAAGGATCGATCGGCTGCTCGTTCTACGCGGTGCCGCCCGATGTTCCGGAGCAGAGCGAGACCTCGTGCTGGGCGGCGTTCGTCGCGAACACGTGGACGACGCCGGTCACCGTGACGGCCGAGCTCGGCGGCGCTCCGCTCGACATCTCCAAGAGCATCTACCGCGCGAACGTGCAGGGCGAGAAGGTCCACTACGAGCGAATTGACGGAGCCTTGCCTCCAGGCGAGCTCGGGATCGTCTTCCTCGCGCAGGGCGATGCCGGCCCGAACAACGACAAGCATCTCGATTGTCCGAGCGACGTCGAGGTGGCGTGGCGCGGCACCGCGGTGAAGGAGCACCAATCGAGCGTCTACCCCGCGTTCCACCTCGCCACGGACATGCCGGTGTCGGCGTATTCGATCTTCCCGTACGGCGGGGCCAAGAGCTACGTGCCCGCGGCGACGCTCCTCTTGCCTACCTCGTCATGGACGAAGACGTACGTCCTGGTCGACGGGTGGAACGCAAACGCGGGCTCGCCCTTCATCCAGATCGTCGCGCAGGAGAACGACACGGAGATCCGCCTTCGCCCGCAGGTCGACATTCGCGACGGCGTCGGCGTGAGCGGCGGCATCCGCGGCTCGGTCGCGCGCTGGACGCTCCAGCGTGGACAGGTGCTCGAGCTGATGCAGCCCGAGAGCCTTGCGGGCAGCCCGATCGAGGCGAGCCATCCGGTCGCCGTGTTCGGCGGCAACCAGTGTGCGTTCGTCGACGACGACGACTTCGCCTGCGACTCGCTCCATCAGCAGATCGCGCCGGTGCAGCACTGGTCGTCGAGCTACTCGGGTGTGCCTTACCGGTCACGACGCAAGGGCCTCGAAGGCGCGACGCCCGCTCCCGAGAACGTGTTCTGGCGCATCGTGGCTGCCGCCGACGGGACCGAGCTCACGTACGACCCCGCGCCGCCGCCGGGCGCGCCCGCGACGATGAAGAGCGGAGAGGTCGCCAAGTTCTCTGCCGACGCGCCGTTCCGCGTGAGGAGCCAAGATCCGAGCCACCCGTTCCTCATCGCGGTCCACATGACCGGCGCCGAGCGCTACGGAACGCTCGGCGATCCGGACTTCGTCACGATCGTCCCGGACGATCAGTTCCTCGATCAATACGTGTTCTTCCTCGATCACACGTATTCGGACAGCAACCTCACCGTCGTCCGTCGCAAAGGGCCGAACGGCTTCCGTGACGTGACGCTCGACTGCCTCGGCCCTGTCACCGGATGGCAGCCGCTCGGGACCGACGGCACCACCGAATACGCGTGGATCGAGATGACGCGTGGCCGCGCTCCGGTGACCACCCCCATCGGAAGCTGCAGCTATGGCCGCCACGAAGCCCATAGCGACGGCGCATTCGCGCTCTACGCATGGGGAATCGACTCCTATGCAAGTTATGGCTTCCCCGCCGGTGCCGGTAGCCGTCCGACATCGCCGTATTCGATCGAAGTTCACTGACGCCATCGAGCCGTGCAGAGCGGTCGGCGTCCACAAGAGTCCGTTTGAAGTTGAGATGCTTCTCGCCTCCGTCGAGGCGAGCTCGAGGAGGAGTGATGAAGAGAATTGCCACTATCGTGGTCCCCGGTCTCTTCGCCTTGACGGCGATCGTGACGGCTTGCTCCACCAGTAACGATCCGAACGTGGACCCGTCTACCGACGACGACGCCGGGGCGGGTACGAAGGACAGCGGCTCGCCGCAGACGGATCCCGGGACCGACGCCGGAGATTCTGGGAAGAGCGATGCGAACGACGGGGGTGACGGGGGTGATGACGTCCCCGTTGGTCCGGCCGACGACATCATGAAGGCATGCGCGCGCATCGATGCGTGCTCGGCGTCGACCGCGGCCCGCATCGGAATGAACGGATGCTACAGGCTCCTGACGATTGCGCCCTTCGCGCACAGCCTAGACGGGAAGGAGCGCGCGCAGCTCGAGAATCTGCAGTGCAAGCTCGCGGCGACGTCGTGCGCCGAGGTGGAAGCCTGCGATCGCCCGCTCACGGACTTCAATGCGTTCTGCGCGCAAGCCGAGGGCTTCGATTACTGCTCCAAGAACATCCACTTCGTCTGCGAGGGCACCAAGGCGGTCGCCGCGGTCGACTGCTCCGCGATGGGAAAGATCTGCGGCGCTGACGAGTTCGGCTCCAGCGCGGCCTGCGGGCTCGCCCCGTGCGATCCGTTCGAGTTTCCTGCTCCCACGAGCTGCAACGGAAACGTGCTCACGCAGTGCCAGTACCCCGGCCTCACGCAGGAGATCGACTGCACGAAGGCGGCCGAATACGTCCCCGTGAAGGGCAAGGGAAACGTCACCGTCGCAGGGACGGTCTGCGGGCAGTTCGGTGAAGACTACGCCTGCATCGGAGAAGGCGCGGACTGCGGGCCGCCCTCGCAGAAGTGCGACGGAACCGTGCTCGAGACGTGCGCGCGAGGAAAGCTTGCGCGCCGCGACTGCGCGGCGGTGCTCCCGGAGGGACAGAGCTGCGTGGTCCTCGAGGACGTGCCCGACGGAATCCAGGGAGTCTACGGATGTGGCCCGGTCAATCCGACGTGCAAGACGACGGACAACGAGTCGTGCAATCCCTCCACCGGCGTCATCGGCTTCTGCGGTCTGACGGGGCCGAAGAAGATCGACTGCAAGGAGCTCGGCTACGCGGGCTGCAAGACGACGACGGTCGACGGCCGCGTGACCGCCGCGTGCTTCCAGTGATGGGGATGCGGTAGCCACCGCGTATCCAAGGCCACGCCGCTTGCAACGGAGCGGCGTGGCGCTCGTATGCCATGGGCAACTCGTGGGCGCGTACTTGCGCCGGGGCAAGTCGCACGGGTGTCCTCTCTCCGGGGCGTCCGTCGGGCGAACGACCGCGGGGCAAGTCGCGCGCGATGTCCTCTCTCCGGGGCGTCCGTCGGGCGAACGACCGCGGGGCACAGCGCGACGGGGCGCTGGTATCCCATGGGCAACTCGTGGGCGCGTACTTGCGCCGGGGCAAGTAGCACGCGGTCTCCTCTCTCCGCTTGGTTCGTCGGGCGAACGACCTCGCGGCACTTGCGGTCGCAGCCTTCGAGCTTGGCTCTCCAGAGCAGGAGTCGCGCCAGCGCGCGACCGGGCGTGGTAAGCGACCGTTCATGAGCTCTCGCCTCGCCGTCGTCTCGTGTCTCCTCTGGCTCTCGGCTTGCGGTGGATCGACGCCGCCCGCACCCACTTCGCCAGCAGCGCCGCCTGAGAGCGCTGCTCCGCCGCCCGAGCCGAGGGCAGGGGAGGGAGGCTCGGCGCTCACGGCGGAGGAGTGCGAGAAGCAGGGCGGGCATGTCGTCGGCGACATCGGCGACGGCGCGACCCATCGTCCGGACTATCGCTGCCCGGGCAGCGGTCAGCCGCCGATCGGACACATCAGGGCCGAGACTGGCAAGCCGGTGGCCATCGAGGGCGCCGTCTGCTGCCGCTGAGATCCGCTCGACGCGATGCGCAACACGTCGCCCGGCAGGGGCAGCTACATCCATGGCTGCCCGACCGGGCCCGACAGCGGTGGCTGGCGATGGTCATGGGTGACGTCGCGGCCAAGGGTATCAAGCACTCCGCGCTCATGAGCTGGCAGCGGCCGCTCCTGTCGCCGCGATGAATGAAGATGTTCCCATGGGTCTTCGCCTGTTGACTCAGCGAACGTCGATAGCGATGCCGACGGCGTCGTGCTGCGGTTGGTTCGTCAACGACCTGGTTCCAGACGCCTGCGAGTGAGCTATCCGAGCGGGGCGACGCCTCGCGAGCATCGGCGCCTACATCGGCCAAAGATCGACCTGATGTCTGGCATCTGCCGATAGCACGCGGTGCGATTTCAGAAAAAAACATCTTTGGCAGGGCGACCGGAAAGGGCGATCCTGAATCGCACTATCTCCATTCGGAAGGGGGGAACATGCGATCGATCGCTCTGCGTAATGCGACCACCAGCCTTGTCCTAGGATCTGCCCTGGTCGTTGGGCTTCTCGTCGCCTGCAGCGACGACGACGAAGGAAAGGTGTCGACGCCCACGACGACGCCTGAAGCGGGGACGGATGCTCCCGCACTCAATCGATGTGTCGATGCCGGAGCAGCGCCCACCGGTGACTGCACGAACACGAAATGCAGCGCGACGCTCGGCGAGCCCGCGATTTGCCGCAACAACGCGTGCGTGAAGCTCAAGTCGGAGCATTGCCCGATCGTGATCGGCAAGGTCGACGACGATCGAACGATCATCATCGGCTCGATCGCGCCGATCAATGGCGCGAGCGCCAGTGAAGGTGTGTCGGTCCGGAACAGCATCGATCTCGCGCTGCGCGAGATCAACACGCGCGGGATCCCCACCGAGGACGTCTGCGAGGCGCCGCGCCCGATGGCTCTCGTCGGATGTGACGAGAACGAGGAAGTCGACATCAAGGGCGGCGCCAACCACCTCGTGAACGAACTCGGCGTGCAGGCGATCATCGGCGCCAACTTCAGCGGTGACACCATCCACGCGACCACGGTCACTCTCCCGGGCAAGGTTCTTCTCATCTCCCCGAGCGCGACGGCAGCCCGCATCACGACGCTCGAAGGCGCGACGCAGGAGGGGACGCGCCTCATGTGGCGAACGTCTCCTTCAGACGTGATCCAGAGCGAGGCGATGCGGAGTGTCTACGTCGAGCTCGAGGCCGCGGTGAAGGCTGCGCCGGGGGGCCCGACGAACGCGAAGGTCGCGATCATCAGCAAGAGCGACGCTTACGGGCTCGGAATCGATCAGGCGCTGCGCAACGGCCTCTCCGTCAACGGCAAGCCGCATGGCGATGCGTCGAACAACGGCCTCGTCGAGTTCAGGTGTTACAATCCGCCCGCCACGGCGGCGACGGGAACTGCCGAGTGCCCCGTGGCGAACACGATGGCGTCCGCGGTAACTGCGCTGCAGACGCTCAAGCCCGAGTCGATCATCCTGACGGGGACGGCCGAAGCGGTATTGGACATCCTCATCCCGTACGAGGCGTCGAATCCGACGCCGAAGCCGCGCTGGCTCCTTCCCGACGGCATCCGTACCGCGGAGCTCACGAACTACGCAAAAGACAAGCCGGATTTCATCGCGCGCGTCCGCGGGACGGTGCCGGGCGTCGTCACGCCGCTCGCGCAGGCGTTCTTCAACATTCGCTACACGGCGGCGTTTCCGGAGAACCCGACACTCGTCTTCGGGATGGCTGGCGCATACGACGCGACGTACATGATCGCGTACGGCATCGCAGCGAACGGCTCGAAGCCAATCACGGGCATCGAGATCGCGAAGAACCTCGCGAAGCTCGCCGGCGGGACCGAGAAAATCGACGTCGGTCCGGCGCGTCTGAGCGCAGGATTCGCTGCACTCACGAGCGGAGGTGCGGTCGACCTCAACGGCACGTCCGGTCCGCTCGACTTCGATCCGGCGACCGGCGAGGCGCGCTCGGACATCGCAGTCTGGTGTCTTCGAGTCGATCCCAACACCTCGAACATCGTGTATGGCGATGCGACGGGGCAGAGCTACAACGCGACCGAGAACAAGCTGAACGGGACGTTCAACTGCCAGTGACGATCACGGCCCGTGACCCCGCTGGCGGCCGGAGATTTCTCTCGCCGCTTCGTCCACCTGCGATGCCCTGGCCCGGTGCTCGAACAACGCGCTGACGCGCTTTCGGCTTCTTCTGGCGTACGCACAGAAGATGCCCCTCTCCCGTCGAGCTCGGGCTTGGACGCGTGCCCTCACGCGCAGGCCGGCTGGTCCTGCGCGTGAGCGTAGCGAAGGGGGCGAGAGCCGAGTAGCCTCGGTGAGTCGTGGCACGATCGCTTCTTCAGCGCTTCGCGACGGCCAGACGGGTAGAGCGGAGCTTCCCTCGTTCTGTCGGCCTGCGCAGCCGTTCTGCGCTCCGGTCGAACAATCCCTGCCGTTAGCTCGAGCAGCGATCGGGTAGCTCCTTGATCCATCGCCACACCCGGGCCGCATGCCTCGCCGGAGTGAGCATTGCGCTCTTCGCGGTCGACGTGCGCGCGAGCGAGACGGGCAGCGAGGCGTCATCGGAGACCGCGCTCCGCCTCGCCTACGAGGCCCCGTCGGAATGTGTGGATGCTGTCGGCGTAAGGACGCGTGTGCTCTCGCTGGTGCGAACACCGCCGGCGACGTGGAAGAGCCCGGTCGAGGTTCGGATCCGTATCGAGCGCCACGACCATCTGTACGTCGGTCGCCTCGGCGTCGTGCAGCTCGATCCGCTCGATCATCCAGCCGCCGAACGGGAGCTTCGGGCCACGAGCTGCCGATCCGTCGTCGACGCGCTCACCGTCTCCGCGGCAATTGCCGTCGACGACGCCCTCGCCGAGGCGGAAAAGGCCGCCATCACGAGCTCGCCCTCACCGCCCGCCGAGGAGCCGGGCGCGGCTCCCGCCCTCGAGCCCTCGACTCCGGCGCCAGCTCACGCGAGAGCGCAGGCCAACGGCTCCGCGCGTCGGCCTCCGGTAAGCCCGAGCAACGGATGGCGTATCGGGCCAATCGAGCTTCGCGTGGGAGACGGCATCGCGCTCCGGCGAGGGATCGTCCCGGAACCGGTCTGGATGCAGTCCGCTTGGTTTTCGGCGGCTCGTCGGAACAGTTGGTATCCGATGCTCCGCGTCGAGCTGGCTTACGGCGCGAGCGGGATCGCCCGGACGGGCGTCGGCGCCTACCGTGCGCGACTCCTCGAAGGCGGACTCGCCGCGTGCAGCCCTCTGCGCGACGGGGTCCTGTCGATCTTCACCGTCTGCGCCGGTGTGAGCGGCGGCACGCTGATGACCTCATCCTTCGAGGTCGTCCGGTCTGCGGATCGTGTACGGCCCTGGTTCGCGGCGTTCGGGGCACCGCGCGTCGCGATACCTCTGCTGGAAGGGATCGCCTTCGTCGTCGAGGGGCGCATCGCCGTCCCGTTCATGCGCGAACGGCTGAGGTTCCATCCTGGGGTCACGGTGTACGAGGGACCGCTCGCCGTCGCCCAGGTGGGCGTGGGACTCGAGGTGAGGCTCCCGCCGTTGCGACCGTAAGGCCGTTGCGACCGTAAGATCGAGCGATCCATCCGACGAGGTTCCGACATGTTCCTTCCACCACGGACGGAACCTCGGATGCGTGCAGAAGCGAAACATGATTTCTCCGCGCGAGGTCTGCCCCCAGAATCCGTCTGGCGGCGCGGTGACCGGCTCGAGCCGGAAGCGCCGGTTCAACCCGCAATGACTGAGCTCGGCGCCGCTGATCTTCATCGGCTCTCCACTGTTTTTCGCCGCGAGGCGCGATGGGTCTTCGCGCTGCTGCGCCGTTTCGGTTTGGAGCGTGGCGACGCCGAGGACGTGACCCAGGAAGTGTTCCTCGTCTTCCGAGCGCGAATCGAAGACGTCGTGCCCGGAGAGGAGCGCAGGTTTCTCTTCCGAACGGCGGCCTACCTCGCGGCCAACGCGCGACGTGCCGCGCGGCGCCGGGAGGTCGTCCTGCCACACGCTGCACATGAGCTGAGCACGCCGCACAACGCCGAGCGTGAGCTTGCCGAACGTGACGAGCTCGAGCTCTTGCAGAAGATCCTCGACGCGCTGTCGGAGGACCTGCGGATGACGTTCGTTCTCTACGAGATCGAAGAAATGACGTTGCCCGAGATCGCCGACGTCCTCGCCATCCCGCTCGGAACGGTGAAGTCCCGCCTTCTTCGTGCACGGCGCGCGTTCGAGCGCGAAGCACGACGACACGGCATCAAACAAGATTCGGCCGGTGGCGCCGCGAAAGGTACGTGATGACACTTCGTCGACTGACCGACGACCCCACGAAGCCCCGTCTCGGCGCCATGCTGCGCAGGGCGCGCGAGGAGTCGCTCTCGGAGGATGCCGAGCATCGCATCGCGGCGGTCGTCCTCGCGCCCACGGCCGTGGTCCCGCCTGCCGCGTCATCCTCCCCGCGAGGTCTTCCCATCAAGGGAGCGCTCGGCCTCGCCGCCTTGGCTGCCGTCGCGGCGTTTGCTGCGTCGATCGTGGCGAGCGACGGGGATCGACCGGTGAGATCGCAGACGGATGCGGTGAGCTCCCGAGACGGCGAGGGGGCGCGCCCTTCTGCGGAGCCAGTGCAGACTCATCAAGAGGGGCTGTCCGTCCACGCTCTCCCTGCCGTGACGCCAACGACGAGAGAGCTGCACGAGGCACCTCCGGTCGCGAGCGTGAAGCCGGAGAGCACGCAGACGCCGTCGAGCCATGCACCTCGCACCACGGCAGCGGCAGCAGCGCCCGTCGACAGCCTCGGTGAGGAGGCTGCGCGTCTGCGCTCGGTGCGTGAAGACCTCTCCGCTGGCCGGACGCAGCAAGCAATCCGCAAGCTCGATCAGTACGACGACCGATTCGGCAGCCACGGCGCCATGCGTGAGGAAGCTGCCGTGATGCGCGTGGAAGCGCTGCTTCAGGCGGGGCGCACGATCGAAGCCAATACGCTCGGCTCGCGACTTCTCGTCGAGCGCCCCAACGGTGCCTTCGCACGCAAGCTCCGATCGCTTCTCGCATCACCTGGCGCTCCGTCCTCGGAGAGCGGACGCGGTTCGCAGCGCTGATCGTGTCATCAGAGCGATCCAAACGTCCGAGCTCGAACATTGTTCGGTAAGAAGATGAGCCGCCTACGACGCACGCTCGGCAAGCTGCTGGCCCTCTCGACGCTCACGGTCGTCCTCCCTCACTGCACGCGCGACGTCATCCTCGACGCACCGCCGCTACAGTCGGGCCCTGATGCGGGGACCGGCGTCTTCGCCCCGCCGGAGGACGCGGGCCCGTCCTCCTCCTCTGATGCAGGAAGCCTCGGCGTACCCATGTGCGCGAGCAGCACGTGCGCGGCTCCGTATGCGACCTGCTCGACATCGAGATACCTCTGCGACATCGACCTGGACACCGACTCCAACAACTGCGGATCGTGTGGAAACAAGTGCCCGAACGACCAGTGGCGCCTGACCAACCTGCACGCCAGTTGGATCTGCGCCGGCGGCGGCTGCACGATGGTGTGCAATCCGAGTCGCCTCTACGCCGATTGCAACGGCATGATCGAGGACGGCTGCGAGACGACGATTGGGAACAAGGAGAACTGCGCCGGCTGCGGCGACAAGTGCGCGGACGATCAGACGTGTCTCAACGGGAAATGTGTCGGTTGCGCGGCGAACGAAGTGCTGTGTGGCACGGAGTGCGCGGACCTGACGGCCCACGATAGCCACTGCGGCGCGTGTAACAACGCTTGCCCGGCATTCCCGGCAGGCTTCCCCTCCGCAGGCGCGAATGCGTATTGGGGCTGCAAGGAGGCGGAGTGCAACAATCACAAGTGTCGTAGTCCGTGGGCCGACTGCAACAACAACACCGCCGACGGTTGTGAAATCAACCTGGAAAGGGACCGTCTGAATTGTGGTCAGTGCGGGAAGGCGTGCGCTCCTGGAGAGCGGTGCGCGCTTGGCATCTGTCAGTGCGATCCGGGCCCGAGCGGGTGCGATTGCATCGAAGACTTCGAAGCCGACTTGATGAACTGCGGGGCGTGCGGGAACCGATGTCTGGACCGGGCCAATGCCCCCGCGACATGCAAGTTCGGGCGGTGTGGAAATACCTGTGACGCTGGCTTCGGCGACTGCAACACGGACATGATGGACGGCTGCGAGATCGACCTCAAGAAGGACCCGCAGAACTGTGGAGCGTGCGGAGAAAGGTGCGCGACGGGACAAGCGTGCATCGACGGTAAGTGCGCAGTCGAGCCGTGCCCGGACGGAGTGATTCAATGACGCGGCAAGGCTCGAGCATGAAGCTCGCGATGCTGGTCGTACTCACGCTCGGCGTGCGCGGGGCGGCGGGATGCGCCGCTTCGTCCGAGGATGGCGACCTGGTCCCGAGCAGCGACCCCGACGGTGGTCGTACCGAGACCATCCCCGGCATCGCGACCGACGCGAGCGTGGAGGCCTCGATCGAAGACGGATCGGCGACGATCTCGGACGAGTGCAGCTTCGACGGCTGGTGCGTCGTCCCCCTCGAGCTCCGCGGAGTCGCCGTCTACGCCGTCTGGGGCAGTGGTGCGAACGATGTCTGGGCCGTCGGATCATGGGGCACCGTGCTCCACTACGACGGAAAAGAATGGGCGACGTCCCGCGTCCTCGCGGACGCAGGTCAGCCGAAGACGCTCATCTCGGTCTGGGGGAGCGGCCCGAACGACGTGTGGATCGCGAGCGTCGACGACGTTCGGCACTGTGACGGCTGGAAGGAAGGTGGTCCAGACTGGTCGGCGGCTCAGGTCGTCACGAAGGTCGACGTCTTGCCATCCCAGCTCCTCGGCCTCTGGGGAACGGGCCCGAACGATGTCTGGTTGCTCCACGGCTCGAACCCCACGTCGAGCGCGCAAGTCACGAAGATCTTGCACTCGGAGGGATGGGTCGATGGCTCACCGTCGCTCAAGCCGGCGTTCGACTACTTGACGAATGGGCTTACGTCCAACGTTCGCGGGATCTGGGCAAGCGGCCCAAGCGACGTCTGGGTCGTCGGAGACAGAGGCCGCATCTTCCGCTCGAGCGGTTTCTGGGGCGGGATGGCTTCCTGGAAACAGGTCAACAGCAACACGCTCTCTCACTTGCGTGCCGTCTGGGGATCGGCACCGGACGACATCTGGGCCGTCGGCGACACCGGAACGATCCGGCACTACACGTACAACGAGGGCGGGGAGCTCGTCTGGAGCTACGTGGCGTCGCCAACGGGGAGCAAGCTCGGCTCGCTCTGGGGCTCGAGTGGCACCGATGTTTGGGCTGTCGGAGAAGGCGGCACGATCGTGCACGGTGACGGCACGGCCTGGACGACATCGAGTATTCCGAGGGCCGCGACGGACATCCCGCTTCACGGCGTCTGGGGTAGCGGTCCGAACGACGTGTGGGTCGTCGGAGAGCGCCTGATTCTTCATCGCGGACCAGCCGGAGAGACGAAGTGATGCGCTTCCGTCGCCATGGACTGAGAGTGACGGCCGCCGTCTCCGTCCTCGCAGGCTTCGCCGCCTGCGCGGACGCCGAGGGGGATGCGGCCGGGCCCGAGCTCGATTTCGATGCAGGGATGGAAGACTCCCCCATCCCCACGCCCACCGACGATGCAGAAGCCGGCCCCTCGGACGACGACGCGGGTGCGCGCTCGGACAGCTCGGCGGAGGTCGACGGAGGGCTCCCCGCGTGCACGGTCGATTGGTGTGATACGGCACTGCCGATTCCCGACGGCGGCTCGCTTCGACTCATGGATGTCTGGGTCGGGTCGAGCACGAACGTGTGGACCGTCAGCGCCGAGGGCAACGTTCTTCACTGGGACGGCAAGACGTGGTCGGTCGTTTGGAGCACCGACAAGGCGCTCTACGCCGTGTGGGGCGATCAGGACGGCACGATCTGGGTGGTCGGCGCAGCGGGAACGATTCTCCGCGGCCCGAACGGCGCGAACTTCACGGCCGTCCCGAACGGCGGCGTCACGCTCGATCTCGTCGGGATCTGCGAGGGCCCACTGGACGCCGAGCACCCACGCAGTCTCGCCATCGTGGGCGCTGGAAACCGCGTCCTCCAATGGGACGGTACGACAGCCGAAAACGGCGATCCCGTTTGGGACGTGTCGAGCTTCGCCCCGACCTCGGGTCGAGAGCCGATGTTTCACGCGATCACGTGTGTCGGGCACGACGTCTGGGTGTCCGGCATGTGGAATGAGATCGGCGACACCGGTGGGCGCATCTTCGTTCGATACGACGGCGAGTCGTCGTGGACGCGCATCCGGCCGATGCCGACCAATATCGCCGCGACCGAGACGTACTGGGCCATCTGGGCTTCCGGCCCCGAACACGTTTGGGTTCGCGGGAGTCACAACATCACCTACGCGACGCCGAACACGGATGGCGGTGCGCCTCTCTGGCGGTCCGAGAGCTCCGCCACGGGAAGCACGACGACGACCGATCGACGCCGCGCGGCCGCTTGGGGCTCGAATCCCAGCGACGTCTGGATCGCCTCGAATAGTGGGCGGATCCATCACTGGGATGGCTCCAAGCTCTCGATCACCGCTACCGCGAAGAACTGGGACGTTCTCTCTAGCAATCTGCACGGCGTGCACGGAAGCGGACCGAACGAGGTTTGGGTCGTTGGTGACAACGTGGCCCTCCGACGTAATCAGGACGCAGGTACGAATTGATGTCGAGATTCAACCTTGTCGTGCATTCGGGATGGCTGTTCGCCGCCGCCTTCACCGCGAGCGCGCTCAGTCAAGGCTGCTCGGACAGCGAAGCCGACGCCACGTTGCCGCCTCCTCCATCGCCAACCGAGGACGCCGGCGTCGACGCCGCCGCCTCGGACGCCACGACCGAAGACAGCGGGGGACCTGCCCCGGCCTCCTTCTCGGGTGAGGTGACGTGCGGTGCGTCGGGCCCGTGCGTCGTCGGGATCGCCGCAAATGCAGGACACCACATCTGCGCGCTTCTCGCGGACAAGACGGTTCGTTGCTGGGGGCAGAACGACCGCGGTCAGCTTGGTGTCGCGCCGACGGAGAGCGAGGAGCCCGGCGATCTCGCTCACTCTCCCAAGCCGGTTCGCCCCGACGAACTGTCGAACGTGACGCAGATCAGCGTGAACGGGAGCGCCGGCGGCACGAGCTGTGCACGTGTCGAGGACGGCCGCGCTCTCTGCTGGGGCTCGAACTCCACGGGCCAGCTCGGCCTCGACGCCAACGCGGTGATCCGTGATGCGGACGCGCACCCGATGCCGACCGCGGTCGAGGGCGTGCCGTACGCAAGTCGCATCGACCTCGCCAGTGGATTCGCCTGCGCCGTCGGGCGCCTCGGAGAAGGCGATACCGAGGGCGACGGTGGAGGTCTCTCCTGCTGGGGAGCAAACGACGTGCTGCAACTCGGGCGCGGCCACCTTCCGATCGCTTGGGGAGCGGCAGGGGCTGTGGACCTTCGCTTCCGAAAGGTCCTCCGCGCCGCGGGAACGTCACGGGTCGGCTTCGCCGTCCGGGACACGGGCCAGCTCCTTTCCTGGGGCGGCAATGAGTGGCAGAACCAGTCCTTCGTAGGCGTCGTCAACCTTCGTGATGCCCTCGGGCGCGAGAGCTCCTTCTCGCCCGATCCGGTTCCGTACGAGCTCCCCGTGATTGGCGACGTCACGGATCTCGCAGCGTCGACCAAACACGCCTGCATCGTGGCCGGCGGCGCGGTGCACTGCTGGGGGATGAACGACACGGGAGCCGTGGGCAACAGCTCACGCGTCGACGACCGCTGGCCCTTCGAGGTCACGGTCCAGGGCGCTCGACCGATTCGCAACCTGTCCGTCAGCGACAAAACGACGTGCGCCGCCAGCATCGACGGCAAAGCCTACTGCTGGGGCGACAACACCAAGGGACAGCTCGGAGCGGGCAACGCCGACTTCACCTTCGAGCCGATGTCCGTGAGCGGCCTCGGCGGACGCGTCGTGCGGCTTGCGACGATGGACGAGACGACGTGTGCGCTCATCGAAGATGGCACCGTCGAGTGCTGGGGCTCGAACGCGCGAGGTCAGCTCGGCATCGGGACCCGTGACGACGACGAGCATTTCCAGCCGACGAAGGTGGTATTTTGAGCGTCGGCCCCGGCAAGCGCACCACGTCTTGGGTGAAGCTCGGCGCACTCGCGTCCACGACGGTGGCCTTCGCCGTCGTCGTCGCCTGCGGCTCCGGTCGCGACGGGTTCGAGCATGTCCCGGCGGTCGATGAGGCCGGCGTGTTCGCGAAGGCAGACGACGCCGGAGAGACATGCGGCGTCGTGTGCTCGCGGGACCTTCACTCCGTCCGAAACGGCTGCAACGGGACCCTCGTCGAAGAGTGCCGATCGGACATGGGCTGCGCCGATGGGACCTGCGTATCGGCATGCAGAAGTGCCGAACGCAATCAGGGGACCGTCGGATGCTCGTTCTGGACGATTCCATCCGTCGCCACCGCGGGCGGTCCGCCTTCGGAGGCTGCCCTGCAAGACTATCGCAATTCCTGCTTCGCGGCGTTCGTCGCGAATACATGGAGCGAACCGGTCAACATCCACGTCGAATACCAGGGGAAGGCCCTCGACGTGTCGAAGAGCACGGCCATCCCTCGAACAAAAAATGGCAAGCTCGAGTACGAGGTGCTCGACGGACCGCTGCCGCCTGGCGAGATCGCGATTCTCTTTCTCCACGATGCGGAGAAGCCGCCCATGGAGAAGTTCGCGTTCACCCACGTGCGCTGTCCGATCACCCCGGCCATCGTCTCCGAGGAGTTCCGGGTCCCCATGACCTCGGGGACCACGGAGGCGTTTCATGTCTCGACGGACTTCCCCGTCAGCGCATACTCGATTTACCCCTACGGTGGCGCACCGAGCTTTCTCCCGTCGGCAACGGTGCTTCTGCCCACGTCATCGTGGGACAAATCGTATTTCGTGGTCAATGCGTGGCCGGCCATCGACAACCGCTGGACCGGCATGAAGCCTACGCTTCAGATCGTGGCCAACGAAGACGACACGGAGGTGCGCATTCGCCCGAACAACGATCAGGTCATTCTGCCGGATGCGACGCCCTCTTCGGACGGCAAAGCGGGGATCTACAACCTATCCAAAGGACAGACCCTCCAGATCGTGGTGGCCAAGGAGTTCGTGGGAAGTCCCATCGAAGCAACGAAGCCGGTGGGAGTCTTCGGAGGAGCAACGTGCCTCAAATTCCCGACGGACTGGGGGGCGCAGGCCTGCGACGTGGCTCAGCAACAGATCCCTCCCCTGCGTGCATGGGGCACGGAGTACATCGCCGCGAGTCACGAGAGCCGATGGGTTCTCCGCTCCGGCGAACAGGCAGACCCCGCGCGCCGCGAGGAGAGGGTGCCCTGGCGTTTGATTGGTGCAGCGGACGGCACCCAGTTCTCCTACGTGCCTAAGCGCCCCGATGGAGCTCCGGACTCGCTCCAGATGGGGGAGTCCGCCGTCTTCTGGACGAGGGACTCGTTCGTCGTGCGAAGTCAGGACAGCGAGCATCCATTCTATCTCGCCGCCTACATGACGAGCGCCAGCTTCGGAGAAGTAAACGGTACGGACTACATGAAGGACATCGGGGATCCGGAGTTCGTCAACGTCGTCCCCGTGCAGCAGTACCTGGACTCGTACGTGTTCTTTGCCGACATGACCTACGGGTACACGACGCTCGTCGTCACGAGGCACGATGGTGGAAGCGGCTTCAAGGACGTGGATCTCGACTGCTCGGGACCGATCACCGAGTGGAAGAACATCGATGAAGCGGGGCGCTATCAGTACGCCCGCGTGACCCTCGTGCGTGACTCCAAGCCCCAATCGTTTCCGCGTGGCACGTGTGAAAACGGTCGACACGAAATTCGAAGCGACGAGCCCTTTGCGCTCACCGTGTGGGGACTCGATTCCTATGCAAGTTATGGCTACCCCGGCGGCGCGGGTCTCCGTGAGATCACTTCTGCCGCCGTCTCCGTTCCACGATAGGCGAACGACAATCCAGCGAGCGTGATGCAATGAACACGTCGAAGTTGAAGGTCCTCTCCGTCGCTTGCGTCGCAGTCCGGCTGCTCGCGCTCGCAGGTTGCGCCGACGAGACAGGTGCAGGCGATGTGGTAGACACGCTGGCGGACGCCGGCGCGTCGACCGATGGGGACGGTGGTTCGCCGCCCTTCGAGACGGAACAGGACGGTGGTTCTTCGGATGATGACGCCGCTCCCGACCGGCGCATCCCGTGGGACAGTGGGGCGGATGAACGAGAGCCGATCGTCCAGGATGCGTGGACGCGAGGCAGCGTCTATTGCGCGCGCGTGCAGCGAGGGCAGGACGTCACCACGAAATGCTGGGGCAGCAATCGCAACGGCGAGCTCGGCCGGGGTGTCGTGTCGGCGCTCGGCACGACCTACGTTCCGCACCCCATTCAATCGCCGGATGCCCCGCACTTCACGATGGTGAAGCCCGATATCTCGTTGAAGGGCGTGGTCTGCGGCGTCCTCGACACGAACGACCTGAAGTGCTGGGGAGTGGGCTACGCCACGGGCTCCCCCGCCGTGCCGAGCGTCCCGGCGACGCCTTTCCTGCAGGACGTGAGGGCCGTGGACGTCGGCGCTAGCCACGCATGTGCGATCAAGACCGACGGCAAGCTTCTGTGCTGGGGTGGAAATACGAACGGACAGCTCGGAATCGGCAAACAGGACAGCGTCGCCCATCCGACTCCCGAAGAGGTCCCCGGCATCACCGTGGATCAGGTCGTGGCGGGCCCAAATGCAACGTGTGCCGTGTCGAACGGCGAGGTGTGGTGCTGGGGATCCAAGCCGCTCACGGGAACGGGATCTGGGGGCGGGGCGGTCACATCGCCGACGCGGGCGGGAACACTCACGAACATCAAGAAGGTTCACGTGAACCAGGGCTACGCGTACGCGATCGGCAACGACGGCAGCGTTTGGTTCTGGGGAGTCCTCGGCTCGAAGGTCTCGTATACGCCCGCCCCTCTCAGTGACCCGACGCCGGAGGATCCGGCGCGTCCGATGACGGGCGCGGTCGACGGCATCGACGACTGCTTCCTGTTCGAGAGCGGCAAAGTACGGTGCATCGGGACGACCGGCGGATATCGTGTGACCGAGGTCTTGCGCGTCGACCACCCCAAGAAGCTCACCGGAAAGTGCGTCGTCTCGAAGGATGACGAGCTTCTCTGCTGGGGGAGCAACAGCAGTGGTGTTTTGGCCGAATCGCCGACGCTGCTCTCGTCCGTGAGCGGGGCGATCAAGATCGACCTCTGACTCTCCGCGACTCGATGCGAACGAAGGCGGCGATCGGTTGGATTTCGCGTGCCTCGGCGACCGTCCGGTAGCGGAAGCCTGGTGCGGCGCGCGGAGGCTCCGCCCACGTGGCGCAAGGCTTCGCGCGCGCGGCGGGAGCTCTGGAGGCGCGTCGGAAGCGACGAGGGCGCGTCGACGAGGGGCAAGGACGCGTCGGCAACGTCGAGGACGGCGCTTCGTCGCCGCGTCGCTCGAGAAGGCGCAGGTGGCAGGTGGGGAGCCGCGCAGCGCCGTGCGGAGGTACCGAAGTGGCGGAGAGGGCTGAGCGCAGCAAGCTCGCGACTGCGCTGGCTGCACTCGCTCGTGCGCTGGACGCGACCGGCTATCCCTGCATGTGCATCGGTGGCATCGCCGCCATCGCCCAGCGGCGTCCGTTGCACGACGACGGACATCGGCGTCGCAATGCGCGCCGAAGGCATCGACGTCGAGTCGCGCCTTCGAGCTCTTACTCGCCGGGCATCGTGGTGGTACCGTTCAAGGCGTCATGATTCGCTTGCGGTCGCTGCTCGTTCCGGCGGTTCTTTGGAGTGTGGTGAGCGCGTGCACAGTCGTGGCGTGCACATCGGACGCGACGCCCATCGATGCATCGGACGCGGCGCCTATCGATTCGATCACCGCCGCGTGCGCGCGATGGACGCAGGAACGCGACAACGGCTGGTGGCTCCTCAAAAGGCTGCTTGCGGGTGGGCGTCAGTTTCCGAAGCTCGGGAGCGATCTGGGCCTCGCGGTGCTGTCTCCTGACGACCTGAAGCGCGTCACGGAAGCGCGGCGGATCGAGTGCGTTCACGTGGTGACACAACCGGGATCGAACCTCACCGCGGGCTGGCTCGAGGCCTGTCACGCCGCGTTCGTCGGAGGGACGGACCTTCGTGTCTGCGCGCTACCGGCCGGGTCGCTCGCACTCGGCGAGAAGGTCACCGCGTTCTGGCAGTGCGCGAGCATGACGCTGGCATTCGACCCATATTCGCCGGATGGGCGGGGTAGTACATGCGGGACATCGCCGGGTTTGGGCGGCGCGTGCGAAGGCATGAGCCTCGGCTACCTACGCGGGTACGCGCTGCCGGACTGTGGTTACGGCCTCCAATGCGACGATCACACGGAATGTCCGCCGTCCCTTCCCTGCGAGCCGGGCCCGGTCCCCAACACCTGCGTGGCGGCGGAGTCGCTCGGGTTCAGTTCGGAAGAGCCCTTCGACGCAGGACCGGCGCCGCCGCCGTCGCCGGTGGTCAAGCTCGGTGAGCCATGTCTCGGCGCACAGTGCGAGTCCGGCCTCTATTGCCACAAGGGCGCGGAGGATCCCGTCGCACGGTGCGTGCAACGTCGTCCGGCCGGGGCGAGCTGCGCGGATGAGCCGCCGGAGTCGTGCATCGAAAGCGCGTATTGCGAATACTGCGGCGGCGCCGTCGCGGGCCAGTGCACGCCGCCCACGCCCACATGCATCGCACTGAAGCCGCTCGGGGGAGCCTGCGCGCACGACTCGGAGTGCGGGGGCCGCGGCGACCCGACGCTGCGGTGCGAGCCAACTTGCAAGCCGGGGCAAGAGAACGCGTGCGTCGTCCTTACCGAGAAAGATGCGCGGCTCCTCGCGCCCGGAGAGATCGGGCCGTCCGTGGCCCAGTGCGTTTACGGCGATCAGGTGCCCCGGCACCCGTGCAATCCCTGTCCTCGCATCGCGGGCCACGGCGAGGCTTGCGATCTCAACGCGCAAGTCGACGTGTGCGGGTACCTCGGGATGAAGTGCCGAGCGAGCCGCTGCGTGTTCGACTGGGAGTGAACTTCGGCTCGAGCAAACCGGCGTTATACTGGGCCAAGTGGCCAATCGCGCTGGTGAGATGGCCTTCTTTGTTCGGGGTCATGGAGGCTGGCAGCTTCTCCGAAGCAGCACGCTTGCTTCACATGACGCCATCGACCGTCTCGAAGTTGGTCGTGTGGATAGAGAATCGCCTTGGACTACAGCCCGACGAGCGCTCGACGCGGCATGTCCGTGATCGTGTTCCGCGACAGCTGGAGCGGCCGTCCGACGGACGTGCCGTCGTGAGACCAAGCTTCCCGACGTGAGCTCACCGGCAACGCTGTCCATTGCGGGCTACTCCGTACTTCTGCCTCATGGCGGCCACCACGCTCGCGGTGGGTCGTACGAGGCCGCGTGGGCGGCGTACCCGGCATGGGGCGACAAGGCCTGCCTCGTGCTCGGCGTCGCGATCCCTGCACGCGACGATCCTCAGCGCGCGAAGGGGGTCCGGGATCGGTTCGTCCAGGAAGTGTTCTCCAAGACCACGGTGACCGGGCACGAGGAGCCGAAAGAGCGCTATTGATCGCGGAGCATGACGGAGCCCGCGACCGGGAGCAGCTCGGGACGCCAGCTCGGGCTCGTCGTCGTCGCATCACTGGCGTTCGCGACGAGCGGTCCGCTCGGAAAGGTCGCCTCGTCGATGCCCGCGATCGCGATCGCCTCTGCGCGTACAGGCATCGCCGCCCTCGTGCTCGCCCTCGTCGCTCCGCGAGAGATCGCAAGCGCGCTTGCGGCGCTGTCATCGCGACAGCGCGCGGGCGTCCTGCTCGCAGGCGCGCTTCTCGGCGGGCACTTCGCGCTCTTCCTCGGTGGGCTCGCGGCGACCTCGCTTGCGTCGGCCGTCGCCCTCGTCTCGCTCGAGCCGCTCGCCATCGTGCTTGCATCATTCGTTGCGTTCGGCATCCGGCCCAAGCGGCGCGAGATGTTCGGTCTGCTCATCGCGACGGCGGGCGCCGCAGTCGTCGCATCGGGAGCGGGAATCGGCGAACACCGCCTCGCCGGTGACCTGATGGTGCTCGGTGCCGTTGTGCTCTTCGGAGCCTACGTCGCTGCCGCGCGCGGGCTGCGCGACGCGCTCCCCGCGACGCCGTACGCGGCGGCGGTCTACGGGACCGCCTCGGTCGTCCTCTTGCCATTCGCCGTACCGCTGATGCTCGCGAGCGGCACGCCATCGACGCGAGCTGCACTGAGCGTGCTCGGGCTCGCGCTCGTTCCGACGCTGATCGGGCACACGCTCTTGCAGCGTGCGGCGCGCGATGTCCCGCCGGCACTCGTCGCGCTGGTCTGTCCAGGCGAGACGCTCGGTGCGATCGCGATCGGCGCGGTCGTGATGGGCACGCCCCCGAGCCCACGTGAAGCAGCGGGCGCGGCGCTCGTGCTCGCCGGCGCGACGTTTGCGGTACTGAAGCCGGCGGAACGGCTCAGACGACATCGAGGCGGGTGGCGTTGATCGCCAGACATCCATGCTGCGCGAGCACGAAAGAGGTCGCGGGAGTGCCACCTTGGTTGGCGCACACGTGATCCTCGAGTGCGGGTTTTGACTCGCATCGGTCGACGGAGTCGAACTTGCACGCACGACCCTCTTGGAGGGCACTCGTGACCGTCGCGCTCATGACCGAGCGGAAGGAGATTCGACGCAGTCTCGACTCAGAGCGGACTTGCCGTCGCGGCTTCCCACGCGCGAAGCTTCTCGGGGTTCATCACCCAGTAGATGCGCTCGATGCCGTCGGCCGAGGCGTCGACCGTGGCGAGCGCCGCGAGCCTGCCGTCGCGCGCGACGAGCGCTGCCGGTTCGCCGTTCGCCTCGGCCCACGTCACCTCCGCGCCCACCCAGAACAGATTCGCGAACGACGCGATGAAGTGGGCCACGCGCTCACGACCGACGACCGGCGCGCGCGCAGCCATCTTCGCCGCGCCACCGCCGTCAGCCACCGACGCCACGTCTGCGGCGAAGAGCCGTTCGAGCGTGGCGCGATCGCCCCGCTGCGCTGCCGCGATGAACGCCTCGAGAAGACGCTTCTGATCCGCCGCAGGCACCGGCGCGCGCCGCTCCTCCGCGAGGTGCTTGCGTGCGCGCGTGACGTGCTGACGAACCGTGGGCTCCTTGAGCGAGAGGATGTCCGCGATCGACTCGTACGTATAGTCGAACGCCTCGCGCAACACGTACGCGGCGCGCTCTGTCGGCGTGAGCTTCTCGAGAAGGACGAGCACCGCGAGGCCGAGCTCTTTGGTCTGCGCGAGGCCGCGCTCGGGATCATGAGCTGTGTCGAGGGGCTCGGGGAGCCACGGGCCGATGTACGTCTCGCGACGCTTTCGCGCCGAGTGCGCGACGTTGATCGCGACGCGGGTGGCCGTCGTGACCAAGAACGCCGTCGGGTCGACGATCGCGCTTCGATCGGCTCCTTGCCAACGAATCCAGACGTCCTGCACGACGTCCTCCGCTTCGGCCGCGCTTCCCAAGATCCGGTACGCGATGCCGAAGAGCTGGCGCCGGGCCCCAGCAAACGCAACCGTGGCCGCGTCATCCGCGCCGTGAGAAACCGTGCCGTCCGTCATTTTTCTCGCGCCCGCTGTCACAAGCGTCTGGCGTGCCTGGTCCTAGCAGAGAACCCCTGGCGCGACGGCGAAACCGTCGAGCCCGAGCGGGCCGAAAAGAAGGAGACCGGACATGAAAATCGTCGTGTTGGGAGGCAATGGGCTCATCGGAAGCAAGGTCGTCCACATTCTTCGGGCGCGAGGACATGAGGTCTTGACTGCGTCTCCATCGTCGGGCGTCGACATCCTCACAGGGGCGGGCCTCGAGAGCGCACTCCAAGATGCGAAGGTCGTGGTCGACGTCACGAACTCGCCGTCGTTCGAAGACGCGGCCGTGCTCCGCTTCTTCGAGACCGCCGCACGCAATGTCCTCCCCGCGGAGGCTGCCGCGGGTGTGACGCATCACGTCGCGCTCTCGGTCGTCGGCGCCGACAGGCTCCCGATGAGCGGCTACCTTCGCGCGAAGGTGGCACAGGAGAAGGCGATCGCGGTCGGCCCCATCCCGTACACGGTGCTCCGCGCAACACAGTTCTTCGAGTTCATCGGCGCGATCGCCAATGCCTCGACGAACGGCGACACGGTGACGTTGACGTCAGCCCGCGTGCAGCCCGTTGCCGCCGATGACGTCGCGGCGACGCTCGCTGCTCTCGCCGAAGAGAAGCCTGCCAACGCGATCCTGGAGCTCGGCGGTCCGGACCGCATCGGCCTCGACGAAGCGGTGCGTCGCCTCTTCGCCACCACCGGCGATCCGCGCAAGGTCGTGACGGACGCAAGTGCCTCCTACTTCGGCGCGACCATCGACGACGGCTCGCTCACGACCGCGGACGGCGCGCGCCTCGGAAACATCCGCTTCGAGCAGTGGCTGCGTCGCTCGGTCGGTGCTGGCCATCCCTGAGCTGCGCTGGGCTTTCAGGGCGCGTGCTTCGCGCGCACGATGTCCTACGATTCCGAGGACCGCGACTGACCGTGCACGCGCGACTGACGTTGTCGCCGGTCGGTTCCAGAGTCGCGAGAGCTTCCTCTCGGCAGCCACGATGATCGTGTCCTCCGGGCCGAGCGCGACTCGCGCACCGCCTCCGTTCGCGTTCCCGACGACGAGCCCACCCGGAGCGAAGCTCTCGTCGGGATCGAGCGCGTGGGTCGGGCGAAGGAGGCGCACCTCCCGTGTCTCGTCGATCGTGCAGAAGACCGTCAGGCGCTCGGGTCCCGCGGGCAAGCTCGCGGACCATGAGAACGACGACCTCGTTCGGCTGTTCGTCGCGTTCTGGTCGCTGGCCGCGACGAATGCGTCACTGCGGCCGCGTCTCCGCCGCTTTTACGACGAGTGGTCCGTGCTCATCGCGGAGGTGCTGCGCGGCCGATGCGGGCTCGACGCTGCCGAGGCCGCGAGGCGCGCGCGGATGTTCGTGGCCTGTCTCGAGGGCCTCTCCCTGTTCCGGTCCGGCGTTGCCGCCGAACCCGGTGCCGCTGCCGCCTCTCGAAGACCACGAGGAAGACCACGAGGAAGACGGCTCGAATGGCGACTACGAATATGCCTTCGTGCGCCTGACCAAGTTCCGGACACCGCAGGCGTTCGACGCCGGCACGTGCGGCTACGGCTCGCACGAGATCAAGAGCAACGGCCCGTTCGGCGTCACCGTCTGGGGGATCGACATCTGCGCGAGCTACGGCTACCCCGGCGGCATGGGGCTCCGCTCGGTGAACACCGTCAACCGTTCCCGCCGTCAACGGACCTTGCGCAGAAGCATCCGCCCAGATGGGTGCCGTCAGCGCGCGGCGTCCTCGCCTGGAAGCAAGAAGCCGTACCGGCGCATGATCGCGCGGCCCGGCTCGGAGCCGACGAACTCGACGAAGGCGCGCGCCTCGTTCGGCTTGCCGCCCTTGCTGCCGCCTTTGCAGACGACGAGCGCCTGATCGAGCGGCTCGTGCAGGCTCGGATCGATCGGGACGTAGTTGCCGGGTGAGGTGACCGCGAGCGAGAGCGCGACAACGGCGACGTCCGCGTTGCCGGAGCGCGCGAACATGAGCGTCTGCTGCACGTTCTCGCCGTAGACGGTGCGCGGCTGCACGGTGCTCCAGACGCCGCTCTTCGTCATCGCCTCGCGGGCCGCGCGGCCGTACGGAGCGTGCTCCGGATTGGCGAGCGCGACCTTCGCATACTTCGGATCGCTCAGCTCCTTGATGTCCTTCGGGAGCGCCCACGGGTCCTTCGCCCACATGACGATGCGGCCCTTCGCGTAGAGCGCCTTCGTCTCCTCGATGCAGGCGCCTTCGCGGACGACGTCGTCGACGAACGAGATGTTCGCGGCGGCAAACACGTCGTAGGGAGCACCCTCGGCGATCTGCTTGGCGAGGAGGCCCGTCGAGCCGAACGAGAAGTCGACGCGCTTGCCGGTCTCCTTCTCGAAGGCGACGCCGACGTCCTTGAACGCCAGCGCGAGGTCCGCCGCCGCGGCCACGCGCAGTGGCTCACCCTTGCGCGCGCCGTCGCCGCGCGTGTCACCGCCGCCCGAGCCCGCGCTCTTGCTGCACCCGACGAGCGGAGCAAAAGCAGCAAGAGCAGCAAGAGCAGCGACGACGAACGCGGTCGCCCGAGGCCGAGTGCTAGTCGCGCGAGATGACGGTCCCGACATCCTCCCCCTCCAGGGCGCGCGTGAGCTGACCCTTCTCGAGGCCGTTGACGATCTGGATCTCGGTGCAGAAGCGAGAGCGCTGCATGTATTCGAGGACGACGCGCTCGACGATGAGGTCGGGCAGATCGCTCTCGATGAGCTCCTTCGCCGTGATCCGCGGGATGTGCTTCGCGCTCTTGTTCTTCTTCGGGTCGTCCGTGAAGAGGCCGTCCTCGTCCTTCACGAAGATGGCGCGCTTGCAGCCGAGCGCTTCGGCCGTGAGGAAGACGCCCGCATCGGTGCGGTTCTCCGGGATGCGTCCGCCCTTCGTCGGCTTCTCCCAGTATCCGAACGGCGGCATGCCCGTCATGATGGGGATGCACCCGAGGCGGAAGTAGAGGGGAAGCTTCTCGAAGTCATCGTTCATGATGAACAGTCCGCCATGCTTCGCCAGGAGCATCTGGAGCATGCGGGCGTTCTGTCGCGGGACGTAGCCTCCTAGCGCGGCGAGCACGCCGGTCGGAAGCTCGAGGTCGCTGGCGACCGAGTAGATGTGACGCGCGCGCGTTCCGCCGCCGCAGCAGAGGAGGAGCTTGTGCTTGTCCTTCGCAGCGGTCACCTCGTCGAGGATCGGAAACACCGCTTCGCGGCCGCGGTCCATGACCGACTGCCCGCCGATCTTGAGGACGCGAACGTCCGGCATCATCGCGACGGGCGAGTAGTCGATGCCCGCGGGAGCCCCTCCCGTCGTCAGCGTGGCATCGGCGAGCTTGCTCGAGATCCGGCGGCGCTCGTGCTTGGAGCTGTGCATGTGGGTCTCCCTTCTTCTCAGTTGCGAGTGATGACCGTGCCGACCGGCTCGCCGGCGAGCGCCTTGGTGAGCTGCCCCGGAATGAGGCCGTTGACGATCTGAATCTGCTCGACGTGCCGCGCGCGCTGCCAGGCAGCGAACAGCTGGCGATCGATCGCGAGCTCCTCGGGCATGTTCTTCGTCAGCTCGTCTAGCGTGATCTCCGGGATCAGCTTGGCATCCGCGTGCCGCTTCGGATCCTTGTCGAACAGGCCGTCTTCGTCCTTCACGAAGACGAGCCGCTTCATGCCGAGCACCTCGGCGTGGATGAAGAGACCGAAGTCCGATCCGTGCGCCGGCAGCGGGCCGTCCTCCGGCGGCGGCTCCCAGAAGTGATAGGGCGGGATCGAGATGACGATCGGGAGCATCCCGCCTTCGAGATAGAGCGGCAGCTCCCAGAAGTGCTCGCGCTGCATCACGATTGAGCCGTGTTTGGCGAGCAGCGCGTTGAGGAAGACGGCGTTCGCCTCCTCCATCGCGCCGACGAGCTGCGCGACGCCGCCGGTGGGGATGCCGAGATCGAGCGCGACGCTCACCGTGTGGCGCACGCGCGTGCCGCCGCCGACGCCGAGCACCATCGGCGGCGGGCCCTTCGACCCGCGTGCCGTGGCGGTACGGCGTGCTTCGCGGAGCGTCTTCAGCTCTTCGACGAGCGGCATCACCGCAGGTTTGCCGCGATCGAAAATGGACTGCCCGCCGATGCCGACGAGGACGACGTCGGGCAGGATCGCGAACTCGCCCTCGGAGTCAGTCTTCGCGATGACGCGTCGATCGACGAGAGACTCGCGCATCAACGACGACTCGATGTGCGTCCGGCCGTCGCCGGTCACCAGCTTGCTCATGTGATTTCGGTCTCCAGGTCGGTCTTCGCGGGCGCCACGGCGGCGCTCGACGGGGATGTTCGAGGCTCGCCGAGCGCGGAGCGCTGAGCGAGACGAGAAGATTCGAGGGCATCGGAGGGCGAAGCTCCCCGATCGAGAAGTTCTTCGGTCCGCACGTGGACGGCACGGATGAGGGGCGAGCTGACGAGCCCCGAGAGGATGCCGAACGTGGTGTGGATGACGAGCCCGGGAACGAGGAACGCCCAGGCCACCGCGGGCGCCTGCACGGTCAGCGTCACGGTGAAGATCGTGGCGAAGCGACCGAGCCCCATCACGCCGCCGAGGACCGACCACGCGATCGCTCCAGGTCGCCGGCCGCCCGCGACGAAGAACGGAACGAGCAGGTCGCACAGGATTCCGGGGACGACGTGCTTCAGGATCTCGAAGATGCCGTAGCGCCCGTCTCCGAGCAGGAACGCGACGGTCCCCATCACGAGCCCCGTCAGCGTCGCGCCCACGCGCGTCCGCGTCTTCAGCGACGCGACCACGTACAGCGGCGTGAGCAGCACGAGCTTGTGGCCCGGCGCGAACGGGATGTTCGGCAGGAGCTTCAGCGCCTTGATGCCGAGCATCGTGAGCGACAGCCCGACGATGACCGCAACGTCGCGCGACGCATGCGCACCCGTGGGATGGCGGTGCTCGTGCTCGTGCTCGTGCTCGCGCGAGCGATCGAGGTAGCTCTCCGCGCGCCCGATGTGGCGCTCGATGCGGTCGACGATCGGCGCGACGTCGCCGCGGGCGATGCGACGGAGGCTCGCGACGAAGCCCTCGCGCGGTCCATCGGCGTCGTCATGTCGCCAGCGTCGGCCGCCACCACCGCCGCCACCACCGCCACCGCCGCCACCGCGGCCGCGTCCTCGGCCACCGCCACCGCCGAGCAGCGCGAGGACCGCATCGATGGATGTCGCCACGATGTCGGGGGTCCCGAGCTTGCGCAGGCCGAGCGCGATCGCCCGCTCGTCACCCGCACGCGCGATGCGCGAGGCGAGGACGACGACGAGCACGCGCAGGATCATCAGCCCGCCCACCGCGGCACCGGCGACATTGAGCGGGATACGCGCGACGCCGATGTCGAGATGAACCCACCGATCGATCGCCGGATCTTCCGACGTGAGCGCATACGAAGCCGTGACGAACGCGGCGAAGCCCCACAGCTTTACGAGCTGCCGAAGCAGCGCGCGCCCGCCGAGACGAAGCGCGAGCCATGCGACGGCGTGAGCAACGACGAGGCCGCCCGCGATGCGCGCGTCCTTCACGAGGAACGCGCCCACCGCCACGGCGGCCAGGTAGAGCACGCGGATCCGAGGATCGACGGAGCGACGCGATGAAGCGTCCGCCCCCGCCGTTCTCGTTTGGTGCTCGTGGGGCTCGCCGCCCGAACGTGGCGCGTTCATCGGAGAGATAGTAGCCCTCGGGGCGGAAACGGCTGGCGACAGCTATGTTACAGCGCGCTTCTTCGAAGGTCCGGAAGCGGTCGAGGCCGCGTCAGCGAGGCAGGCTCTGCTGCTCTTTCGTCTTCGTGGGCGGGCAGACGCTGCGAGGCACTTGCTTGTTCACCTTCGGGATGCTCCGCAGGTACTTCACGATCGAATAGACCTCGAAGTCGGTCATCTGCGAGAAGTGCTTCATCTGCGGACAGAGTGCCTGGCTCTCCTCGTCGATGCCGGCGCGGATCGCGAGGGCGAGCGCGTCGTCGGTCCACTTGCCGACACCGGTGTCGTCCGACGTGAGGTTCGGCGGGTAGAGCTCGACCTCCTCGCCGAGCGGCGTCTTCTCGATGCCGGCCAGCTTCGTCGTGCTGCCGCTCATGTCCTTGCCGTGGCACTCGACGCAGCGTCGCCTCACGACAGCCTGCGAGCCTGCCTCGACCGTCGCGATCTCTTTGCACTCCGGATTGTCGCTCGGGCAGGCGCCCTGCGCGCCGCTCTTCGACCCGTTCGCGTCGGACGTGTCATCGCCGCAGGCCCAGGCGCTCGCCACTGCCACACCACACGCGATCGCACAAATGGCTCGCCGCAAGATCATCGAAGCCTCTTTCTCGACATGGGACTTCGCCCGATACCCCTGATGGCCATCCGTCTCCCGCTTCGTGGCTGCGAACGACGACGGATGACCCGCTCCGTCTGGAAAGCCTAAACGAAAAACGCACCGCCCGGCGAGCCGAGCGATGCGTTCGATTCGAGAAGTCACACCCGAAGTAGCTCGGCTGTGAAATCGTCGGTCACTGCTGTCCGCAGGTCCCCGCGTTGTACTTCGTGATGACGTCGTTCACGAAGGCGTCGAGCGCCGCCTGCTGGTTGGCGTTCAGGTTGTACATCGGGTGCGTGTACGCGCGGTCCTTCTTCGTCGCCTCCATCTTCTTGCGGAGAGCGTCCGAGGCGATCGGCTTACCTTCCGGGCTCACGCCGAAGTACTTGGTGATGTACGCCGGGCTCGTGAGCTTCGTCTCCTCGAACGTGTTGTCCGCGGGGAGCAGGTTGTTGCCGACAGCGTTCTTGTAGTTGGTCGCCGCGTCGGCCGAGTGACACGTCGTGCACGGGGCGTTGTCGCATCCGGTGCAGTTGTTCGCGTTCTCGTTCCAGGGCGTGACGTTGTTCGTGTTGTTGTTGTTCGTGCGGCGCGTCGTCCGCCACTGTCCGAGCTGCATCGCGTCGAACTTCTGGCGGTCGAAGCACGACCCCAGCTTCTCGAGGACGTTCGGGGGTGCCTTCTGCCCGCCGTCCTTGAGCTCCATCGCGACCCACTCGTTGTACTTCTGGACCTCGGTGTTCGAGAGGACGTTGTTCGTGACGCCGCCGTGGGCCGGCTTCACGATGATGCGCGACTGCTGGACGACGTAGCCGACCTGGAACAGCTGCGCGTAGGACTTCTCCGCGTCGGCTGCGGTCAGCCAAGCCGGACCGGGCCCGGCGGTGCCGTGGCAGGCACCGCACTTCTGGGCCATGAAGGGGTGGACGTTCGCCGTGTAGAACGCCTTGCCCTCGGGGCTGTTGGTCGGCACCGGACCGGACGGCGTTTCGCCGCCGGGAGTGGTGCTGCCGCCGGGGGTGGTGCTGCCCCCCGGCGTCGTGTCGTCGTCGTCATCGCCGCCCGCGGGGATGCGGCTGCCGCCGTTGTTCTCACGGCCGCTGCCGTCCGTGAGGCTGTCGGTTGCGCCGCCGCCGCACGCTGCCACCGCGGTGGCAGCCGCCAGAGCGAGACCGAGCAGGTAGCGAGCTGTCGACATCTCAGGCCTCCTCACGCTTGCGGCGAAGGGCGACGATCACCCCCGCGATTGCGAGGCCGACGAGGCCGAAGCTCGAGGTCGAGCTGGAGCCGGTCGACGCAACCGAGCAGCCGTCGGCGGCCTGGCCGTCGTTGAATGCGCGCGTCTTTCCGCTCGTCGACGGGCGCGTCGCGTCGTCCTCGCCGTCGGGCACGACGTCCGTCTCACCCGACGTTCCGCTCTCCCCGCTCGGGTCCGTGCCCGGGACCGTGGAGCGCGGCGCCGGACCGGTGCCGTCCTCGTTGGTGCCCGGCTTGTCCGTCGGCTTGCCCGGGACCGTCTGCAGTCCCTCGCTCCAGGATGCCGGAACGAGCGAGAGCCACACGGAGTTCTTCAGGCCCTTCGCCATTCCGTCCGCGTCGGTGTAACCGGTGACCGTCGAGAAGGAGAACGACTTCACCTCGGGCATGAAGCTGGTCGCTGCCTTCGCCGGATCCGTCGTGTGGCCCGGGTTCGGGACGTTGCCGAGGCCGTTGATGAACCCGCGCGCCTGATCCTGCGGGTTGCGCTTGCCGCGCGCCTGAACGTTCGCGACGTCCGAGAACGGCGACACCTGGTAGACCTTGGCCGCGTCCTTCACGCCGAGCGTGCCGTCGGCCTTGATCGGGTACATCTGGATGAAGCCGCCGCCGGTGCCGGTCGACGAGCCGCTGATGACCGCGAGCGCGGGCTCGGCGTTCGGGCCGTAACCCGTGATGAACGAGCTGCCGTGACGGCCGTACTGCCCGACGCCGAGGATGGGCGAGCCGACGATCGACAGGTCCGACTTGTTCACGAGGACCGCGGCGTCGATCTTCTTGCCGCCCGCGTGGCCGTTGCCGTTCTGGCCGTTGCGGACCTGCGAGGAGAGGCCGTACGTGATCGCGAGCTTGTCGCCGATGAGCCCGATGACCGGCTCGGACACGTACTTGTTCTGGTTCGGCTGCGACCGAACGACGATCTTGCTCTGGACCGGTTGGCCCGTCGCGACGTTGAACTCCGTCACGCGGAAGCCGATCTCGGCGGGCTGGTTGTTCGCCTCGACGGCGGCGATGAAGCCTGTCTGCGCGCCGGGCTCGACCGCGACCTGCGGGCGGCAGTGCTGCGCCGTGTTCGAGTACCGACGCAGCCAGTTCATCTTCACCGAGCCGTCGTCGGCGACGGTGACGCTGAAGCCCTCCTGCGCCTGGTTGTTGTACTGCATGCCGACCACGAACGTGTTCTGGTCGACCTGCTGGATCGTGTGCGGGCCGCGCTGGTTGTTCGGGTTGTTGACGTTGATCCCGTTCTTCAGCGCCTGCTGGATCAGGTTCGTCGGCTTGTTGATGTTGTTGCGCGTGCTGTTCGGGATCTGCACGAGCTCGCCGGTCTGCTTGTTGGCGACGTACATGACCGGCTGCGGGTTGTTGTTGACGCCGTTGTCCTCGCTCGCAGCGATGAGGACGACGTGGTTCTTCGTGAAGCCGATGAGCGGCCTCATGAAGGTGCGGTCGCCGTTCAGACGCGGGAGATTGACCTCCGGCCCCGGGACCACGCCCTTGTCGGTCAGCGTCGCGAGGGCGAAGCCGCCCTGCATGTAGCTGTTGTTGCCGTTCGCCTGGTTGTCGGACCGCGTGTACGTGGTGCCGAGGAGCACCTTCGTCTTGTCGGTCTGGAAGGCGAAGCTGTCCCAGGCGAACGCGGCGTCCATCGTGCCGGCGCCTGTGATCTTCCCGAGCTTGTTCGGGCCCTTGTCATCTCCTGAGATCCACACCTTGGAATAGGTGTTGAGGACGACCGTGGAGCCGCCCGTTGCCCCTGGTGTGTCCGCAAACGCGTGATCCGCAGCGAACATCGCCAGGGTAGCAACCACAGCTGCGCAGACTCGTGACGTCTTCATGTCGCATCCTCCAACACGAAACGGGTGGTGCAAGTGCCGACCTTGCAGTGCCTATTGCTCCCCACGGCCAAGCTTCCCACGTGCATCGTCGATTGCGGCGAGCTGCACGCTAAGGTCTGTGTCCTCCGAGATCGCGACGAGCTCGCGAGTCGTCGTGGGAACGGTGTCCTTGTAGAGGAGCACCGCGCTCACGAGCGCATCGCGATCCGTCACGTCCGCCCCTTTTGCCTGGAGCTCGGCGGGCACATGGACCCTGACCTTGCCGTGCTGATGCTTCGGCAAGGTGAAGTTCGTTTGCGAGGCGAGCGTCGAGAACTGCTCGCCCGTCGCGCGCGCGATGACGTCGTCGCCGGCCATCAGCTCGACGGTCTTCACGCTGTTCGGATCGGCGCCCATGCCCGCGACGAGCTTGGCGACGGAATACTTGGTCTCGCTCGGATCCGCCGCGGCGGTACCGACCATCATCGCGTCGGTCACCTGGCGGCGCTTCACGAAGCCGATCATCTTGCCGTCGAGGTACACGCGCGTGCCCTTCGCGACTTGGCCGTCCGAGTACGGGATGGCCTCGGAGCAGTCGCCGTCCGCACCGACGTGGCATTGCTTCGTCGGGTGAATCGCCGGCGAGGGCTTCTTCACGTAGATCGTCATCCGGCGGATCTCGTGGACGACGAACTCGTTCTTGAGATGATCCGTGTCCCAGCGCGTGAGCGGGGGGCCGCTGTCGCCGGAGACGAAGGAGAACTGGAAGCGATCCTTCTCCTTGCGAAGCTCGGTGCCCTCGACGCTCGCGATGCGATCGCCGTTGCCGTGGAAGTGGATCGACTTGATGGACTCCGGCGCGACGCCGATTCCCTTCAAGTAGTCGTAGATCTTGAAGCGCTTGCCGCCGCCCTCGAGCGGGAGGACGGGAATGGCCGGGAGCTCGCCGGCGCGGAAGACGGCGACCTGGACCCCGTCGACGTAGACCGGCGTGTCGAGGCCGATGAGCTTCCGCGTGCCGTGCTTCGGATCGTTCGGATCGAGCTTCCCGTCACCGCCGACAGCGGCAGCCGCGGCTGCGGCCGCCGGCGTGAGCGCGACCGGCTTCGGCGCAGCGGACGGCTCAGGGGTCTTCTTCGAGCACGCAACCGCGCTCGCGAGGACCAGAGCCACCACCAAGGGACGAAGGGAACCGACCATGTTGCAGGTCGAGCTAATGCACGGCATGTGCCCAACAGTGACGGTGCAGCCCGACACTGGTGGCCCTCAACGAATCTGCCGTGATGGGGGAAACGAGGGACCGGTTTTCCTCCTGTAACTGCGATGTAACCAGGATCCAGGTCAGACTCGCCGCTTCCTCAGCCGAAATGTAGGCAGGCGATCCGAGCCGGGGCTCACCCCCTCGGACCGCTGGATCGAGACCTCGTCATATGAGCCTGACGAGCAGCAAATCCCTTGTGGAATCATCCGTCGAGAGCGGATGGTCGACCATCCGACCGGTCTTGGACAGCGTGCAGACCTGCTCGCTCATCCAGGCCCCCCGGCGGCAGCGGACGGAGAGGAAGAAGGAGCGGGCCTCGGAGGGTCGGGCGGGGACACACGCTCGAGCGCTGGCGTTTCCTTGACATGTAATTCCGGTCACCTAGGGTCGCGTCCGTGCGAAGGCTGATGGTCTGTGCGTTGGTGGCCGGGATGGCTGCGCTCATCGGCCCGCGCGTCGTCGGGCCGGCCAACCGCTCTGCCGGTACTCCGTTCGTCTACGAGCCGCCCGAGGGCTTCGTTCCGGCCAAGGACGTGAAGGGCGCCGAGTCGGAAGGCGCGTCCGTCTGGATTCACGAGGGTGCGGAGAACAAGCGCTTCGACGGATCGATCGTCGATCGAAAGGCGCTCGCGACGCGCATCATCCTGAACCACTCGAACAAGGAGATGAGCGTCGAGGAGGCCGACCTCGGCAAGCTCGTCTCCGAGATGCCGAAGGCGTTCGAGGGGATGTGCAACTGGGTGCACCGCCGCCACGAGCTCCGCGTGAGAGCCGACGGCGCGCGCGTCGGGCTGATCGAGGGCGATTGCGATCGCGAGGTCGACCTCAGCGCGCTCGGTTTGCCGTCGCAGCCGGTGAAGATGCGGAAGCTGCAGCTCATGTTCCCGGACGACGAGGGCACGTCGATCGTCACGGCGTCGTTCCCGACCGATCAGGCAAGCCAGTGGGAGCCACTGCTCGAGGCCAGTATCGGAAAGGCGAAGGGCGTCGCGACACGTGCGCCCGCCCCCGCGCCCTGGACGTACGGCGCGTGGGCTGCGGCCGGCGGCGTTCTCGGCTGGCTCGCGGCCGCGCTCTTCTTCGGCAAGGAATCCGCGCCGGCGACGCCGAAGGCGGTCGGCAAGAGGACGCGCTCGCGCGCAGCAACGAAGACGCGCGAAGACGAAGAGGAGTCGGAGGAGGCGGACGCGTGATCGCGATCTCGGGTCGCGGCCTTCACGGCGGCGCGCCCGGGAGCGTCCGCTTCGTCCGCGAAGCAGGTGCGGTTCGCCTGCGCTGCGGCCGCGCCGAGGCGCGCATCGCGGAGCTCGTCCTCGACGGCAGGGATCGTTCGACGACCGCCACGACGCGTGACGGGCGCCTCGAGGTTCGCACGGTCGAGCACCTGTTCGCCGCCCTCGGCGCGATGTCGTTTCGCGAGGGACTCGTCGTCGAGGTCGACGGACCGGAGATCCCGCTCGTCGACGGCGGCGCGTGCGCGTTCCTCGATGCACTGCGTTCGCTTGGCCTCGCAGCGTCACCACCCGCGCTGCGCGTCACCCGTCCGGGCACGATCGAGGTCGGCGGCAGCCGTTACGAGCTCGAGCCGCCTTCCGACGCCTCCGACGTGCGCGTCGAGGTCGAGGTGGACTTCGCCGACGCCCGGCTCGAGCGGCACGCGCGGTGGAGCGGCGATGCCGATGACTTCCGCGAGCGTATCGCGCCGGCGCGGACCTTCGGCTTCGAGCACGAGATCGGTGACCTCCTCGCGCGCGGGCTCGCGAGCCACGTCGCTCCCGAGAGCGTCGTCGTCGTTGCGCGCGATCGGGTCCTGAGTGCAGGCCCGCCGTTCTCCGCCGACGAGCCCGCGCGGCACAAGCTGCTCGACCTCGTCGGCGACCTCTACGGACACGGCGGTCCGCCGCTCGGCTGCATCCGTGCGACGAGGCCTGGCCATGCAGCGACGCACGAGGCGATGCGCCGGGCCCTCGCGATGGGGCTCGTGATCCCCACGCCCGCCGCATCCGGCACCACGTAGAACGCGCGCGTCACGTCGAAGAGAACGCGCGCGTCACGTCGGTGTAACGTCCTCGACGGGCGCACTGCATTTGTTCCGGTACGCACGAATCGCGCGTACGGAACGCTTCGTGCGAGCTCGGGGCGTCGACGACATGCGCGATGACGAACTTCTCAGGGCGGCCCTCGGTCGCCTACGCTCGTCGACGATGCGGAAGGCCGTCTGGGTCGCGCTTGCCGTACCCGCCCTCGTGACGCTCATGCTGCCGGCGGCATGTCGCGAGGATGGTCCGAGCTGCTACGCCGGTGACTGGAGGGCGTGCACGTGCAGCGGCGGCGCCCTTGGCTACCAAGGATGTATCGCCGATCGTGAGGAGTTCGGCGAATGCGTCTGCGACGGCAGGACGCCGGGCCTCGACGGCTCGTTCGAGGCGAACGACGCCGGAGCGGACGTTGCGACACCTTCCGGGAAGCTCCCGTTCATGAGCAAGTGCAGCACCAACGACGAGTGCGAGTCGGGTAACTGCCACACGTTCTCTCAACAAGGTTCGTTCTGCACGAAGGGCTGCACGGACACGATCGATTGCCCCGCGCCCTCGAGCGGATGCAACCGCCGCGGCATCTGCAAGGCGCCATGACGGGTCGGCTGCTCTTCGCCACGCTGGTCTGCACCGCCGGATGGCTTTCGTGGTCGGCGACCGCCGCCGCGCAGGAGCCATCGGTCGCCGATGTCGATCCGTCCGCGAAGGCTCCGGGGGACAGCCCTGCGTCGCAGGACGCCGCTGCCCGCGCGCGCGCTCGTGACGAGACCGTCGAGGTGCACGTCATCGGCGATCGCGCCGATGCCCTGCAGAAGGTCCCTGGATCCGGGACAGTGATCCGCGCCAAAGATCTGCAGCGCGCCGCTCCGGTCGATGCTGCCGAGATGTTGCGTCGCGTCCCCGGCGTGCAGGTCCGGCAGGAACACGGCGGCGGCAACCGGCTCGACATCAGCATTCGCGGCCTCGAGGGCGGACGGAGCCGTCGCGTGCTCGTGCTCGAGGACGGCATCCCGATCGCGATCAATCCCTACGCCGAGCCGGACATGTACTACGCGCCGCCGATCGAGCGGATGCGCGGCATCGAGGTGGTGAAGGGCAGCGGCAACATCCTGTTCGGTCCGCAAACGCTCGCGGGCACGATCAACTTCTTGACGATCACGCCACCCGATCGCCAGAGGATCGTCGCTGACGTCGACGGCGGCACCTACGGCTACCTCCGCGGCCTCGCGAGCTACGGCGACGCGATCGGTAACGGCGATGCGCGCTACGTCGTACAGATCCTTCATCGACGCGGCGACGGCTTCCGCGGCCTGCCGTTCGACTCCACGAACGGCCTCGCGAAGCTCGCGTTCGCGACCGGCAAGGGTGGGGAGGCGGTCCTCAAGCTCGGCTTCCACCGCGACGACGCCGCCTCCGACGACATCGGGCTCACCGCCGCGATGTACGCGCGCAACCCTCGTCGCGAGGCGCTCTCTCCGTCGAGCCATCTCGTCCTCGAGCGCTACGACGCCTCGCTGACGCACGAGCAGCGCTTCTCGGAAAAGACGAAGCTGAAGACCCTCGTCTACGGCTACCGCACCGACCGCATCTGGCGACGGCAGGACTACACCCGCACGCCGGTTCCCGGCGAGCGCTACGTCTCGATCGCCGGCGACGTGGACGTGCCCGGAGGCGCCGTATGGTTCCGGGACTCGAACGCCGTCCTCGATCGGACGTACGACGTGATGGGCATCGAGCCGCGCTTCGAGCATCGCTTCGAGACCGCTTACGTGCGTCACACGCTCGACTTCGGCGGACGCCTCCTGCGCGAGACAGCCGAGTACGAGCAGCGGACGGGCAACTACGCCGAGACCTACGCGGGCTCGCTCGACTTCTCCGAGCGGCATACCGGCCACGCGGTCGCCGCTTACGTCCAGGACCGTATCGCCTTCTCCGATCGGCTCCTGGTCACGCCCGGCATCCGCTTCGAGCATCTCCTGTTCGAGCGCGTCGTCACGCGCCAGCCGACCGGCGGCGACACCTTCCTCGCCGGCGACAAGACGGTGACCGGCATCGTCCCGGGCATCGGTATGGTCTACGGGACGAAGGACGCGAACGTCTTCGGCGGCATGCACCGGGGATTTGCACCGCCACGTGTCACGTCGTCGGTCTCGGCGCGCGGTCAGACCACGGACATCGGCGCCGACGAGAGCATGAACTACGAGGCAGGCATACGCGGCCTGCCGGTTCGCTGGCTCCGCGCAGAGACGACCGGATTCCTCTCCAACTTCGACAACCAGGTCATCGTCCAGACCGCGCCGGGCAGCGACAACGTCCTCACGGATGCCGGCGCCACGAACATCATCGGCGCGGAGGGCGGCCTCCTCGTGAGCTTCCAGCGCGCGCTCGACATCCCGACGATCGTCGAGCTCGGCGCGCGGTACACGTTCGCGCGCTCGACGTTCCGCTACGGCGCCAACGCGGGGAACCTCCTTCCGTACGCGCCGCAGCATTCGTTCAATACGAACCTCGACGTCGAGCACCCGAGCGGCGTCGGCGGACAGGTGGCGTACGCGTTCGTCGGTCCTCAGTTCGCAGACGCCGACAACACGCGCGCGCAGGACGTGACCGGACGCATGGGCGAGCTCGACGCGCGCCACATCGTCGACGCCACCGTGCACTGGAAGCACAAGCCGACAGGGCTCACGTTCCGTCTCACCGCGAAGAACCTGCTCGACACCACGTACGTGATCGCGCGAAGGCCAGAGGGCATCTTCCCCGGGCCGTATCGCCAGCTCCTCGTCGGCGTCCGCTGGGAGTGGGAAGCGCCACGACGCGAGTGAGGCGTGGCGCGTTGGCCGAGCCTCGGGTTCAGCTCGTGTGGCACTACTTGGATAAACGGCGGCGGGGTGCTCTCGACTCGAAACGGCCGGCATGCCATCGCGGGCTACTTGCCTCGTTAGGAATCTAGGCAACTGCGCGGAGAAGGGTGGGGCGGGCACGGCTTCGCCGGCGAGTTGCCTCGTTTAGGAATCTAGGCAACTGCGTGGAGAAGGGTACGGCGGGGCGTGCGCTCCTTTGCTGTCTCGAGGAACCTGGGGGACTGCGGGGAGAGGGTAGGTCAGGGGCGTGCCCGCGATCGGCGGGCGGTTGCGCGTCAGTCGGCGCCGGCATCCACGATGGGCGCAGCACTGGGATCGGCATCGAGCTCGAGCGTCACGTTGCTCGTCACGACACGCTCGCAACGCCCTCGTCGATCGACGCGGACGAGCTCGGAGGCTGGAAGATGGGCGGGAGACACGATCGAGAGCCTGAACGTCCCGGAGCGGTTGTCGAGCAGGGTCACAGTGGGGCTCTCGGCGGAACACTGCGTCGAGGCGTCGACGGTCGTGACCTCGCGCGTCGCCATGTCTTCGATGGTGATGGTTGCATCGCAGATCGGCTGGCCAGTAGTCCGGTCTTTCAGCTGGAGAGCGATGCCAGGCGTGACTACGTAGATGCCATCGTCATCGCACGTGTCTCTCGCGCAGCCTTGCGCGGCAGCGCCCGATGCGACGATGAGGAACGACCTGGTGAAGATGAATGCTTTCGTGGCGGGAAGCATGCTCGAATCCGTCGTTGGAACCTTGGGGTAGTCTGTCGGTTGTGCCTACCCCCGCAGGATTCCAGAGCCCGGTGCGGAGATATGCGGGCGTAGCAGTTGCTGTCCTGCTTGCCGTTGCCTTGCTCGTGGTCGCTCGTTGGTGTGTCCAGCAGGTTCAGATCGACAAATGCTTGGACGAGGGCGGGCGGTGGGGAGTCGCTGGTTGCGAAGGGTCGCGGGAGTCGGCTCGAATGGATGCTTCGCAGAACAACAGGCGAGACGAGTTGGGCATCGCGCGATGGCGGAGATGGTCGAATTGGCGAGGGCGTGGACGTTCGATCGACGGTGAGGAAGGTCGTCCGCTCCGGGGCATGAACGACGTCCCGGTCATCGCGCTCGAAGCGCGAGGCGAGATCCGTCAGCAGCCAGGTGCCCGGGAGATGCCCATCTTGAGACGCGCGATCTCCTGCAGCTCCTCCGCCGTCGACAGCACGCGTCGGCTCGCCTCGCGCGCGGCGGTCTGGGCTTCTTCCGTGACGGCGAGCTCGAGGAGCAGACGTCGGCCGAGCTCGTGGTGGTGCTTCTCGTCGGGCTGGATGGTCTCCTCGTAGAGACGCGCGGTGCTCTCGTCGCCTCGTGCCCGGCAGAATCGGATGAACTCGGCGTTGCGCACGAGGGCGAGCGCCTCGCGCGTGAACTGGCCGGCCGCGACGCGCGCGACCGTACCCTCGATCGCGAGGAGGTAGCCGAGTAGCGGGCTCCTCCCCGAGGCGAGCGGATCCAGGCTCGACGTGTCGACGCCCATCTGCGAGAGCCGCGCCTGGATCAACTTGTAGTGCTTCGCCTCGTCTCCGACCTGCCGTGCGAGCGCGAGCTTCACCGCGACCTCTCTCGTCGTCGGGAGCCACGCAGCGGCGCACTCGGTCGCCTCGAGCTCGTTCTTCAACGCGAGGAGCAGCAGCTTCTCCACGGTGAGGTCGGGATCGGGCGTGCCGGCGCACGCCGCGGCGGCGATGCGGTCGAGCGCGACCTGGTTCTCGGCGTCGAGCTCGGCGACGAAGGCTTCGGGGGAGAGAGGCATCGCCGCGAGGTTAGGCGCGATGCCGCGCGCCCGCCATGCTCCTGAGCGAGCGCTCGACGAACCGACTCCGACGCGCTTCGCCTGGATCCGCGACCTGCACCGTCCGACGAGAGCAGCCCTCCTGGAGGATCACGCGCCTTGCACCGGGCGATCGTCACCCACCGTCGGAGGCGTCCGGCGCAGCACCGTCGCTCGCGTCGACGGACGATCCGTCGTCCCCGGCGTCGAGCTCGCAGGCATCCGGCTCGCAAGCATCGGGCGCGCAGGGATCGGGATCGCAAGGATCGGGGGCTCCGTCGATGATCGGGCCGCGAGCCTCGCGCCCCGCGTCGTAGGGCGGTTCGTCGAAGCCAGGGGCCCCGTATATCGGGACCTCGGTCGTGCAGGCCGCTCCCACCAGCGCAGCCGCGCCCGTGCCGAGCGCGAATCGGGCCGCGCGTGTGAGACGCAAGCTCGGCGTGCTCACCTCGGGTGGCGGACCGAATGCGTTCGTGAGCGCGGCGGCGCAGTGCGGACAGGCGCGTTCGTTCGCACGCACGTGGCGTGCGCACGATGGGCAGGGAAGCAGTCGGGAATCAGTCATCGCTCTCTCCAGTGGCGGGGGGCAGATCTTCGACGACGAGCTGAAAGAGCCCGTGGTCGAACGGTTGTCCTGGAGCCTCGTCGATCGCGACGACGCGCTCACGCTTTCCGGCGCGCTGCATCTCCAGCGCGCGATGATGGCAATACGGGTTGTTCCCTGGTTTGCCGAAGCCGACGAAGCTCGTCCAAGTGCATCCGCTCATGCATTCTTCGGCGTAGTAACAGGTCTGACAAAAGCCCCAGAGATCGCGCGTCGTGCGGTCACGGGTATAGCGGAGTGCCTCGGCACGCTCCCAGATGTCGACGAGCTTGTCGTCGCGGATGTTCCCGCCGGTCCATGCGCTGGTCGGGAGTGAGGGACAACCCTTGATGGCGCCGTTCGCCTCGACTCCGAGCGTGGCACGTCCTGCTCCACACGATCCTCCGGGCCCGTAGGCGCGGTGGCCTCGGAGCAACGACTCGAACGGACCGAAGTAGCCGATGTTGTTCCCCGGCCAGAGGCGCACGCCGAGCTCGTCGCAACGTCGCTTCAGGTCCGCAAGGGCCGGGAAAAGCGAGAGCAGATCGTAGGGCTGGAGGAGCACTTCCGGCTCGTCCGCAGCGCGGCCCATCGGAACCGTGAGCTGAATCTGCCAGCTGTCGACGCCGAGCTCTGCGATTCGCTCGAGGATCCCGCCGAGGTGCGGAGCCGAGAGGCGATTGATCTGCGTATTGCAGAACGCCGACAGATTGCGCGCGCGCACAGCGTGGATTGCTTGCATCGCGGCGCGGTACGAGCCGACGACGCCACGCAGGCGGTCGTGCGTCTGCTCGTCTCCGTCGATCGAGATGCTCACGCCGCGCAGTCCCGCGTCTGCAGCGCGAGCGATGACGTCTTCGGTCAGCCCGCGACCTCCCGATGTCATCGTGACGTCCATCCCGCGTCGCCGAATCGCGCGCACGATCTGGAGCCAATCGTCACGGAGATAAGCCTCGCCGCCGATGAGCGTGACCTCCAGCGTCCCGAGGTCGGCCATCTGCTCGACCAGATCGAGCGCTTCAGCGGTCGTCAATTCGTCGGGACGTGCGCGCCCCGCGCGAGAGCCACAATGACGGCAGGCGAGATCGCAAGCGAGGGTAATCTCCCATACCGCGTAGATCGGTCGGTGCTGCCGGTCGACATCGCGGGCGTGCGCAGCGAGCGGAAGGTGCCGTCGGCCCGGCGTTGCCATGGGCGCGAGTGGAAGGCTTCGATTCGGACGAGGCCGAACGAGCTCGGCTTCGCGCGCCTCGGCCGTGAGCGGATCGAAGGGTGCCACGTGCCTCCACGATGCCAGTAACCGTCCGTTCGGACAACCGCATGGGCCCGATGAGCGGAGACATGACGACGACGTGTGGACATCATTCATGAAGACCGTCGACTACGTTGGGCGGATCGGTGGCAGATCGTGAGAACGTCGTAAGATGTTGAAAAGGTCAATAACGTGATGGTCAACGACCAGCGCTCGCGCTCTACTCGTGGAGGGGGTGCGCGTGGAGGGGAACAGGTCAATCGAGGCGCCCGCTGGTGCGCGACTGCAGCAAGAGCGGACCTTCCGAGAGTCGAGCGTGCCGATGTGCATCGCCGACACGACGGGGCGGGTCATCGCGGCGAACGCGTCGTTCACGCGGGCCCTCGGCTCGCGGGTCAGGCGTCCGCTCGCCTCGCTGTTCTCCGACGCGACGGAGCGCGCTATCGCCGAGAAGAGTCTCCACGGGCTCGTCGCGAATCGGAGCCCCGTCGTCTTGCGCGGTCGTTGTCACGCACTCGCGGGACCGCGCGTGCTGTCGTGGTCCTGCCGCATCGTCGACGAAGCCATCTTCGCGGAGGCAGAGGACATCACTGCGCGCGCGGCCGCCGTCGAACAGCTCGAGGCGCTGCTCGACGCGCTGCCGGACATCTACTTTCGGCTCGACGCCGACGGTCGCATCGTCGCATTCCACGCAGCTCGTGAGACCGAGTTCCACGTTCCTCCGGCGCACCTGATCGGGCAACGTCCGGACGACCTCGTGCCGCCGGATGTCGGGCCGCTGGTCGGCGCCGCGGTCGACCGCGTGCGTGCCGAGAGGGTCGCGGTCGAGATCGCGTACAGCCTTCCCACTCCGAGCGGAGACGACCAGTTCGAAGCGCGTCTCGTCCCATGCGGTGAACGCGAGGTGACTGCGCTCATTCGAAACACCACCGCTCGCCACCGTGCGGAGGCCGCGCTCCGCGCGAGTGAGGAGCGCCTGCGTGCGTCACAGAAGCTGGATGCCATCGGGCGACTCGCCGGCGGCGTGGCGCACGACTTCAACAACCTGCTCGGCGTCATCCTCGGGCGGCTCACGTTCCTTCGGCGCATCGAGGCGCTCGATGGAGCGACACGCGAACACGTGGACGAGGCCTTCGACGCAGCTTCGCACGCGGCCTCGCTGACCCGGCAGCTTCTGGCGTTCGGTCGGCGGCAGATGATGCAACCGCAGGTGTTCGATCTCAACGCGGTGCTCGCGGCGCTCCACGACATGCTGCACCGCGTGGCCGGCGAGCACATCGACGTGGTCCTCGCGCCGAGCGAGCACACCTGCCCGATCGACTCGGATCCCCTCCAGATCGAGCAGGTCGTCTTGAACCTCGTGCTCAACGCACGCCACGCGATGCCCGACGGCGGCACGATCACGATCTCGACGGGAGAGATGCGGCTCGACCAGGAGGAGGCGGCGCCGCTCGGGATGACGCCGGGCACGTACGTCACGCTCACGATCAAAGACACGGGCCCCGGAATGCCTCCCGAGGTCATGCGCCACCTGTTCGAGCCGTTCTTCACGACCAAGGCGCCGGGCGAGGGAACGGGGCTCGGCCTGGCGACGGTCTACGGCATCGTCAAGCAGAGCGGCGGCGACGCGATCGTTCGTAGTGAAGCTGGCGTCGGCTCGACGTTCGAGCTCCGATTCCCGCGCGCGGAGGAGGAGCGACTCACCCCGGTCGGGCCGCTGCAGGCAGAAGCGTCGTTCAGGAGCACGGCAGGGCGAGGCGAGACCGTGCTCGTCGTCGAAGACGCGTCCGGGATGCGCGAGCTGGTGGTGGAGCTCCTCGCGCGTGCGGGATACGTGGTGCTCGCCGCTCGAGACGGAGAGGAGGCTCTCGATATCCTCCGTGAGGAGCATTCGCGCATCGCGCTGATCGTCACCGACGTGGTCATGCCGAGGATGAGCGGGCGTACGTTGGCCCGGCGTGTCCGGGACCTCCACCCGGACATGCGTGTCCTCTTGATGTCCGGATACGAGATGGCGAACGAGCCGGACCGGCGCGAGCTGATCGAGTCGGGACTGCCGCTCGTCGAGAAGCCCTTCACCGAGGCCTCGTTCCTCGCCCGCGTGCGCGACGTCCTCGAGCTTGTTTCCCCGATCCCCGTCACGGTTCCCCCCATCCCTCATCGGAAATGAGAATGCCTATGACGATTTCACGCAGAAGCGTCCTTCGTACTGCGGTCGCCGGTGCGCTCGTGCTCGGCTTCGATCCGGCCTCTCGCAGCTGGCTCACGGAGGCCAGCGCGGGCCGGCCTCCGTCGCATCGACGCATCCCGAAGCTCGATGGCACGCTGCGCGTCGATCCAGCGTCACTCGCCGCAGCGGCCGACGACTTCGGCCACATCATCCATCGTACGCCGATGGCCGTGCTCGAGCCGGGCTCCGTCAAGGACATCGCCCGGATGGTGCGCTTCGCCCGCGAGCATCGGATCGGGATCGCCATGCGCGGGCAGGGGCATACGACGTACGGGCAGGCGCAGGTGCAAGGCGGAATCGTCGTCGACTCCACCAAGCTCACGGGCATCCGATTCAAGCGAGGGAGCGAGGTCGTCGTCGGCGCCGGAGTGCTCTGGGCCGACGTCGTCCGGGAGGCCTATACGCGTGGCCTGACGCCGCCGATCCTCACCGACTACCTCGGGCTGTCCGTCGGAGGCACGCTGGCGCTCGGCGGCATCGGTGGCCAGGTGTCGAAGGTCGGCGCGCAGGTCGACAACGTCATCGAGCTCGAGGTCGTCACTGGCGAGGGCGACATCGAGACGTGCTCTCCGTCCAAGAACCGGCGCCTGTTCGAGGCGACCGTGGCGGGCCTCGGTCAGTGCGCTCTCATCGTGAGCGCGACGCTGCGTCTCGTCCCCGCGAAGCCGAACGTCACGGTCTTCAACCTCACGTACAGCGACATCGACAAGTTCGTCGACGACCAGCGCAAGCTCCTCGCCCGCGGCCACTTCGACTACCTCGAAGGGAACCTCGTCGCAAACGCCAGCGGCACCGGTTGGAACTACGTGATCGAGGCCGCCGTGTTCTACGCCCCGCCGAATGCGCCGAACCCGACACCTCTCCTCGCGGGTTTGAAGGACGATGTCTCGGCGCGGACGACGATCCAGCAGTCCTACCTCGACTTCGCGTTTCGCATCGAGCCCCTCGTCGCGCTCCTCAAGACGGTTGGCGCCTGGGCGCTTCCGCACCCCTGGCTCTCCGTGTTCGTGCCGGTGTCCACCGTGAAGGACACCATCGGAGACATCGTCTCCAACCTGACCCTCGCGGACACCGGTGGCGGTCCGGTCCTCTTCTATCCGTTCCGTCGATCGCTCTTGAAGACCCCCCTTCTCCGGAAGCCGGACGAGGACTTCTTCACCTTCAACCTCCTCCGATTCTCGCCGCCCGATCCGGCCGGCGTGGAGGCGGCGATCACGCAGAACCGCGACTTCTTCGACGAGGTGGTCCTCGCCGGCGGCGTTCAGTATCCGCTCGGCTCGATCCCGCTGAGCTCGGCAGACTGGCGAGCCCACTACGGCGAGGTCTACGACGACTTCCGACGCGCGAAGCGGAACTACGATCCGGACTCCGTCCTCACGCCGGGCCAGGGGATCTTCCCGGGCCCGGGCTGTTAGTAGACGTCCGGCCGAGGCCTCGCCTCGTGCTCTCCCTGCGAGGTAGACCGTCACTCGGAGCCACGATGGGCGTGGGGACGTGGCTCGGGGACTTTTTGCCGGCTCAGTGTCGTTCGCTGTTCTATCGTACGCTCGAGTACGATCGTGCGACGAGGCCCTGGATTGCGCGTCACGCCCATCGGCATCCGTGCCTGGGCGACGGCATTCGCGAGCGGCCTGCTCGTCGCGTCTTGGCCGGCGTCGGCGAGCGGCGCGCCGTTCGAGCTGCTCTGGTCTGCGCCGGAGACGTGTCCGTCACGCGAGCAGATCGTGCAGGCGACGCAAGATCGGCTCGGTGAGGACGACCCCGATCCGAGCGGAGCCTCGACGGCGCTCCACATTAGCGGGACGGTGGCGGCGGAGGGGGCTGGCTTCGTCGTCCGACTCGCGATGACGGACGACACGGGGCATCCCCTCGGTGAGCGTGAGGTGCGCGTCGAACGCGAGAGCTGCGGCGACGTCGAAGGACCAACCTCGCTCGTGATCGCGATGATGATCTCGGGGGCGCGCCCTCCACGCGCCTCACCCGATGAGCCGCAGAAGTCAGCTCCGGAGCCCCCGCCGCGCCCGGCCCCGCGCGATCGGCCTTCCCCGACGAGGCCCTCGTCCGTCGCGCCGAACATCGATGCCCCAGGTCCGCAGCGCCTCCTCGCGGGAGCCTCGGCCGTGGTGTCTGCCGGTCTTCTTCCATCCGCGGGGCTCGGGTTCGGGCTCCGCGCGGCCTATTCTCCGGGATTGCGGATTGTCGTCGGTGTCGACGCGACGTTCGAGGGCAGCGCGCCGGTCCGGGTGGCGGAAGGGGCCATCGGGTTCCAGCTCGTCAGCGCTTCTGCACGTGTCGGCTTCGTCGCGCTCCACACGGAGAGGTTCGACGTGATCCCCACCATCGCAGCACGCGGCGCGCTGCTGCGGGTTCTGCCCACCGGATTCTCGGCATTCCGCGACGAGCACCGGTGGATGACGCCGGCGGGAGCCGGCGCGCTCCTGCGTATGAGGCTCGTGGGGCGCCTCTTCGCGGAAGCGCTCCCCGAGGTCGAGGCTGTCTTCGTTCGAGACGCGTTCCGAGTCCGGGAGGGGGACAAGCTCTACCATGTCCACCGGCCGAGTCCCGTCGCCGGGCGAGTGTCTCTCGGGCTCGGCTGGGCGTTTCGCTAGTTCGTTCGGTTTCGACCATAAATTTTCGGAAGACCGAGCATAAGGGGGCGTGCACGCTTCGACCCTGCGCGTCGTCGCCCTCGAAAAGGCGAAAGAAGCCGAGGAGGCCGAGCGCGCTGCTGCATGCGTGAGCCGCGTCCCGATGACCTTCGACGGGCTCTTCGCGATGCACACCGCGTTCGTCTGGCGGAGCCTGCTGCACTTTGGCGTCGCCGAGGCGGATCTCGAAGACCAGATCCAGGAGGTCTTCCTCGTGGCGTATCGCCGTCTTGCAGAGTGCGACGGCGAACATCCTCGAGCGTGGCTCTACGCCATCGCGCGTCGGTGCGCGGCGGCGTATCGGCGGCGAAGTCACCGCCGTCACGAACGCCAGTTCGAGACACTGCCCGAATCGGCCGATCCGCACGACCCCACGGCGCGTGCGGAGATCGAGCTGCTGCGAAGGGTCTTCGAGTCGCTGGACGAGGACAAGAGAGCCGTCTTCCTCCTCTACGAAGTCGAAGAGATGTCGATGCGCGAAGTCGCCGAAGCGGTCGAGTGTCCACTCCAGACCGCGTACACGCGTCTGCATGCTGCACGCCGCGCGCTTGCACGCGCTCTCGAGAAGACGCCATGACGATTGAACCGTCGGATCCCCCCCGCATCGTCGACGAAGACTCCCCGGAGGCGCTGCGCGAGCTCGTACGTGCGAAGCGTCGAAGAGGTCCGAGCGACGCGACCATGCGGCGACTGTCCGAGCGGTTCGAGTCGGCCGGACTTTTGGCTCGCCCCCCCACCGAGGTCGCCGCCGCTCCGCGCGTCGAGACCAAGCTCACCTACTACAAGCACGGCATCGTCGCCCTCGCCGTCGCGACGGGGCTCGTCTTCTCGTGGCGCGCCACGCAGGCGCCGCCCGTGCAAGCGACGACGAGCGCCTCGCCGCCGAGTGCGGACGTCACGGAGCCAGCGTCGCAGACGACCGACTTGCCCCCCGCACATTCCGTCGCGGACGACAGGCTCGAGCCCGCGACGGTCTCGGTCGAAGATCTGCCGCATGTGGCGCCTCGTGCGCCCGCAACGTCTGCATCGGCCGTCGTGCGAAGCGCCGTCCCGACGAGCGCGAAGCTGGCGGCACGAACGGAGGCCTCTCACGAGACGCCGGAGCGTGCGGCCTCTCACGAGTCGCCGAGCGAGCTCGAGATCATCCAGAGCGCCCAGACCGCGCTGCGGAGCGATCCCGAACGTGCGCTCGCCGCGACACGCGAACACGAGCGCCTCTATCCGTCGGGCGAGCTCCTTCAAGAACGCGAGGTGCTCGCCGTCGAGGCGCTCTCGCGTCTCGGCCGCAAAGAGGAGGCGCTGCGCCGTGCACGCTCTCTGGTCCAGCGATTCGCTCGCACGCCGTACGCGAGTCGACTCGAGACAGCGATTGGACAGCCTCTGACACCGGAATCGGGCCGCGCCCGATCGATCGACCGTGACGAGCCCGCGAGCTCACCCGTCACGACCCACTGATCTCCTTGTGAAGGGACGAATCGAGATGCTTCGACGCATCGCGCGCTTCTGCGCACCATTGACGATGACGGCTGTGACGGCCTGGGCCTTTGGGGGCTGCAACGGCGCCGACGTGACGGTCGCCGAGATCTACGACGCAGCGCCGCCCGTGTTCGCCACTCCGGAAGCCGGGGCGCCGACGCCGGACCCTGCGCTGCTCACGTATTGCCCCTCGAGCGAGTGCCCGGCCGGATTCGCGACGTGCGCGGATTCACGGTTTCCGTGTGACATCAATTTGAGTACGGATCCGGCCAATTGCGGTGCATGCGGCGCGGCGTGTCCTTCGCAAGGCGGCGGGAGCCTCTACGCCTGCGTCGAGGGGCGCTGCGTGCTGCAGTGCGAAGGCAAATACCTCGATTGCGACGGGTTCATCGACAACGGCTGCGAGCTCATGCCGTCGACCAACGAGAACTGCGGCGGGTGCGGGGTGACGTGCACCGACCCGGACAATCCGTGCGTCAGGCAGCCAGGGACGAAAGACGTCTACGCATGCGGCTGTCCGGACGGCGGGCTCTATTGCCCGCGCGCTGACGAATGCGTGAAGCCGCGTACGGACGACAACAACTGCGGTGGTTGCGGCATCGCCTGCGATCCCCAGGGGGACGGCGCGCCGCTGCCGAACGACACGGTCTACTACGGGTGCAAGAACAGCGAGTGCGGGCACCTGAAGTGCACGTTCGGCAATGCCGACTGCAATGACGACATCGTGTCCGACGGATGCGAGACGCGCATCACGAACTCCGCCAACTGTGGCGCCTGCGGGAATCAGTGTCCGGCGGGCCAGGACTGCCGCTTCGACGGGCCGAGCCAGAGCTTCCAGTGCATGTGTCCGCCGGGGCAGACGATGTGCGGCGCGCGCTGCGAGGGTGATGTCTGCTACGGAGAGTGCAAGGATCTGACGTCCGATCCGTTCAATTGCGGCGGGTGCGGTGTCTCGTGCGTAGGCCGTAATGAGGATTCGAGGAGCCTCCCCGCTTGTCTCTATGGCTCCTGCACGCGGACCTGCCTCGAGGGATGGGCGGACTGCAACGGCAACAGCGACGACTCGTGTGAGGTGAACATCGACAGCGACCCGCTCAACTGCGGTGGCTGCGGGATCGTCTGCGATGCCATTGCGGGGCAGGCGTGTGTGCTCGGTCGATGCGTGGTCGCTCCGTGCGACAAGGACGCGGGAGGGCCGCAGTGATGAAGGCGCGCGCGCTTCTCGCCGTCTCGTGTATTGCGGTCGTGCCCGTGAGCTTCGCCGCGTGTGCCGGCGAGGGGAGCGCGGAGCCCATCGCGGCGGAGGCCTCGGTCTCCTTGGATTCGGGGACCTCCGACGCGGAGGTGGACACCGACGCGAGCACCGACGCCGACGCAGGTGCCTGCGTCGATTGCGAATACTTCCCGGATACGTGCTCGGGAGACGTCTTCTGTCAGACCGGGCCTTTCGTTGCAGGGGCGCCGGGCGGCAGCCTCGATCCGCGGACGCGCATCAACGTCATCCGAGGACGATCGGAAAGCGACGTTTGGGCGGCAGGTGCTCTCGGTGCCGTCGGTCACTTCGACGGGACCTCGTGGAAGCTGTCCGATACCGGCGTGCCGATGTCGATGCACGCTCTCTGGCTGCGGGAGACGGGGGAGGTCGCCCTCTCGACGATGCATGCGCTCTACACGCGTGGCGTCGATACCGATGTCGATGCATCGGCCGGCGGCTGGTCACCTGCCCAGCCGTCGACGGTGCCGTTCGAGCTCATCGTCGGCAACCCAGTGAGCTTGGCATCGACCTGGGCGGCGCCGTCTGCGCAGTGGATGTGGTGCGCGGCCACGACCGAAGGCTCCATGGACGAGCGCAAGACCGGCCTGTGGCGCATGCGGATGTCGGGGTCCGGCGCCTTCGAGATCGGCATCGGCGCGCCGTCGGAGCTTTGCCGCTACACGCACCCGTGCACGCAGATGTCGAGCATCCACGGCCGCTCGGCGAACGAGCTCTGGGCGGTCGGCTCCGCTGGCGCAACGATTCGGATCACCGATGCCGACGGCGACACCCCGAGCTTCAAGGGGTTCAACGCCCAGACGACGAACGCGCTGAACGGCGTGTGGGTCGCGGACAACGGCGAGGCATGGGCCGTCGGAGCTCGGGGCACCATCCGTCACTATCGCGGCGACGCGCTTCTCTGGGACGTCGTCGCCGAGGTGCCGACGTCCGTCGAGCTCAACGCCGTTTGGGGCACATCGCCGTCGGACGTCTGGGCTGTCGGGAACAGCGGCGTCGTCCTTCATTTCGACGGTGAGCGCTGGTCGCGTGTCGCGATCGGCGGGCTCGGCCGGCGCCGCCCGGACCTGACGACGGTATGGGCGTCGGGGCCGGGACACGTCTGGATCGGCGGTCAAGGCGTCCTTCTCACGCTGGGAGGCAATCAACCATGAGACGCGCGCTGTTTCTGGTCGGAGCTTCGCTCCCGTTCGCATTGGCGGCTGCCTGCGCATCTTCGGAGGCCGAGCCCTCGCATTCGCCTCCGGCGCCGGACGCCTCCACGCTCGTGGAAGCCGGACCGGTCGAAGCCGCTGCATCGCCGCCCTCGGATGGCGGCTCCGACGGCGATGTCGCGCCCGCATGCAGCGCTGCAGGCTGGTGCGCGACGGCGCTGCCCGGCGTCGATCTCGTCCTGAAGGACATCTGGCCGCTGGCAAACGGCAACGTGGCCTTCGCGATCGCCGAGAGCCCGACGATCGGCGTCAAGGTCCTCGCCTGGAACAAGGCGAGCGACGCGTGGACGTACATCGACGACGAAACGCAGAACGAGCCCGGATACGGGAAGTACGCGGGCGCAATCTGGGCCGCCGACGAAGCGGACGTCTACTTCACCGTCGCGCCCGGCACCGTCTACCACGGGACGCGGCCCGACCCGTCCGCGCCGTTCACGTGGGAGCGGGCCACGCTCCCTGACCTCAGCCCCGACGATCCGAACGCGCGCGGAGTCGATCCGCACGATCACGGCAATCCCATGAACGCCGTGCGTGAGTCGAGCTTTTCCACGCTCGGCGTGTGGGGCACGAGCAAGACCGACGTCTACGCGTGGTATGCGAACG
>JAFAER010000103.1 GCA_023423895.1 Pseudomonadota bacterium
TGCCCCGGATCCGAAATCTCGTTCGCTACTTGACGAACGGCGACCACGAGGCTCAGGACATCACCCAAGAGGCGGCGCTCGCGATCCTCCAGGGGCTTCCGGGCTACCGGGCCGACGGACCGTTCCATGGGTGGGTCGATCGCATCGTCGTGCGCGTCACGCTCCTGCGACGGCGGCGATCTCGAACACTCGCTGCCCGATCCGATACGACCGACGTCGAGGAGGCGCAGAGTACGGTCGGCCTGGAGCTCGACGAGCGATACGCGGCTCGTCGGCGGCTGGTCCTCCTCTTCGATCGGCTGCCTCTCGAACAACGCGACGTCCTCGTGCTTCATCACGTGCTCGATATGACCGTCGGCGAGATCGCCGATCAGCTGGGGATCCCGGGCGAGACCGTGCGCACCCGATTACGGCGGGCAAAAGCGCGGCTGCGCGCGCTCGTGCACGAAGGAAGAGAAGGAGGTCGGTCGTGAGCATCAGAGACGCTGATGTGGAAGCGCTTCTCGAGGACGCAAAGCTCGACGACGAAGGCGGGCCCGCGCTGCCGCTCGACGAGGCCGCGCGAAGCCGGGAGATCGAGGCACTCTTCGCTCGACGGGACGCACTGCTCGAGGCCCGGTCGCTAGCGCCTCGCAAAGGCCGCCTGCGCGGCCCCTGGCCCGTCGCGCTGGGCGGACTCTTTCTCGGTGCCGCGCTCCTCGCCGTGGTCGCTCGGCAATCGACCACGGGTCAGACCGCGGCTGGGCGCGGTGTCGAGGGACCACCGACGATCGCCGCGAGGGATCCACATCAGGAGCGTCCGACGCCAGTAGCGACGCCTGCGAGCGAACCTCGTTCGGTCGACGTGGCCTCGCTTCCCTCGCTTCCCTCGCCTCCCTCGCTTCCTCCCGTGACCGCGCCGCTCGCCGAACGCGCGACCGCCTCATCCTCTCCTCTGCCAGCGTCACCTCGAGCGAACGCGGATGAGGAAGAGGCGGAGGATCTGCTCCGAACGGCAAATCGTCTCCGGGCCGACAAGCAATGGTCGGAAGCGACTCGTACGTACGAGAAGGTGCTCGAGCGGTACGGGCGCTCGGGGCAAGCGTATCCGGCGATGGTGTCGGCGGCGTCTCTCCGCCTCAATCGATTGAGCGACCCCGCCGGCGCACTCCGTCTCTACGAACGCGCGTTGGCCGCGCGTCCGACCGGCGCGCTCGCCGAAGAAGCTCTTTTTGGCCAGGCTCGCGCCTACCGCGACCTCGGCAGAACCGACGACGAGCGCTCGGCGCTCCGTCGATTCATTTCGAATCATCCCTCGAGCTGGCACGCCGACGACGCGCGCCAGCGTCTGCGAGAGCTCGAGCGGGGGCGCGGACACGAGACAGGCGCGGCCGACAATCGAGCCGAACCTCCAGCTCGTTGAACCCGATCGAGCGGCCCTCTCGCTCTGTACGTCCTGTCGTCCCGTCCTGTTAGCGGCCTTCTCGTCAGGCTCGGAGTCCCGATATGAGATTGTTTCACGTAGCGCTCGGCTCGCTGCTCGCGGCGTGTGTCATGGCGACCGCCTGCGGGTCCGAGCAGCGCGACATCGCCACCGTGCTGGTCACCCCGGACGCGGCGCCGCCGGAGTCGTTCGGCGCCCCGCCCGATGGCGGGGCGAGCGACCCCAACGAAGCCACGGCCTTCCTCTGTGTCGCGACGGAGTGTCCCGAGCCATACACGACGTGCCCCGGCGTCCCGGGTGTTTGCTCGACGAACCTCGACAGGGACCTTTTCAATTGCGGGGCGTGCGGTAACGAATGCCCGCCGTTCTCCTATGACATCAACGGATCCTTCTTCTGCATGAAGGGCACGTGTCAGCTGATGTGTTTGGAGAACACCGGTGATTGCAACGGCTTCATCGACGACGGCTGCGAGGCCAAGCTCCTCATCGACCCCGCCAACTGCGGCACTTGCGGGACCAAGTGTGCTCCCGGCCAGCCCTGCTTCCAAGGCCAGTGCGGCTGCCCAAAGGGATACACGTCGTGCGATGGCGAGTGTGTGCGCCTCTCGACCGACTCCGCCAATTGTGGAGCTTGTGGAAACAGCTGCTCGGAGGACGCGGCGGGGGTGGGGGCGTGCGACGGGGCGGCTCCTCCGAATAGCGAGATCAACTGCAGGGACGCGCAGTGCGGGCAACACTGCGCTCTCGGTTTCGCCGATTGCAACAAAGACTTTTGCGGGGACGGTTGCGAAACCCGACTGGGCAACGACACGCAGAATTGCGGCGCGTGCGGCCACGCGTGTAGTCCTGGACAGGTCTGCGCCGCAGGCAAGTGTCTCTGCGATCCGGTCACCGATCCGGGAGGCACCTACTGCGGCGGCACCGGGTGTACGGACCTCCAGACCGATCCGAATAACTGCGGCGCCTGCGGGAACGATTGCAAGGGGCTCATACCACCGATCGGCGGATACGCCGGCAGCCCGCCGACGGGCTCTCCCGCCTGCGTGCTCGGACGCTGCACCTACGAGTGCTCGGCCGGCTACGGCAACTGCGACGGCCACATCGACAACGGCTGCGAGGTCGATCTCATGGTCGATCCACGCAACTGCGGCGCTTGCGGGAATCAATGCGATCTCGCGAATGGTCAGCCGTGCGCCGGCGGCAAGTGCCTCACCAAGCCCTGCGATGCCGGAGTCGTCCAGTGAGCCGCCTCACTCGAGTGTGCGGTGCCTCCCTCCTCCCGATCCTCGCTGGCACGGCGTTGCTCCGTGTGGTGCCGAGCTGCGCAGAGGGAGATCCGATGGCTCCAGCCGTCGTCGCCGAAGATGCAGGGACGGAGCAGCCGGACGCCTCCCTCGTTCCCGAGCCGCCGGACGCCGCTCCGCCGTCCTTTTGCGAGCCCGGCCACTGGTGTTCGGTGACGCTTCCTGTGACCAGGCAGGTCTCGTTGAACGGGATCTGGGGAACGAGCGCGAACGACGTCTGGATCGTCGGCGCCCCCGATCTCATTCTCCACTGGGAAGGCGTGAAGCTGACCCGATCCACGGCGCATGATCCCAACACTTCGTCGCCCACGAGGAAGACGTTGTTCGGAGTATGGGGAAGCGCCGCGAACGATATCTGGACGTTCAACGCGGGCAACGCGCTCTGGCACACAGGCGGGGCGGACATGTGGTCGGCCTCCCGCACCGACGCTCCCCCCCCGATGCCAAGTCTGATCACCGCGATGTGGGGACGGAGCGCGAACGACATCTGGGCCGTGGGCCCCCTCTCCTACCAGACCCTGGCGCCGACCGTGTGGCATTGCGATGGTTGGCGCGACGGAGCCGTCAAGTGGACTTCGTCGGTGGCGGACGTCAACAACAATCCAGACTTCTACGGGATGCCCTATTCCTTCAATGGCGTCTGGGGAGATGACTCCAGCGTCTGGATCGTGGGCCAAGACGGAAAGACGCGTCGTACAGACGGGTGGGATGCTGAGTCGACGAGCTGGACGGCGGTAGAGAGCGGCACGTCGCAAGATCTGAACGCCGTATGGGGAACCGGCGACGGAGAGGTCTGGGTCGCGGGCGCGGGTGGAGTCGTCCGTCGCCTCTCGCGCCAGGCGGACGGCTCGTATCTCGTGGCGGCCCTCGACCTGCCCACGACGGTCACGATCTTCGCCCTGACGGGCTTCGGCCCCAACGACGTCTGGGCAGGAGGGGCCGACGGCACGCTCGCACACTGGGACGGCAAGACGTGGTCGCTGGTCGAGGTGCCCAGCGAGGAAGGCGTACCGAACGATGTCTTCGCGATCTGGGGCGCGAGCCCGGACGACATCTGGGTAGCCGGACAAAACCTACTGCTTCACAAAGGCAGCGCTGTTCTGCCGGGGACGACGACGAGGACGCCATGAGAAGTCTGCCAACCTTCAGTTTGGCCGTCGTGTGCGCCGCCGGTCTCGTGCATTGCGCGGCCGAGGGGAACGATGGGGGCGCTGTGCCCCCGAACGGCGGGGCCGACGGCGCGGTTCCGGCCCCGGAACCCGACACGTCGCCGGACGCAGCGCCCGACGCAGGGCCCGACGCCGAGCCACCGGTCGAAGCCGGCGCGTGCAGTGCCGACCAGTGGTGTCGCACGCCGCTCCCTTCGGAGGACCTCGAGCTTCGAGCCGTGTGGAGCTTCGGTCCCGACGACGCGTTCGCCGTCGGGCCCGCCGGCGCGATCCAGTGGGATGGCACGGCATGGTCCGTGGTCTCCTCTCCCGAAGTGAGCCTCGAAGGCCTGACCGGTCTCTGCGCGACCGGACCGAATGACCTCTGGGCAACGGAAGAGTCCTCGACCCGCATCGTCCATGGCTCCCGCACGGCGCCGGGAGCTCCGTTCCAGTGGGCGGAGCTCGAGGGCAGTTCCTTCGCCTACCCGGTGACGTTCCTTCGCGCGACCGGCCCGCGGGATCTCTGGGGTCTGGAGCGAACGCCATCCAGCGTCCACTTGGTGCACGGCGTATTGCCGGACGCAGACGAACCCGGCGAGCCGGTGTGGACCTCGACTTCGCTCTCCCTCAGCGGCGTTGCCTACGACTTCACCGTCAACGGGTTCGCCATAACCGAAAACAGCGAGATCTGGATTGGCGGCCACGTCGAGAGCTTTTGGTCGAATTCGTATGTCCGAGTGTTCCACGGCTTGCCGCCGAGCACGGAGGGTGGCAGCTACACCTGGGAGACGAGCTTGAGCTCGGACGCTTCGTTGTCCGAGCTCTACGGAGGGATCTGGGCCTCGCACGCGAACGACGTCTGGGTCATCACGAACGAGGGGTACTCCTCGATCCCGCCCACGAAGCCGACCATGAACTACCGTCGCCGAGTCGACGGAAGCGGCTCCGCTGCCTGGAGCGCCATCCCGAACAACTCGTCTGCAGCCGCGCTCGCGGTTTGGGGCAGCGGTAATGACGACGTTTGGACCGTGGGCACCTCCGGCGCGATCCGGCGCTGGAACGGGACGAACTGGAGCACCTCGCGGATCTCCGTCGACGGAAAACCGATTTACAAAGACCTGTCCGCCATTCACGGCTCCTCGGCGAACGACATCTGGGCAGTTGGAAAAGGGATCGCGCTCCATCGCGCAGTCGGAGGTGCACCTTGATGACGAGCACAACACCCAAGCGGAGCGTGCTCGGCGTCTTCCTGGCCCTGGGAGTCGTCACGCACCTCGTCGCCTGCGAGACGAGCGAGCCGAGCCCGCCGGAGACGACCGATACGGATGCAGGCGATACCGTCGACACGCCAGCCCTCGACGCGGGCGTCGACGCGAGCGACGCCGACTCCGGCGAAGACGATGACTTCGTCGTCCCGGACGCCTCGGTCGTATGCGGCACGGGCCCGTGCGCCGTCGCGATCACGGGTCACGGAGGTTCCTTCTGCGTCGTCCTGAACAATGGCAAGATGGCCTGCTGGGGGTCGAACACCTCGGGCGAGCTCGGATATGACGTGGACGGTGCGTCGTTCTCGGCGACCCCACGCGTCCTCGGCGACCTCGCGAGCGTGACGAGCGCGAGTGTCGGCGACGGCAACGCGTGCGCGCGGGTCGAGAGCGGAGACGTGTTGTGCTGGGGAGCGGCGGAGCTCGTCAACGCCGGCACGACAGAAGGTGGCGGTGGTCTCTCCGATCCCGTCACGCAGCCGACACGCGTGACCGGCGTCCCTGCTGCCACGAGCGTCGCCGTGGGGACGGGCTTCGCGTGCGCCACCGCAAGTGACGGAGCGCTATGGTGCTGGGGAAAGAACGCGAGCCGCGAGCTCGGCCGCGGCCCCATGAGCGACACGACCGAGCCGCCCGCGGAGGTCCAGCTCGGCGCACAGAAGGTCGCGACGGTGGTGGCCGGCGCCGGGCGCGCGTTCGCGATGACGAAGGGCGGTGACTTGCTCTCGTGGGGCTCGGGCGCCATGCACGGGCGCGACTCCTGGGGCCGGCCCGCGAAGCTCGTGGAGTTCCTCCTCGGCCGCGATATCTCCGACGATCCGGACGGGGTTCCTACGCTCGTGCCGGGTCTCGCCGGCGTGCGCAGCGTCGCAACGAGCACGGTGCATGCGTGCGGCGTCGTCGGGCGCGACGTCTACTGTTGGGGGAGCGACGAGCTCGGTCAGCTCGGACGAGGCACTTTCCATCCCGCCCCTACGACCTTTCAGCTTCCGCCCAGCTTCCTCCCGGACTTCTCGAACCTTCGCTTCGTTGCCGACGCGGACAGGAAGTCGGCGGGTGAATCGGAGAAAGACGTCCCCATCCAGGTCGCCGTCGCCGCCGAGCACTCGTGCGCCGTGATGGGGAGCGGGCGCGTCTACTGCTGGGGAAAGAAGGGCGACGCGGGAGTCCTCGGCGCCCCGCCCACGGAGGGGGAGATCATCGGCACACCGACACGCATCGACGGGCTCAGCGAGCCAGCCGTAGGAATCGCATCCGCAGGCTCCTCGGTCTGTGCGCTCCTGCGCTCGGGAGCCGTCGAGTGCTGGGGTTCGAATGGGCAGGGTCAGCTCGGGACGGGAACAGCCGATGAGCTTCCCCACCCGTCTCCCTCCCGCGTGGTTCTGCCGAATTGATGGAGTCCTCGACGATGTCCACTCTCGTAACCAAACAACGTTGCCTCGCGGTCGTCGTCGCAATCACGAGCGCCGCTGCCGCGATTCATTGCTCGGCGGAGCGTGCAGTCTTCGATGGTCAGACGCCCGTGGCGCCGCCGCCGCCGCCGCCCCCCGCTCCCTTCGCCGACGCTTCCACAGGGGAAGCGAGCGTTCCGGAGCCCGACTTCGAATGCGCCGACACGAACAAGCAGATCTACGTCCTCTCCTCGAACGACAAGATTCTCTATCGCTTCGACCCGCTCGAGCTGACCTTCACACCTCTCGGTAGGCCCGCGTGCGGGACGCGCAGTGGCATGTATTCCATGGCCGTCGATCGGCGCGGTATCGCCTGGATCGAGTACGCGGATGGACGCCTCTTCAAGGTGAACACCGCGGACATGTCGTGCACCGACTCCGGGTTCCGCCGAGACGCCTCGGAGTTCGGGCTCTTTGGAATGGGGTTCGCCAAGAACGACGGCGACACGGACACCAGCGTCAACGCGGGCGAGACGCTCTGGGTGGCCGGCGCCACGCTCGCTCGACTCGACACGACGACGCTCGAGCTATCCCTCGTGGGGACAGGCGGCCTCGGGAGAGCCGAGCTCAGCGGAACCGGAACCGGCGAGCTCTGGGCGTTCATGAACGTCGGCGGACGAGTCGCTCTCCTCGACAAGGAGACGGGCAAGCCCAAGAAGATGTTCCAGACCGGCATCGGAGACATAGGTGCCTGGGCCTTTGCCGCGTGGGGTGGCGACTTGTGGCTCTTCAGCGTGCCCTACCATCCGAACGCGCCGTCGAGCATCGAGACCTCCACCGTCACGAAGTACTCGCCCGCAACCGACACGACGACGACCCTGATGGAAAACGTGGGCCTGAACATCGTAGGTGCGGGCGTGTCGACCTGCGCTCCGACCGAGCCACCGCGCTGACGTCTCGACGAGAAACTCGGTTTGGCATGCACAAGACCTCGTGTCCTCGTTCGCGGTCCGTTCCGTTCTCTTCTGCTCCCGGGCGTCGGCCCGGCAATGCGAAGAGCATGCGGATCGTGGCGTCACTCTCGCTTCTCTCGCTCGCGTCCTCGATTTCGGTGAGCGCGTGCGGCGCCTCGGATCGGTCCGCGTTCGACGGAGAGGCCAACGGTTTCGACACCGACGGTGGGGTGGCGACGGGGCTCGATCGGGATCCGGTCACGTGCGCTGAGGCGACGCAGGCCCGGTCATACGTGGGCTGCGACTACTGGGCCACCGTGACGGGCAACATCGTTCCCGACATCTTCGATTTCGCGGTCGTCATCTCGAACGGCGGGCAGACGGAAGCGAACGTGAAGGTCACCGGACCGAACGACATCGCGATCGAGGTGAACGTCGCCCCCGGCACGCTCGAGAAGGTGTTCTTGCCCTGGGTGCCCGCGTTGAAGGGAACGGGGACCAACATCGCGGGCCAGGCGACGCCGTTCGCGGCATCGGTTCTGGCGCGCAAGAGCGCATACCACGTGGTGAGCTCCGTCCCCGTCATCGTCTACCAGTTCAGCCCGCTCGAATATGCGGGCAAGGGAGGCCCGCCAGGCAAAGACTGGTTGGAATGTCCCGAGCTCGGCGGGCCGGCGAGCGGATGTTTCAGCTACTCCAATGACGCTTCGCTGCTCTTGCCGAGCACCGCGTGGACAGGAAACTACCGCGTTCTCGGCATCCACGGTTGGAGCAACGTGACCCCGCAAGGCACGGTGCAGCCCGTGCTCGGATCCTACGCCGCGATCACGGCGTCGCAAGACGGGACCAAGGTGAAGGTGTCGCTCGGCTCGAAGGCGAAGGTCCTCGCCGGCGGCGGCATCGCCGCCGGTGGTCCCGGCAAGGTGCTCGAGATCGCTCTCGACGCAGGAGACGTCGCGCAGATCGTGACGGAGAGGGGCGACCAGTTCGAGCTCTCCGGCTCGCTCGTGCAGTCGGACAAGCCGGTTCAGGTCATCTCCGGCGTCCAGTGCATCAACGTCCCGGCCGACACACCCGCGTGCGATCACGTCGAGGAGTCGGTGCTGCCCGCGGAGGCGCTCGGCAAGAAGTACGTCGTGACCACGCCGACGCGGCCGAGCGGCACTCCAGGCCTTCATGTCGTCCGCTTCGTCGGCAACCGCGACGGCACCAAGCTCACCTATGCGCCGTCGAAGCCCGCTGGCTGTCCGGACACCCTTTCCGCGGGTGAAGTCGCGCAGTGCGATGGTCCGGTGTCGATGGACTTCGTCGTCGACGGGACGGAGGAGTTCGGCATCGCCACGTTCATGGTCGGCGCGGCGAGGTACGAGGCCTCGAACCGGAAGGCGCAGGGCGATCCGTCGCAGACGGTCTTCGCGTCTACCGAGCAGTTTCGCAAGAGCTACCTCTTCCTCACCCCTGACGACTACGACGTCAGCTACGCGGTCATCGTCGGACCGGAGAGCGCGAGCCCCGTCCTCGACGGGGTAGCGGTCACGGGGTTCGAGCCCCTCGCCGAAGGCTTCGGCGTCTGGCGAGCGACGCTCGCGCGGGGCAATAGCGGTGCTCATACGTTGAGCGCGTCATTTCCGGTCGGTCTCCAGGCGATGGGCTATGGCGCGTTCACGAGCTACCAGTTCCCGGGCGGCCTCGACGTGAAGCGAATCGCTCCGCCGCCGACGAAATAGGCCCCGCGCGCAGCTCGGCGATCGCGGTGAGGTCGAGCTCCGCTCTCCTCCTCGTTCAGCGCGCGCCGCGGATCAGCAGGCTCGCTGGTCCATGCACGTGGAAGGGATCGCGCGGCTCCCATTCCCGGGTCACGAGCTCGAACGACGCGAACGTCGAGAGCAGATCGGTGAGCGCGATGCGCGCCTCGAGACGCGCGAGCGACGCGCCGATGCAGAAGTGAATGCCGTGACCGAACGCGACGTGGGGGTTCGGATCGCGCGTGACATCGAAGCGCTCGGGTGCCGCGAACCGGCTCGGATCGCGGTTGGCCGCTCCGATGAGGGGGAGAACGCGGGCCCCCTTCGGGATGTCGGCGCCGCCGAGCGCGATGTCACGTCGGGCGACGCGGAACGTCGTCTGTACCGGCGAGCGGAGCCGGAGCACTTCTTCGACCGCAGTCGGCAGGAGGCCGGCATCCGCGCGGACCGCGGCGAGGGCATCCGGGTGCTCGACGAACGCGAGGACGGCGTTCGCGACGAGGTTCGTCGTCGTCTCGTGCCCCGCCACGAGGAGAAGCTCGAAGAACCCGAGGAGCTCGTCCAGCGTGAGCCGCTCCCCTTCGACGCATGCGTCCCCGAGCGCGGTGAGAAGGTCGTCCCGAGGCCGTGCCCGGCGCTCGCCGAGGAGCTCCTCGAGGTAGCTCCGCATCGCGTCGTGCGTCGCGCGGAAGCGCTCGACGGCGGCCGCCGCGCCGGGGCTCCCGGCGACGCTGTGCACGAGGCCAAGCACGTCGTCGCTCCACGACCGGAACGTCGGATGGTCGCGCGCGGGTGCACCGAGCATCTCGGCGATGACGAGCAACGGCAGCGGGAGCGCATACTCGACGACGAGGTCGAACGCGTCGCGCCCCGCGAGCGACTCGACGAGCCCGCGCGACACGGCGCGGATGCGCGGCTCGAGCGCCGCGACGGCGCGCGGAGTGAACGCGCGGGTGACGAGGCCGCGGAGCTTCGTGTGGCGGGGCGGGTCGAGGAAGAGCAGCCACATGCTCGTCGCCGGTCCGTCCGAGAGGGCCGACGAGAACGCGTCGTGGTCCGTCAGCACTCGCTTCACGAGGTCGTAGCTGGAGACGACCCAAAGATCCGGGCGCGCGAGATGCAGGACGGGCGCGGTCCTCAGGAGGTCGTCGTAGGTCGGGCCGGGATTGCGGCGAACGTCCGCGGAGAAGAGCTCCATGGGCCGATGCTACGGTCGGAGGGCGGAGGTGCGCTTGAACGCAGCTCGGATGATCTCGGTCGTAGGCGACGGGCTTGGCGTGACGGTCGCCGACCAGTTCGCGTCGAGCCCCCACGCGCACCATGGCACCGCGCTCGTCGTCGGCGTCGACGGGGACGTGACGGTGGAGCTCGGCGGCACGGCGTGCTCGGGACGGGTCGTCGTCGTCCCGCCCGACGTCGAGCACGTGATCCGCTCCGAGGGACCGGTCGTCGGCATCCTCTACGACGCGGAGGCGAACGCGCGCGTCACGACCTTCGCGCGCGACGTGGGGCTGCGCGTCCTCGGGGGCGCCGTTCGCGACCGGATCCTCGGCACCTTCTCGGCGCACCGCGCGGCGCTCTTCGACGGTTCCGTCCTCGACGCGTGCGCACGGGAGGTCGCGCGCGAGATGGCGGGCCCCGCGCCGCGACGAGACCGCCGCGTCGGGCGCGTGCTGGAGGCCATCGACGCTGGCGAATCGGACCACGCGACGCTCGTGGTGCAGAGCGGGCTCTCCGAGGCGCACCTGCAGGCGCTCTTCGTCCGCGACGTGGGGCTCCCGATGCGGGCCTACCGCCTGTGGCGTCGTACGCTTGCCGGCACGCTCGCGCTCCGCCTCGGCGACGTGACCTCGGCAGCGCATGCCGCGGGCTTCGCCGACCTCGCTCATTTCTCGCGCTCCTGCCGTCGGACGCTCGGCCTCCGCCCGTCCACGATGCGCGTCGCCCTCACGGGCGGGGCTGACGTTACCGGGCGCGGGCGGCGCCCTGGGTTGCGGTCACCATGAACGTACGCCTGCTCCCGATCGCCGAGACGGCTTCGCGAGCTCGGCGCGGCGAGCCTCGGGCAACTGCTGAGCCAGCCGGCACAACGCGCGCTCTGCGCTGACTCGCACTGGATGTCCGGTCCACGGGCGGGCCCGCAGCGCGCGCATTCGCCGCCCCCCGGCACGCGAGCCATCCCTTCATGCGTCTGCCAGCTCCTCTTCACGCGCGGCCGAGACTGGCGTGAGCCCGAGACGCGCGATGGCAGCCGAGGCCTCGAGCGCTTCGATCCGTGCGCCGCTACCGAAGTGGTGCGCCTCGTCGACGACGACCAGGCCGAAGCGATCGCCGAGCGCGTCCATGTGGCGGTAGGCGCTCTCGAACGTGAGGACCGTCACTCGCTCGACGCTCCGGCAACCATCGCCGACGAGTCCGATCTCCTGCCCAGGAAGATGCCGACGGAGCTCCTCCACCCACGCCTGCGCGAGCGCCTTCGTCGGGCGACTCTCTTGCCATCAGCCGTCGACGAAGCGAAACGCATGCCGTGCTCTCGACCCCGAAATCCTGGGTCAATCGCGCGACCGAGCCTGGCCCGGGCCAACATGGGCCTGGCCCGGGCCAACGGCCGGACGGTTCCGGCCGCTTTCCGACGCGGTAGTGGTGGTCACCGGCGCGGCGCGCCTCGACAACGAGGAAGTCGTCCATCGCGTCCTCGAACGTGTGGCCCTGCTTCGGCTTCTTCGATGTCCGGAGCCCTGGTTCGGAGCCAGTGGGGGAGGTTCACCCCCGAGTTCCACCGATCGCGGTGAGGTCGAGCCCGCAGAGGATGTTCTTCGCCGGCTCCGCCGCTCCCCATGACCGAAGCGCCGAGCTCCGCCGCTGCAAGAGTCTCGCAATTCAGGTAGCCGTCGCCGCACGCCTCGACACCGTCGCCGGCATCTGCCCGACGAACTGTCGCCGGGCGCCGATCACGAACGTGTGCTCGATCGTTCCGGGCATCAACTTCGAGCCGCCGCAATTGGTGCACTTCATTTGGTCCTCCCGCGATCCCGCTCGCTGGTCCACCGGGATCTCGTCCCGGACGACAGCGCCGAAGTGCTCGCGGGCGTGCGCATCGAGGGAGGTGGGCGGCAATCGTCGCGGCGCGCCTTCTGCCCCCAAGCAGAGGGTGACGTCGTCTTCCGTGCCTTCCCGAACAAGGTGAGCTGCGAGCCGGACGTGGCCGGCGCCGTCGTGACGGAGCTCCGCGCCTTCTTCGCGTTCGCGAGGCGCGAGCTCGGGCTCAAGCGGGCGGCCGCGTGGAGCCGCATGCTCGGCACGGACGCGTAGGCGTAGCTTCGCAGGAGACCTGCCGAGCTAGCTTCAGCGCAGCAGCTCGGGAGAGCTCGCGTGCGAGGCGCCTGCGCGGCTCCGAGGGACCGAACGCCGGCAGGACCGGCGGCGGCCAGCCGCGGGCTTGGCCTGCTACACTCGTTGCATGAGCACCTTCGACGAGCGACGGCGCGCAAGGGCGGGATGGCCGATCCGCCGGGCAACGCTCGAGGACGAGCCGCTCACCGATGAGCGGATCCCTGAGGATGTCGACGCCCGCATCGCGATGGTCGCCACGTTGACGCGCTCGCAGTGGGCCTTCGGCGGGCGGCCGCTGCCGCGCTATTCGCGCGCGGAGATGCCCGGAAAGGTCATTCGGCCGAAGCCATGAGCGGCGAAGTCGCGGAGGACTTCGTCGATCTCATCTCCTGCCTGCACGCGGCGGAATGCAACTTCTCGTGGTCGGCGCACACGCGCTGGCTGCCCACGGCGCTCCGCACGCCACGGGAGCTCTCGATGTCCTCGTCCGGCCGACCCCGGCGAACGCAGAGCGCGTGTTCCGAGCCCTCGTCCAGTTCGGCGCGCCAGTCGGTGCGCACCAGGTCACGGCGACGGACTTCGCGACGCCGGGTACGGTCTACCAGCTCGGGCTCCCACCGTTTCGCATCGATATCCTGACGGACCTCTCGGGTGTCACCTACGACGAGGCCGCACAGGACACGGTCGCAGGCCATCTCGGATCGCAATCCGTGCGGTGCATCGGCCTCGACGCGATGATCCGCAACAAACGCGCGACCGGCCGAACGAAGGATGTTGCCGACGCAGAGGCGCTCGAGGAAATCCGCGCTCGCATCCGCGGCCGCTGAATACGTACATGCGCCTCCGCGAGCGGTTCCCGTCGTGCGCCACGTCGGGAGCGACGTAGTTCGCTCGTGCCGCCATCGAGGCGCTCGTGCCATGAGGCCCCCGCGCGGGCCCGGCCCCCTTGCGACCGACGCGACCGGTCTCCCGACCTGAGCTTTACGTCGGCGATCCGGCCTCGTCGCCCGCGGTCGATCCGCTCTCGCTTCCACCCTGCTCAGCCTCCGCCGTCGAGGCGGGAAGCGCCTTCGGCGCTCCGGCCTCGGGAGCCTCGGTGACGTCGTCGTGGATCGCTTCGCGGATCACGCGCTCCGTGAGCTCGGCGAGATGTGCCTTCAGCTCCGCGGAGAGCGCCTGGAACTCCGGCCAGAGCGTCTTCTCGTGGAACGTCTTCGGCGCCTTCAACTGGATCGTGCTCGAGCGCCGACCACGCTCGCGGAACGGCTGGAGGCCGTAGCGGCGACAGAGGGCGACGAAGAGCTGACGCGTCCACGGATCGGGGAGTCTGTAGAGGAGCTCGACGTCTTCCTCGCGCCCGCGGAGCTCCTCGAGCCGCGCACGGATGCGCTCGGCCGCGCGTCGCGCCGCCTCGCGTTCGCCGTCGACCTTCGTGCCGGCGTGCAGCGCCTCCAGCTTCCGCAGCCTTTCGACCAGGGTGCCTTCGAGAAACACGCGGCCACGCTACAAGACGTCCGCCTCCGCCGCGAGGGGCGCCGCTGCCACGTCGGCCGCCCTGGTTCAAGGGGGGGTCAGGACGCCGCCATCGGCGATGACGTGTCCTTCGAGCGGCAAGGCCGCGCATCACGCATCCTGCGCCGGTTCACTACTTGCGACGGCTCCCACCGAACGACCGTCGGTGGCCTCCGCCTCGCGATCCCCCTGATGAGTAGTGTCCTCCGCCGGAGCGACGGCTGCTCCCGCCCGCGATGCCGCCGTGATGAGAGCAGGTGCCTCGCCCGCTCGAATGAGACCAGGTTCCATCCGCGCAAGGCGTGGGACCGCCGCCGTTACCGGCGTACGGGATGAAGGCACCGGGTGAAACCGTGCTCGCTGCCGCGACGTAGGCACGACGAGCTTCAGCCTCCTCGAGCCGCGCGAGAATCGCCTTTGCCGGCCTCAGGGCGTCGCGAGCTGCCTCCGCGTGCAGGCCATCCGGATACTCGGCGAGATACTGCTCGATCGGAGCGCAGGCCTCCTCGATGACCGCCGGATCGTTCTTCGCTGGCGTGCGGCACGCGCGTGGCTCCAGCGATGCCCACGCGGCTTCATCCGCAGCGACACGCCGGCGGCCGCCCGCATCGTCGACCCATTGCCGGGCCTCGGCCGCGTGCGCCCCGTCCGGGAAGCGACGCAGGTAGGCCGCTTGGGCATCGCACGCACTGACGTCGAGGCTCGTGCGGCATGCGTTGGATTCAGCCAGCTGCCAGGCCGCGGCCTCGCGATGCACATACAGGTCGTCGAGCGCGACCTCTCCGAGCGGCCTGTCTCCCAGGTGCACCACCAGGCGCGCGTCCTTCGAGAACGCCCATGCCGCGGGGACGACTTCGTCGAGGTTCGCGCTCACGACTCCGCGAGGGTCCGTGCGTCCGAGCGAGATCGTGCGACCTTCCGGGTCGCGGCTCGTCAGCTCGGTTCCCTCTGGCGGAGCCCCGCATCGGACGTCGTGTTGAACGAGGGGCCCCGGCTCCTCCACGCGCTCGACGGTGTGCTGCGCCTCCCGATTCGCGCGCACGTAGTCGATGACCGGCACGGCAGCAAGCAACGCGCCGAGTCCGACCATCGCGTATCCGCCACCCCGGACCTCCTCGAGCGAAGCGCTCCCGTCCTCTGGTTGCATCGTCGCCGGCTTCGCGATCGCCACGGCGCCCGCGGTGATGAGCAGCGCGCCACCGATTCCAGCCCACCAGTCGTTCTGGGGCGTGAGGTTCTGATGTTTGCGAATCGTCGTGCGCTCGATCTTGTCGACCCGCAGCACGTTGCAGTGCTCAGCAACGCGCACGGATACGCGGAGGCCGTCCTGAGTGACGACGCCGTCGCTCGACCCGCTCGGGATGGGCCGGTGCTCGACGCCCTTCGGTACGTCAGTGACCAGCGCTGGACCGACACCCATCGTCGCGCACCCGGCGGACGCTAGAGCTCCGAGCCCGACGGTCAGGCACAACATCAGCGACGTCGTCTTCATGGCTCGCTGCTTCGTTCGTAGATCGCCGACTGCCATGAGCCCCTTCTTCCTTCGGACGCCAGCCCACGCCGGGTCGGCGCAGCTCGCCTAGCGTGCCGATGAGGCCATCGCGCTGGGCATCGGACCATCACCCCGCGGGCTTACCCTTGGACCCAAGTCGGATAGTTCGCGGACGCGATCTCGCGGACTTACGGAGACGAAGCGCGTGAGTCATGTGCGAGAGCCGCTCGAGCCCGCGCCCGATCGTCGTCGCGCCGGGCGGTCCGTTCCCCTTCTGGTCGATCCAGCCACCGAGCTCTGCCATCCAACGCGTGACGTCTGCGAGCGTTGGCGACGCGGGCACGATCCGCTTCTTCTTCACCCCGCGACTCGCCTGATCGCGCTTGAGCACCTCGATCTCGTCGGCGGACAGTTCCAGCTCCGCGGGCGACTCCGGCTGGTTTCGAGCGAGGTACTTCAGTCGCTCGATCCTCGTCGCGACGGCAGCGAGGATCGTGGCCCACTTCCGGAGCGCCTCGACGGACTGAAGCTGCGCATCCTCCACGTTGCAATCGCCCTGCTTCCACGTGCGGTGAAACTCCTCGATGCGCCAGCGCTTGCGATAGGCGTCGACCACGTTCTCGGCTTCGGCGAGCGAAGTGACGGGCAGGTTGGTGTAGAGCAGCCAGTCGAGCGCATCCTTCTCGTTCGAGCCGACCTCCGTCACGGAGACAGCCGTGAGCTCCAGACGTCCCGCTTCTCGCGTGGTGCTGCTGTCTTTTCGGATCTGGAACGCGACGCGATGGCTTCGCACGTCGACTGTGACCCGCCGTGCTGGGCGTTGGCCGGTGCTTCCGATCTCGACCACATGGCGGCCGAGAGCCGGCTGCCGCTTCATCGTCTCTCTCAGCGTCAGCGACGAAGGCTGCTCGACGCGCCGGTCATACTTCGAGCGGACGATGAAGTCGCAAGCGATACGACCCAGAGCAAACAGGATGTCACTGTTGTCCGCCTCGCGATCGATGACGACGCACACGCGGGCTTTCGACTTCGCGAGCCGCTCGACGGCACTCGTGGCCGCGCGCACGAAGTTTGCGCATTCCTTCTCCTCGAACGGACGCTTCTGGTTGCGTCGTGTGCGCTCGTTCTTCGGCATCAGCTTGACCTCGTCCCGCGTCCAATAGATCTGGTCGATCAGGCCGAGCGGGACCCCGTCACTTGCGACGGCGAACGCATTCATCACCTGCAGTCCGCGCGCAGCCCGGTTTGGCGAGCCAACCGGGCCGAGCCCTCTGCTCCCCGCCTTGTCGGTGAGCGTCAACGCCGTCCCGTCCACGACGACGTAGACAGTGACGCCAGCACGCGCGCGCGACGCCGTCGCGTCGAACAGCACGGACGCCAACGCGTCGGCTCTGATCGCGGCGTTCTCGAGGAAGTCGTACGCACCGGCCCGCTCTTCATCACGATCGAACACGGCTGCGACCTTACCCGAAGGTCGGCGCGCGGCCGCCGCCGCCATCGCGACGAGACGTCGGCCTCGTCGAACGTCATTGAGCTGCGCTCGCCCGAACGTATCCTGGGCCCACCTCGACACCGACTGGCTCTGCATCGGGGCGGGCAACGCGTCACTTCCACAGTTAATTCCGGATCATCCCGACTGATGGAGCGAAGGGTAAGCCC
>JAFAER010000123.1 GCA_023423895.1 Pseudomonadota bacterium
GTACGCCCTCGGCGCTCCAGGCGGCCACGACCTACACCATCACGGCGACCAACACGGGTGGCTCCACCACCGCGACGATCTCGATCACGGTCAATCACGCGGCGCCGACCGCGCTGTCCTACGCGACGACGTCTGCCGTCTACACCCGTGACGCGGTGATCACCGCCAACGCCCCCACCGTCACGGGCACGGTGACCTCGTGGTCCGTGAGCCCGGCGCTGCCCGCCGGCCTGATCCTCGACACGACCACGGGTCGGATCACGGGCACGCCGACCGCGCTGCAGAGCGCCACGACCTACACCATCACGGCGACCAACACGGGTGGCTCTACCACCGCGACGATCTCGATCACGGTCAATGATGCGGCACCCACCGCGCTGTCCTACGCGACGACGTCGGCCGTCTACACCCGTGACGCGGTGATCACCGCCAACGCCCCCACCGTCACGGGCACGGTGACCTCGTGGTCCGTGAGCCCGGCGCTGCCCGCGGGCCTGACGCTCGACACGACGACCGGCGCGATCACGGGCACGCCCACCGCGCTGCAGGCCGCCACCAGCTACACCGTCACCGCGACCAACACGGGTGGCTCCACCACCGCGACGATCTCGATCACGGTCAATGATGCGGCACCCACCGCGCTGTCCTACGCGACGACGTCTGCCGTCTACACCCGTGACGCGGTGATCCCCGCCAACACCCCGACCGTCACCGGCACGGTGACCTCGTGGTCGGTGAGCCCGGCGCTCCCCGCGGGCCTGACCCTCGACACGACGACCGGTGACATCACCGGCACGCCCACGGCGCTGCAGTCCGCCGCCAGCTACACGATCACCGCGACGAACGGCAGTGGCTCCACGAACACGACGATCTCGATCGCGGTCGACGAAGCCGCTCCCTCGGCCCTGTCGTATGCGACGCCGTCGGTGGTCTACACGGTCGACGCGGTGATCGCCGCCAACCTCCCGTCGGTCACGGGCACGGTGACGTCGTGGTCGGTGAGCCCGGCACTGCCCGCCGGCTTGACCCTCGACACGACGACCGGCCACATCACCGGCACGCCCGGCGCGCAACAGTCCGCCACCAGCTACACGATCACCGCGACCAACGGCAGCGGCTCCACTACCGCGACGATCTCGATCACGGTCGACGAAGCCGCTCCGTCCGCCCTGTCGTACGCGACGCCGACCGCGTCCTACACCACGGACACCGTGATCACCGCCAACACCCCCACCGTCACGGGCACGGTGACGTCGTGGTCGGTGAGCCCGGCGCTCCCCGCGGGCCTGACCCTGAACACCTCGACCGGCGCGATCACCGGCACGCCCACGGCGCTGCAGTCCGCCACGGACTACACCATCACGGCGACCAACGGCAGCGGCTCCACCACCGCCACGATCTCGATCGAGGTCGTCGGTGCCCCCGCCGCCTTGCCGTACGCGCTGACGTGCACGTTCTCCACGCTCGCGGGCGGATCCGTCGACTGCAGCGCGACCACCGCGAGCGACACCGTCACCGGTGACGACAATCACACGCTCTACGGTGGGCAGAACGACCATGCGGTGCTGGCGGCGTCCGGCGTGACCTACGACAGCGGCACCGGGCTGCTGTCGTTCTCGGCGACCCTGCAGAACAAGCTGTCCCAGGCGATCGGCACGATCGACAATGTCACCACCTCGCCGACCGGTATCCGCCTGATCCTGAGCAGCACCACGGTCAACGCGGGGACCGGCAGCATCACCGTCGCCAACGCCGACGGCACCAGCGACGTCCCGACGACGAGCCGTCCGTACTTCCAGTACGACGAGAAGGTCGCCCAGGACGCGGTGTCGTCGTCGAAGACGATCCAGCTCAACGTCCCGAGCTCGGTGACCAACTTCACGGCCTCCTTCGTGATCTCGACGAAGGTCGCGGTGAAGCTCGTGATCAACGAGGTGCTCGTGAACCCGGGTGGCACGATCTTGGACTCGAATGGCGAGTGGTTCGAGATCTACAACGCCGGCCTCTTCCCGGTGAACATGGTCGGCTTCCGCATCGGCGACTCGTCGGCCTCCGGCGACCGACCGGCCTTCCTGATCACCGGCCCCGCGCTGAGGATCGCCCCGGGTGGCTATCTGGTCTTCGGCAACACCACGAACACCACCAACAATGGCGGCGTTCCGGTCGACTTCGAATACGGGACGGCCCTGACGCTGGCCAATAGCCTCGACGCGGTGCGGCTCATCTCGCCCGACGGCTTCGTCAGCGACGTCAACCAGACCACGGGCGACGTCGCCGTCCAGGGCAATCCCGACAACGTCGAGATCGACCGCGTCGTCTTCAAGTCCGCGGCCGTCTCCGCGCAGAATGGCATCTCCCGCGAGCTCAGGAACCCCGCGCTCGACAACCGGAACCTGGACGGCAGCAACTGGGCGGACGCGAGCGTCACCGCGGTGTATGGCCCGGGCGGCCGCGGAACGCCCGGCGCGGCGAACTCGACGTTCACGCCCTGAGCTCGCACCCGGCCGGGGCGTGCGGGTCACCCCGCCGCCCCGAGCCGATGCAAGCCATCACGGGTCACACCGTGACGGAGGGGCTTCCTTCCGATCCGGTACGCGGGACCTTCGCTGCCAAAGGTGTTCCGGTCGACCCCCAAGGACGAAAAGTACACCGGGAAGTTCGTCTGGAACCGGACGACGACCGTGAAGGATCCGCTCTCCGGCAAGATAAAGCAGGTCGATCGCCCGAAGGAGGAGTAGGTCGTTCAAGAGCGGCCCGAGATGCGCATCATCTCCGAGGACGATTGGAGCGCTGCGCAGCGACGCTGGACGGAGATCGGCGGCGTCTTCCCGAGCCGGCGCAAGGGCAAGAAGGGCTTCGAGGGGAAGCAGCGCAGCTACGTCGAGTCCCACCCGACGCACCTTCTCTCGGGCAGCCTCAAGTGCGGCTCGTGCGGCGGCGCCATCGCGCTCGTGAGCGGGAAAGGGAGCGGCTACTACGGATGCCTCGATGCCTCGCGACGGTCTTGCGAGAACAAGGTTCTCATCTCGCGAAAGCGCCTCGAGCAGAAGGTCGTCGCGGCGCTGAACGACGAGGTCCTCAAGCCTGACGTCCTCGAGGCCGTCTATGGAGCGTACGGCAAAGAAGATCAAGGAGCACTTCTCGCACGTGCCCGAGGAGCTCCGGCTCAAGAAGATCGAGCTGAATCGCGCCGAGACGCGCGTGCACAACTTCATCGAGTTCATCGCCTCCGGTCGCGCCACGCCGGGGCTCGCCGACGCGCTCGCGCAGGCCGAGGAGCAGGTGAAGACGCTCACCGCTGACGTCGCCAGCATGGCGGCGGCCAAGGACCACGCGTTCACCCCGCCACCCCGCGCGTGGATCGCCGACCGCATCGAGCGCCTGAACGAGCTCCTCGCCACGCGCACCGAGAAGTCGGCGCTCGCGCTCCGGCGCCTGACCGGCGTCGTGACGCTCACGCCGAAGACGCCCGAGGTCGGGCGGCCTATTTTCAGGCCGCGTGTCGGGTCGATAGCTTGAACCTCCTCCTTGCGGAGGAAGGTTCGAATTTATTGCGGTGGTGGAGCCGCCGGGAATCGCGCCGAGGTGGACGGAGTCCAGCTCGCTGGACGGAGTCCACCGGCGCCGATGAGCGGCGCGATAGCCCTGGGCGTCAGCCCAGGGCAGAGGTGGAGGCGCCGGGAATCGAAGCCGAACCCGTGCGTCGCGACGCGTCGTCTTCGGTCGCATCCAACGATGCGCGTTCAGCTGGCGAGGTGACGAATTGCGACGCTACGCAACGAGAAGAAACGGAAAGAGCCGACCCGATCGAGCGTGCGCTTGCTGACGCGCTCGCCGCCGCCGCCGCCGCCGGTCGCTTCGACGTCGTCTCGAAGTTGGCCGACGAGCTGGCCGCGCGCCGCACGGCTGCACGGCTCACGCCGCCGAGGTGATCGACCTCGGCTCGCGCAAGCGCGCGAGGGCGACGTGACCAGCGCGGCCGCTGCTACCGGGGCGAGTTCTTCCACACGAACGACTGCCCGCGGCGAGACCGGCGCTTGCTCGCCACGCGCAAAGAGCAGACGCCAGAGGCGACGCTGCCGCCACGCACCGCGCAGACGACCGGGCGCTCAATTGGAGACCGTCGCGACTGCGCAAGGAGAACGGACCGGGACGAACGAACAGGCGTTGAGCGTGCGGGCGCGGAAGCTCGCGTCGCCCTCTCGCTCATCACCGACCTCCGGCGCGAGATCGTACGCGAGCGCTTCGCGAACGTCAGGAACGCGATTCGTCGAACGGATGCGGTCTGGCAGCGTCGGTTAGGTTTCGTCACCGGGGCCGGGTACCACGCGCGTCGGCGCGGTGGTTCCTTCGACGACGAAGTACAGGGGCGAGGCGCTCGTCGCTACGAGGGGAACAGAATCGATGGCGACTTGAATTGGTCCGGGACCAGTCGGTCCGGTCGGCCCGGCCGGCCCCGTTGCGCCAGTCGCTTGAATTGGTCCGGGACCAGTCGGTCCGGTCGGCCCCGTTGCGCCAGTCGCTTGCATTGGTCCGGGACCACGGTGAGTGTCAAAGTAGATGTCGCCTTTTCGTGACGGACTATGAGCTTGTCGAGTCGGCGGCGATCGTCTCCTGATCTCGTTTCGGGTTGAGGAAGACGGCAGGGGCCGGCGTCCAGTTGCGCGTCGCACGCGACCATCGGTTTGGATGCTTCCGCCGCGCTCGTTCGTAGACGCGCGCGCGGTTCGCGAGGACCTCGTGCTCCCGGCCGTCGTGCCGCTCGTCTGGGGTCACGAAACGGATTCCGCTGTGGCGATGCTCAGTGTTGTACCAGGCGACGAAGCCGGCGACCCAAGCGCGTGCGTCCTCGATCGTGTCGAAGGGCTTGTGAGGGTACTCCGGTCGGTACTTGAGCGTGCGGAAGAGGGACTCGACAAAGGGGTTGTCGTCGCTCACCTTCGGGCGGCTGAACGAGGGGACGATGCCGAGCCGCTGCAGGGTGGCCAGCATCGTCGAGCCGCGCATCGGACCACCGTTGTCGGAGTGCAGGACGAGTCCGCGAGGATCGATGCCCTCGGCGGCGCACGTGGCGCTCACGAGCTCCGCGGAGAGCGCCATCGATTCTTCCGCGTGGACTTCGAAGCCGACGATGCGGCGGCTCCAGACGTCCTCGACGAGGTAGAGGAAGAAGAAGCGTCCGCGGATTGAGCTGAGGAGGTACGTGATGTCCCACGACCAGACTTGGTTCGCTGCCGTTGCCACGTGCGCGTCGACGTGACGTGACGTCCGCGGTTTCGCGCGGCCGCGATGCGTCGCCTGCCCCTCGGCGCGGAGGATGCGGTACATCGTCGATTCCGAGGCGATGTACTGCCCATCGTCTGCGAGGCGAGGAACCACCTGTTTCGGCGGCAGATCGCGGTACTCGGGCGAGTTGACGACCGCGAGTACCCTCGCGCGCTCCGCCGGCGTCAGCGCGTTCGCTGGGCGTGTTCGCGGACCGGCGCGGCCATCGTCACCGATGTCCGCGTCGCGCCAACGCTGGAGGGTGCGCTCTGCAAGCCCGACGACCTCGCACGCACGTTCACGCCGAGCGCCAGCCGCGACCGCCTCGTCGATCATCGCGAGGATCACTTCTCGTTCTCCTCGTCGGTGTCTTTGTCCCTTTCCTCCAAGTACGTATGGAATTTTTTTTGGAGCACCAGGAGCGCAGCCGCCTCCGCGAGTGCCTTCTCCTTCCGACGTAGCTCCCGCTCGAGGTCCTTGACCCGCTTCGCCTCGGCGCCGCGACCCGCGCTCTTCGGCGCGCTGCCGCCCTCAAACGCCGACTTTGCTGCGCCGATCACCGCCGCGCGCCACTGCTCCAACTCCGCCTCGTGGATCCCCTCCCGACGGAGGAACGCCCCGAGTTCGTCCGGTGGGACGGCTGCCGCCGCCATCACGATGCGGATCTTCTCCTCCGCCGTTCTCGGACTTCCTTCCACGACGCGATCCGATCGCCGTCCCTTCGCCATAGGCACGACGCTACGAGCATCACGCAGCCAGCGCGAGAGCTGGCTTTGCGAGACGCCCACCTCCTTCGACAGACGCATCGCGCTGATCGCGTCCGGCGGCGACATTCGCTGCACCATCTTCGCCTTGAAGCTCTCCGTGTAATTCACAAGAAGTTCCAGATCCCGCTCCCAGAGATACGGTCAGAACCGCCATACGGCGGAGGCGACAACTTCCCTGACACGGGGGGACCAGTCGGTCCGGTCGGCCCCGTTGCGCCAGTCGCTCCGACGGGCCCGGGTGAGGAAACGAATCGATCGCTTGGGATGAGCTGCGTACGCGCGTCGTAGTCCCCGATCCACGCCAAGGGGATCGACGTGGCTGCGCGTAGCTCATTGATCTTTGCACCGAAGATTGACCACACGGCGTCGACCTCGAGTGGGTCTCGGGTGTTTGGCCGGAAACGAGCGCGTTCAACGTGGAGGGCGTCTTGACTCGCTCGGACCCACCAATTCTTGATCAAAGGCGGCTTCGGTTCGTAGGTGACACCGAAGTCCTCTGCCCGTGGATTCTTGCCGTTCTTGCGTTCGAAGAAGAAGTCGGCGAGGTTGCGGGCGTGAAGTAGAAGGCTCTCGACCAACGCATTTCGGACCGGATCGTCCGAATCCGGAAGGTCCGATAGGAGTCGGGCCATGGTCCGAAACATCCACCACTCGTAACCGATGTGGTGGAGCACCTGCTCGGTGCTCGGCTGCTTGCTCATCGCGCGTGAGCGTGAGCACGAGCCCGGTGAGTGTCAACGTAGATGCCGGATGATTCGTCACGCGGCGGTCGCGTGAGGTTGAGATTCTGTGTCCGGATTCAGCCGCACGAGGAGCGGGGCTTTTCAGGCTCGCGTCGAGCCGGCCCAGCGCTCAGGGGGCCGCCGTCGAGCGCGATCGTAAACCGGTCGACGCCGCATCGAATCGCCGTGTCGCGTCCGGCATGGCGGTCGGCGGGCGTCACAAAGGCGATGTCGCTGTGCGACCGGGCGAGCGCGCACTTGCGGACGCGCTTACGGCCGCGGCTGTCGCCGGTTGTTTCGATCGTGTCGAAGCTAGCGGACGAACTCGCCGCGAGGCGCAGTGCGGGGGCCGCGGAAGTAGTCAACCTCGATTCGCGGCAGCGGACCAAGTAGATGAGGGAGCAGCCGAAGGGGTAAAGCCGTCCTCCTCGTTTGTCGTCGCGCAGGGGAACGATCAATCGCATGATGCACACTCATGACTGAGCCTATCGAGGTAGACGAGGATCGGATCGATGCGAGCGCCCGCGCGCTTCGACGCGTGTTTCGGGACCTACACTTCAGTCTTGGTGAGTCTCTCGCCGATCTCCTCGCCCAGCTCGACCTAAGAACACTAGCTTGCGGGCTGCAGCCGTTGCTGGAGCGGCTGAAGAAACCTAACCGCGACCTCGCGCCCCGAGCAGCCGCACTCGGCGAGCTTCTCAACGCCACGATCCGCGCCGCTGCACGGGACGAGATCACGAACCCGAACGATGCACGTTGTGCCCGCGTGCTTCTCGCCGACGTGGCGCTTGAACTCTTCTCGATTGCGAGCTGCGCGACTGAAGACGACGAGCCGTTCGAGCCGCTAGCTCGTCTGCACGAAAACGAGCCGTTCGAACACTACGCACAGCGCGTCCGGGCGAACCTGCCGGCGTGGCCCAGCGAGGTAGTTCGCGAGTGGTTGTATCGGCACTGGACGCAATTGAGTAAGTACCGGTTCCTCGGGTTCGGACAGTTCCGCTTCGCAAGGGAAACGTGGCCGGTCGAACAGATCCCCGGCGTCGAAGCGCTCGACGGAGACGCGGAAGAGTGGGCGCACGTGCTCGAGCGCGCGGCAACGGTCGACGACTGGGTCGCAAGGCATCTCAGGGAACGCGGAACATGGAATACGCCCATCGTTCTTCTCGACAATCGTGCCGGCCTTCATGCCTTCCCCCGTGGAGCCCTTCTGAAGAAGCCATGGCACTTGTTGGAGGGCCATCATCGGTTGGCATACCTCACCGGCCTGAGGGCTACGGGTTGTCTGCAGGCTAGGCACGAAGTTTTCGTGGTCTCGATCGAACGCCGCGCTCACAACGAATCAGCGATGAGCGGGTGAACGTACCGGCTACCAGTTCGCGATTCCTCGGGCCCCGGGCAGACTAGGGAGGAGGCCGGCCGATCGGGAAGCACCTGCCCATCCCGCGGTGAGCGGCTTTGCAGTAGCGAGTCGAGGTGCGCGCTCCGCTCCGTGTAGAGCCGCCTCGCTTCGGCGTACCGGTCTCCGCCGCCCTTCTCCTTGAAGAGCATTTGCATCTTTCCGGGCGTTGCATGCGGCGTCCAGAAGGTTTCCTTCTCCTCGTGCACGAGCCGGTCGCACTCGGACAGAAGGGCTGACGCTGCTGCGCACGCAGAAACGGGACCGGCCACCGAAGGGGCCGATCCCGGCGATTCAACGTCAGGGAGCTGGGGCCTCACTTCCGAGTAAACTGTAGACGATCCGGAAAGGCGTGAACGGCCCACGGGAAGTGGGGAGCGAGCTGATCTGACTCTTGCAGGTTTCTGATGCGAGCAAGGAGATCGCGACGCTCACCGGCGAAGAATTCGACGGCGTTCCAGCCGTAGTCCAGGCGCCGTTCTTCGAGAGGCGGATCCGCAATGGTCCGTTCGAGGATTGCGAGCATGGCCTCGTCGTCATCCGTCGGCTTCGTCATTGGAAGGAAGCAAGTCGGGCACTTCGGCAGGTTGGAGACCGGTGCGCCGTAAGTCCCCTCGCAACGGAGGCAAGGCGTCAGGGTGTCGTCGTGCTTCTTGCGCCGGTGGCAGAGCATGATGGGGGGCATGCATCCATGCTGCACACGGCTCTTGTGCCGACAAGAGAAACTATGGAGGCGTACAAGTCGCCGTGACCGTCACGGTCCCGTACGGGCTCTGGCGGTCTGAGTGCCGGGAGCATCGCCACGTGGGCCGGCCGTTTTTTGACCGGCGGCCTGGTCTTCTCGGTTCACGGGCGTCGAGTTCGAGAGTGACACGAACCCTCCGAGATGACGTCGTTGGGGGCATCGCAGACTGCCTCGACATACGGACGTTCACCGACCCCCGGACCTCGGGACGGTCTCGCCGACGACGAAGACCTGGGCCGTCGCCCTGACTCGTAGGGCACGCTTGAGCGTGACCTATCGGGACAGCAGACCTGGAGCACCGCAAGGAGAACCAAGGCGCCGCCGAACGCAACCCTTCGGCCCAGGACCAAATTCGGACCAAACTGCTGGTCCGAACACGAGCCGCATGTTTCCTAGACGGATCGTGGTGGAGACGCCGGGAATCGATTCGAGGTGTACGGAGTCCAGCTTGCTGGACGGAGTACACCGAGAACAGATGAGCGGCGCGATAGCCCTGGGCGTCAGCCCAGGGCAGAGGTGGAGGCGCCGGGAATCGAACCCGGGTCCGAAAATTTCGAGGCCACCTGCGTCTACGTGCGTATCCAGCCGTTTGAATCGTCCCGATTTGCGCCGACTGGCGAGCTCTCCTCGGGACTATTCACCTGTTTGATCTCGCCGCAGCTCCGGTGACCCGAGCCTTGGCCAGCCAGTTTGTTGACGAGCTTCCCAGGGCACTGGCAGGCCCTCGGGTCGCCCGGCTCTCAGACCTGCTGTTTAGGCAGCGAGAGCAATTGCGTTATCGTTCGCAATTGTGTTTCCCGCGAGGTTTTTACGTGGTCCCACGAGACCCACGGCACGCAGCAAGATGGTCGAGATCTCCGTCGAAGCCGATCGCCCCCATGGCGATTGAGCAGCAGCAACCTATGTCCGCACCGTCTCCGGCGCAAGGACGGCCTTTCGTCGACGAGCTCGGCCGTAGCTGAGGCGGCTGGACCTGCTTCGTCGCATGGTCCGCAGGCGGTACGATGCCCTCGATGAGGACCGATCGGCCGGCGCAGCGCGTGCTCGAGCTGGCGTCCGCCGCCCCGCTTGCCCCGCTCGCTAAGCCGCTCGCGCTCGTCGCGGTCTCCGCCCTCGTCTTGATGGCGTGCGCCGGGGCGCGCGGGACGCCGGTGCAGGCGCCCGTCGAGCTCCAGATCGCGCCCATCGGGACCTTGGTCGACGGCGGCATCGTCACGACGGGTGAGCCGGCGAGCGGACGCTGCTCGCTCCGGCTCGTCGCCGGGCGCATCCAGAAGTCGTCGCCCGGTTGTTACCTCGACGAGCACATCAGCCAGGCGCCCGGGGTCCTCTTCTATCCGTGCAACGGAGAAGGGCCGGCCGAGGCGGAGTTCGGAGAGCAGCGCTACGCGGGCCGCGTTCACGGCGGCGCCGTCGAGGTCGAGCTCACGACGGAGCTCGACTGGGAAGACGGCTGTCACTGGGGCACCCGCGCGGTGATCGTCGGCACGGTCGTGTCGAACGGCGAGCCGACGCTCGGCAAGCTCTCGTGGCTGTACCAGGACCATGTCATGACGGGCACGGACTGCTCGGGTGTCTGCACCGCGAAGACGAGCATCGACGTGATGAGCGTGAAAGGCCGCGCTCCCGAGATGCCCGCGGCGCGCGACGAGGATGACGACGACGACGACTGAGCCGCGCGCGAGTGAGCGAGCGAGGTCGAGCGCCAGCAAGCGTCACGATCACGTCCGTGTGCTGTGCGGATCGGGGACGCGTGACGAAGTGCATCGTGTCGAACGAGGGCAACTTCGAGCGCGCTCGCGCGGACCGACGCCGCGGCGACCAAGCCCTGTCGAGGCGATTGAACGGACGTGATCGCTTCGCTTACGGCCGGTCTCGAGGGCGCATCGCTTGCAGCCACGTTCGGGCATGAGAAACAGAGCAAACGGGCAAGAGCGGAGTGAGCAACCGCGTCCGGCCGCGCGCCAGGACGACGGCAATGCTTTCCTTCCGGACACGATCGGTCAGGGGAGGCCGCTTCCCGCTGCCGACGCCGAGTCGTTCGCGGAGGAGTTCATCGGATCCGCCACGCGGGGCGAGCCGATCTACGAATCGGCTCACGAGGAGGTCGCGGAAGACGAGGAAGGCGGCCCGTTCATCGTGCTCGACGACGAGGGCAGGCTTCCGCCCGAGCCGGAAGACCCGGAACGTGAGGGATCGGAGGCCGTCGAGGAGCACGAGCACGCCATTCGCGGCGCGAACTGGGCTGCGAAGGGCGTCTAGCGAACCCGCGTGACCGCTGCCGTGCGGCGACCCCCGTCGCGTGCCGGCAGCGCAGCGAATCGCGGCGGTTCGATCGAGGCGGGGATCCCGGCCAGCGCGGCGGGAGGGCACGAGGCCAGGACCGCAGCACGACCAAGGCCAGACGGCCAGCACGGCAAGATGGCCAGACTCAGCCTGGCGGAGAGCGCGAAGGGGGACGGCTCATGGCGATAGTTCGACGTTTCGGCAACTACGTCTTGTGATCGGGTCGCCGGACGATCCACGATCGGGCGCTGCCGTCGAAAGCGTCGAATGCCCGCGCCACCGAAGCCCAACGAGAAGGACACGCCCGAAGATCTCGCCGAGGTCGAGCGCGCGCTGTCCGTCCTGAAGGGCCGTCATCCCGAGCACGAGCGGCTTCGTCGCGAAGACGAAGCGAGACGCGCGAAGCGCCAGGCGGAGATCGACGCCGTCTCGCGCGACGAGGCCCGACGGATCCAGTCACGACGATTCCTCGTCGGCGGCAGCGTGCTGGCTGTCGGCATCGTGGCGGTGACCGGCGCGCTGATCTTCCGGAGTGAGGTCGTGCGACGGAGCCACATCGAGCAGGCGGCCGACCCGTACCGCGCGATGGGTTTCGTCGTGCTCCAGACGACGAGCCGCGGAGAGCCTTCGAAGCTCGAAGCGAGCGCGCCGGCCGGATGCCTGCTCGCGACGTCTTCGAACGGCGGAAAGGTTCGCCTGACCCACGCGGGCGGGACGGTCGAGGGGCCCGTGCCGCTCTTGACGTGCCTCTGCGAAGGAGGCCGCGTCGCGATCAGCGGCGACACGAAGCCGGGCGAAGGGCTCGCGCTCCTGCGCACGGATGCGAGCTCGATCGGCGGATCGCGTGCGTTTGCGTTCTTGCCGTTCAAGCCGGGGACCACCGGGCAGACGGACGCGGCATGTGCCGACTCGTCGCTCGATGCATGGCTCGAGGCGAAGCGATGGACGCAGGAGTCGCCCGAGGGAGCAGCCCGACCGCGGGCGCCGGTGGACGTGGCGGAGAGCGATCGTTGGCTCGCCGCCGACCCGCGACGCGCGGCGCTCCGCACGACGGGCTTCAAGGTGACGGCGCTCGTCAAGCGGGGCGCCCCATTTGCGGTCGTCGACGTGCCGGCAGAGTCCTGCGTCCTGCTTGTTGCCGAGCGCGCGGCCGACAAGCCGAGCCTGCGCTTGCCGGGCGGCGTGCTCGCCGTCGGCAGCGCGGACGCAAAGAGCGCGGATGCGAAGAGCGCGGACGCGAAGAGCGCTGCGGGTTGGTGCACGTCGGCGCCGGCGCTCGTCCTCGCGCAGCGAGAAGGCGAAGGCGAGGTCGCCGTCCTCACCGTGCCGGCGGCGCGCGTGGGTGGACTCTCCGGCCTGCGTGAAGCGGCCAGCGATGCCGGGATGCCGCTCGGTGCAGCGACGGTCCCCGCGCGCGACCGCGGATGGAGCGCGCGGCAGCTGCTCGTCGCGAGCGCGATCCCCGACTCGCTCATCACCGTCGGGAATGCACCCGACCTCGGGACCGATCCGGAGGCTCGGATCGTCGCGCTCTCGATGGAGAAGCCGAACACGCTCGTGGCGGACACGCCCGCTGACGTCTTCTCCTTCTGCGATCCGCCGCTCGACCGCGCGCACGCCACCGTGTGTGTCTTCTCCGGTCCGCAGAAGTGGCGCGTCGACGGCGCCGACGTCGAGGCCGGCGTCGCGCGCGCGAAGGTGCCGTTCTGGCTCTTCGGTCTGCAAGGCATCGGTGAGCCGGCCGCGTTGAAGGTCGCGACCAACCTCGTGACGCTCGCGCGGAAGCTCCGTCGCGAAGGCTTCGAGCCGACGACCATCGAGGCGATGACCGAGCTCGAAAGGGGCGTCGAGGTCCTGGGTCGCGCTGGCGAAGACGCGATGGTGGTCGTGGCGCTCGGGCCGACCGCTCCCTGGGCATTCCCGCTCACCGACGGTCCCGCGTGGTCACTCGACGGCGGCGATCCTCGCGTGATCCCGATCAAGCCGCTCGAACGCGTCACGGTCTCGGCGGCCACGCCTGCTGCCGCGAGGGCCCTTCCGCCGAAGGCCGCCCGCCACACGATCGTGTTCCGACGTCAGACGCAGACGCGCTGAGCGGGCCTTGCGCGACTCGCGTTCGCGGTTAGAGTAAGCGGTACTCTATCCGTCTTCGCCGGCGCACGGCGAGCTTCCGGGAGGGAACGTGAGCAGCATCCGCTTCAGCGACTTCGAGCGCATCGTCTTCTTCACCGGCGCAGGCATGTCCGCCGAGAGCGGCATCCCGACGTATCGCGGCAAAGGCGGCATGTGGGCGGAGTACGACTACGAGGACTACGCCTGCCAGCGCGCGTTCGACCGCGATCCGGAGAAGGTCTGGGACTTCCACGACAAGCGTCGCGCTGCCGTGAGCGCGTGTGCGCCGAACTCCGGGCACGTCATCGTGGCCGACGTCCAGAAGAAGAAGCCTCGCACGGTCGTCGTGACCCAGAACATCGACGGCATGCACCAGCGCGCGGGCGCGACTCACGTCGCCGAGCTGCATGGCAGCCTGTGGCGCGTGCGGTGCGACCACGAGGGGCTGGTCCGCGACGACACGAGCGTGCCGATGAGCCCCCGCAAATGCGATTGCGGCAGGTACTGGCGTCCGGACATCGTCTGGTTCGAGGACCCGCTCGATCACCGGGTGATCGGCCGCGCGCGCGACGCGCTCGAGCAATGTGACCTGCTCGTCAGCATCGGGACATCCGCTGTCGTCTATCCGGCAGCCGATCTGCCGCGCATCGCCGTGCAGCACGGAGCGGAGACCGTCGAGATCAACCTCGAGGACACGCCGCTGACCCCGCTCTACAAGCATCGGCTCCGCGGCAAGGCCAGCGAGGTCCTCGCGGAGCTCGCCCGTTAGCGGCTCGAGCGTAGCCGCGCCTTGGAGAGCACGACCTGGCCCGGCGCGTGCTAGGTCAAAAGGTGATGCACCCCCTCGTCATCGACGACCGCGACGCGATCACGAAGCTCCTCGAAAGTGTCCACCGCATCGCGGTGCTGGGCATCAAGACGGAGGCGCAGGCCGACCAGCCGGCGTTCTACGTGCCGCAGTTCCTCGTCGAGATGGGCTTGGACGTGGTGCCCGTGCCCGTCTACTACCCCGACGCGAAGACCATCCTGGGTCGGCCCGTCTACCGGAAGCTCGTCGACGTGCCTCCGCCGCGCATCGATCTGGTGAACGTCTTCCGGCGCTCGCAGGATCTCGCGCCGCATCTCGACGACATCCTCGCGGCCAATCCACGCGCCGTGTGGCTGCAGCAACAAATTCGTGACGATTCGTTTGCAGAAAAGCTCGCGCAGGCCGGCATCACCGTCGTTCAGGATCGGTGCCTGATGGTGGAGCTGCGATTGCGCGCGGCGCTGCGCCGGCAGTCTGGCCAGTAGGCCGATGGCCCAATAGGTAGCCGCGCAAGCCGCGCGAGCCTCGAGCCAACGCCATCCGCACAAGACGTCCGTCCGCTTCGGCGGATGGATGCGACGAGCTCGTCCGATCTCGGATTGCTAACGAGCATTGGAGCCCTACGTCAGAAGTAGATGCTCATCTATGCAGCCCTGGGAGGGGTAGGCATCGCCCTGCTCCTCATCATGCTGATCGCGAGCAGCTTCGGGGACCACGACGTCCCCATCCACGAAGCAAGTCTCGACCACGGCGATCTCGACGTGCACGGCGGGCCGAGCCCGTTCGGCACCCGTGTCATCGCCGCCTTCCTCACCTTCTTCGGCGTTGGCGGGATCATCGGACAGCACTTCGGCTTCGGCCACGTCGCGTCGTCCGGGATCGGTATCGTGCTCGGTCTCGTCGGCGCGACGGCCGTGCACCAGTTCGCAAAGCTCCTTCACTCGCAGCAGGCCTCGAGCAGCATCGCGATGAAGGATCTCGTCAAACGGCTTGCGCAGGTCACGATCGCGATACCCGAAAACGGCGTCGGCGAGGTGGCGTTGACGGTGGGCCTCGAAGAGACCGTGCAACTTGCACGTAGCGTCGACGGGCGCGCCATACCGAGCGGAGGAGAGGTCGTCATTCAGGCGGTTCGTGGGAGTCAGGTGATCGTGTCGCCCCATCAGAGGGCAGAGGAAGGAGGCGTGTCATGAACGGATTCGGTCTGCAGCAGTCGGGCGGCGCCGTCGCGCTCGCTCTCGTCCTCGGGTTCATCGCGCTGTTCGCGGCGATGGCGCTCTTCGCGCGCAACTACGTGAAGGTCCCGCCGTCGATGGTGGCGGTCTTCTACGGCCGCAAGCACCGCATCCTCGACGACCAAGGCAGGCCGGTGACGGTAGGCTTCCGCGTCGTCCGCGGCGGCGCCGCCCTCCGGCTGCCGGTCCTGGAGAAGGTCGCGTACCTGTCCCTCAACGTGATGTCGATCCCGCTCGAGATCGAGCGCGCCTACACGCGTGAGGGCGTGCCCGTCACCGTCGACGCGGTCGCCAACGTGAAAATCGCGAGCGACGACGTCTCGCTCCGCGCCGCGGCCGAGCGTTTCCTCGGGATGGACCCGGAGCAGATCCGGAGCGTGATCTTCCAGACGCTGGAAGGCCACCTCCGCGCCATCCTCGGCACGCTCAGCGTCGAGGAGATCAACATGGACCGCCAGGCCTTCGCCCAGAAGATGACGGGTGAGGCCGCGGTGGACCTGAAGCGGATGGGCGTCACGATCGACATCCTCACCATCCAGCAGATCAGCGACAACGAGGGCTACCTCGAGGCGCTCGGCAAGAAGCGCACGGCGGAGGTGAAGCGCGATGCCGTCATCGGCGAGGCGGCCGCGCAGCGCGATGCGATGATCCAGTCGGCGCTCGCCGACCAGGAAGGCAAGACGCGCCGCTACGAGGCCGACGTCGCGATCGCGCAGGCGCTCCGCGACAAGGAGAGCAGGCAGGCGGAGTTCAGCGCGGCGGTGCAGTCGAAGCAGGCCGAGACGCTGCAGGCCGGGCCGCTCGCGAGCGCCGTCGCGAGGCAGCAGGTCATCGAGCAGGAGATCCGCGTCGAGCAGATCAAGAAGCAGCAGGAAGTCCTCGTACAGGAGCAGGAGGCGCTGCGTCGCGAGAAGGAGCTCATCGCGACCGTGGTGAAGCCTGCGGAGGCGGAGCGTCAGGCCGTCGTCCTCCGCGCCGAAGGCGAGCAGCAGGCCGCGATCATCCGCGCGGGTGCGCTACAGAAGCAGCTCGAGTTCGAGGGCGCCGGCGAGGCGGCCCGCATCGAGATGGTCGGCAAGGCCGAAGCCGCCAAGCTGCTCGCGATCGGCGCGGCGGAGGCGGAGGTCGTGAAGCAGAAGCTCCTCGCAGAGGCCGAAGGTCTGCGGACGAAGGCCGAGGCGTGGAAGGAGTTCAACGACGCCGCCATGATGAACATGGTGGTCGACAAGCTGCCCGAGCTCGCGCAGGCATTCGCGACGCAGCTCGCCGGCATCGACAAGATCAACATCATCGACATGGGCGGCGGCGGCGGTCAGAACGGCGGCATGGGGAAGCTCATGTCGACCGTCGGCGGCGGCATGACGGCGATGTTCGGGATGCTGCAGGATCAGTTCGGCATCGACGTCGGACGCATGCTGCAGAAGACGGCGCACGGCACGTCGCCCGCCGAGAGCACGTCCGGCGTGGGCGTTCACGTGGACGTCGACGTCGAGTCGGCCGACCCGCCGGCGAGCCACCGGAACGGCGCCGCGCTGACCGCCGGGACCTGAGCCGTCGCGAGCCGCGAGCTTGCGCCCCCCCGAAGAGCCCTGCGCTGGACGCCACGAGCGTTCGCTCAGGGCTCTTCTTTCGTCGTCCGCCTGCGTGGTGTGGAGCGAGCGTCAGCGGATGGAAGGCACGACCGCTCGTCGCGTCGTCTGGCCCAGGGGCACTGGTGTCTCTCCGTGATCGCTTGCCACGTCTGCATCGCGCGCGCGGTCGCGACGCATCTCGTCGACGACCGTACGGAACACGCTGCCCGCGGGCCCTGGAAGGCTCGCAAGCTGATCGTGAGCATCGAGGACCATCCGGCTGAGACGTTCGGTGGAGGGGCGGGCGAGCGGAACCTCGGTCCACGCGGCGCCGGCATCGAGCGGAGCCGAGATCTCGATCGTGTAGAAGTCGTCGAGGCCCATCTTCTCGAGCAGGTCGAGCACCTTCGCCGACGGGGAGACCAGCGTGAGCTTCCCGCCCGCGTCCTCGAGCTGTCGCTGGAGCGAGAGCAACGTCCCGGAGAACGTGCTGTCGATCGCCGTGCAGCCGCGCAGGTCGAGTCGCAACGAGCGCGCTCCGCGGCGGAGCCCCTCGGCGGCTGCAGCGCTGACCGCAGGGCTCTCCGTCATCGTAGCCGGTCCGTCGACGACGATCGTGAGCGCCGATGGTGTGTCGTATGCGCGAAGCATCGCTCCCCTCGGCACAAAAGCTGCGTCGTTGAAGGCGCCCGCGCAACGAAACGTGCGGTCGCGTTCGGTCGCGGCACCCTTCTTGTCTCTTCATCCCGGGACGCCGGTCGACTGCGCCTCGCACGCGTACGAAACGCGAGCGACGCGGGGACGACGACGAGGACGGACGAGGACGAGGAGAGCCATGAGCACGCCAGAGAAGCCGGACGCCGAGCGCCGCCTGTCGACGGGCGTCACCGGCCTGGACGAGGTCCTCCACGGTGGTGTTCTACCCGGTCGGACGTACGTCGTCCGCGGCGGGCCGGGATCCGGCAAGACGATGCTCGGCCTTCACTTCCTCACCGCGGGCGCGGCGATCGGCGAGCGCGCGCTGTTCATCACCGTCGAGGAGCCGACCGAACAGATCCGCAAGGACGCGCGCTCGCTCGGGTTCGATCTCGAAGGCGTGCGCTTCCTCGATCTCACGCCCGGTGCCGAGTTCTTCATGAAGGGTCAGTCGTACGACATCTTCACGCCCGCCGAGGTCGAGCGTGAGCCGACGACCCGGATGATCCGCGAGGAGATCGAGTCGGTCCGCCCGGAACGCGTGTTCCTCGAGGCGATGACGCAGTTCCGTTACCTCTCGCCGGACACCTTCCAGTACCACAAGCAGGTCCTCTCGCTCCTCCGCTACCTGGAAGAGAAGGGAGCCACCGTGCTCTTCACGTCGGAAGGCGGCGAGGTCGCGACCGACGAGCACCTGCAGTTCCTCAGCGACGGTGTCCTGCATCTCGAATCGACGACGACGGGCCGTTGCGTCCGCGTGACGAAGTTCCGTGGATCGGACTTCGAAGCCGGTCCACATTCGCTACGGCTCACCGATCGCGGCATGGAGGTGTATCCGCGCCTCGTTCCGCGCCGGCACGGTCGGCAGTTCATCAGTGAGATGGTGCCGTCGGGGATCCACGGGGTCGACGAGCAGCTCCACGGCGGGATCGAGCGCGGGACGGTGACGGTCATCACCGGTCCCACGGGCGTCGGAAAGACCACCCTGGGCCTGTCGTTCGTCAGAGAGGCCGCTATCCGCGGCGAGCGGTCGTGCATCTACATGATCGAGGAGTCCGCCGAGACGATGGTGACCCGGTCCGAGGCGCTCGGCATACCCGCCCGCGAGATGATCGAACGCGGTGAGCTCGCTGCCGTGCACATCGAGCCGCTGCGGTACGGCCCTGACGAGTTCGCCCATCTGGTCCGCGAGCAGGTCGAGAAGCACCAGGCGCGGATCATCATGCTCGACAGCATCAGCGGCTACCGACTTTGCGTGCACGGGGACGATCTCCAGACTCACGTTCATGCCCTCTGCGCCTATCTCCGGAACATGGGGGTGACGGTCTTGCTCGTGAACGAGATCGAGTCGATCACCGGCGACTTCGCCGCGACCGACGTCGGGATCGGGCACCTCGCCGACAACATCGTGTTTCTCCGGTACCTCGAGTTCCGCGGGCGGCTCGAGCGCGCCGTCGGTGTCCTGAAGAAGCGCGTGAGCTCGTTCGAGACGACGCTCCGCGAGTTCGAGATCACTCCGGTCGGCATCCGCGTCGGCCGTCCGCTCACGGAGCTTCGCGGGATCCTCACCGGTCACCCGGAGGTGGCGAAGAACCACAGCAAGGGCAGCAGGGCAGCATGAGCCGCATCGTCCTGCTCGTCTCGCCGGGGGAGAATCGAAGGCTGCTCGCCGAGTGGCTCTCCTTGCGGCACGAGGTGCTCATCCCCGAAATGCCGGAGACGCTCGATGTTCACGAGCTCGATCTCGGAATCGTCGACGGACCGTCGCTCGAGCGTCATGGTCGATGGATCGAGGCGACGAAACGTGCGGTCAGCCCCGTGTTCTTGCCCTTCCTCCTCCTCGTCCCGCGCGGCTACGCGGCCGGCGCCACGGCGCAGGTCTGGGAGCGCGTCGACGAGCTGATCGTCGCGCCCGTGGAGAAGCTCGAGCTGCATGCGCGCGTCGAGACGTTGCTCCGCGCGCGCGCCTTGAGCCTCCAGAACGCCGCGCTCGCCCGCAGCCTCGAGGCCGAGCTGTCTCGCGCCCGCGAGGTGCAGGCCAGTCTCCTCCCGATCGAGGCGCCTCGCTTGAGAGGGTTCGAGCTCGCGGCGCGCTGCGTTCCGGCCCACGAGGTCGGCGGAGACTTCTTCGACTGGCAGGTCATCGACGGCACCGCGGTGCTCAGCGTCGGCGACGTCATGGGCAAAGGCATTCCGGCGGCGCTCCTCGCGGCAACCGTGCGCGCCGTCCTCCGCGCGCTCGCTCACCAGAATCCGCCGGGGCCCACGCTCGATCTGCTGCGCCAGGCCCTCGGCAGCGATCTGCAGCGGACGTCGAGCTTCGTCACGCTCTTCCACGCGCAGCTCGCCGACAACGAGGTGCACTACGTGGATGCGGGGCACGGTCACGCGCTCGTGCGACGCGCGCAGGGAGGGCTCGAGCGTCTCGAGCGCGGCGGACGCCCGGTGGGCTTCCCGACGAACGGACCGTATCGTGAGTCGGCGGTTCGCCTCGGGCCCGGGGATGCGCTCTTCATCTACAGCGACGGCCTGTTCGAGGGGACCGACGACCGGCCCGAAGACCTCGTCGCCGCCCTCGACATGACGAAGAGCGCGTCATCGCTCGTCGACCGGCTGCTCGAGCTCCCGAGCCCGCGCGAAGCGGCCGACGACGTGACGGTCCTCGCGCTGAAGTGCACGAGCGAGGCCGCTTGATGCGTGCGCGCCGCGGTCAGCGCGGTGGCGACGCGCCAGCGTCCGCGTTCGTCGGCGTCGGCAGCGGAGCGGTGAGCGTGCTCGACCAACCGTCCTCGAAGATGCGCGCCAGACGCGGGGCGAGCGCGCCACCTTCGGCGACGATGCCGACGTTCCGGCTCTTGAGGAAGTAGTCGCCTTCCCAGTTGCTCGTGCCCACCCACGCCGCGTGATCGTCCACGACGAGGTACTTGGCGTGCGCGACGCGAGCGAAGGGGATCTCGCCGCCGGACCAAGGTGGGATCGTGAGCACCTTCACCTCGACACCGGGCTGCGCCGCAAGCGACTCGACCGATGCGCGCGCGTGGCTGCCCGCATTGACGCCCCAGTGTGAGACGAGCAAACGGACGCGAACGCCGCGAGCGGCGGCGCGACGGAGCGCTTCGTCCAGCGTCATGAAGCTGCTCTTGTCGCGGTTCTGCGTCGAGTAGACGAGGACCTGGAGGCTGATCGATCGGCGTGCGCGGTCGAGCAGCTCCACGATGCGAGGGAGGTCCCAGCGCGACTCGTCGGGCAGCCATCCACGCGGGCTCGCGAGGAGCGTGATCGACTCTCCCGTCGACGTCTTCATGAAGGGAGGTGCCGGGTGCGCGTTCGACCGGGTGTCGGACGGCGCCGTCGTGTCGGACAGCGCCCAGTCGGTCTCGAAGACGTCGAGCAGCGCCGCGGCGACGGCCTCCGACGTGATCCGCACGCCCATCTCCTGGATGTGACCGAGCGCACGCCAATCGAAGTTCTGGCTGCCCACGAAGGCCTCGCGACCGTCGACCACGAAGTACTTCGCATGCTGGACGCCGCCGTAGCGGGGCGCGCAGTCGATCGTCTTCACGACGACGCCGGCCTTCCGGAGGCGCTCGAGCGTCGCCGGATATTTCGGTGCGAAGACCGCATCGGCGAGGAAGCGCACCCGGACGCCACGACCAACGGCGCGTTCGATCGCGGCGAGCACGGGCGCGAGCCGGCCCGTCGCCGCGGCTTCGCCCTCGGCGTCACTCGCGTAGAACTGCGCGAAGTCGAGCGTGCGTTTCGCGCGATCGATCATCTCGGGCCAGACGACGGCCGCGTCGCGCACGTCGGCATGATCGAGCGGCGTCTCGACCGGAACGGATTCGACGAGCTCGATCTCGGTTTCGGACCGGGCGGCGCGTCCCGCGGGAGCAGCGGTCGACGTGTCATGAGCGGTAGGTGGACGCTCCGCGCAGGCGAGCGCAAAGGCCGCAACGAGCGTGAGAAGCGCAACTTGCGCAAAGAGCGCAGCGCGAGATCGGGGCGACTGCCTCACCGCGGCCATCACTTCCGCACCATCCTGCCACGCTCACGTCTCGTCCGCATATCAGCCGCCGAGAGTAGGGCGGATCGCTCGGGTCGCACGATAGCGTTGCCCGCAGTTGCGCGAGCGGACCGAAGGAAAGGAAAGCAAGATGCCGATGAAGGAGCGACCGAGCGATCGGATCTCGCGACGTGCAGCCCTCCACGGGCTTGGCATCGGCCTCGGCACGATCGCGGTGGGCTGCGGAAGTGAAGCCGAGATTCCGCCCGCGCCGTCGGAGCCGGGCGCGGGTACGGGCGAAGCACCCTCGACGAACGCATCACCCACCGTTCCCGGCGGAACGACGCCGGGGGAGGAGCCCTCGCAGCCGCCGCCGGAGCCGCAGCCCACGCCGAAGGAGCTCCTCGCGGGCATCGAGCACATCGTCGTCCTGATGATGGAGAATCGGTCGTTCGATCACTTCCTCGGCGCGCTCTCGCTCGATGCGGCGTACGCCAACAAGGCGCTGGTGAACGGCCTGAAGGGCACCGAGACGAACCCCGCGCCCAACGGCTCGGACGTGGCCGTCTTCAAGATGGCGAACTTCACGCCGGAGGATCCGCCCCACGGCTGGGACGCGGCGCACGACCAGTTCAACGACGGCAAGAACGACGGCTTCGTGAAGGCCCACGCCGGCGGCTCGCAAGACGAGGCGATGGGCTACCACGACCGCAGCCAGATCCCGCTCTACTACTGGTTCGCCGACAACTTCGCGATCTGCGACAACTGGTTCTCGAGCGTGATGGGGCCGACGTGGCCGAACCGCTTCTATCTCCACGCCACGACGTCGAAGGGGAAGAAGAACAACACGCCGCTCTTCCAGGCTCCGCGGACGATCTGGGACGAGCTCAAAGAGAAGAAGCTCACCGCGAAGAACTACGCCGCCGGCGTCACGAACTGGGCGCTCGGCGGGTTCCCGGGCAAGTTGTTCAGCGGCACGAACGCGCCGATCAGCCAGTTCTTCGACGCCGCTGCCGACGGCTCGCTCCCTGCGTTCTCGCTGATCGACCCCGACTACCTGGCGAGCGACGATCATCCCTCGCACAACATCCTTCGCGGGCAGGCCTTCGTGGCGAGCGTCTACAAGGCCCTCGCGGAGAGCCCGCTCTGGTCGAAGACGCTGCTCGTCATCACCTACGACGAGAACGGCGGCTTCTACGATCACGTCCCGCCGCCGAAGACGGTCGACGACGATCCCGAGTTCGAGCAGCTCGGCTTCCGCGTCCCCGCGTTCGTGATCGGTCCGACGGTGAAGAAGGGCTACGTCTGCAAGACCCAGCTGGAGCACTCCTCGGTCGCCGCCACCCTGAAGACCCGCTGGGACATCACGAGCCTCACCGCGCGGATGTCCGCGACGAACGACATCTCGGACTGCATCGACGTCGCAAAGTTGAAGGCGCCCGCGCAGCCTCCCACGGGCATGCCGCAGGTCGCGATGACGCTCCAGAGCGCGCTCTACGACGGCGTCGGGACGAGCAGCCAGCCCGCGCTCGACGAGCTCGTCGCGAAGGGCGTCGCACCGGCGATCGACACGCGTGACCACCAGGCGCGCATCGGAAGCTGGCTCGAGCACGCCGTCCGGCTCGGAGCCGTTCGCATCGTCGGTAGATAGGAACGGCCGGACGTCGCCGACGCCATCGCTCCGTTCGTCGTGTAAATAGGACGGGGCCTCCAGCGTTCGACATGGAGGTCGAGGAGCACGATGGCGAAACGCAGCAAGCCGAGCACGATCCTCATCACTGGCGCATCGAGCGGCATCGGGCGTGCGCTCGCGATCGAATACGCAAAGCGAGGCGCACACGTCGTCGTGACGGCGCGTCGCGAAGCGGAGCTGTCGTCGCTCTGCACGCAAATCGGCGAGATAGGCGGCCGTGCACATCACCTCGTCTGCGACGTCGCGGACGCCAACGCGGCCTATGGCCTCGCGAAGCGCGCAGAGGAGATCCTCGGATCGCTCGACATGGTCATCGCGAACGCAGGCGTCGGCGCATCCGCCCACGCTTCGCGGCTCCGGCTCGAGGACGTGGTGCGGACGATCGACGTGAACGTGCGTGGCGCGATGGCGACGCTGATGGGCGCCATTCCCATCATGCTCGGTCAGAAACACGGGCACCTCGTCGGCGTCTCGAGCCTCGCCGGCCGGCGCGCGCTGCCCGGTTCGGCCGACTACAGCGCGAGCAAGGCAGCGCTCGCGGTGTTCATGGAGGGCCTGCGGATCGACCTCGCGTCGGCGGGCCTCTTCGTGACCGACGTCCAGCCCGGCTTCGTCGACACCGCGATGACGGCGAAGAACGACTTCCCCATGCCGTTCATGTGGGACGCGCCGAAGGCCGCACGTTACGTGGCCGATCGACTCGAGCGCGCGCCCGGTATGGTCGCGTTCCCGCCGCCGCTTCGATTCCTCACGCGGCTCTCGACGCTGCTTCCGTTCTCGGTGCACGCCTTCGCGACCCGCGCCGGCGCGAGCCGGAGCGCGAAGCGAACCGCTCGATAGCCGCGCGGCTCCGAGGAGCATGAACGAGCTGTGTGCGCGGGACACGCGCGCTCACAGCTTGGCGGCCGGATACGGTCCGAGGAAGAGCGCCTCGAGATCGCCGACCGGCGCGGGCACCTGCTCCTCGACGAAGCGCTGCGCGGACAGCCGTGCGAGATCGCGAGCGACCTTCTCCAGCGTGGCGTCGTCGAGACCGATGCGTGCCGCATTCAGGCGGAGCCAGGCCAGCGCGACGAGATCGCACTGGAGCTCGGTCATCGCCGGCTGCTCGAATGGACCATGGTTGTGAAAGTGCACCCAGTCGTGCAGCCCCCAGACGAGGGCGTCGAGCGTTCCGGCCGCGAGCCAGAACACGTCGTGTGGTCGCACACGATGTTCGTAGAGGAGATCGGTCGCGTCGTCGATCGCGTAAGGAGCGAGCGCGAGCTCGGCGTCGAGCCCATACCCGAACGCATGGAGCCGCGCGAGCTCACGCGGCAAAAGTGCAGGTCCGTCCCGCATGTCGTGCGCGTCCCGCATGACGAACACCAGGCCAGGTGGATTCTGACCGTCGATCTCCGCGCCGATCACGAGGGGCGCGAGGGGCGATCGAGCAGGCCGGCGCCACTCGATGACGTCGCTGTTGCACCACGACCATGCGTCGAAGACGCCATCAGGCACGACGCGAGCCATGGGCGGTACGTCGAGCATGAGCGTCGACGTGAGCGAGTCAGCCCCGCGCAAAGGGGGCACGGGGGGCAAGGCGGTCAAGGCGTCCTGACATGATGAGCGTGCTCCGTCCTGCATCGACCACGACACTGGCAGACGAAGGAAAGGCGCGCTAGAAGGGAGAGACGCCGAGGGGCCCACCCGTTCCTCATGAGCACATGGGGCCCAGACTCATGGATCCCGTGCACGGCCCTAGCAAAGTTGATCGATGACCCAGCTCCTGCCACCGAAGAAGGAGGTCGCGCTCGCGCTGCTCGAGAGGTCGAACGTCGACGTTTACCTCGACCCGCGCGCGAAGGGCGTCGTCGTGCCTCCGCAGTT
>JAFAER010000178.1 GCA_023423895.1 Pseudomonadota bacterium
TAGCGTGACGACGCGCACCTGAAGTGCAGCGCCGACGGCAGGAGCTACGACTACTTCGAGTGCACCACGACCTCCCAGGGGCTCTGCAAGGGCACCTACGAGCGCTGCGACCAGTACAAGTGGACGCTGCCTTCCGAGACGCCGCCGCCGGAGTGGCCCTGCACGATCAAGTGAACGAGTGAGTGGGTGAGCGAGGGCCTGAGCAATCGCGAGGTCACCGACCTCTACCGCCGGTACGGGTTCGTCCTGCGCCGGCGGTGCCTGATGGTCTTGCGTCAGCCCGCTCATGTCGACGACGCCGTCCAGGAGACGTTCCTCAAGGTGATGCGTGCCGGTGCTCCGATCCGTACGGCTGCCGAGCCCTTGCGCTGGCTTTATCGCGTCGCCGACCGCACTTGCTTCGACTTGCTTCGGAAGACGAAGACGCGTCGGGCAGCTCCCATCGACGATGTCCTCGACGAGCTCCCCGCCCATGACGGGCTGGAGCCCGAGCTGAGGCGCGCGGCGATGGAGCTGCTCGACGCGCTCGACGTCGAGGATCAGCAGATCGCCGTCATGGCTTTTCTCGATGGAATGAACCAGCAGGAGATCGCGGATGAGCTCGGCTATTCCCGGATGACGATCATCAAGCGTGTCGCTCGCCTGAAGGAGCGGGCGCAGCGCATCCTGACAAGACGTCCGAGCGCCATCCCGCGCCGCACCGGAGACCCCTCGTGAGCGAGCACCCGCCGTTGTTCCGACTCGATGCCCATGCCGCCGGCGATGACCAGCCCGGCGTCGAGGAGCATCTCTCGGGCTGCGCGACCTGCGCCAAATACGTCGAGCGGGTCAGTGCCGGTGTCCGCGCGCATGCCGAGCGTGAAGGTGCCAGGGCCGCCGAGCTCGTGCTCGGTCTCGCCGACGTCCGGCGCGAACGCGATCGTGTGACCGCCTCGAACGAGGAGCTCCGTCCCGCTCGACCGTCGCGGCGATGGCAGATGACGCTGGCGGCGGGCTCGGTCCTCGCGGCCGCTGCGGTCCTCGTCCTGGTCGCCCGTTCGGGCTCTCATGTCGCCACCGCCGATGCCGCCGTGGGAGAGCCGTCGATCCGTTTCAAAGGCAAGATGCAGCTCGCGATCATCCGCGACCGGCGAGGTGAGCAGACGCGGACCGCAACGGACGTCCACGTGCGCCCTGGTGACCGGCTGCGAGCGGAGATCAGTGTCGATGATGCACGCCCCGTCGAAGTCGGCTTCCTAGGCAAGGACGGGACCTGGGTGCTCCTCCTCGCGCCGGCGCTCGTCGAGGCGGGGACGTACTTCTCCGAGCGCGCCGCAGCGTTCGACGAGACGCCGACGGAAGGGTGGATCATTGCTGGCCGCCCGGAGGCCGTGAACCGCGCTCGGACGGAGCTCTCTTTCGCCGATGTGAGCGTGATCTCGGTGGTGGCGGAGCCGTGATGCGCAAGGCGGTCATCACGTTCGCCGCGTTCTTGCTGCTCGTCTTCGTTGCATCGCCATGTCGTGCCGATCCCCTTCGGCTGCTCGTTGCCGTCGGGCATCACAAAGGGCTCGTCGGCGATCCGCCACTCAAACACTCCGGGCGTGATGCCGCGCGCGTGCGCGACGTCTTCGTGCAGCTCGGGGGCGTCCGCTCGGAGCACGCGTTCGTGCTGGTGGACCCGAGCCGGTCGCAGCTGAATGCGTCGATCGCGAAGATGGCCGCGCTGGCGAGCACACGGCGCCGCGAGGACGTCTCCCTCATCTTCTACTACAGCGGGCACGGCGACCGCGAAGCGCTCCACTTCGGTGGTGAGCGCCTCCCGCTCGCCGAGCTCGATCGCACGCTGGGCGCGGTGCCAGCCGATCTGCGCATCGTCGTCACCGACGCGTGCCGGACCTCCGACCTTCGCGGCAAAGGCGTGACGGCGACCGATCCGTTCACGATCACGCTCGACGCCGCGTCGCGTGCGTCCGGCGTGATCCGCGTTCATGCCTCGGCAGACGGTGAGATCGCGCAGGAGTCCGACGAGCTGGGCGCGGCGATCTTCACGCACTACTGGCTGACGGGCCTCGCCGGCGCCGCCGACATCAACGGTGATGCTCGGGTCACCTTCGACGAGTCGTATGCATTCGCCTACGGCCAGACGCTCTTCCGCTCTGCACGTGCCTCCGGCGTCATTCAGCGCCCTGCGCTCGAGACCACGCTCCGCGAGGGCGCCCCCGTCGTGATGACGACCACGTCGAGCACGACGCGCCTTCGCTTTCCGCGCGGGGCGGACAGCCACTACGTCGTCTATGGCGTCGGCTCGCGAACGGTCGTCGGCGAGGTATGGAGCTCCGCCGAGCGGGCCATGGCACTGGCGGTCCCTCCCGGGCGCTACATCGTGCACCGCCGTGCCGGTGGTCACTCCGCCGCGACGCAGCTCGACGTCGCCAGGAACGAAGACCGCGAGGTCCGTTCATCCGACTTCCGCGCGGTGCCGGAGGAGACGCTCGCGCGCAAGGGCGGTGAAGTCATCCTCTGGCCGAACGAGCTCAGTGCGGGCTACGTCGCGCGCACCGCACGACTCTACGACTTCGGTCACGAGCTCGAGCTCCGGTACCAGCACACCTCCTCGAGCGGCTTCGCCTTCGGCGTCGGTGCGCTCGGCGGCAGCGGCACCGGCGCTCGGGAGCGGCAGGAGTCGACGGTCTCGTGGCTCGGCGTCGACGGCCTCGCCGAGGTGCGATCGACCCTCGGACCACTACTGCTGCGCGCGGGCATCGGACCACGTGTCCTCGCGCTCGTCCGGACGGTCGTCCGGACCGATGCGGAGCGGCTCGCGCTTGCGGGCTACGACACGGAGCGGCGCTTCCGCGGCATGGCCCTGGGCGGGCATGCTCGCGCAGGCGCCCGTATCCCGTTCGGCGCACGGCTGTGGCTCGAGCTCGACGTCCACGGCGAGCTGCTCGGCATCCGGTTCGGAGGCGAGCTCGTGCCGACGTGGTCGGCCGGCGGCGGCGCGGCCGTCGGCGTCTCGTTCTGAGCGAGGCGCGTCTCTCGTTGCCAGGGGAGGTCCCTGGGCGTGGCGCGCGGGAACATCCGCCCCGTGTTACGGTGGCAACGTGATTTCCGTCGTGTCGGCCGTGCGCGATCTCGGGCGCCTCCGCGAGATCACGAGCGTGCTCGTGAGGCATGGATTCGGCGAGGTCGTCGCCCGTGCAGGGTTCGGCAGGAAGCCGAAGAAGGCGCCGGCCGTGGCCGCGAGCGAGCCGCCGCCGAGCGGAGCCGTTGGCGCGCCCGCAGACGCGATCGAGCTCTCGAGCGACGAGCTCGCGAAAGGTGAAGAGGAAAAGACCCGCGTCTCCACCGCCGAGCGCATCCGCCTCGTCATCCAGGACCTCGGGCCGTCGTTCATCAAGCTCGGACAGATCATGTCCACGCGGAACGACCTGCTCCCGCCGGATGTCATCGCCGAGCTCAAGAAGCTGCAGGACGACGTCCCTCCGGTCCCGTTCGAGGACATCAAGAAGGTCGTCGAGGCAAGCCTCGGCGCGCCGCTCGATCAGGTGTTCGTCTCCTTCGAGGAAAGGCCGCTCGCGACGGCGTCGATCGGGCAGGTGCATCGCGCCGTCCTCGCCACGCCGGACGGTGAGCAGCAGGTCGTCGTGAAGGTGCAGCGGCCGAACGTGGGCGTCACGGTCCAGCGCGACCTCGAGCTCTTGCACATCATGGCCGCTGCCGTCGAGCGCGCGATCCCGGAGACGCGCATCTACTCGCCGATCGGTCTCGTTCAGCAGTTCGATCGGTCGATCACCGCCGAGCTCAACTTCATGATCGAGGGGGAGAACAGCGAGCGGTTCTCGAAGAACTTCGAGGGGACGCCGCAAGGCGAGCTCGTACGCTTCCCCAAGGTCTACAAGCACGCGTCGAGCAAGCAGGTCCTCACGCTCGAGTTCTTCGACGGGCTCAAGATCGACAAGGCGCTCGCCGCCGGCGTGGACGGCCCGCAGCTCGCGAAGAACGCCGTCGGCATCGTCATCAAGCAGATCTTCGAAGACGGCTTCTTCCATGCCGACCCGCATCCGGGGAACATCATCATCATGGGCGGCCTGGATGGCGTGCCGCCCGTGGTCGGCCTCATCGACCTCGGAATGGTCGGACGCCTCTCGCCCGAGCTCCGGGACCGCACCGTCGATCTCATGGTCGCTGCCGTGCGCAAGGACGGGTACGCCGTCGCGGACGCGCTCTATGCGATCGGTCGTCCGACGAAGAAGGTCGACATGCGCGAGTACCGCGCCGAGGTGGCGATGCTCGCCGAGAAGTACGTCGGCAGGCCGCTCAAGGAGATCGACCTCTCCGCGATGATCCGCGACCTGGTGCAGGGCGCCATGAAGTACGAGCTCGAGATCCCGACCGACTTCATGATGGTCGGCAAGGCGCTCATGACCGTCGAGGGGATCGGCAAACAGCTCGATCCCGATCTCGACGTGTTCGGTGAGGCGCAGCCCTACTTCGTGAAGCTGCTCAAGCAGCGCTATTCGCCCCAGCGCCTCGGCAACGAGCTGATCCGTGGAGTCGAGCAGCTCTCGCGCGCGGGCTACGACGTCCCGCTCCAGGCGCGCGAGGTGCTCGAGGACCTGCGCCTCGGCCGGCTGCAGGTGAAGACCCCGGATCCAGGCATCCCGCTCGCGGCCGATCGCCTCGGCCGGCGCGTGTTCTCCGGGCTCGTCGTCGCTTCGTCGACGATGGCCGGCGCCACGGCCTTCGGTCACGACCACCTGCTCGGCGGGATTCTCCTCGCGCTCGGGGCGACGGTGCTCGTCCTGCACGTCCTGTCGGATCTCCGTCGCGGACGGAAGACGGCGGACTGACGGTTCGCCGTTCGCTGATCCCTTTTGCCTCCATGCGGCGAGCACGAGCCATCGCGTCACAGTCGCGGTGATGCTTTTCACGGGTGAGCGCGCGCGTTCGTCCGGGCGCTGTCCTTGCACGCGGGCCGAGCGGGCCCTCGCTGAAGGAGAGACGCATGAAGGCTGTCGTGTTTCACGGGATCGGCGACGTTCGACTGGACGACGTAAAGGAGCCTGAGCTCCAGGAGCCGACCGACGCCATCGTCCGAGTGACCGCGAGCGCGATCTGCGGGACGGACCTGCACATGATCCGCGGAACGCTCCCGGACATGAAGCCCGGCACGATCCTCGGGCACGAAGGGGTCGGCATCGTCGAGCAGGTCGGGAAGGGTGTTCGTAACCTCGTCGTCGGTGATCGGGTCGTCATCTGCTCGACGATCGCCTGCGGCGCGTGCTCGTACTGCCGAGCTGGCTACTACTCGCAGTGCGACAAGGCGAATCCCAACGGCCCGGAGGCCGGCACGCCCTTCTTCGGAGGTCCGAAGAGCACCGGACCGTTTCACGGTCTGCAGGCGGAGAAGGCCCGCATCCCGTTCGCACACGTCGGGTGCGTGAAGCTACCCGACGAGGTCACCGACGAGCAGGCGATCCTCCTGTCGGACATTTTCCCGACCGCTTACTTCGGAGCCAAGCTCGCCGAGATCACTCCCGGTGACACCGTCGCGGTGTTCGGCTGCGGCCCGGTGGGCATGTTCGTCATCGCGAGCGCGCGCTTGCTCGGCGCCGGCCGCATCATCGCCGTCGATTCCGTCCCGTCGCGCCTCACGATGGCTCGGAGACAGGGCGCGGAGGTGATCGACTTCGAGAAGGAAGATCCGGTCAAGACAATCAAGGAGCTGACCAACGGCATCGGCGTCGATCGCGCGATCGACGCCGTCGGCGTCGACGCCGAGCGCGCTCACACCGGGCCTGCGGCGAAGAAGTCGAAGGAGAACGCAGAGAAGTTCGACCGCGATCGCGAGGCGGTCGCGCCGGAGACGAACCCGGACGGCAACAACTGGCATCCGGGGGACGGTCCGTCGCAGGTGTTCGACTGGGCCGTCGACGCGCTCGCGAAGGCCGGCACGCTCTCGATCATCGGCGTGTACCCGGACTCGGCGATGACGTTCCCGATCGGCAAGGCGATGAACAAGAACCTCACGATCAAGATGGGAAACTGCGATCACCGCCGATACGTGCCGGAGCTCGTGGAGATGGTCCGCTCGGGGCGCGTCGATCCGACCGCGATCCTGACGCACGAAGGGCCGCTCACGTCCGCGATCGACGCGTACAAGGCGTTCGATCGCCGGAAGGCCGGGTGGACGAAGGTCGAGCTGAAGCCTTCGGGACGGAACGGAAAGGCGCACTCGGCGTCGAAGCACGTCTGAGCTGCGCCTATGCCGAGCGGTATCGGTGCCCGCGCGGCTGCTCAGCGTACGTTTGCCGGCTTCGGCGCGAAGTCGTGGAGTTTTCGCGGCGCTTGCGCGAGCCCTTCGGGCGGGATGCCGAGCCGCGCGCGGAGCTCGCCGACGGTGAGATCGAGCAGGCGCTCGTAGGCCTCGTGGTCATCGGTGGGGGGCATCAGCTCGAAGAGTGACCGCGCGGCTCGGCCCGCACGCCAGGCCGCGATCGCGCGGCGTGGCGCGAGCAAGGCGCCTGCGAGCGTTCCCGCCGCCACGATGCCTCCGACGTACAGCCCGAGCTTTCCGATCCCGCGCAGCTCCCAGGCCGAGATCTCGCCCTCGCCGACGAGATCGGTCCCGTACCCGGTCGCGACGTGATGCAGATCGTGGAGCATGATCCCCCAGCGGTGCCGCTTGGTGTTCGGGACCTTCAGCGCGACGCCGAAGAACGAGGCCCCCGTCCACTTGTCGTCGTAGCCCTCGAGTGTGAAGCCGTTCTCGGCAAGGTACGCGTCGCGTGCGCTTCGCACGGTCCAGTGGCTCGAGAAGGTCTCCGCGAGTGTAGTCATCGCATCCTCCGTCGAGCTCGTGGATAGGGGCGATCCTCCCGAACGTGAAGCGCGAGCACGGATGGCTCGCGGTCATCGTCACTGATCTCGCGCGCACAAAACAGCTACGCCCGCCCAACGTCCTCGTGAAGGAGGACGCCGATGCGGGCGTAGTCGTGATGTCGACGCGCTCTTCCCAGAGGGGCGAGCGGCGACGGATCAGGGCGCCGAGGCGAGGCCCTGGAGGAAGAACGCGATGACGAACGAGAGCAGAACGAGCGACTCGATCAGCGCGAGGCCGAGAATCATCGGGGTCTGGATGCGGGGGGCGGCGCCGGGGTTACGCGAGATACCCTCGAGCGCGGCGGCGGCAGCGCGGCCCTGTCCGAGGCCTCCGCCGAGGACGCCGAGACCGATGGCGACGCCGGCTCCGACGGCGGCCCAGGTCTTCACGTCGAACTTGTTGGCGCCCACCTTACCGGTCTCCTGCGCGAACGCAGCGAGCGGAACGAGGAACGCGGCAGCGAACGCGAGTGCAGCGGGACCAAGCTTGCGGATGCTCATCGTGACAGACTCCTTCTTGGGACTTTGGGGAGGAAGTGGGGGCTCCCCGAATCTTTCGAGCGCGCGCCGCGCTCATAATCGTTTTGTTGATGGGTGGCTAGAGAGAAGACTTGGTCGCTCACGCCCCTGCGGCAGAGCCGTCAGGCGTGCGCTTTCTCGCCGTGGCCATGCTCGTGGTCATCGCCATGACCGTGGTCGTCACCGTGATGGGTCTCGGTGGCGAGCGAGATGTAGATCGACGTCAACAGGCAGAAGACGAGCACCTGCACGACCGCGACCAGCGTCCCGAGGATCATGATCGGGATGGGGAGGAAGAGCGTGAAGATGCCGAGGAGGATCGAGAGGAGGAGGTGGTCGACCGCGATGTTGAGCATGAGACGGATGCTCAACGTGACCGGGCGGATGACGAACGTGGAGATGAACTCGATCGCGAAGATGAGGATGTTGATCGGAAGGAACAGCGGGCCCATCCACGGACCGGCGAGGTGGGTGATGAAGCCCATGCCCTGCGCCTTGAGGCCGTAGAAGGTGAACGTCACGAGGACGACCAGCGCGCACCCGGCGGTGATGTTCCAGCTCGCGGTCGGCGGCAGGAAGCCCGGGATCATTCCGAGCACGTTCGAGAAGAAGACGAAGCACGCGGCGGTGCCCACCACGGGGAAGTACTTCTTCGCCCGGGTCGGACCCATCATGTCCTTCATCATGTTGTAGAAGTAACCGATGAAGATCTCGAAGAACGTGCGCAGCGAGAGCTTCTCGTCCGGGATGACCGACTTCTCGTAGTCGCTCACCGCCGCCTTCGCACGCCACGCAAGCAGCGCGACGACGAGCACGACGAAGATGCTCGCAACGATCGGTTCGGCTCCGTGCGCATCGACCTTCTTGTGGCCGAGGAACGTCTCGCCGAAGTTGTGCATGTTCTCCCCGAGGGCAGGGAACATGGCAATCAGGTAGCTGAAAAACGAAGTGTGCTCCGGCATCGCGGCGGGGGCCTCATAACACGAAGTGGACGGGAATGGACTCCACGCTTTTCTTACCCCGCGCGGCTGTGGGACGCGCGTCCCGTTGCCACGTAGAGCTAGACGAAATAGCCTGAGATCGCGTGCCGTTACCGGCCGCGCAGGCTCGACCAGAGGGCGCTCGCGGCGATGCCGAGAGGCAGGACCCCGTAGCCGACGACGAGCGGCATAGGGTCGACGAGCTGCCGGGTCAAAAGGATCCAGACCCCTCCGAAGAGGATCAGCATCTTGAACGCGGCAAAGATCCCCCAGGCCACCCCGGCGCCGCGGCTGGTCCTCTTGGGGTCCCCGTCGCTACCTTCCGTCTGGTCGGTCTCGGCGGACGTGTTCACGAGCGCACGGATGATGGCGCGCATCGTGACGAGGTTCGCGATCCCGATGGCCGCTCCGACGAGGACCGAGCACGCCGAGCGCGTGCCGTAGACGCCGAGGGCCACGAGCGCGAAGGCTCCGCCGAGCACCGCCGCCGCGACGACGGACCGACCGATGTCGTCGGTCTCGTTCTCGTCGTCGTGACGGCTCGGCTCGCTCATGAAGGCCTCTGGCCGGGGTCGCCGTTCGCACGGCTGCCGAGCTGCGCCTTCAGCTCCGGAACGCTCTCGTCCGCATCGAGGGCGCGCTCGTTGTCGCGCGCTTCGGCCTCGGTGCTCATGGCGTCATATTCGGACCCCCAGGGATCCTCGCCGCGCTCGAGCTTCTCTTCGCGCTCGATGTCGCGCTGCATCGTCTTCGCCGCACGGAACAGCGCGCTGAACCCGGCGTAGCAGCCGACGATGAACCCGACGAACGCGATCCAGCGCGTGCCGAGCTTTCCGTCGAGCCAGTGGCCGACGTAGTAACCGACGGCGATCGACGCGAGGAGCTCGAAGCCCACGGCGCCGTACCGGCCGTAGGCCTTCATTCCCTTGGTCTGCAGCAGCGTGCCAGCCATCGATCGATCGGTCCTTCCTGTTCTTTGTTCCACTCCAGGCGCGCGCGTGCAAGTCGCCCGCGGTCGATGGGCTCGGCTTCGATGGTCATTGTCGCGGTCCGGACGTCGTCCCCAGGCGGGCGCGGGCGCGCGCGCCGTCGCCGTCGCGCCTTACGCCCCGGCGTCACCTCGAAAGGAGGAGCTTCACTGCTATGCTCGAGCACGCCATGGGCCGCTCTTGCCTTCTCCTTCGCAACGCTCGGGCGGTTGCCGTGGTGGCGAGCACGCTCCTCACCGCCGCCGGCGCAGAGGCCCAGAACCCGCCGGGCGCAGCGCCGCCGCCGCCGGCGCAGTACCAGCCTCCGCCGCAGCCGTATCAGCCTCCGCCGCCAGGTTACGGTCAGCCACCGCCACCAGGTCACGGGTACGGCCAAGGTGGCTACGGTCAGCCGCCGCCTCCCGGCTACGGTCAGCCGCCGCCTCCCGGGTACGGGCAGCCGTATCCGTATTACCAGCAGCAGCCTCCTCCGACCGCGGTCGTCGCTCCCGCGGCGCCGCCGGAGCCGGAGACTCACGCGCCGAAGTACTCGCTCTGGACGGGGGCGCGCCTCAGCTACGTCGGCTTCGGATTCAGCTTCTACGACAACGACCGGAACGAACCCGAGACGACGGGCAACTTCCTCGGCAACGGCGTCGCTCCGCAGCTCGACGTCGGCGCGCGCATCTCGTACCGCTACATCCCGTACCTGTTCTGGGAGCACGGCTTCATGGGACAGGGCCACAGGTTCGACGGCTCACAGGCGCGCTCGAGCACCGATTTCTACGGAATCGGTTTCCGCTACGCGAGCGGCGACGTCGATTCCGTCGGCTTCCTCACGGACCTGTCGATCGGCAAACGCTCCGTCACCGTGAGCAACGGCTCGCAGAGCTACTCGATGAGCGGCATCGAGTTCTTCCGCCTCGGGCTGGGCGCCGAGATCCGCGTCGCGACGCTCTTCGCGCTGACGCCGCTCTTCAGCATCTCCACGGGCGCGTTCAACGACACCGAAGGCGACATCGCGTTCGCGTGCGCCCCGAACTGCGCCGACGGCGTGCAAGGCCCGAGGTACACGAACGGGCAGGTGCTCCAGAGCGCCAGAGCCTATGTCGTGCTGAGCCTCGGGCTCGGCATCCACTTCGACGTGTTCGGGAAGTAGCGCTCCGGCGGAAGAAGCGGCTCAGAAGCCGAGGGAGCGGCGGCCGAAGCCGAGCTTCATCGCGTCTTTCGCGGCTTGGAGGGTCTCCTCCGCCACCGCGTTCGCCTTCTTCGTGTGCTCGCGAAGGATCTCGAGCACCTTCTTGTCGCCCTGCGGCCCTTCGAGCGCGGCGCGGCGCTCGCGCATCGGGCCGAGCAACTCGTCGATCGCGGCGGCGACCTCGACCTTCACGTGTCCGTCGCCGATGTTGTCGCCGCGCGAGTAGCGGTCCTCGAGCTCGGCGACGCGCGCCGGGTCCTTGATGAACGCGCGGACGTACTGGAAGAGAGAGTTGTTCACGTCACCCGGCTCCGTCATCGTCTGACGGCCCGTGTAGAGCGTGCCCATCTTCTTCTTGATCTCCTTCGCGGTGTCCGTGAGGAAGATCGCGTTGCCGAGGCTCTTCGACATCTTGTTCTTGCCGTCGACGCCGATGAGCCGGCCGATGCGACCGACGAGCGCGCGCGGGATCGGGAACACTCCGCCCTGGCCGAGGTGCGCCTCGTCCTCGGCCTGAGGATCGACGCCCGCGTACGTCCAGTTGAAGCGCCGCGCGACCTCGCGGCACATCTCGATGTGGGCGACCTGATCTTCGCCGACAGGGACGAGCTCCGCTCGGAACGCGAGGATGTCCGCGCACTGACCGACGGCGTACAGCGGGAAACCGAAGCTGTAGTGATCGCCGAGGTCCTTGAGCTCTATTTCCGTTTTCAACGTCGGGTTGCGCATCACCCGGTTGAACGGCAGGAGCATCGCGAAGTACCACGTGAGCTCCGCGATCGCGGGGATCTCGGTCTGCAGCACCAGCGTGGAGCGCTCCGGGTCGATGCCGGCCGCGAGCCAGTCCTTCACGATCTCGAGCGTGTCGTTCCGGATGTCCGCCGGCTGGTCCGCGCGCGTCGTGAACGCATGCATGTTCGCGAGCAGGAAGAAGCAGTCGTACTCGTCCTGGAGCCGAACGCGGTTCTCGAGAGAGCCGACCCAGTGACCGAGGTGGAGTCGGCCGGTGGGGGTATCTCCGGTGAGGATGCGAGCGCGGTCTTTCACGGGGGCGGAGCCTAGCCGATCCCCACGCGCGATGGATCTCCGACCGGAGGTCCAGATCGGCTTCGGCCGCGGCTCAGCCGACGACGGCGCGCGTGATCGCGTCGCGCGCGGCGAGCGTCTTCTCGAGGACGAGCCGCAGCTTCTGCGCCGCACGTGCGCGGTGTGACATGCTGTTCTTCTCGTCTTCGGTGAGCTCGGCCATCGTCTTGTCGCTGCCCTCGACGAGGAACAGCGGGTCGTACCCGAAGCCGCCGGAGCCGCGCGGCGTGCGCGTGATCTTCCCCTCACACGTCCCCTCGACGACGAAAGGCTCGCCGTCGCGAACGAACGGGTCGACCAGCGCGAGGACGCAGCGGAACCGCGCCTTGAAGTCGCCGCTGCGCGTCCCCGCCTCGTCCAGCGTGAGCGCATCGAGCGCGGCGAGCAGCGCAGCGTTGTTCTCGGCGTCGGTCGCGCGCTCTCCGGCGAAACGGGCGGAGCGCACGCCCGGCGCTCCGCCGAGCGCGTCGACCTCGAGCCCGCTGTCGTCGGCGAGCGTGAGCATCATCGTGGCAGCCGCGACCTCGCGTGCCTTCTTGACGGCGTTCGCCTCGAACGTGTCGCCGTCCTCGACGACGTGTATCGGCTTCTTCGAGACGTCCTGCACGGAGAGGACCTCGACGTCGAGCCCCGAGAGCAGGTGGCGCAGCTCGTCGAGCTTGCCTCGATTGGTCGTTGCGACGACGAGCGAGTGCTTCATCTCCGACGTGTCCCCTCGGCCTGTTACTTTCGTTACTTGATGAGCAGCGAGTCGAGGTCGACGCCGATCGCGGCGAGCGCCTTCTCCTGCATGTGCGTCAAACGCTCGATGCCGACGAGGGCCATGTTCATCATCTCGTCGATCTCGCGGCGCGGGACCGGCGCGCCCTCGGCGGTGCCCTGCACCTCGATGACATTGCCCGAGCGCGTGGCGACCATGTTGAGGTCGACTTCTGCGCGCGAGTCCTCGAGGTAGACGAGGTCGAGCGCGAGCCCACCGTCGAGGAAGCCAACGCTCGTCGCGGCGACCGGCTCGCGGATGACGCGCTCGGTGAGCTTGCCGTCGGCGCGCAGCTTTCCGAGCGCGACCGCTAGCGCCACGAAGCCGCCCGTGATCGACGCCGTGCGCGTGCCGCCGTCCGCCTCGAGCACGTCGCAGTCGACCGTGATCTGGCGCTCGCCGAGCTTGTGGAGGTCCACCGCAGCGCGAAGCGCACGACCCACGAGGCGCTGGATCTCCTGCGTGCGGCCGCTCGGCGCCTTGCCGCGACCGTCGCGGCTCTCGCGCTTCTCGCGGCTCGCGCGCGGGTGCATCTGGTACTCGGCGGTGATCCAGCCCTTGCCCTTGCCCTCCATCCACGGCGGAACCTTCGGATCCACGGATGCGGTGCAGAGGACCACGGTGTGACCCGCGCGGTAGAGCACCGAGCCTTCGGCGTAGCGATGGAAGCCGATCGTCATCTCCACGGGGCGGAGGACGTCGAGGGCGCGTCCATCCGGACGAGGCGAGCGAGCAGGACCGGTGCCTTGAGACATGCGCAGGTGATACCACGGCTTGACGAGCCGTTTGCGAGGTATCAGGCTTCGCTGGTCGTGCGCTCATCCGTCGTGCGCCAATCTTTTGCGGAGCCGCGAACATGAAGCATGAAGGTGGGCCCAGCGCGGCAGCCGCGCACCGGCACCAGCGCGTGGAGGCCTCCATCCTGGAGGAGCTCCGCTCCATCCTCAGAGACGACATCACCGATCCCGAGCTCGAGGGCGTTCAGCTCACGGCCCTCGTGCTCGCTCCGGACAGCAAGCTCGCGAAGGTCCACTTCATCGTTCCTCGCGGCCGCCCGCGGAGCGCGGTCGAACGCGCGTTCACGCGTGCGACCGGGTTCCTCCGCGCGCGTCTGGCGGAAGGCGTCGAGCTGAAGAGGACCCCGGAGCTCCGCTTCGTCTACGAGGCGGAGATCAATCCGTTCGGTACCGATGCGTAGTCACGCGCTCACCGCGATCGTTCTCGACCGCTGAGCACGTCGTCCGGAACGCTGGACTGCGCGGACTCCGACTCGAGGTCCGCGACGGTCTCGTCGTGCTCCTCGCTCGACATCCGGGATACCAGGCAGGCGGTGCTCACCCTTTTCGGGGAGGCCGACGCTCTTGCTCGCTCGATGGCTGCGACGAGGCGCTCGGGATCATGACTCAGTGCTCGAACGACACGCAGCTTTCCGGCGCGCTCGTACGAGATCTCCAGGTACCGGTGAGCGGCCGACGGCACGTTGTAGGTGGTGCTGCCGTCGAACCCGAAGCGGATCCCCCAGCCACGGGTCTGGATGAGACTCCGCGAGACGGCACGCGCCGAGCGAATGCAGTCGAGCGGGATGCGCGGTCCGAACACGCCGAGCTGGATATGCACCTCGTCACGCGTGACGACCGTGCGCAGCGTCATGCAGAAGAGCCACACCGCCGCGAGAATGAGCAGCTGGCCGATCGTGTGAGAGCCTGTCGTGGCGCGGAACGACCATACCGCGAGGAGGACGAACGCCACGTGTGCCCACCAGGCCATGCGTACGCGTTCGCGCTCGATGGCATGGGACGCACCCATGAATCGGCGCTCGTACTCGTCGGGCGTGTCGACCGGATCCATCGCGGAAGACGACGCTAGTGACGGAGCGAGATGCCGTCCAGATGCGGCTCTTCGTCGAACGGACGAATCTCGCACGGGCCGCGCTCGCCGACTTCCGAGCTGCGGCCGCGGAGGGGGTCCGTCATCGAGCGCGTCAGCCGCCGTCGGGCCCGGCGTCCGGGTCTTCGTACGCGCACAGGTACTCGATGCCTGCGAGGAGCGAACCGCACGCGGCGTCGGCCTCAGCGAGCTTCGTGCACTGCGTCTGAGCCTCCACGAACATGGTCTCGCATTGCTTGTTCTTCGATCGCTCGAAGCAGTCCCGGAGATCACCTTGCGTCGTGCACTCCGAACACGCGGCCGCGCCGCAGAGCTCGAGGTACTGCATGGCCTTGCCGCACGCCGCCGTATCCACTGCCGCGAAGCAAGCGCCGTAGTTCGCGATCCCGGCCGTGCCCGCCTCGTTCGTGATCACGATCGGGGCCCAGTTCGGAGAGTCCTTCGTCGTCAGCGCACATGCCTGACAGGCGGCGCTCGCTCCTGCGACGAAGTCACGGTACGAGGCGGCCTGCTGCACCGCACCGATCGCTGCGAGGTCGTCCGTGGTGCAGACGTTCTGTCGAGGCGCGGGGGGTTTCCAACCGATCTCGGCGTCGAAGGCCTCCATGGTCGCGTACGCGCCCTTCGGGCCGCACGTCTCCTCCTGCGTCTCGTCGTCATTCGGAGGCGGCGGCGTCACCTTCGCGTCCGCGGTTCCGCCGTCAGCCGGCGGCGTGACAGGGTCGGACGAGGAACAGCCGCCAACCGTGAACGCCAGGCCAAAACAAGCCAGTGCCGTCACGCTCGCGAAAGCGAGCATCTTCTCGAACATGAACGTCTCCTGAAAGTGCGGCGGTAGGTGCGTGCGTCGTCGTCGGGCGCGCGCTGCGCCTGCACCTACGCCCGGTCGATGATGTTGCGTTTCGTCAGTCGATCGTGAGCGGGACTTCGACGAGCTTCCGCTGGGCCATGCCGCCGGGGTACGCGTAGCTTGCGGCGTTGTCCCAACCCCACAACGTGGCGGTGAAGGGGCCAACGCTCTTCATCCGCTGGAGGCCGTTCTTGCAGGTGCTCTCCCCGAACTTCTCGCCTTCACGACCGTTCTTGGCGAGGTCGACGCGGACGTACTCGTAGTCGCCACGTGTTCCGATCGGCTTCCAGCCGGTCAGGTTCGCAGCACACTCGAGCCACACGTCCTCGAACTTGTCGCGGAGCTTCGCGCGAACGACGACGAGCGAGGTCTCTCCGTACGTCGGGTCCGCGTAGAAGCTGTACGCATTCATGTACTGGTGGGCCGGGACGACATTCACGAACTCGGGGTCGCCAATCCCCGCAAACGACTTCTGCCCGAACGCGTCGCCCGAGCTGCCCGTCATGTGCGCGGCGACGTAAATCGGGTGGTCGCTGTCCTGCGTGCGGACCACGAAGGCGTCGCCCGTTCCTTGTACGAACGTCGCCGACTCGCCGGCGTTCAACGTGGTCGGCGCCCCGGGAGGGATCTCGGGATCGTAGTCGAGCATCGTCCCGTCGCGGGCTGCGACGATCCGATAGGGCACGGGTTCGTGCTCGTTGCCGAGGCGCGGGCGATACGCCACGCCCACGTATTCGGATCCCCACTGCTCGAAGCCGGGGATCTGCTGCGCGAGGACATCGCACGTCCCGATGGCCGAGGGCACGTATGCGCAGCTGTTCGCGCCAATGGTCGTCGTCGGCTTTGTCGAGGTGATGATGCTCCCGGTGAGCTCTTCATCCTGGACGATCCGCAGGAACTGCCCCTTGTCGAGCGTGTACTTGACCGGACGGCCTGCGCGACCGCCCTTGACGCCTACGCCGTCCTGGATGTCGCGTGTCGGGACGATCGTGATCTCGGTCGCGTCTTCGGATGCCACGATCTGCACAGCGGGGGAGCCGGTCTCGGATGCCTCCCATCCATTGACGAGGATGTGTTCCTTCGTCCACGACGCGACGGGGAAAACGAGCGTCGCGGTCGGGACGTAGCTCGCAGCTCCGCCGAAGGGGTAGATCGTCGAGAGCGACACAGGCGCGTTCGACTTCAGATGGAAGGACGATCCGATGCCCGTGCCGCCCGTCAACGTACGGTCGAACGTCGCGGGCACGACCCCTGCCGGACAGTCTTTCTGAGAGAGCTGCCACTCGAGGGTGCGAGGCATGTCGGGCGACGCATTCGACAGGAAGACGACGACGCTCTCGCCCGCGGGGATCGGTCCGGTGTGCTGCTCGAGCTCCGCGCTGCCTGGCTGCGTCCGGAAGATGGCGTTCGAGACGTCGACCGCCTGGCCCTGGAGCTCGAGCGAGAGCTCGACCGGCTGGTTCGACGTATTGACGACGAACGCGGCGTAACAGGACGGGGGCAGCCGCTTCATGAACTGCGGCGACTGGAGGTAGAAGTCGCAGCCATTCGAGCTTCGGTCCTCGGCTGCAGCCGCGCAGGGCTCGAGGCACTTCGCGCCGCCGCAGGCGAGATGGTCCGGGCATGTTTCCACGACGGTGCCCGTACAGGCCTCGATGACGGTGCGGCCGTCGAGCGAGCACTGGAGTCGGCAGTCCGGGGCGTCCGGCAGAGACGCATCCGGTGGGAAGGTGACCGGGCCGTTCGTAATCTCGCCCCGGTCACTGCTGCACGCACCAAGGCAAGCGAGCGGGACGGCGATCCCGAGGACGGCGGCGACGACGTATTGTCCCGGACGGTTCATGGCAACACCACTTCCTGCGGGACGAGGCTCGGCGTGCGGATCTTTCCGTTCCCGAGCTGCCCGTAATAGTTCGTCCCCCAGCAAAACACCTTGCCGGTCGTCAAGAGCGCACACGTCGAGTCCGGCAGGGTCTTCACCTCGACGGCGGGAGCCGGCAGGCCCTTCACCTCGACGGCCTCGTACGCATGGTCTTTGGTCCCGTCGCCGGCCTGGCCACCCCCGTTGAAGCCCCAGCAATACACCGCGCCCGAAGCGCCCACGGCGCACCAGCGCTGCGGCTGCCTGATGACGGTGCCGAGCACGGTTCTCCCGAAGGCTTGTGTCGTCGCGATTTGCACGACCGGTTCGGGCGTCACGATCGGCTCCGGCACGATGCGATCGAAGACGGTCAAGCCCGTGACGGCCCGTCCCCAGCAATAGCCGGTGCCAGAAGCCGCCGCGCAAGCGTTGTCTGTCGACGTGTCCAGCGCGGCGAGTCCCGCGACTGGAATCGCCATCGGGTTCGAATCCGGCGCCATCGAGGAGACGCGTCCGAGCGGCGGGCTTGCTCCCCAGCTCAGCGTGACTCCGTCCTCACGGATGGCGAATGCTGCTTTGCCGAGAACGAGATCGCGGATCGGCGCCCCGGGCGGGATCGCAACCGGAGTCGGAGGCAGCGTAGCGTTGGCGGCGGAGACCTCGAGGGGCGCGATGAGCCCGTTGGTGTTCCTCCCCCAGCAGAGGACGCTACCGTCGTCGATGACGGCACACGTGGCATCGAGCGCCGTCGCCACCCGCTTTGCCGGGGGGAGGGCGAGCTTCGATGCCGTGCGCTCGGTCGTGGACGCGCCGGAATCGTTGCGGAGAAACGCACCCGTTCCCCAGCACCAGACACCGCCGTCCCTGTCGACGGCGCACGTGTGATCGAGCTGGACGACATCGGACAGCCCCTCCACGCGCATGGCCGTCGCGCTGTCCCCCGGGCCGGCGGCATCTCCGCGACCGAGTTGCCCGAACTCGTTCGAGCCCCAGCAGGCGACCGTGCCGTCGTCGAGGAGCGCGCAGTAACCCTCGTGGAAGTAGTATTCGACCGCCGGGCGCGTCGTCACGAGCGACGTCACGCACGGCTTCGACGTGCAAGAGATGGGCAGCGGTCCGCCGTCGAACGGCGCAGCGTCGCGTGTCGGCGCATCCGCGTCACCCGCGTCGACGGTCGGTCCCGCCTCGGAAGGCGCTTCGGCCTCCGGCGCGGCGTCCGCGGTGTCGACCAGTGACGGGCCGTCCTCTTCGCTCGAGCAGCTCGTGCTCGCCGCTCCGACCGCGAGGCCGCCGAGGATCGAAAGCGCGATCGTGGCACGTCGGGCCACGGAGGAATCTCGATCAAGGAGTCGTCTTGTGGAGCGCATACCGGACACCAATCGCCCAGAGGTTGGTATTGGACGTGCCACGAACCTGATAAAGCGGCCGAGCGATCGGCGCGCCGTTCAAGGAGGTGGTGGAGATCTCGAAGGCGTCGCCGTCTCCGTCTTTCTTGCTGCGGACGACCAGACCGGCACCCGCGAGCCAGAGCTCTCCCCCGCTCGTCGTCGTCCAAAGCGAGTTGAGGCCAGAGGGCGTCAGCGTCGTCGGGACCGTGGCAACGGCGACGGAGTAGCCGCCCCCGTCGACCGTGAGCCTGACCGCATCGCGCGCGCCCTTGAGGCCGACGAGCTCGGTCGCGGACACGGCCTGCAGATCCGTCAGCCACCCCTCGGTTCCGCCGATCAACAGCGACCCCGGTCGTTCCGCACATGCTCGGTTGATCCCCGGGACGGTGCCGTCTGCAATCCGCTCGTAGGACCCGCCGACCTTGTGCACGAGGAGCGCGCAGGCAGCATTGATCTGCGAGCGTGCCCCCGAGAACCAGACGTCGTCGGCGCTCATCCCGGCTGCAGCGAAGAAGTTGAGCTGCTCCGAAGCGATGTCCTTGTCGTCCGCGACGTACTCGGGAGTCCACTCCGGCGGACCGCCGTCCACGCTGGACCAGTGATAGATCGTGTCCCTGTACCAGGCGTAGACGTCGTCGGCGCCCGTCCCCCATACGCCGAACGCGGGGATGCGCTCGCCGGGGGTCTTCCAGTACAGCGGGTTCGCGTCACCGGTCGTGTTTCCGAGCGGAACCGCGTGATGCACCCACGACCAGGATGCACCGGGCGCGGTTCGTGTGCCGTGAAAGACGTGGTTGGGCGAGACGGTGAAGTAGACGTCGTTCTCGTTCGTAGCCCAGAGGCCACCCACCCAGAGCCCGCGCCCTTCTTCGTTCTGCGTGCCGTCGTCGATGTACGTCCACTTCGCGTCTGCGTCGGACCACTCGAGGACCTTCACGCCGAGCGTCGGGCTCTCCGCGATGGCAAAGGCATGACCGGCCAGCGGCCATATGTCCTTCAACGCGAGGTCCCAGTCAGGTAGGTCGGTGATGCACCAGCCCGCCGCGCTGCACCTCGGCTCCTCGACGACGGACGCCTCCGGGCCGGCGTCGACCTCGTTCGTGCCGCCCTCCGTCACCGGCGGGACGGGGGTGACGCCGCCGTCTCCGTTCGGCTCCGACGTTCCCTCGTCACCCGTTGCTGCACATGCCGCAGCCGCAGCCGCAGCCAGCGCCATCGACCCGAAGATGAGCGAGGCCCTCATGGTGTTCCTCCGAGCGAGAGCACCACGCCGTGCCCGCCGATCCAGACGTGACCAGGAGCGGGACCCCAGACGGTGGTGAGGTTTGGCCGATCGGAACCGAGGCCGGCGACCTTGACCCGCGACCAGCTCGTGCCGTCGTAGTGAAGGACCAACCCGGAATCGCCGACCGCCCAGATGTCGGACGACGAGAAGCCCCAGACGGCGTTCAGGTCGAGCTTGGTCGGGACGTCCGCAACGATCTCCCAGACCAGCGGATCTCCCGTGTAGTGACGGATCGTCCCGCCCGCTCCGACGGCCCACGCATCCGACGCGCTCGCTTCCCACACGCCATTCAGCGCGTTCATGGTCTGCGTGTTCGAGCGCTTCCCCGTCGGGGTGTCTTCCTGAGCGTCGGAGATGCGAATGGCCGAGCCCGAGGTGCCGATGGCCCAGAGCGCGCCCGCGGCGGCTCCGTGAAGGGAACGTGTCCGCTCGCAGCGGAGGACGCCGCACGCGCTGCGCGAGATGCCGGTCGACCCTTCGAGCTCACCGGTGGACGTCCGCCGAAGACGCCACGGCGCGCCGTTCCTCGTCGCGACCCACGTCCATTCGCCGCCCGGAGGCGACCATTCGGCAATGACTGCACCGGCAGGCGGAGCGTGTCCGGCGGCATGAACCGGCTTCTGCTGGGTCCAGCCGCCCGCCGTCGTCGTGCCCCCGTCCGGCGCGGCGATGCCGCGCGCGAAGAAGGGGTCGAGGCCAGCGAATGCGACCTCGACACCGGCGGGCAACCAGACGCCCCAAAGCGTCAGCTGGCTCTCCGTCTCGGACCGCTTCCACGACGTGCCGTCGAAGTGCGCGATACCCCCGCCCGAGCCGACGGCCCAGACGTCGTTCGCCGACCGGCCGCGGATCATGTTGATGGTCGTTCGTCCGTCGAGGCTCGTCGTCTCGTCCGAATCGAACAGTGCGCTCGGACAGAACGCGTCCGGCGTGCACTCCGCAGGGAAGTGCTCGCAGTCGAGGCACGGTCCCGCGTCCACGTCTGCGTCCGCCGTGGCGGCCTCGTCAGCAGCGTCCGGAACGGCGACGTTCGACGGCGGCTCCTTGTAGTCACCGTTGTCCGCGCTGGCGGTGCACGCCGCGACGCCTCCGGCGAACGCAGCGACACCCGCGGTGAAGACAAACCAGCCCCTTTTCATTTCGGGACCTCCACTCCAGCGTCCTCGACCGGGGCGTCACACGCCTTGACGACGCACGTGCCGCCGACGCATGCCTGGCCTGCAACTGCATCACAGACCTTTCCGCACGCTCCGCAGTTCATCGGGTCGGCATCGATGTTGGTCTCGCAGTCGTCGCTGTCGTTACCGTTGCAGTCGGCCCTTCCAGCCACGCATTGGCGGCTGCACATGCCGAAGGTGCAGATGCCCGTGCTGACCTGAGAGGGCCCGCCGCACGAGACGCCGCATGCGCCGCAATTGGCTCGATCGGAGAGCAGGTTGAAGCACGCTCCCATGGGGACGCCGTCGTGGAGCCCCGTCTGACATAGCGTTTCGCCGGCGGGGCACGCGCAGTACGGGTTGTAGTGGTCGTCGAGCGCGCACACCTGCCCTGGTGCGCAGGCCTCTCCGCACGCGCCGCAGTTCTCGGCCGTGAGGATGTTGGTCTCGCAGCCGTTGGCCTTGTCGCCGTCGCAGTTCGCGAGCCCCGACCTGCACTTCAGCTCGCCACACTGGCTGTTGTAGCAACCGAAGTAGAAGGTGGGGTGAGGGACCCCCGCGCCTTCGTGGGTATCCGGGTCACACCAGACGTTGCACCCGCCACAGTTGTAGTCGTCGATCGACGGGTCGACGCATTGGGTCCACGGGACCGTGCAGAGGATCTGCCCGGGTTTGCATCCACATCCGTAGTCGCCGAAGACGGAGCGGTTCACGCACGGCTTGTCGGGCGAGCACGTGTTCCCGCACGAACCGCAGTGCTCGTTCGTCGCAAATTGGACCTCGCAGCCGTTGTCCGGGATGCCGTCGCAGTCGAGCGCCGGAGGCGCGCCCGCGCACGTCATCATGCAGCGCCCCTCGACGCAGTGGTATTCCTCGCTGTTCGTCTTGGTCGGGCAGGCGAGCCCGCAACCACCGCAGTTGTTGTCGTCCGTCAGCAGGTCGACGTCGCAGCGGAAGTGCGAGTCCGTGCAGGTCGTCCGGCCGGCGGGACACTCGCTCGAGGGACAGTACAACGTGAACTGGGCGCCTTCGGCGTCGGGCGCTGCGTCTTCATCCTGCGCGACGAACGAGCCGCCGCTGCCGCCATCCGCGACGCCGAAGCCGAGATTCACGTCGCGGTCCGAGCACGCGAAGACGACCAGACAGAACGTGATGGCGCTCGCCGCGAACGCGCTGCGTGTCATCAGGCGACGAAGCGTGGAGGAGCGAGAGATCACGGCTTCACCTCCACCGAGTCGAGAGCGGAGCGAACGCGCCGTTCGTACGGCGACCCAGGATGCGCGGCGAGGAAGCGTGCGCCCTTCTCTCGCGCTTCGTCTCGGCGTTGGAGCCCGGCGAGCGCCTGGATCTCGAGCGCCTCCGCTTCCTCCGTGAACCGCCCGTCGCGGAAGCTGCGGTGATAGTCGTGCACTCGTGCGAGCGCGCGATCGGGGTGGCCCGCCGCGAGCGCGCCGCGAGCGCTGTCGATGGCGGCAAGCTCGTCCTCGAGCGCGGGACGTGCCGGCATCTTGGACGTGACCGCGGTGCGAGGGCCAGGGACCTTCTCGACCGTCGAGGGGAGCGCCGTGGGCAGCTCATCGACGCGAATGCCCTCCGTGGAGAGAGAAGCGGGAGCCGCCGTGGACGGAGGAGTGTCCGCTCTCACCACCGCTGCTTCGACGCTCGCGCCCGGCGCGTGCGCAGGCGGACCTTCCGTCGACGACGTTCGGATCGCGACGGCGGTTCCGAACCCAACCACGGCGATCAGCGCCCCGAACGTTGCTGTCCGGGTGAACGATCCGAAGACGCGTCCGACCGACGACGAAGACGTCGCGACCTCGGTGGACGAAAGCAGACCGATGGCCGCCAGGGTTCGAGCCTCCGCAGACTCGGGCGTCTCGGGACCGTCGCTCTCGGCCGAGCGGAGCAGTCTCGCCGCGTCCGGGGACGTGGCGTCGTCCAGCAATGGCTTCATCTCGCTCATCGTGCTGCACCGTGTTCCGCGCTTTGTTCCGCGTTTTGTTCCGCGTTGCCGTGCTCCACGCACGACAAGAAGAAGTCTCTCGCCCGTCGCAGGCGTGAGGCGACGGTCCCCGCCGGGATCCCGAGCATCCGGGAGATCTCGATCATCGTGATTCGCTCGAGCTCGAAGAGCACGAACACGACACGCAGCTCCTCCGGCATCTCGTCGAGGATCGTCTGCAGCCTCGCGCGAGCCTGCGCTGTCTCGACGCTCTGCTCGGGCGTCGCGCTGGCGTCGACCTCTGCGTACACACGATCGTCGTCGACGACCTCGCGGCATCGCTGTGCGCGTCGTCGGACGTGCCCGGCGACGTACATGCAGGTCTGGAAGAGGAAGCCGCGGTCGTCGCGAATCTCGTCGAGCTTGCGCCCGGCGAGCAGGAAAACCTCCTGGACCGCGTCTGCGACGTCCGCCGCGGGCACTCCGAGGCGCTGAGCGCTCCGCCACACGAAGGTGTGGTGCTCGCGGACGAGGCGTTCGAGCTTCGCCCGGCGCTCCGCTTCGCTGGCGACCGCGGCGGGCGCTACGGGGTGATCGCGCAGCACCAACGCTACCCCGGAAACGCCGGTGAGGGGGCCTTCAATCGACATCCAAAGAGAAGGAACCCAGCCGAGGTACGTCTGATCACGGACCTCGAAAAACTCTCACACCGCCGGTCGTTTCGTCATCGAAAACGAGCAACGACACCTACCCCGGCCGATCCTTCGACCAGGGCGAACGGCGCGCGGTAAACGAGACGCTCGGGCTCTTGCACCGTGAAGCGCCGCCGCTCGAACGGTACGAGGAGGCCGGCGGAAAGCTCGACCTCTAGCCACGGGGCGATCGACCAGGCCACCCGTACCGTCCCGGTGGCCGCGGCCCATCGCGTCGTCACCTGGAAGAAGCGCGGAAGGTCGGGCGCCGTCGCCGTGAGCGCTCCCGCGTCGATCCCTCCGCAGACCGCGGCGGCGAAGGGCGGCACCGCGTACCGCCCGCAGCCTTCGAGCCGGACGCTCTGGCGACGGAAACGCGCCTCTCCCGCGAGCGGGGGATAGGTCGAGAAGTCGGACCAGCCCCACGACAGCCGGAGTGCGGGCACGATGCGTTCGCGGTCATCACCCCACGCGAGCTCCGCAGCGAGCCTGTGGCCCCACCCGGGCCGTGGCGAACGGTGGTGCACGACCGTGTAGCCGGTCCTCCACGTCAAGGCGGTTCGCGACTCCTGCTCCGGGGGAGCCGGCGGCGGCCGGCGAGGTCGGGGCGACGCGACGTGATCAATCGTCGGCCGAGGTGCTTCTTCAGATCGATGCTCCCCGTCTTCTCGCCGTTCGCCGGCGGGCTTCCGCTCGAGCTTCGGCGGAGGCTCCTCCGACTCGGGATCCACCGCAATCGCGATGAAGACGGCGATCGACGTGGTCACGGCCTTGCACGAGTCTCCGTGGATCTCGCGCGCGCTCGGGGCTCGGTCCGGTTGGCGAATCTCCAGCTTTCCGACGAAGCCGCCTTCCGGGGCTCGCATGACCCGGGCGTCGAACGAGCGAGTATCCGACCCGGCGACCCAGCTCGTCTGGATGCGCGAGTCGAGCGCCGTGAGGAGCTCCTGACGAGAGGGGCAACCCGCGGGAGCTTCGTAACGGAGATGGAGCTGCGAGGCGGCGCCGTCACCTCGAGCCTCGAAAGGGAAGAGCACGAGGCACGCGGTGACGACCGGAGCGTAACCGCAACGCCGCGCCGCACGATGCATCATCCCGAAGACGACAGTACCTCAGTGCGGGGCGGCGCACGATATGGCGCATCGCAGTGCGCCTCGCGCTCGCGCCGCGCGACCGGAACGATCAAGAACGGCCTCGCTCGCATCTTCGGCTCGTCCGGGAACATCGGGCGACGAATGACCCGGATGCCGTGGTGATGACGACAAGGACCCCCGACGCATGCGTGCGTTCGAGATCTGAAAGGCGATAGATGCAAGATCCCCGTTTCCGTCGTGTCCTGACAGGCAGCCGGTCTCCCGCTGCGAGCTCTGGACGCTCGATGGCTGACTCCTGGGACAGGAGCGTTCGCGCGCTGCGCGTCCCCGCCATCCTCGTCGCCACGATCCTCGCGAGCGTGCCGGTCCTTGCTGCGTGCACGTCGGACCCCGCGGCTTCAGACAGTTGCGACAGCTCCAGATGCGCGCCCGGCAACACATGCATTTCGTTCGAGGGCGAGACGAAGTGCCGGAAGACCTGCAGCTCGAACGCGGATCCGTCGACGAGCTGTCCGTTCGGCTACACGTGCACGGACACGGAGAGCGGCGCGGCTCCGTTCTGCGTCGCGATCACGGCGCTGCGTGACGACGGGCTCCCGCTCGAGAAGAAGCCGTCAGGACAGTGGGGAGCGAGCTGTCAGGCGAACCTCGGCATCGACAACCCCGGATGCGACACCGAGCAGGGGTTCTACTGCCACGGCGTTTCGCCGGCCGACGCGGAAGCGTATTGCACGCGCTACGACTGCGAGACCGATCGCGACTGCGGGGCCGGCTTCTGGTGTGCTCGAGTCAATACGGCCCCGAACGTGCAGACGCTGAAGCGAAAGACGCACGGTGAGGTCCAGAACGTCTGCCTCCGGCGGACGTTCTGCTCCACGTGCAAGGTCGATCTCGATTGTCCGCCGATCCGCGGAACGAACCAGCACTGCATCGAGGACGAGAGCGGAGCGCGAGTCTGCGCTCCGGAGTGCGACAGCGATCGGAGCTGCCCCACGGAAGCGCGGTGCGCCGACGTGGGCCTCGGTGCCAAGGTTTGTTACCCGCGCGCGAAGGTCTGCGTGGGGGACGGCTCGTTCTGTTCACCCTGCCGGAGTGACGCCGACTGCGACGAAGATGGCATCTGCGTGAAGGGGCAGTACTCGACCGAAAAGACCTGCGCGAAGAAGGCAGCGTCCGCGTGCGGAAGCTCCCTCGTCCCCAACCCGGGCAGCTGCCCGTACTCCGTCACGGAGGGCTCGAAGGCGACCGTGGGCTGCCTCGGCTTCGCCTTCGATACGGTCCCGGAGAACTACTGCCACGGCTTGATCCCGTTCTCCAAGGCCGGTGGCGACGTCGGCTGCTGGGCGCCTCCGCGCTGAGCGCCGCGCAGTCTCGTCCCGATTCGCCCCCATCCGGCCCGCAGGCGTTTCGCGCCGCATCGACATCCGGACCTCAGGTGGTTACGACCAGAGGTCCACCGCATGGTCATGCGCGAACCCACGGCGACGGCGGTCGTTCTCCTCGGAGTGAGCGCCCTCGTCCTCGTGTCGGCGCTGGCGAGCCGGGTTGCCTCGCGCATCGGCGTCCCGGTCGTCCTCCTCTTCATGGCCATGGGCATGCTCGCCGGTACCGACGGTATCGGCGGGCTTGCGTTCGACGACCACGAGCTCGCCTTTCGCATCGGGACGGTAGCCCTCGTCCTGATCCTCTTCGACGGAGGGCTGAACACGAAGGCGTCGCTTCTCCGGAAGTATGCCGGGCCCGCCGGCGTGCTCGCGACGCTCGGTGTCGTTGCGACCGCCGGCCTCGTCGGCCTCGCCGCGCACGCTGTCGGGTTTCCGTGGAAGCAGGCGCTTCTCCTCGGCTCGATCGTCTCGTCGACGGACGCTGCAGCCGTCTTCTCGGTGCTCCGCGGAGGAGGCGTGCAGATCCGGGAGCGGGTCGGCGCAACGGTCGAGCTCGAGTCGGGGCTCAACGATCCGATGGCCGTCATCCTCACGGTCGTGCTCACGGATGCGATCGCGAGCGGAACCACGCCGGGGATCTCCGTCCTCGGCATGGTGTTCGTGCAGCTCGCGGTCGGAGCCTTGATGGGCGCCGCCGTGTCCGTCCTCGGCAAGTACCTGCTCTTGCGGTCGCGCGTACCGGCCGCGGGGCTCTACCCGCTGTTCACGATCGCGCTGTCGTTCGTTGCGTTCGGCCTCGCGACGCTCGCGGACGGAAGCGGCTTTCTTGCCGTGTACGTTGCAGGTGTCGGGATTGGTAAGGAGCGTCTTCCCTATCGCGCGCACCTCTATCGCGTGCACGACTTCCTCGCCTGGGCGTCGCAGCTCGTGATGTTCGTCGTGCTCGGGCTTCTCGCGACTCCGTCGCGACTGCTGGCGCTCGCGCCGGAGGGGCTCGGCATCGCCTTGCTCCTCGCCCTCGTCGCGCGGCCGCTCGTCGTCTTCGCGGGGCTGCTCCCGTTTCGCTATCCGGTTCGCGAGATCGTGTACATCGCCTGGGCCGGGTTGAAGGGCGCCGTGCCGATCGTCCTCGCCGTCATGCCCGTCCTTGCCGCGGTCGAGGGCGCGCGACGCATCTTCGACGCGGTGTTCTTCGTCGTCTTCACGAGCGCGGTCCTCCAGGGCTCGACCATGCGCTGGCTCGCTCGGAAGCTCCGCGTCTCGAAGCGCTCGGCGCCGCCTTCGGCGACGACCGTCGAGATCGTGTCCACGCGGCCGCTCAGCGCCGACCTCCTCACGTTCGAGGTGAAGGCCGCATCTGCCGTGAACGGCGTCAACCTCTCCGATATCCCATTCCCGCCGGGCTCGTCGGCCATGCTCGTCGTCCGTGGCGAGGAGCTCGTCGCGCCGCGCGGCGATACCTGTCTCGTGGAGGGCGATCAGGTCTACGTGTTCTGCCGCGCCGAGGACCGAGGCTTCTTCCAGCTCGCGTTCGGCCGGCCTGGCGAGTGACCAACCGCACGGCGAGACTACGTGCTCAGCTCGCGCGCGAGGCGTGACGGCGGGACGCTCACTGCACCCGAGTTTCGTTGCGGTGCGATGGGCAGCAGGATCCGGAACGAGGTCCCGCCGCCTTCGCGAGGCTCGACACCGATCGATCCGCCGTGCGCTTCCACGATCTGGCGCGTGATCGCGAGGCCGAGCCCCGTACCCTCTCCCTTCGTCGAGAAGAACGGGTCGAAGATGCGCGACCTGACCGCCTCGGGGATGCCGCTGCCCCGGTCGTCGACACCCACGACCACGCTCATCCCTTCGGCGCGCACGTAGACGCTGATTTTTCCGCCGTTCGGCATCGCCTCGCGTGCATTGCGCAGGACGTTGAGGATGGCCTGCCGGATCTGCCCCTCGTCGAACAAGACGAGCGGGATCTCGTCTTCGACCTCGAGCTCGAGCTCGAGCCCGGCTCGGTCCATCTCCGGCTTGGCGAAGGCGACGATCTCGCGCACCTTCGACGCGAGGTCTTCGGACTCCATCCTCGGCTGGGGCAGCCGCGCGACGCGGAGATACTCCTCCGAGAGATGTTCCAGGCGCTGCACCTCGCGCGTGATCGCCTGCAGCAGCGCCTTCGATTCCCCGCCGATGCCCGCCTCCGCGAGGTTCTCTTCGAGCAGCTCGATGTTGAGGCTGATCGACGAGAGAGGGTTGCGGATCTCGTGCGTGACGTGCGCCGCCATCTTCCCGATCGCGGCGAGGCGCTCGTTCGCGACCGCTCGGTTCTGCGCTTTCGCGACGGCGCCGACCATCCGCTCGAACGCGGTCGCGAGCTCGCCGATCTCGTCGTCGGTGTGCTCGGTCGGTTGCGGCGTGAGGTCGCCACGAGCAACGGCCTTCGCACGCTGCGTGACGCGCTCCAGCGGTCCGAGGAGGCGGCGCGTGTGAATCGACACGCCGACCCCGACGGCGAGCGTCAGCGCCGCAAGAAGAGCGAGCTCGACGATCGCTCGGCGCTCGCGGGCCCGCGCAGCGTCCGAGAGGTTCTTCATCGATGTCTCGACATGCGTCGTCAGCGCGCTGAGGCGCTTGTTGGCCGCGTGCTGCATCGCTCCGAGCACGACGAGCTCGCGGTTGACCGCATCACGATCGCCTTCTTCGAGCGCGGCGAAGACGCGGTCTCGTGTGACGCGATCGTTCGTCCACTCGGCGGCCGCCGCGTCGAGCTCGCCGGTGAGGAGCAGCGCGAGGTGACGCGTCTCTTCGCTGCCGACCGCGCGAAGGTCGTCGTGCATCGCCGCGCGTGTCTCTTCGAACATCTGGCGGCGCACGCCCTCGAGGGTCTTCAGGATGTCCTTCGTCGACTGCGGGTTCTTCTCGTCCGGGATGCCGTCGATGATCGATGCGATGGTGGACTGAACGTCGCGGAGCTTGCCGAGCTTGAGCGCAACGGGGACGAAGCCGTTCGCGAGCTCCTCGCTGTCCTCCGCTGCACGCTTCTGCGCGGCGACCGTGAAGCCGACGGTGACGGCGAACGCGATGAGGGTGACGGCAAACGAAAGGAGAATGCGCGTCGCGAGCGTCTTGCTCGCCTTGTCGTGTGGCGGCGAGAGCGACGCGCGCGCGCTCATCTCCGGTCCCGAGCGGCGTCTGCTGCGTCGAGCGCTCGCAGCACCACCGTCGCGAGGTCGAGGACGGCGTCGTGCCCGCCCTTCTGGAACGAGCGCGCGCTGGAAGCACAGGCGGTGACGATCGTTCCCCCGCCGGAGCGCTCGTGATCCGCGAGCCGCTGCTCGGCGATTCCACGAGCGACCCCCGGCATCGTCACGGGCAAGAGCCCGCCAGCACCCGAACAACGCCCGTCCTCGCGCCGGCGTTCGAATTCGTCGGGGGCGCGCCCGAGCACGCGCGAGAGGATCTGCCTCGGCGCGTCGTAGACGCCGAGGCCGCGTCCGAGCTGACAGGGGTCATGCCACCGGACGGCATCTTCACCCAGCGAATCATCGAGTCGTCCGAGCCGGCTGACCTCTCGCGCGGCGACCTCGGCGAAGTGGTGCACGGGGATCGGCATTCGGGTCCCCGCCGCTGCGTGATGGACGCGGAGCGCTGCCGCGCAGCCTGCATCACCGACGACGACGCTCTCGCGACCGTTCAGCGCATCGGCGATCTTCTCGCCTTGCGCCCGGAAGCCTTTCTGATCGCCGGCGTAGAGAAGAGGTGCGCCGCAGCACACGTCGACGACCGAGACCTTCTTCCCCGCGAGCCGCGCGACGGCGCGGATGGTGTCGACGCCGCCTTCGGTGCCGTGCCGGGCGTGCTCGCAACCGATCAGGACGGCGAGGGGAGAGCTCGGGTCCACCGAAGACTCGACGCGGGGATCGTGCTGCGTCTTCCCGAGCACCGAGGTGCTCTCCGAGAAGCGCGCGAGGACGCGTTTGGCGCCGTCCGGTGCCTCGCCCGCCTCGACGAGAGCGCTGCGCGACTCGAAGAGCGTCCCCGTCACGTCGTTCTTGTGGTCGCAGTGCTCGCGGCAGCCGAAGCAGCCGGTGCACGCCCATGCCGGCGCCGCGAACGAGCCCGCGAGCGCGACGCTCTCGTTCGCGACGAAGTAGGCCATGCTCATCTTCCCCCAGGGCGTGAGCGTCTCCTTCGGCTCGGCGTTCGACACCGGGCAGGCGGTACGGCACAGCTTCGGACAGAAGACGCACCGCTCGAACGTCTCCTTCCGGTGCGCGAGCTGAGGAAGGCGCCGGAGCGGGCGGTCGTCGGGGCGGGCCATGCGGGCATTATCGAGGGGTCGCGCCCCACCGTCGAGCGCGAGCTGATCAGGCCGCGATCACACGGCCTCGCGGGCTTTCTGCTCCTTCGCGGTCGAGGCCCGAGCGCGCGCGGCGTCGGTCGGCTTCGCCATCGTGCTCTCGCGGACGAGATGGGTCGCGTAGCCAGCGCTTCGCCAGTCGTCGAGATAGCTCGCGAGGATCCCACGGACGGTGAAGCCTGCGCGAAGCTGGGACGTGAGCACGCGATCCTTCCGTAGCCCGCGGACCACCTCGTCGACGTAGCGGGCGGGGCTCATCGACGAGGCGACCTCGTGGTAGCGCCAGAGCCGTCCTCCCGCGACGACGCGCGCGAGACGCCTCCGCTCGCACAGCCGAAACAGTGCATCGTAGAGCGCGGCCCCGACGCCGCGTCCGCGAGCCTCCGGATCGACGTAGATGTCGGCGAGGTAGAGCGCATCGCCATCCTTCGCGTCATGGGCTGCAAAGGTCCCGTGGCTCGTGATCTCCGCCCAGCTATGAGGCGCGAGGGCAGCCGAGCTCGAGACGATCAACGTCGCGATCGCACCGACGACCCGTCCGCCGACCTCGACGACGAGCTGCCCGTCGGAGAAAACCGCATGCTGCGCCCGGAGCTGAGCCGCGTCGAACACCACGCCGTCCGCGACGAGGTCCGGGTACGCCTCCGCGTTGAGGCGCACGAGCCGGGGGACGTCTTCGATACTCGCAGGACGAACGTGGAAGGTGCTCATCCTTCAAGCGTTCGCTGCTCGAGGTCGAGCTTCAAGCGCAGCCGTTAGCCGAGCGCATCCGCGTCACACGAGCGATGTCGTTCCGCCGCAGACGGCACGCGCCTGGCCCCGCGATCGCGCGTCCGCGCCGCAGCGCAGGCGTACAGGCGTGTCAGGTGCATCAGGCGTATCAGGCGTGGCGAGAGGCAGCGAGGCGGGCTGCGAGCTCGTCGAGCGCTTCGTGCGGGAGCCCCTTCTCGTGCGAGAGCTCGATCATCTCGCGGATCATCACGCGATGCTGCTCTGCGAGCTTCCGGCCAAAGTGCTCTTCCGCATAGAAAAGGCCTTCGGGCGAGAGCCGCCCCAGCGCTCCGAGCCACGCGCGGATCGCCCACGGCGCGGAGAGCGCGGGCGCAAGCGACGCCCACGGCTCCGGCGTTCCGATGCGATGCGCGAGCCGAACGCCCTCCCGACAGCAGCGTGTCGCCAGCGACAGCAGCGTCTCGTCCGCGGCGAGCGCTGCAGCGCTCCCGGCAATGGAGAGCGCCATCCCGATCGCGATGAAGCACACGGTCGTCGCCGGGTTCCTCTCGTGGACACCGAGCTCCAGCTTCGCTCGCAGTCCGGCGCGCGAGAGCGCTTCGGCGAGCTCGCGGACCGCATCGGCGCTCGCGCTGCCCGCACGCGGCTCGTCGATCTTCGTCGGCGCCGGAGGAAGCCAGTACCGAACGACGCCGTCGGCCTTCCGCGTGTACGCCACCACGTTGGGCATCGCCGCGTGCGCGCGGTCGCCGAATGCCGAGCGCACGCGCGCCCAGTCTTTCGGCAACATCGGCGTGAGGATGACGAGCGGCGCGGTGGAAGCCCCGATGGGCTCCTTCAATGCGTCGAGGTCCTCGGTGCCGACGGCGAGCAGGATGACGTCGGCGTCGCCCGGGACGACATCGGAGCGATGCGGATCTTCGAGTATGTCGCGCCGGTCGCCGCGCACGCGCTCGATCGCGATCGGCTCGCGCGACGTGACGCGGGACGGCCGCACGACGAACGTGACGTCGACGCCGCCGCGCGCGGCGAGGAGCACGCCGTAAGTTCCTCCGAGCGCCCCCGCGCCGAAGACGGCGACCCGCATTCGCCCCGAGTCTCGCTCAGCGGTACGTGAAGCGGAGGTCGTGGTCGCAGATGCGGAAGACGTCGCCCTCGGCGATCTGCTTCCTCGCGATGCGCTGGCCGTTGTACTCGACGCCGTTCGTCGAGCCCATGTCGACCATGAAGTAGACGCCGTTCTGGTACTCGATCATCGCGTGCTGTCGCGAGACGTTCGGGTCCTTCAGCGTCAGGTCGCTCGACTGCTTGCCGCGGCCGATGACGAACCGGTCCTTCGTGATGCCGTGCTTCTCGCCCTGGTAGATGATGCTGAGAGGCGCGCCGGTGGAGAGGCCACCGTTGAACCCGCCACTCGGAAGGGGAGGCATCGAGCCCGGCGCACGCCCGCCGGGGATGGGCGGAGGCGCGCTACGCGGAGCGCTCGGGGGTTGCGAACGGAGCGAGCCCGCGCCGCCCATACGCGAAGGCGGCGACATTCCCATTCCGCGCGGCGGCGGCGGCGGCGCGGGGAGACCACCGCTGCGAGGCGGCGGCGGCAGCCCGCCCTGACCGCGCGGCGGCGGCATTCCACCACCGCGCAACGACGGCGGCGGCATCGGCGGTGGAGGCGCGCTCGCGTAGCCCGAGCCTGCGCCGCTCTCGACACCGCGCTGGCCCCCGGGGTACGGGGTGCGCTGGCCGTAGCTGCGCTGACGGGCGTACTGCTTCATCGCCTCGTTGATCAGATAGTCGACGCTGCATTCGAGCTCGCGCGCCATCTGCTCGAACGTCTCCCAGAGCATGTCCCTGCACTGGAAGGTCCGTGGGCTCTTCTTGTTCGGATCCGAGCTCATCGTGTTGTTCGGTGATCTCGCGGTCGAGGGCGGCCCACTTGCTGGGTCAGCAGCTTGGAAAAAAATTATGGCACAAGTGGGGCTTTGGAGACCACGACTTGGTGCGAAGCCAAGAATCGCTGCGAGTCCATCTCTCCCGCGGACATCACTTGTCCATGTTCGGGATGAGACAGAACTTCACGAACTCTCCTACCGTCTTGAGCTCCTTTGGCTCAGTCTCCTTCGGGTTACCGGCCTTCGGAACGTCACAGGACCAGGAGCAGTCGTCCTCTTTCTCGCACTTGGGGAGAAGAGCGCTGTCCTCGGCGTGGGGCTGGACGTAGTGGACGTCCGCCTTCTTGCCCGTCCAGAAATAGCTCAGCGCGACGAGCTTCGGCCCGAGATCCTTGCTTGCCAGGAAGGGCAGCATGGCGTCGAGCTTGGCCTTCGGCTCGCCCTCCATCTTGTCCCGGATGACCGCCGCGTAGGAGAGCGGCTCGGTCATACCCATCTTCGTCGCCGGAGCCTTCGGCAGGTGGCCCATGAACTCCGGGACCTGCTTCAGGGTCATGGTGTTCAGGATCAGCTCGAAGGCGACCCAGCGCACCTTCCACTTCGGCGGGTCGGCGAGCGTCCAGAGCTTCGGGACGAACCACTCTTTCGGGTATTCGGCCATGCGCCGGAACGCGCCGTCCCGGACCGCGTCGGGCGAGTCGTTGTTCTTCGCGATCGCGAAGATGCGCTCGAGCTCGTCCTTGTTGTTCTTGTCGAGATTGCCCTCGAGGGCCGCCAGGGCGAGCTTCCGGCGCTCTGCCGGCTTGTTCGCGTCGCCGGAGTACTTGATGAGCCACTCGATCGTGGGGCGTCCCGCGATCTTCTTCATCGCGGGGAACACCTCTTCGGTGAGGCGTCGCTCCTGGATCTTGTCGACCTGCGCCGCGACCTGCGTGTCGTCGGCCTTCACGTTGTTCTTGGCGTTGTGCTCTTTGACGATCTTCGTCTGCGCCTCGAGCCACTCCCTGGAGTTGTACTTGTCGGCGAGCGCGACGAGCGCCTTGGCCAGGTCGAGCTTCGTCGGCTCGTCCCCGATGTCCTTGATGAGCGACGCGATGCGGTCGATGCGCGCGGTGTTCTCGTTGACGAGGCCGGGCAGGATCTTGACGCTCTCCGAGCCGAGCGTCCGCATCATCTGTTCGAGGCCGTATTGCTGCGAACCGTTCTCGATGCGGTCCTCGAAGCCGGTCTGCGCCCAGTGGAGCAGCGCGGTCTTCAGGTCCGCCTTCGACTTCTCGTTCGAGACGAGCGGCGGCTCGTGGATCAGCATCGCGAAGCCGGCGTCCTTGTACGGAACCGTGAGATCCGCCGGCAGGCGGCCTTCCGGCGTGCGTGCGGGCGGGGGCGCCTTCAGCTCCTCGACGAGGAGGGGCACCAGCCGGTCGACGAGCTGCCGGCGCGTCTCTTCCGAGAGCTGCACGAGGGCACCGTCACGCTCGACGCCCTCCTCGTCCTTGTATTTCTCGATCAGGAACTTGATGCCCTGGCGGACGCCGCCGCGCGGGGGCATCCGGATCAGCGACATCGCCGCTTCGGTGCGCAGCTCGAGCGGGTACTTGTCGTGCGTGATGACCGCGACGAGCTTGTACGGGCCGCGCTGCGTCGTCTCCCAGCGCTTCACGTCCGTCTCGCTGACACGGCAGCCCGCCGCGGAGAGGGTGAGCGTTCCCATCCCCACCGCGAGACATAGACCGCGCGTCCACGCGCCGAACGACCTGTTCGCTCCGCCCATCCGTTCCCTCAGTTCGCTCCGAACATTACGCCGACATCCCACGGACAACCAAGGATAAACCGGACTCGGCCGCTTTCGGTTCGCGCTCGTGTTCGCGCATTTTTGCTGAACGGACGAGCGTCCAGTGAGCTCGAACCCAGGCGGGGGAGGCGCGTCTCGGAGGCGGCTTTCGCCGGTCCGTGGGGCTTCGTTCCTCGGTTTCCACGCCGGGAAGACGGCTGCTCATCCCATCAAGTTGACCAGAGGTCGCTACGTGCCTTAGGTTCCGATGTAGGTAACCGTAGGCATGGCGTTCTGGGACTCGTTCTCGGGGGGACGCTCGCGCTCGCCCGAGCTGGCTGAGGGCGGGGCGGCACTGGCGCGCGTCGGCGCGTCGGAGGCCGATCCCGTCTTCCTTCCTCGGGGCGGTCGTCCGCTTCCCCCCAACACCCGTGCGCCGAGCGTGCTCGGCGCGCAGCCGCACACCTTCGCGCGTGGTCGCGAGGTCGCCGCGCTGCTGCTGTGGACGCTCGCGGTGTTCATCGCGCTCGCGCTGGCGTCGTATGCGGGCGATCCGACCCCTGTCCAGGGGGAGATCGACCCGGCGACGGCGATCACCGGGGAGAACTGGGTCGGCCCCGTCGGCGCGGTCGTCGCCCGCGCAGGCGTCTCGCTCGTCGGCATCATGTCGTGGGTCGTGCCGTTCGAGGCGCTCTTGCTCGGCATCCCGTTCGTCACCGGCCGCAAGAGCCGTGCGACCGCGGCGCGTATGGCCGGCGACATCTTGCTCGTCGTGATCGGCGCCGCGCTCGTCCAGGTCGGATGGCCGGAGCAGGTCGCGTTCGGTCGTCACCCCGCCGGTGGACAGGTCGGCGAGCTCTTCGGTGAGATCGCCCGGTCCCTGTTCTCGACGGTGGGCTCGTTCCTCGTCGGCTTCGCCCTGGTCGGTCTCATCCTGATCGGGCGCGCGAGCTTCTCGTTCATCGCGCTGATGCGTGCGATCGCGCGGATCGCGCGGATCGCGCTGGCGCGCATCCAGGGCGCGACGCATTCGATCGCCGACGCGTGGAAGAAGGCGCGTGAGCTCGAGCGCACCCGCGCCGAGCAGGCACGCAAGGACGACGAGCCTCACATCGCGATGCCCGGGCACGACGAGGCGACGATCCTCGTCGACGACCCGCTCGGCGACAGCGGCGAGCACTACGTCGTGCCTTCACCGTCGGCGGCGCCGCCCGTCACTCGGGTGCGCATCGCGACCGAGGCGTTCCCGGAGCACAGCCCGCTCGTCATCGCCGAGCCGCCCACGCCGGCGAAGAAGGCGCGCGCCGTCTCGGTACCGGCCGCGGCCGCAGACGCCGAGAGCCCGAAGCCGCGCAGCCGCCGGCGCAAGACCGATGACGAAGGTGCCGCCTCCACGGCGGACGCCAAGCCCGAGGCGAAGACCGAGATCGCCGCAGAGCCGGCGCCGAAGAGGAGCCGACGCAAGAAGGCGGCGCCTCCGGCGGAGGTCAGCGTCGAGGAGGCCATCGAGCAGAGCGCCGAGGAAGAAGACGCAGACGCCTCCGACGACGACGGCGACGGCGACGAGGAGCTCGTCCGCGAGGTCGCCGCACTTCCCGTGACGCCGCTCGAGAGCGTCGAGGTCTCGCGTCCGAAGTCGCGCCCTGCGCCGAAGAAGCCCGAGCCCGCGGGCATCACGATCGTCGATACGTCCGCCGCTCTCGAGAAGGCCGCGCCCATCCCGGTCGTGGAAACAGCGTCCGAGGAGGAGGGAGAAGCCGAGGCGGAGGCAGAGCCCGAAGCCGCGCCCGAGCCCGTCAAGAGCGACAAGCCGAAGGAGAAGAAGAAGGCCCTGCCGACGTTCAAGCTTCCGTCGCTCGAGATGCTCGTGCCGGCGCCGGCGAACATCGGCCCGCTGTTCGACGAGGTGAAGCTTCGGGCAAACGCAGAGCTGCTCGTCAAGACGCTTGCAGACTACAAGGTCACCGGCAAGGTCGAGGAGATCCTCCCGGGACCCGTCGTCACGACGTTCGAGGTCTCGCCCGTCGCCGGAACGAAGGTGAGCAAGGTCGCCGCGCTCGCCGACGACCTCGCGCTCGCGCTGGCGAAGAAGGTCCGCATCGTCGCGCCGATCCCGGGCAAGAACCGGATTGGCTTCGAGCTCCCGAACGAGAAACGCGTGCCCGTGAACCTGCGCGATCTCGTCGAAGACCGCCGCTTCCAGACGCTCGACGTGCCGCTGCCCGTCGTGCTCGGTCGCGACATCGTCGGCAACCCGGTCTACGCCGACCTCGCGAGCATGCCGCACGCGATCGTCGCCGGCGCCACCGGCGCGGGTAAGAGCGTCGGACTCAACGTCATGCTCACGTCGCTCCTCTTCCGGCGCACGCCCGAGGAGCTGCGCATGCTCATGATCGACCCGAAGGTCGTCGAGCTCGCGCCGTTCGACCGCATCCCGCACATGCTGCTTCCGGTCGTCACCGACATGAAGCAGGCGGCGACGGCGCTCAAGTGGGCCGTCGACGAGATGGAGCGCCGCTACCAGCTCTTCGCCGACGCCGGGACCAAGAACATCGGCACGTACAACGCGTGGGTGAAGCGCGTCATCGCGGGTGAGATCAAGAACCCGCTCGGCAAGGCGATCATCGGACGCGACCACAACAACCTCCAGGAGGTCCTGTCGGTCCGCTTCGACGATCCCGAAGGCGAGCAGATCATGCCCGAGGCGCTCCCGATGATCGTGATCGTCATCGACGAGTTCGCCGATCTCATGATGCAGCAGGGCAAGGAGGTCGAGGCCGCCGTCGCCCGTCTCGCACAGAAGGCCCGCGCCGCCGGCATGCACGTCATCCTCGCGACGCAGCGTCCGAGCGTCGACGTCATCACCGGTATGATCAAGGCGAACTTCCCGACGCGCATCGCCTTCCGCGTCGCGCAGAAGATCGACAGCCGCACCATTCTCGACGAGCAGGGCGCCGAGCACCTCCTCGGCAAGGGCGACATGCTCATCAAGCTCAATGGCACGAACGAGACGCGGCGCGTCCAGTGCCCATGGGTGAGCGAAGAAGAAGTGCAGGAGGTCACCGACTTCCTCCGCTCGCAAGGCGAGCCCGTCTACGACGAGAACATCCTCAAGCCGCGCGACGACGAAGCCGCTGCCGCCGACGAGGACGACGGCGAGACCGACCCGATGTACGACGACGCGGTCCGCATCGTCGCGGAGACGCGGCGCTGCTCGACCTCCTGGCTGCAGCGCAAGCTGGGCCTCGGCTACAACCGCGCCGCGCGCATCGTCGAGACGATGGAGCGCCGTGGCCTGGTCGGTCCCGCGAACGGCGCGAAGGACCGCGAGGTCCTCATCGACGCGATCTGAAGCGACGCGGGGAGCGGACACGCTGACGCCATCCGAGCTCCGTGGCTCGCGAGCGGACGCACGTACCTGCGGGCGCAAATCGTGGCACGATGCCGTTCATGCCGTCCGAGGTTGGAACGAGCCCACCGACCACCCATCGCGAGCGCGTGCGCAGGCGTCAGTCGAGCGCGTTGGTGGTCGCCGTCGTCTCGGTCTTCGCGGTTGGTGGTTCCCTCGCGGCATGCACCGGTGAAGATCCCGATCTCACGCCGGCGACCGCGGACGGCGGCGAGGATGCGCCCTCTCGAGGGCCGGACGGCGGAGAGGACGCATTCGATGCGGGCCTGACGACCTGTGACGACGCCGCCGTCGACACCAGGACGAACAGCGCTCACTGTGGCGCGTGCGGGCACGACTGTGCCGGTGGAGAATGTGCTGGTGGGCGATGCGGGCCCGTCACCATCGTGTCGAACCTCGCGCGGCCGTTCGGTGTCACCACCGGCGGCACGGGCGTCCTCTGGATTCGCGGGGACGGCGATGCCGGCGCGGTGGAGAGCTGCCCGACCTCGGGATGTGGGGGCAACGCCCCGACGGTGATCACAGCCGACGTGTCTCCGCCAACCGAGCCCGCTCCAACCGGCGTCACGATCGTGAGCGACGGCATCCACGTCCATTGGACCTCACGAGGAAGGAGCTTCGGCACAAACGTCAACAGCCTCTACGGCTGCAACCTGACGTTGTGCACGCCGAAGGAGGCTTCGGGCAACACCTACTCGGCGATCCAGCTCGCTCGCGACGGCAAGAGCCTCTTGTATCGACTGTCCGGCGGTGCAATCCGGTCGTGCGCGTTCGGGAGTTGTCCCGAGACTCCCGGGACGGTCATCGGAGCACCCGAGGGCAGCCTCGGCTTGGCCGTCGCCGGCGATCGCCTCTTCTATGCGAGCAAGAGCAGCGCTCCGAACCCCGACAACGTGTTCGCATGCACGTTGGACCAGGGGCGAACGAGCTGTGGCAACGTCGCTCCGATGATCTCCGCTCCGGACATCTCGTTCCTCGGTGTCAGCAAGACGACGCTGTATGCGATCTCCGGGAACAAGCTCCTGGCGTGTGGCGTGGACGGCTGCGCGAACGCGCCGGCCACCTTGACGACGGATCTACCTCCGGTCGTCGCCTTCGCGATCGACGATGACAACGCCTACTTCGCCGAGCGCGGAGAGCCTGGAACGAAGACGGGCTCGATCCGAGCCTGCAGCCTGCCGAGCTGCGCCGGCGGTCTGCGCACCGTCCTGGATGACCTTGCTTCGCCGACGTCGCTCTGGCTCGACGATGGGATCCTCTACTTCGCCGAGTCCGGCGACGTCCCCGGCTCCGGATCGATCCGGAAGATCCGTCCCTGACGGAACGAAGCTCGGCATTCCGCGTGACGGTGCACCGTCACGTCGTCACATCGTGAGTGGACACTCGTCTTGGTCATCACGTCGACCATTCGAGAGTCGCGCCAGCTGCGTCATCATCGCAGCATGCGTAGAGCCATCCGCTTGGTGTCCGTCGTCGTCTTCGTGCCTGCGTCGCTAGCTTTGTATTCTGCATGCAGCAGCGACGATGAAGCGACCGTGCCGCCGCCCGTCACGTCCGAGGCGGGCGCGGGCGAGCGCGGCTTCGAACCGGCGGGGCAGGCCTGCACGACGCCGGCGCAGTGTTACCTCGATCCCGCGGCGCCCGACGGCGGGACGCAGCTCGCGGTGAACGGCGCCATCCACTGCGAGACGAAGGTCGAGAACGGCTACTGCACGCACGAGTGCACGGCCGACACGGACTGCTGCGCGGTGGAGGGCGAATGCCGGACGGCGGTGAAGCAGGTGTGCTCGCCGTTCACGAACACCGAAAATCCGAAGTACTGCTTTCTCAGCTGCGAGGACGCCGACATTCGCGCGGCGATCGCCGCCAACGTGGACGCGGGCGGATGGGATGGAGGCGCGGAGGACGGAGGCACCGCGTACGATCCGGACACCTACTGCCGCGAGTTCGCGTCGATCCACGCCGTCTGCCGTTCGAGCGGCGGCGGAAGAGAGAACCGCAAGGTCTGCATCCCGCAGCAGTGACCGCGAGCGGCGCGGCTCGTCACTTCTCCGCCGCGAACGCCTTGAACGCCTCGGCGAAGTCAGGGTGCCAGCGCGACAGCGGCGGGCGGTTCTCGACGATGTCGCCCGCCGCCCAGAGGATGCGCCGCTCGTCGAGCGCGCGCGGCACGTCGTTGTCGGGACAGAGGATGTAGAAGTCCCCCGCCTCGAGCCGCTCGAGCATGAAGTCGACGGTCTGCTCGGGTGTCCATGCGCCCGCGGGCTTCGGCGCACCCTCGCGTCCCGCCGCCGTGAGCTCGGTCCAGACGAATCCAGGGATCAACAGATGCGCGCGGAGCTTGCACCCGGCCGTGTTGCGCAGCTCGTGCTCGAGGGCTTCGGTGAACGCCTTCACACCGGCCTTCGACACGTTGTAGCCGGCGTTCCCCGGCGGTGTCGTGATGCCCTGCTTCGAGCCGGTGTTGATGACGAGCCCGGCCCGGCCCCGTGAGATCATCTCCGGAACGAACACCTGCGTGCCGTGGACGACGCCCCACAAGTTCACGCCGAGCAGACGTTCCCAGCTCTCGAGAGGGCCTCCGATCGCCGAGCTCGCCGGACCGATCCCCGCGTTGTTCATCAGCACGTCGGTCCCTCCGAAGCGTGCACGGACGGCGGCTTCCAGCGCGACGAGCGCCTCGCGGCGGCTCACGTCGGTCTCCGACGTCATCACCCGATCGACCGTCGTGCCGGATGCGGCGATGACGGCGTCGCGTGCGCGAGCGAGCCGTTCGGCGCCGAGGTCGGCGATGCAGACGCGCAGACCGAGTGACGCGAGCTTCTGCGCAGCGGTGAGTCCGATGCCGGATGCGCCGCCCGTGATCACGGCGACGGCATCGGGGACGAGAGCGGGATGGGGCATGCAGGGCGATCTCCGCGCGCGAGCATAGTCGAGGCGTCCGTGCGGGGAGCCAGCCTGCGGAGTGCGTCCGGTCGTCGCGCTGAGGCAGGATGGTCGAGCGCGTAAGCGCTCGCATGTCCACCGGAATTCCAAGAAGTGGTCGCGCTCGCGCAAATTGCATTGCGCGCAATTCAATCGTGCTCAATATGATGGGCATGACGACCCCGACGAAACTCGAGAAGACCCTGTACACCGCTCACGCCAGCACCACCGGTGGCCGCGATGGTCGTGTGACCACGGATGACGGCGCCGTCGATCACGCGCTCTCGATGCCCAAGGGCCTCGGCGGCAGCGGCGCGGCCGGCACGAACCCGGAGCAGCTCTTCGCTGCGGGGTATTCGGCTTGTTTCGGCAGCGCGATCGGCTTCGTCGCGCGCCAGAAGAAGCTCACGACCGGTCCCGTGAAGGTCGACGCGCACGTCAGCATCGGCCCGGTCGCCTCGGGCGGTTTCGGGCTCGCGGTCGAGCTCGTCGCGCACCTGCCGGAGCTGTCACGCGGTGACGCCGAGGCGCTCGTCGCGGCGGCCCACGAGATTTGCCCGTATTCGAACGCGACGCGCGGCAACATCGTCGTCGACGTCAAGGTCGCTTGAGGAGGATCGGATGAGCGAGCTCCGTATAGGCGAACGCGTTCCCTCGTTCACGCTGCCCGACCAGGACGGGAATCCCTTCCGTCTCGAGGACGCGCTGTCGCGCGGGCCGCTCGTCCTGTTCTTCTATCCGAAGGACGACTCTCCGATCTGCACCGCGGAGGCCTGTGGCTTCCGCGATGCAAGCGCGGACTTCCTCGCCGCGGGCGCGGTCGTCGCCGGCGTCTCGAGTGGCGACAGCGCCAGCCACCGCCGTTTCGCGGACAAGCACAGCCTTCAGTTCCCGCTGCTCGCGGACGAGGGCGGCGCGCTTCGTCGCAAGCTCGGGATGCCGCGCGCGATGCTCGGTATGCTGGAGAGCCGAGTGACGTACGTGATCGATCGCGAAGGCATCCTCCGGCACCGCTTCGAAGCGATGCTCAGCGCAGGCAAACACGTCGCCGAGGCGCTGAAGACCGTGCGTTCGCTCCAGGGAGGATGAAGGTGGCGGGCGCGCGCACGGCGAGGTTGGACGAGCAGCTCTGCTTCGCGCTGTACTCGGCGTCGCGCGCCTTCACACGGGCATATGGTCCGCTGCTCGCGCCGCTCGGCCTCACGTACCCGCAGTACATCGTGATGCTGGTGCTGTGGGAGAAGGACGACCTCTCCGTCACGGAGCTTGGCGAACGGCTCGCGCTCGACTCGGGGACGCTCACTCCGCTGCTGAAGCGTCTGGAAGAGAGCGGCCTGCTCGAACGCCGCCGCGACGACGAGGACGAGCGCGTCGTGCGCGTGCGCCTCACGCGCGCCGGTCAGAAGCTCGAAGAGCGCGCGCGCTCCGTCCCCGTCGACCTCATGAAGCGTGCGGGCTACGAGCCGACGAAGGAATGTCTGGCGAGCTTCGACGAGCTCCGTGGCGCGCTCCTGGAGCTCACGAAGAACCTCGAGGCCGCGGGCCCGCCGAAGAAACGGCGCTGACGCTCGGCCGGCTCCTCGAGCGTCTCTCGTCAACGCTCAACAGATCGGTTGACTGTCGGCGTTCGCGTGTGGCAAATGCTCAACTGGATGGTTGAGGAACACGTCGACCCGCTGAGCCGCGTGTTCCGTGCGCTCGGAGACCCGACGCGCCGAGAGATGTTGCGTCGTCTCTCGGCCGGCGAGCGCACCGTGACCGAGCTCGCCGAGCCGTTCGAGATGTCGCTCGCGGCGGCGTCGAAGCACGTCCAGGTGCTCGAGCGCGCGGGGCTCGTGCAGCGCACCGTCGACGGACGCAAGCACCACTGCCGCCTCGTGCCTGCTCGGCTCGCGCAGGCGCAGCAGTGGCTCGCGTTCTACGAGCGTTTCTGGAACGACAGGCTCGACGCACTCGGCGCGATGTTCGCCGCTCGCGCCAAGACGAAGGGCGACGATGCCAATGGAGTCCGCCGCGGCGGAATCAGGAGACGACGATGAAGATCAATCTGACGAGCGTGTTGGTGAAAGACCAGGCGAAGGCGCTTGCGTTCTACACGGACGTCCTCGGCTTCGTGAAGAAGCAGGACATGCCGATGGGCGAGTATCGCTGGCTCACGGTAGTGTCGCCGGAGAGCTCGGAGGTCGAGCTGCTCCTCGAGCCGATGGGGTTCGAGCCGTCGAGGTCGTACCAGAAGGCGCTCTTCGACGCCGGCATTCATCTGACGTCGTTCGGCGTCGACGACTGTCAAAAAGAGTACGAGAGGCTGACCGAGCGGGGCGTGGTGTTCCGGCAGAAGCCGACGCGGATGGGGGCCATCGTCTTCGCCTCGTTCGAGGACACGTGCGGGAACCTCATCGGGATGCACCAGGTCTGAGCGCGGGGACAGGATGAACGAGGCATCCCAGGCGCCTTCGATCACGATCGTTCGTGTCTTCGCCGTGCCCGTGGCGGATGTCTTCGAGGCATGGACGGACCCGGCGCTGCTGCAGCAATGGCTCGCCCCGGAGCCGTGCGTCGTCGCTGAAGCGAGCGCCGATGCTCGTCCAGGCGGGCGGTATCGCGTGGTGGCCGTCGACCCGCTCGGGAACCGACACGTCACGACCGGCGAATATCGCGA
>JAFAER010000065.1 GCA_023423895.1 Pseudomonadota bacterium
GCCGTGAGGGACACCGAGCGCGTGATTCCACTCCCGGTGGCGTCGGAGTCGCGCGGCGAGGACGGCTGGGCCACGAGGAAAGCGTCGCAGTTCCCATGCCGCGACGGCAACGCTTGAATGCTGGGCGAATGTGCGCTCGCCTACTCCCGCTCCGGCCATCGCAGGGGCTCCCGCCACTCCACGACCATGTTGTCGTCCGTGATCACCGTGGCGGACCTGGAGGTGCGATCGAGGATCGTCGGCCGGTACTCCATGTCGTTGAAGCCGAGCAGGTTCTCGTAGAGCTTCAGGTGCTCGGGCCTGCGAGCGATCGAGGACCGGGCGGCCTTCGATCGGCTCCTCGTCTCGGGATGTTTCGAGACGTCGTCCACGTATCCCGGATTGATCTCGATGATCGTGAAGCGCTCGACGCCCGGCAGGTGCGCGACGACCTGCGCCCACGATCCGGAGGCGAGGCCGACCATGAGGACCTCGCGCGGCGCCGGATGGAGCGCGCCGACGACGTAACGCGTGTCACGTTCGACGAAGCCCGGCATGCGTCGGGCGCGCTGCGAATCTCAGGTATCCCGGAGGTAGTCGGCGACCTCGATCCAGCCCATTCGACCGAAGCCCGCCACCATCCGGATCTCACGGATGTCGAGGCGGTAGAACGCGAAGTCCTTGAAATCGACGTACGTGGCGGCTTCCGGATGGCGTGCGAGGTACGCCTCCCGCACGACGGGGAGCTCGGCGTGTTCGACGCGTTTCACCTCGCCGAGGAGCGTCACGCGAGCCGAGGCCAGCGGATCTTTCGCGGCGTGATCGGCGAACAGGAGCGAGGCGTGCGGGGTCGCCAGCAGGTTCTTCGTGTGCTCGGCAAGCGACGAGAGCAAGAGCAGCGGCTGGCCCCGCGGATCCGTGGCGGCCGCGACGAGCGAGCCGAACGGGTACGTGGTGCCGTCCTCGCGCGTGGCGAGGGTCGAGAGCGTCGCTGTCTTCGTGCCCGCGACCAGGTCTCGGGCGAGCTCGGCGTCGTTGGGGTTCATTTGCGATCGTGCTTCGTCGAGATGACGAGGACCGTCGGATGGTCGGCAGGTGGCTTCGTCGTGCACGATGGGTAGCCGCTCTCGCTCGCATCGTGGACCGAGAGCCTCGCGTCGCCCTTGCCCAGCGAGAGCGACGTAGGATTCGAGGTCGCGGTGGCCCCGCATCCGGCGGCCCGTTGCTCGTAAAGCCGGACGGTCTCCACCCGAGACGTCCGCACGGCCCACGAGGTCCAGTGGATCTCGGCGCCGCTGCCGAGCGTGTGCTCGTCGCAGAGCTTCACCGCGCCGGCCGGTGGATCGAAGAGGCCGTCGCAGCCTTCGCGTGGAGGACCGGCGGACTTCTCCGCGACGGCGCTCGGCGGCGTGGCGTTGGGCGCAGCCGGAAGAGGCGCAGGGCCGGGCGAGCCGCTCGTCGTCGACGTGCTCGAGGGCGCGGTCTGCGCGGACGGCGCGGGGCGGTCACGTGCGGGTGCCGGCTCGGTCTGTGGTCGAGAACAGCCGACGACGACCAGAAGGACGAACGACGGAAGACAAAAGATCCCGCGCATGCTCGAAGGCTAGCCGAGATCGCGCACGTCGACGCGAGGCGAAGGGTCGTCGGCGAACGCGACGCTGTGCTCGCGCTGCGCTGTCGCCGGACGCCGCCGGTACGGTGGCTGCGGTTCGCGCGTCGGCGATTGGTCTCACCACACGAGGCGCGGAAGCACGATCTCCGGCGCGATCCCTTCGCGATCGAAGAACGCACGAAGCGCCGGCTCGTCCGCAGCGCCGAGCTCGGCGGAGTGGACGCCCGTGCCGACGACGAGCGCGGACGCGATCCCGGCATCGGCCGCGCCTCGCACGTCCGTGTCGATCGTGTCGCCGAGCGCGAGAAGTCGAGGTGATGCGCCTGCTCCCGCGAGGCGACGCCGTGCCTCCACGTAGATCGGCGCGTGCGGCTTGCCGTAGAGGAACGTCGGCGCCCCGAGCGTGGCGTATGCGTGCGCGATCGCGCCAGGCCCGAGCCGCGGGCGTTTCGGTGACGGGATGATACGATCCGGATTCGTACAGACGAGCGGGACGTTGCGCGCTGCCGCCGGCGTGAGCTTCTCGCGTGCCGCCGAGAGGGCATCGGCGTCCTCGAAGGCGCCGGTCGCGACGATGAGGTCGGCCGCGGCGAGGTCGTCCGTGAAGTCGAGCCCCAGCTCGAACAGCCATGGCACGTACGACGCTTCGCCGAGGTGGTAGCAGCGCGGCGCGTCGGGCAGGGCTCCGAACAGCGACGCATCGCGCGCGACGAGCGCCGCGCGTGTGACGTCTCCGGCGGTGACGACGTCGTGAAAGAGCGCCCGGTCGAGGCCCATCTTGCCGAGCGCCTCCGCGACGAGATCACCCGTACGCGACGTGTTCGTGAGGAGCACGACGGACCGGCCTGCCGCGGTGAGCTGCTCGAGCGCATCGACCACACCGTCGAAGAGACGTTCACCGTCGTGGATCACACCCCAGACGTCGACGAAGAACGCGTCGAAGTCGGGGGCGAGCGCGCGTAGACCGGAGACGAGCATGGGCACGCCATCCTACGGCATACGCGTGCTGGGTCGTGTCAGTTCACGCCCGGGCAACGCACGCCGCCGGCGGACGCGCTGTTGTTGTCGGTGAGGCATTCGTTGACGGCGCCCGTCGGCGTCATGCCTTCGACGTCGACGAAGAACGCGCCACCCTGGGACTGCCCGGTCTGGAAGGAAAACGTGATGACCTCGCTCTCGCCTGGCAAGAGCGCCTTGGTCGTCGCCTTCTCGGCGAGGAGCGTCCCGCTTGCGTTCGTGCCGAGGTAGAAGCGGACCTTCACGCCGGCGGGCACGCCGAGCGCACCGGCGTTCTTCACGCGGGCGCGGAGGTCGATGGCGTTCGGGCACGATGCCGTGGAGACCTCGAGGTCGACGCGGAGATCGGGCGCGTTGTAGACGCCTTTGCCCTGCGACGAGACGCGGTAGTCGTTGTTCTCCGCGGAGGTGAAGCTCCGCGGCTCGACCATCGGGACCTTGCCGTCGGATTGGATGTTCGTGATGTGGTACGCGTGCTGGTTCCAGATCTTGCGCGTGCGGACCCATTTGTCGTTCGCATCGCCGTAGACGAAGACGCCGTGGCGCAGCGAGGCGCCCTCCGCCGCGTAGCTCGGGCACGTCGTCGTGCTGAAGCGGTGATTGCGATCGTTGGCGACGACGACGAACTCGGTGTTGTTGTCACCGTCGACGTCGACGAGGACGGGCATCTCGTGGATGGTCGCCGACGAGTTCGCGACCTTGAAGAGCTCGGTGCCGTCCGTGCCCTTGTACACGCGCGAGTAGCACTCGTCGTTGTAGACGACCTCCGCCGAGCCATCGCCCTCGAAGTCGAAGACGCTCGACCCCGTGACGTTCGAGGACTGGTCCTGCGTGTCCTTGCTCCACTTCACCGAGAGCCGCTGCGCCGCCGGCTTCGTCGGGTCGTATTCGAAGACGTTGTACTTGTTGCCGTTGGCGCTCGCCATTTCCATGAAGCCGTCGTTGTCGAAGTCGGCGATCGTCGGCGGCCCGCCGAGGCCCGTTCCGGGCATCGCGAGCTGCGCGATGAGCGCGCCCGTGGTCGCGTTCTGCACGCGGATGTTGCCCTGCGCGACGACCACGAGCTCGGGCACGCCGTCCTTGTCGAGATCGGCGATCGCCGGATAGCCGTCGGAGAGCGTCGCCGAGACGTCCCAGACGACGGCGCCCGACTTCGACACGGCACGATTCCCGGCGACGAGGTGCTGCTGCGTCGTCGCGTCGTTGCCGTCGACATCGGCGATGATGCTGACCGGCCCGTAGCTCGCGCTGTTCGCGCCCCACTTGGTGTTGCCGGCGTACACGACCTTGCCGGTGTGATCGAAGATGACGCCGCCGGCCACGACCTCCGCTTTGCCGTCGTTATCCATGTCGGCGATCGCGACGGTGACCGAGTTGAAGCTTCCGTTGTACGCCGTCGTGTTGTCCGCCGCGCGCGACGCCCAGAGGAACGACCCGTCCGCCCTGAACGCGAGCAGTCCTCCGGCGCGCTTCGGGACGACGATCTCGATCGTACCGTCGCCGTCGAGGTCGGCGGCCGCGGGCGTTCCACGGGGGTTCACGCGGTAGTCGGGCTGGCCGCCGGCGCCGTCCTTGTACGCGTCGACGTTCGCGCCCCACTTCTCGAGGCCCGTCTTGCCGTCGAGCACACGGAGGAAGGCGGGATCCCCCTCGTTGAAGCCAGAGGAGGTCGCGTTGTCGCCCTTGCTCGTGACGATGATGACCTCGGGGATCTTGTCGTCGTCGAGATCGAGCACGATCGGCGTGTTGACCACCTGATCGTATTCGGGACGGATCGTGGAGCCCGTCCACGACCACTCGAGCGTCGGGGCGAGCGGCAGGACGGGGGGCTTGTATTCGCAGAGCCCGGCCTGCGCGGGCTGCGGGAGGCACTTGGTGATCGTCGGCTCGCAGAACTCGTTCTCTTCGCAGTCGAACGAGTCCTGACAATCCTTTCCCGGAGCGACACACGCCTGCGCGAGACAGACCTGGCCGGTCGCGCAGCACGTCGACCCGCAGCGCACGCCCGACGCACACGCGGCCGCGCACGCGCCTTCCACGCACTCTTGTCCTTGTTCGCAGCACGTCGCCGACGCGCCACAGAGGACGTTCGAGGGACATTGCGCGGTCGTGCCTGAATCGGGATCCACCGGGACGAACGGTGGAGGCGGCGTGCTCGTGTCCGTCGGAGCAGGCTCTCCCGACGAGCTGAACGTGCTCCCGTCCGACGAGCCACACGCAGCAGCGAGCACCACGACGACGAGCGCAGCGAGCGACGAGACGACATGCGAGCGACGCAAGGAGGACCTCCCGACGGATAGGGGCAGGCTTCCATGAGAGCCGACTTCGAAGGACGGAGCAAACGCGCCGGCAGCGCGAAGGACGCCGCGCGGTCTGGTCACGTCCACGCACGCCGGCGCCACGCGAGCAGCGCGCGCACGCGCACGTGTACTGCTCAGGGGTTCTGGAGGTAGCCCGCGAAGCTCGGGAGCTGCGCCGAGCTCATGTTTGCCTGGAGGAAGCGGCGGTTCCCCACCGTGCCTGCGGTCGAGCTGACCGGGAAGCGGACGCCACCTCCCGCGGGGTCGAAGACCGAGCCCATGATGCGCAGCGTGTCGTTGGCGCCGGTGAGGCCGAGGCTCGCCCGCGAGATGCGGTACTCGATGTACGCGTTCGGCGTGCCGAGCGTCCCGCCCTGCGCGACGGTGTAGGCGGGCGCCGTGAGCGGGAAGCCCCAGGCGCCGCCGGAGTAGGTGCGGACCCCGTTCGAGCCGTTGTCGGTGCGGAAGTAGAAGTGCCAGTTCACGCCGTTCGTGCCCGGCACTTCCATGTCAGGATCCCAGCTCGAGCCCGTACCGAACTCGTCGCCGGCGGCGGGGAGGTCGTCGCGCGTCTCGGTGAACTCGGCTCCGCCGCCACGGATGTAGAACTGGAAGTAGCGATTCGCGTCCAGCGTGAGGGCGCTGCCGACGTAGCCCACGTAGATGTTGGCGGCGTCCCAGCTGACGAAGAACGTGTTGCCGGCGACGAGAGCGCTCTGCGCGGTGTTGCCGACGGCCAGGCCGTTCTCGGCGGTGACGAAGTCCTGCGTGCCGTCGATGACGATCGTGCGCGAGTACGCGCCGAAGGTGTACGCGTCGTTCCGTTGCGCGGTCGACACGAACCCGGAGCGGCACGCTCTCGACTTGAGCTGGTTGACGCTCGTGCCGAGGTTCTGGAGGCCGGCGGGCGCCCAGATCTGTCCGGCGGAGAGGTCGCCGCTGCAGACGATGCCGCTCGCGGTGCAGGTCGCCGAGATGTCGTTGCCGTTCGTCGTGTAACAGATCCGCGTGTCCGGTCCCGTGCTGTTCGATGCGCCGTTCGTGAACGTGACGTTCACGGCGCCCGTCTGTGCGCCGGGGCTCGGGCTGATCGTGTAGGGCGCGACGCGGAAGTTGTACGTCGCTGTAGAGAGCTCCGATGGGTCGTAGCCGACGGCGCACGCGATGGCGTTGACCGTCGTGTTGTCCGTCGCGAGGGAGAGCGACGTGTTCGCGGTGATCTGCTGGACGTTGCCGGTGCCGCCGCACGACGCGTCGGGGTTGCACGCCGGGATGCCGCCGTCGAGCGTGTAGCAGACCTTCCCGCCCGGAACGCCGAGGCCGCTGAAGAACGGCTCGCTGATCGTGACGGTCTGCGGGTTGACGTACCAGGGCGGCGCCGGCGCGCCCGGGTTGCCGTGCGGTGAAAGCGTCGGCGCCGGGAGTGTCGCGTTGAACGTCTGCTGGACGACCGCAGACGGCAGGTAACCTGCCTTGCAGGCGATGACCTTGAAGTTCTCGTTCGGGGCGCAGTCGTTCGGACCTGGGGGGTTCACGTTCGCGCAGTCCTCGTCGAACGCCGGGATCCCGTCGCCGCTGTTTCCGCTCGCGCACGTCGGTGCGGTGGCCACTGCGCCGGACCCGCTTCGGTTCCAGCGATAGTTGGCGCCCGTGGTCGTGCTCGACCAGCGGATCGGCTCGTCGAAGCCGACGGTGGGGCCGCCGGGCGTGAACGTCGGGTTCGCCACCTGCATCGTGTAGAGATGCGTGACCCGCGCCGAGGTGTTCGGCACGCCCGACTTGCACGCGATCGCCTTCACGGTCGTCCCCGTCGTGTCGACCGTCGGCTTCGCCAGCGGGTCGTACGTCTGGCTGCCGGCGCCGCAGAGGCCGGTCACGGTGCTGCACGTCGGATCGGCCGGGACGGTGACGCCCTTCGTGTAACAGACGGTCGCGTTCGCCGGCGTCGTCGTGAACGTGATCTGGAAGTCGTCGTTGTACGTCCCGTTCGGACGATCGTCGGAGAGCGTGACCGTCTTCTGCGGATCCGCATAGACGATCGTGCGTGGATCGCTGGTCTGGTAGTTCGCCTTGCACGCGATCGCGCGCAGTGTCGTGAACGGCGCGATCCCGGTGACGGTCGCGGGCCCCGGTGCTTCGGAGCACGCGTTCGGGTTGCCCGCAGCACATGCGAACGCCGTATCGCAGGAAGGGAAGGGCGCCGCGGCGTTCGTCGTCCAGCGGATGGTCTCGCCCGCGGTCGCGGTGTCGACCGTGAAGCTCGCACTGCCCGTGTTCGCGGGATCCCAGCTGTTGGGCGAGGTGAGGGGATCGTACGGCGCGGGGCCGTTCGCGCCGTTCGTCCGCGAGATCGCGATGTTCGCCACGCGGAACGTGTACGTCTCGGCGTGGACGGCGGAAGGCGCGAAGCCTGGACGGCACGAACGGACGCGGACGTCGTTCGCGTGGTTGCCGGCGACGGTGGGCGGCGTCGTGCTGCCCGTCGCGCATGCGCTACCCGTGGCGTCGCAGATCGGATCGACGCCGATGGCGTAGCAGTTGACCCCGATCGCGGGCGTCCCGGTGCCGGGCGGTGCCGGCGATGTCGGAGGGGGAGCCGTGGGAGAGGGCGCAGCGCCATTGATGGCGGTGACGAGGGTGTCGTTGGCGAAGGTGCCCGCGCTCGGCGTCAGCGACGGTGTCGTCAGCCGGACGGTGTACGCGAAGGAGGCGACGTCCGATGGCTGGTAGTTCGGTCGACAGCCGATCACGTCATAGGTGGTGTTCTGCGTGATCCGGACGCTGCCGGCCGAACCGTTGATCGTCCGGTCCGAGACGACGCAGCTCGGGGGGAGGCCGCTGGTGCCGTAGCGGAGGGTGACGCCGCTCGCGCCGACGGTCGCCGTCGCCGTCTGGAGGGTCACGTTCGTATCGAGCGGCACTTCTCCCGGGCTCGGGCCTGCCGTCGGCGTCGCGACCTTGAAGGTGTACGTCGACGTCGTGACGTCCGAGCTCGTGTTCCCGGGGCTGCAAGCCAGTGCCCGGACGACGAAGCTTCCGCCGCCGGCCGGCGCGTCGACGGGGATGGGGCTCCCGGCGCTGTACGTGGCCGCCGTGCCGGTGCACGTGCCGTCGGTGCAGGTCGGGCTCGACCCGTCGATGGTGTAACAGATCGTCGAAGTGGCCGGCGTGGAGAGGCCAACGGCGACGGGGTTGGGGTACTCGCCGCTCGACGGGCTGAACGAGACCGGCGCCGTCGTGCCCGGCGGGATGTCGATCGTGTACGTGGTCGCGGCGACCGGCGAGATCCGAAAGCCAGGCGCTACGGCGATCGCGCGGAGGGTCGTCGTCTGCGCGACGGAGATCGGGTTGGCGTAGACGACGCTCGCCGGGGTCGGGTTCGTGCCGTCGGTGGTGTAGTAGATCGTCGCGTTCGGCGTGGCCGACGCGATGGTCACGCTCTGTGCTGCCTGGAACGTGCCGCCTGTCGGCGCGAAGGTCGGCGCGGCAGTCTGCGCGGCGAGCGAGACGTCGTTGCCCGCGTCCGGGAGGGCGCCGCTGGTGCCGCTCGAGCCACTGCTCCCGCTCGAGCCACTGCTCCCGCTCGAGCCACTCGAGCCACTGGACCCGCTGGTCCCGCTCGAGCTGGCCCCAGGCTCGTCATCGCCTCCGCAAGCGAACCCCGACAGCGCGCCGGCGACGAGCAGCATTGCGACCGCGAGCCCTTTCGAGCCCTGTCTCCACCCAGCGTCCATCTGTCCCTCCACCCCGCGCGGTCCGGCGCAGGGCACTGCGGCTCGTTTGGACAAGCAGGACATTGTCCCGGGCCGGTGAGAGGAGCGTCAATTGGAAAAATGCGGCGTGGTTGTGCAGAGAAAGCCGCGGATCGCTCACCCCGGACTTCATGGGGCAAGGGGGGGCCGCTGCGGGACGGGGAGGCGGTGAGCTCAGCCTTTGGGGATGCGGGGCGAGAGAGAGGAGAGAAACAGGGAACGGGGAACAGGGAACAGGGAACGGGGAATGGGAGAGGGCTGAGGCACGAGGTGTACCGAACCGCTTGCCTTTTGGTCCCCTTCGACTAAAAGCCAGCGTTTCTCCCGCCCCGCCCTCTCGACGTTTCGCGAGGAATACGGGGCACGCCGGGATGGAAGCCTCGGATCTCCTAGCAGGGGTCCGGGCGCGTAAACCGGTTCTCCGAGCTCCTCCCGCCAGGGAGGAGGCATCGCCAGAAGGAAAGAAATGGCTCGTTATATCGGACCCGTCTGCAAGCTTTGCCGCCGCGAAGGCATCAAGCTCTTCCTCAAGGGTGAGCGCTGCTACACCGACAAGTGCTCGGTCACGCGCCGCC
>JAFAER010000091.1 GCA_023423895.1 Pseudomonadota bacterium
CGCGACACGAACGCTGCCGTGAACCTGGCTCGCTACGTTCCCGTGGACGAGCCAGATCCCTCGCCTCACGTCGCCGCGAAGCACGCGGAGACGCAAAACGCCTATGGAGAGAGGAGCTCTGGCGCACGGCTCTTGGTCGTGCGTGAAACGACTCTCGATGAAGTAGGAACGGCTTCGGCCGGACGCCCGAGAAGGGCGGTGTCGACAGAAACTGTCAACACGCTTTAGCGGAGGGAACCTGCACCATCAGCGCGTCTGTCCTCGTCCAGCGGTTGTTGCTGGCGGGCCGCGCGCAATCCGAGTCTCGCTGGAGGCGCGGTCGGGCGCGTGCTGCTCGAGCTCCTCGAAGTGCGACGGCGTGGCTCACGCGCACGCGAGAAGCGGGCGCTGGTTCGTCGCGCCGGCACGCGGATGGTAGCGATCGGCCATGAAGACCGAACGCCAGAAGATGCTCGACGGCGAGCTGTACGACCCGCACGCCCCGGACCTCGTCGCGGGTCGAAGGCGGGCGCGCGACCTGTGTCAGGCGCTGAACGCCTCTTCGGAGGCGCAGGAGGAAGAGCGGCGAACGATCCTGCGCGAGCTGTTCGGCGCCGGCGGCGACTCCGTGTGGATGCAGCCGCCGTTCTACTGCGACTACGGCTCGAACATCGAGCTCGGTGAGCGCGTGTTCTTCAACTTCAACTGCGTCGTGCTCGACGTCTGCTCGGTGCGCATCGGGAGCTACACGCTCTTCGGACCCGCCGTGCAGATCTACACGCCGATGCATCCTCTGAATGCGGAGCTGCGACGGCGCGAGGAGTACGGTAAACCGGTCGAGATCGGCTCCGACGTCTGGGTCGGAGGAGGAGCCCTCATTCTTCCCGGCGTGAAGATCGGCTCACGTGCCGTCATCGGCGCCGGTAGCGTCGTCACGCGCGACATCCCCGACGGAGTCTTCGCGGCCGGCAACCCGTGTCGAGTGATCCGCGAGATCACGGAATAACGGCGGCTGACCGGGGCTGGCGCCGCCTGCGCGCGCGGGCTCCGGGTGCTTCCGCTCGTCCCGCTCGCCCGCGATTGTCTCCGACGGGACCCTTCGCGCGACCGCCATCCGCTCCGAAGGACGCTTTCGCTCGATCTCCATCGTCTCCGAAGGACGCTTTCGTGCGACCGCCATCGTCTCCGACGGGAGCCTTCGTGCGACCGCCATCCGCTCCGAAGGACGCTTTCGTTCGACCTCCATCCGCTCCGACGGACGCTTCCGGTCGGCCTCCATCCGCTCCGACGGACGCTTCCGGTCGGCCTCCATGCGATCCGACGGGCGCTTGCGAGGGTCGGAGCTCTGAGGCTGCGAGCGCGCGCCCGCGCCGACGCAGCGGCGAACGTGGTTCACGAGCTCGGGAGGAAGGAACGGCTCGTGGAGGAGAACGTCGGCGCCCAGCTCGCCGGCGAGGAGCTCGGCATGCTGGTCGTCGCGGTCCGCGAGGATGATCGTGCGAACGTCACGCATCGCGGGATCTTCTTTGAGCACCCAGATGGCACCACTGCCCGGCTCCATGCCCGGCAGCGAAGCGGGCATGACGAGCACGCGCGGCCGGAGGCGTCGTGCGCGCTCGATGACACCGCGCGCGTCGATCGCCTCGACGATGCGGTAGTCGGAGAGGAACAGCAGCGTCTCGACGTGCAACGTCCTCCTCGCGTCGACGTGGTCGGCGATGAGAACGATTGCCGGATCGCGACGCCTGACCAAGGGCTCTGACGAAGATGCCTTCATCGATGCTCCCCTCCAGTAGTCCTACGACCAGCGTCCGGCGCCAAGGGACACGAGCAAACGTTTCGATCGCTCGGGGCCCCCCGTCGCGCTACCGTGGCGGCCGAGCGCAGAGCCGGCTGGTCGCTCCGGCGACCACACGACGCAGCACGAGCGTTTGACCAGGGCCCGTCCCGGGATATGGTCGCCACCGCCATGCTCCTCAGCCGCCTGAAATCCGGGGCGCCCGAGATCTTCGCCACCGTCCAGGGCGAGGGGACGAGCGCTGGAGTGCCCAGCGTCTTCGTGCGGCTCGCCGATTGCAACCTCCGCTGCCGCTGGTGCGATACGAAGTACACCTGGGACTGGTCCACGCACGACCGGGCGGCAGAGACCGTCGAGCTGGCAAACGAGGAGATCGTTCGTCGGGTGCTCGAGGTGTCCGGCGAGGGCGTCAGGAACGCCGTGTTCACCGGCGGGGAGCCGCTGCTGCAGCAGGACGAGCTCGTCGAGGTCGCGTCGCGTCTGCGGGAGAAGGGCTTCCGGATCGAGGTCGAGACGAACGGCACGGTCTTGCCGACGGACGCGTTCGCGGCGTGTGTCGATCAGTGGAACGTCTCGCCGAAGCTCGCCACGTCGGGGAACACCGACCGAGCGCGGCATCGGCCGACGGTGCTCCAGTGGTTCGCCGCACGGCCGAACGCCGTCCTGAAGTTCGTCATCACCTCCGACGAGGACGTCGACGAAGTGCGCGCGCTGGCGGAAGCCCTGGCGCTCCCGCGCGAGCGCGTGCTCCTTTCGCCGGAAGGTGTCGACGCCACGACGCTCGCCGAGCGTTCGCGATGGCTCGCCGATCGATGCCAGACGTACGGCTACCGCCTCGGAACACGACTGCACGTGTTCCTCTGGGGATCGGAACGCGGACGCTGATCCGGCGCACGTCGCTACGTCGGTGACGGCCCAAAAGCGAAGACACGGAGTCGTCACACGGTCGACGCGGTCGAGCCTCGACCGTCGACTCATATGGCCGCCGTGCAAGGCCCGCGTCACGCGTTCGTGGCAGTTTTCGCTTCGATACTTTCTCTTGGAGTCACTTCCAGCATCGCCCTCGCAGAGGAGAAGCCCGCTCCGCTGACGCAGACGACGCCCACTACGCCTACTCCGCCTACTCCGCCTACTACGCCGCCCGCGCGCGCCTCACACGACGACGCGCTCGACCGGCGCCGCGACGAGGGCACGAGCGACAAGAAGGAGAAGACGAAGGACCACTGGTACGACCATCTGAACCTCCGCGGCTATACGCAGATCCGGTACAACCGCATCGGGGCGACGAACCCGGATCTGAAGAACGACCAGGGCGACAAGTCGATGGGCGACCCAGGCGGCCTGTTCCTGCGCCGCGCGCGACTCGTTCTGCACGGCGACGTCGGACGGCACGTCGCGATCTACCTGCAACCGGACTTCGCGAGCGCGCTCGACGGCACGCTGAACTTCGGTCAGATGCGTGACTGGTATAGCGACATCTTCCTCGACAAAGACAGGATGTTCCGCTTCCGCGTCGGCCAGCAGAAGGTGCCGTACGGCTGGGAGCTCATGCAGTCGAGCAGCAACCGCCTGCCCTTCGACCGCAGCGACGGCCTGAACAGCGCTTTCGTCAACGAGCGTGACCTCGGCGGCTTCTTCATGTTCGAGACGCCCGAGGTGCGGAAGCGCTTCAAGTATCTCGTCGACTCCGGGCTCAAGGGCTCAGGCGACTTCGGCATGACCGCCGTCGGCATCACGAATGGCCAGCCGGTCAACACGCGCGAGAAGAACGACAACAAGCACTTCTTCGCCCGCGTGACCTATCCGTTCGAGATCGGCTCGCAGATCGTGGAGATCGGCGGAGGTGGCTACACGGGACGGTACGTCCCGTCGAAAGCGGAGGGCGTCCTCGGCGCAAACGAATTCGCCGACTACCGCGTGCACGGGACGTTCGTCCTCTACCCGCAGCCGTTCGGAGTGCAGGTCGAATACAACGTGGGCTACGGACCGGAGCTCGTCGGGAACACGATCGAAAAGCAACCGCTCGACGGCGGCTACGCCATGGTGATGTGGCGACAGAAGACGGACGTCGGCAACTTCACGCCCTACTTCCGTGTCCACCGTTACGACGGCGGAAAGAAGTTCGAGCAGAACGCGCCCCGCCACCAGGTCCGCGAGCTGAACGCGGGGGTCGAGTGGCAGATCAACAAGTGGCTCGAGGTCACGACCGAGCTCATGGCGAGCGACCGCACCGTGAACGGCAAGCAGCAGGAGGGGCGCCTCCTGCGGCTGCAGCTGCAGATCAACTACTGACGCGCGTTCAGTCGGCTCGCGCCACGCCGGACGCGGCGCGCAGCTTCGAGTGCTTCATGCCGTAGGCGAAGTAGATCACGAGCCCGATCCCGAGCCAGGCGCCGAGGCGTGCCCAGTTCGGCCAGCCGAGGCCGAAGATCATCGCGGAGCAGAGCAACGCCCCGAGCGTCGAGACGACCGGCACGGCAGGCACGCGGAACGGCCGCGGGATGCCGGGCTCCTTCACGCGCATGACCCAGACACCGATGGAGACGAGGATGAAGGCGAAGAGCGTCCCGATGCTCGTCATGTCGCCGACGATGTCGCCCGGAACGAACGCTGCGAAGAGGCCGACGAAGACGAGGAACAGGACGTTCGACTTGTACGGAGTGCGGAAGCGCGGGTGCAGCTCGGAGAACATCGCGGGCACCAGCCCGTCGCGGCTCATCGAGTAGAAGACGCGCGACTGCCCCATGAGCATGACGAGGATGACCGACGAGAAGCCACCGAGGATGGCGACGGTGACCAGGTTCGAGAGCCAGCCGTAGCCCGGCATCGCGCGCTCGATCGCCTGCGCGACGGAAGCCTCGCTGCCGGTCGTGCGGAAGAACTCGACGGGCGCGAGCCCGGTGAGGACGTGCGCGAAGAGCACGTAGAGAACGGTGCAGACCGCAAGCGAACCGAGGATGCCGATGGGCATGTCTCGCTTCGGGTTCTTCGCCTCCTGGGCGGCCGTCGATACGGCGTCGAAGCCGATGAACGCGAAGAAGACGATGCCCGCCGCGCCGAGGATGCCCATGGCACCGCCGAACGCATGCGTGACGCCCTGCTTGTCGGTGTACTCGCCGACCGGCGGGATGTACGGCGTGTGGTTCGCCGGATCGATGAAGCGCCAGCCGAGCCCGATGATGAGCACGACGATGATGAGCTTCACGATGACGATCAGCGTGTTGACGAGCGCCGACTCCTGAATGCCTCGGACGAGCAATATGGTGAGGACGAGGAGGATGCCGAGCGCGGGCAGATTCACGATGCCGTGCGCTTGGGTGATGGGGTCGACCTCCAACGGCGAGTGACACAGGGCGTATGGGATCGCCATCCCGAACAACCCCAGCAGCTTGTTGAGGTACTCGCTCCAGGCGATCGCGACGGTCGCCGCGCCGAGCGCGTATTCGAGCGTGAGGTCCCAGCCGATGATCCACGCGACGAGCTCGCCCATCGTCGCGTAGGTGTACGTGTACGCGCTCCCTGCGATGGGGAGCATGGACGCGAGCTCCGCGTAGCAGAGCCCCGCAAACGCACATCCGATGGCGGCGACGATGAAGCCGAACGTGACGGACGGCCCCGCGCTGTTCGCAGCAGCGGCGGCCGTCCGGACGAAGAGACCTGCTCCGATGATCGCCCCGACCCCGAGCGCCACGAGGGCCCCGGCGCCGAGCGTTCGCTTCAAGCCCTTCTCGGACTCGAGCGCCTCGGCCTGGAGCTCCGCGAGCGGCTTCCGACCCCACAGAAAATTCATGGCCCTGCGGGGATACCACGACCGCGGGGCGGGGCGTCAGGTATGCGTCAGGTGCGCTCGCCGACCACGAACTGCCGGAACGCGGCGACGTCATCCTTGGAGCCGATCACGAGCGGGGTCCGCTGGTGCAGCTCGGTCGGCATGAGGTCGAGGATCCGGTCCTTGCCGTTCGTCGCAGAGCCACCGGCCTGCTCGAACAGGAAGGCCATCGGGTTGGCCTCGTAGAGCAGGCGGAGCTTGCCGTTCTTGCTCTTCGCATCGGCCGGATACGCGAAGATGCCGCCCTTGATGAGGGTGCGGTGGGCATCGGCGACGAGCGAACCGACGTAGCGGTGGCCGTACGGCGTCTTGATGTCGTCACCCTGCGGTGACGCCTTCGCCTGCGCCTCTCCCTTGATCCAGCGAGCCCAGCTCTGGATCTCCGGCGTCCAGCGCGAGTAGTTGCCCTCGTTCACGGAGTAACAAGACCCGCGGGAGGGGCACTTGATGTCGGGCTGCGAGAGGAAGAACTCGCCGATCGACGGGTCGAGCGTGAAACCATGAGCGCCGTGACCGGTCGAGAGAACGAAGATCGTCGACGGTCCGTAGAGGACGTAGCCGGCGGCGACGATCTCGCGGCCGGGCCGGAGCGCATCCGCGAGCGCGGGCGGTGAGAGCTTCGGATCGGACCGGCGCAGGATCGCGAAGATGGTGCCGATGCCCACGTTCGTGTCGATGTTGCTCGAGCCGTCGAGGGGATCGAACAAGGCCACGTACTTGCCGTGGTTGTTCTCGAGCCGCGCCTCGTCGAGCTCTTCGCTGGCGATCACTCCGCAGTGGCCGCTCCGCTCGAGCACGTTGAGAAGCACCTCGTTGGAAAATGCATCGAGCTTCTGGACCTCCTCGCCCTGCACGTTCGTCTCGCCGGTGTAACCGAGCAGTCCGGCGAGGCCGGCCGCGCGAACGCGAGAGTTGATGATGCGGATGGCGAGCGAGATGTGGTTGAGCAGCGAGGTGAACTCGCCCGTGGCGCCTGGTGCCGCATGCATTCCGTGAAGGACGTGCTCGCGGAGCGTGGTGCCCACGATGGCGGGCGGATGAAACGATGGGATGCTGCTGTGGTCGGCCATGGCTTGCTCAAGAGTCGTTTCCCAGATGACGTCGAGCGTGGCAAGAGACGTGTCTGAAATTCGGTTGCGAACGCGCGTAGGCAGTGACTGCGCGCATCGTTCGCAGCGGAGACCGAGCGCATCGAGCATGCTCGCCGCGCCACTCACGCCTGAGTGACGATTGCGACGAAGCGACGATTTGCGAGGGGTGGACGTTGATCCGCTCCGAGGCGCGGACTAGCCTCGCGCCACTTTTCCAGCCCTCGATACCCATGCGTGCGTGCGTACGTACGTGCGTACGTCGGTGGGCCTCGAACTCGTTCCCCGACGAATGAATGGGGACCTAAGGAGCAAGTGATGGCGCTGACCGATCGCGTGAAGCAGATCCTGTCCTGGTACGGTTCGGACAACCCCGGCGTGCGGGCGAACCTCGTGCGCATGCTGAACCACGGCAACCTTGCCGGGACCGGCAAGATGGTGATCCTTCCCGTCGACCAGGGCTTCGAGCACGGCCCTGCGCGTTCGTTCGCGCCGAACCCGGAAGGCTACGATCCCGAGTACCACGCGCAGCTCGCGGTCGACTCGGGCTGCAACGCCTACGCGGCGCCGCTCGGCTTCCTCGAGGCGGTCGCCGATCGCTTCGCCGGCGAGATCCCGCTCATCCTCAAGTTGAACAACTCGGACACGCTCGCGAAGGTCGACCAGCCCTGCAGTGCGGTCACCGGCTCGGTGAAGGACGCGGTCCGCCTCGGCTGCACCGCCATCGGCTACACGATTTACCCCGGCTCGGGTCAACGCAACCGGATGTACGAAGACCTCCGGCAGCTGATCCTCGAGGCGAAGGACGCCGGGCTCCCGACCGTCCTCTGGGCCTACCCGCGCGGCGCCGGCCTCTCCAAGGAGGGCGAGCAGGCTGCCGACGTCACCGCGTACGCGGCGCAGATCGCGGCGCAGCTCGGCGCACACGTGATCAAGGTCAAGCCGCCGAAGGATCACATCGAGCAGGCCGAAGCGAAGAAGGTCTTCGAGAAGTACAACATCCCCACGAAGACCCTTTCGGACCGCGTGCGCCACGTCGTGCAGTCGGCGTTCAACGGCAAGCGCATCGTCATCTTCTCGGGCGGCGAGTCGAAGGACACGCCCGCGCTCCTCGACGAGATCCGCGAGCTCGCGAAGGGCGGCGGCTTCGGCTCCATCATGGGCCGTAACGCCTTCCAGCGTCCGCGCGCCGAGGCGGTGAAGCTGCTCCAGGACGTCCAGGACATCTTCCGCAAGGGCGGCTGATCGAGCGTTCCCTCTCGGGAACGGCTCGTAGACGACAGAGGCGAGCTCGCCAACCGGCGGCTCGCCTCTTCGTATTTGGAAACGCGTGACGTGCGCGATCCGTCAGTCGTGATCGGCGAACAGACCCTCACGCGAGCTGCCTGACGTGCGGTCGTCATCGGACGATCGCAGGGTCGGCGGGCTCTCTTCCACGTCATCACCGTTCCTTCCGAAGTCGCGCTTCGCGTCGATGAGCGCTCGGAAGAGGTCCTTCGTCGCGTTGTACTTCGGGGGGATCATTCGGCGCGTACTCCTTTCTGCCGGGCTACGACGAGACATGATGCTCCCCCGCCCCTCCTCCCGGCAGTCACCCGAAGGACGTAACCCGAACGGGTGAACGCTCCGCTCCGTCCTGACGGCCCGCAAAACGCCTGGAAACGCGTGCGAACGACGCGCGTGTGGGAAGCGCGCACATCGTCGCGCGGCCGCCGAGCTCAGCCTGGACGCGCTTCGATGGCCCTGCGATACCGGTCGCGCCGCGCGTCGTCGCGCAGGATCTCGTACGCCTCCTCGAGCACGACGACGATCTTCCGCACGTCGTCGGCGAGATCGTGCAAACGCGGCGTGAGAATGCGCGTGGGCTCGAACGTGCGGCGCAGCTCGACGAACGCACGACGAACTTCGTAGCTCGTCGCATCGCGCGTCACGCCGAGGACCGAGAAGTAGTCCCCCTCTTCGACGAGCTCGAGCCGCGCGCGGATGCGTGCCCGGACCGCTTCCTCGTCGAGCGCCGCCGAGTCGACGGCGGCCGCGCCGACCGACACCGCTCGCTCGCTCGGCGCGGCTGCAGGCAGCGGAAGCACGTCGAGGATGCCGAGCAGCGCGAGCCCGTGGACCACCGACGCGATCTCCGCATCCACGGAGCGCGCGAGGAGCTCGCCGAGCGTGCCGCCTCGCGCACGGGCCACGAGCTCGAGCTCCGCCGGAGCGAGCGCACACTCCGAGAGCAACGAGTGCATCGGACCGTCACCGATTCGGCTGTCCTCGCCGCCGAGCGCTTCGATCGCCTCCCTCGGCGAGACCGCCCGTCGAACGAGCTCGACGAAGATCTCTGCGCCCGTCGATGCCGCGAACACGCTGGGCTCCGAGCGCAGTCGACCGGGAAGCTCCGCCTCGAGCTGCGCGGTGCCTCTGGTCAGACGGAGCACGGAGGTGGCGATCCACTCGGCATGTGCGCGGAGCGCGCTCCAGAGCTGGTCCTGCCCCAACCAGCCATGCGCGACGAGCGCCGCGCCCGCGTGCCGTCCGTACGGCGGGATCTTCCCCGACAGGCGCTCCACTTCGTCGCGAGGAAGCTCGCCGCGCGCGCCGAGGAAACACACGAGCGATTCGCGCTCCTCGCCCGACGCGGCGGTGACGAGATCGCCGTCGCGCACGACGATGCGCCGGACGACGCGATCGTGCTCGAACGCGATCGCGCCGCTCAGCCGGCGAGAGATGGCATCCGCCAGGAAACGCCGCGCGTCGACCGACTGGAGGATCACGATGCCCGCGATCGGCGCACGCGGGGGAGCTTCGCTCGGTCCCCGGTCCGGTGCTTGGCTGGGGCTGAGCGGGAGATCGACCGTGGCGACCGTCGCGCTGTCGACTCGCCCGACGTCCGTGCGGGCGTTCGCCGACCGCGCGCCGACGGAGCGCGGCCCCGCCGCCACCGAGGGCGGGATCGGAGAGGCGTGTTCGGCAAAGGTCTGCAGCGCCGCCGGTCCCGCATCCGACGTCGTGAACGGCGGCATGCCCTCCTGCGTCGAGCGATGCGACGACCAATCGCGCGAGGGATGCTGGTCGAAGGGCTGCATGCTCTTCTGCGTCGAGTGCTGCGCCGACCAATCGCCGCGGCCGAGCGTCGAGATGCGAGGGAGCTCGAGCGTCTCGCCGTTCGAGGGCCACTCTTCCGTCGTTCGCCTGAACGAGGCGGCTTCGCGAGCAGGTTTGTCGCTGGAGAGCCGCCGCTCGAATGTCTGAGGGCTCGACGACGCAGAGCGGCCCGATGCGGTGGTCTGTTTCGACCCGCCGGCGGTCGTCGGCTTTCCGTGCGTGCCGGTCCCCTCGCGGTCGTGACCCGCGCCCGTGCCGGGTCGCATGTCGTGCTCCTCGTCCTCGTCGCCTTCGATTGGCTCGTCGAGCGACGCGAGCACGTCCGCAGGCAACACGGCCTCGATTTCCTCTTCCGGCGACGGCAGCGGAGCATCGGGCTGCTGGTTCAGCTGGCTCGTGTGGTTCGCCTCGGCGCGGAGCTCGGCCTCCGCGAGGAGCTGCTGGAGCTCGCTCGACACGGTCCCGAACATCGCGAGCGAGCGCGGTGGGTCGACGAGATCGGCGAGCGACGGAACGCTCATCGGCAGTGGCGGGCCAGGCGTGCGCAGCCCTGGGGCTGGAAGCGACGGCGTGCTCGGTCGCTCCGGTGGAGTGCTGCCCAGACGAGGTGGCGGCGTCGAGAGGCGCGCCTCGGGACGAAGGAGCGTCGGGCCACCGGTCAGCGCCTCGACCCTGCGAGCAAGCGCGCCTAGATCGACTGGACGGACGAAAAACGCGCTCCCATCGTGCGCGATCGCGTCGTCGGTGTTCTTGATCGCGCCAGTCCCCGACCCGAAGTAGACGAAATCGATCGCGCCCGCGCCCGGGAGCTTCCTGAGGCGCGTCACCTCGTCGAGCGCGGATGGCGCGTCGACGTCGACCAGCACGACGTTCGGTCGTTGCACCTGCGCGCGAGCGACGAGGATGGAGATCGGAACGTCGATGACGAGATACCCGGCGATCCGCAACGTCTCGGCGATCCGCGCGCTCTCGGCCGCGGCGTCCGTCACGAACACGGTCGGCGACCGTCGTTGCGACGGCGGGCTCGCGTGCGGGGGCCGCGACGACGCTTGCCGCGTCTCATGCGTCTCGTCGGCCATCCCCTCCCCTCATTCCCCCTTCGTCTTCGCGGCCGTCCCCTCGCCGTTCGACCCACCTGCAAGGCGCGCTGCGATCTTCGGAAGCAGCCCGGCCGCGTAGATGAGCCCAAAGATGATCGCGACGAGAAGAAGCTCTCCGCGGGTCAGACCAAGGATCACCACTCCTTCTTAGCACTGCCGGGGGGCCCGACGCTCGCGGGATCGGGCGGGATCGGGCGGGATCGGGCGGGACCGCGCGTGGTGAAAACCAACGGCGGCTCATCACCGACTGGCGGTCGCCGACCGAGCGGCGGCCTGTGCTCTCATGGTCGCGTGCTGTACATCGCGAGGCCCGACGGTGTGCCCGAGCGTCATACGGCTGCCGACCTGCTGGCAGAAGATGGTGGCTCCTCCGCTCGCCTTACGGTCGATACGCCTGTCGCGCTGCGGGAAAGTGGACCCTTCGAGCCCCTCGCGCTCGCTCTCGAGAAGGTCGGAGCGCTTCGCGACGAGCTAGCGCGCGACATCGCCATTCCAAGCCTGCGTGGCTACCCACGGCTGCGGCTGGGGGTCCTCGCCGCGACGGTGATCCCGATGGCGATGTTGCTCGAGCTCGACCGTGAGCTCGTCCTCCACCAGCACGCGGGAGTGGGCAGGCTCGTCGTCGACCTGCTTCTGGTCGCGTTCGTCGTCTTCGAGCTCTCGCGGCAGACCCCGCGGCGACCCGGGATCTGCGCAGTTGCGCTGGCGGCGATCTCGCTGCGCTGGTGGCTCGTCGCGGCGCGGCTCTGCGGACGTGACGTTCATCCGCTCGTCTACGTGGCAGCGGCTCTCCCGGTTGCAGCAGCGGTGGTTCTCGCGAGCTGGGTGCCGTCGGCCTCTCGCGTGTCGCTCGAGCTCCTCGGGAAGCTGGGGATCACGCGCTCGGAGCTGTTCGCGGCGACACGCCCGGAAGAGCCGCCCGCCGCGCTGGTGGCGGCGGCGGTCGCGTGCGCCGCGGGCTTGCCTGCGACTCTTCATCTGACGCGCATGCTCGGCGTCGGTCTCTTCGGCCAGGCGGCCGTGTTCGTCGGCTTCGCGGCGATCGCTCCCGTCATCGCGCGTCGAGCGACCGATCCGAATCCGTCGAAGCCGCCGGCACGCTCGGCGTCGCCGACGGAGATCCTGATCGGAGCCGCGGCGGGCCTCGCGTTGACCGCGGGCCTCGTCACGGCAGCGCGACTCTTCCTCGACACGGGCGCCGAGCTCGCCCGCTGCGTGCAGCGCCTCGACGCCGAAGCGAAGATCGCGCGCGCCGCGGAGTCCGCCGAGCTCGCTCGCGCGATCGCGAAGGTCCGTGCATCTGCACCGCTCGTCGTCATGACGACGGCGATCTTTCCGTTCGCCGAGGAGCGAATCTATCGCGGGCTGCTCCAGGACGTGCTCGCGCGGAAGTACGGCCGCTCCTACGGCGTGTTCGCCGCGTCGCTCGCCTTCGGCGTCGCGCATCTCGGCGTGTACCAGGTCGCGCTGTACCAGACGGTGCTGCTCGGGATCGGCTTCGGCGTCGCGTACCTCGAAGGCGGCCTCGTCGCCGCGTTCTTCGTTCACGCGATCTGGAATTTGATCCAGCTCGGCTGACGCACGTCAGCCGACGTGAGCGATCACCGCAGGCTCGCTGTCCGAGCCCACGCCCACCGGCCGAACGACCGCCTTGGCAAGACCGGGCCGCGGGCCCTTCGGCCGCGATCGGAGGACCGAGGCCGGCGTCTCCGGTGGGCTCTTGCTGCTCGGGGCTGCCGAGAACCCCAGGGCCGGCGTGAGGGACAACTTCATGTGTGTCGGTGTAGCACCGCGATCTCGAGCCGCAATCGGGCGTAGCGCAACTTCAGAAGCTACCGAAAGAAACATCGCGCCGAGCATTGTTGCCGTGGATCTCACGAGTTAGACCGAGGCTGTGCTTCGACGCGCTCTCCTCCTCGGTGCCACGGGCCTGATCGGATCCCGCTGCGTCGTGCATCTGGCCGAGCAGGCCGGTGCCCACGCGTCCCAGGTCTACAGCAGCGTGACGTGCCTCGTACGCCGACCTGGGATCGCGCCCCGAGCGAACCTGCACGAGCGGGTCGTCGACTTCACGGCGCTGAAGCCGGAAGACGTCGCACCCGTCGACGACGTCTTCTGCGCGATCGGCACCACGATGAAGAAAGCAGGAAGCCGCGCTGCTTTCCGACACGTCGACTTCGAGCTACCGCTCCGTGTCGCCGAGCTCGCCGTCTCCGTCGGCGCGAAGCGGCTCGCGCTGGTGTCGAGCGTCGGGGCCGATGCCGGCTCGAGCAATTTCTACCTGCGAACGAAGGGCGAGCTCGAGGACGCTCTCGCCAAGCTCCCGTTGGCTTCGCTCCACATCTTCCGACCGAGCCTCCTCCTGGGCGACCGCGACGAGTCTCGTCCCGGCGAGGCGATCGCGAGCGTCGTCTCCCGAGCGACGAAGGGCCTGCTCGTCGGGAGGCTCCGCAAGTACAGGCCGATCGAGGCAGATCAGGTGGCCCGGGCCATGGTGGCGGCGATGCTTGCGCCCGACCCGACGCCGCCGCGCCAGGTCCACGAGCACGACGCCATCCTCGGTCTCGCCGCCCAGCTCTGAGGGGGCGGGGCCGACCCGCCCAGCTCTGAGGGGGCGGGGCCGCCCCGCCCCCACCGGGGGTCGCCCCCGGCACGTGGATCTTTTTTTCGTTCACCGCCGTTCGGACCAGGGTGGGCCATCCGCGAGCCAGAATGCGCCCCGGCGTCGCCGACGGCGCTCGTGGTTTTTCGAGGGCTTCGGGATCGTCTCCCACACCGTCGCCGTCGTTCTTCGCGGCCACGTTGGTCGGCAGGCAACATGCAATGGGGACTGGCGTGAAGAAGCCGAGCCGCCGCCGTCGCGAAGAGGGTTCGAAGGCGCCCCTCACCTCGGGACTGACCAAGCACCGGCCTCCGGTGAAGGCGGGATCGTGGACGGGATCGTGGATGAGCGTCCTCGCGCTCATGGCCGCGGAGTCGCGAACCGATGGCGGTGCGGGCCTCCAGCTCTTGCTCAACCACGCGAAATTCAACGAGCGGCCGCACATGTCCCTCTCGAAGAAGCGCGAGGCGGCCTGAAGCGAGCTCGCTAGCGAGCTTCCTGAAGAGAGCTCCTGCAGCGAGCCCCTTGGAGCGAGCTTCCTGGAAAGCGCGTCCTCGAGAGCGCTTCCTGGAGAGAGCTCAGTCTTGTCGGTTGCGCGGACGGCGCCGCTGGGTGCGCGGGACCTTGCCCTCGAGCGGCTGGCGCTGCGCCGTGGGCATCATGTGGAAGCGGCTCGACGGGCGCGCTGCCTGATCGGCGACCTTCACCTTGTCGCGCGTGAGCTCCATGAAGCGCTGTTGCGCGCGCACGAGCGGAGTTCCAGGCCTCGGCTGCACGCGCGCGTACGCACCGTTCGGCTCGAGCGTCCACGTCTTGACGTTGTCCGACCACTGGATGCCGAGGATGTCGATGAGTCGCGAGCGGAGGAGCGGGTCTTCAACCGGGATCATAGCCTCGACGCGGCGATGGAAGTTTCGCGGCATCCAGTCCGCGCTGGAGATGTAGACCTCGTCCTTCCCCGCGTTCGCGAAGTGGAAGATGCGACTGTGTTCGAGGTACCGATCGATGATCGCGCGGACCTTGATGTTGTCGCTGACGCCGGGGACGCCGGGGCGCAAGCAGCAGATGCCGCGGATGATGAGCTGGATCGGGACGCCCGCCTGCGATGCGCGATAGAGCGCTTCGATGGCGTCCTCGTCCACGAGCGCGTTCATCTTCGCGACGATGCGTGACGGCCGGCCCTGTCGCGCGTGCTCGGCCTCGCGCGCGATGAGCCCCAACGTCGCTTCGTGCAGGCCGAGCGGCGCCACGATGAGCGAGTTCCACTTCGCCGGTGCGCTGTAGCCGGTGAGCAGGTTGAACAGCGAAGACGCGTCGGCACCGATGGCTGGACGCGCGGTGAGAAGGCCGACGTCGCCGTAGAGACGTGCCGTATGCGTGTTGTAGTTGCCGGTCGCGAGGTGGACGTAGCGCCGGAGCCCGCCACGCTCGCGCCGGATGATGAGCAGGCACTTCGCGTGCGTCTTCAGGCCGAGCAGGCCGTAGACGACGTGCACGCCGCTCTGCTCGAGCGTGCGCGCCCACTGGATGTTCGACTCCTCGTCGAAGCGCGCCTTGAGCTCGACGATCGCCGTGACCTGCTTGCCGGTCTCGGCCGCGCGGGCGAGCGCCTTGACGATCGGAGAGTCTCCGCCGGCGCGATAGAGCGTCTGCTTGATCGCGAGGACGTCCGGATCTTCGGCGGCGCGCGTGATCAGATCGACGATGGTCTCGAACGACTCGTACGGGTGATGCAACAGGATGTCGCCTTCGCGGATGACCGCGAAGATGTCGTCCGCATCGCGGAGCGGCGGCACGACGAGCGGGCTGTAGGGGTCGTCGCGGAGGTCGCGGCGTTCTTCCCTCGGGACCCAGCCCATGAGGTCGGCGACGTTGAGCAGCGGCGTGCGGTAGACGTCACGCTCGGGATCGAGCTTCAGCGCGCGCACCAGCTTCGCGAGCGAATCCGGCGTCGGCTCGCCGGCCACCTCGAGCCTCACGGCAGCGCCGCGCTCGCGGCGGCGAAGCTCCTGCTGGATTGTCTGGAGCAGGTCCTGCGCCTCTTCCTCGTCGATCTCGAGGTCGAAGTTGCGCGTGACGCGGAAGACGTAGACCCCCTTGAGGCGCACCCCCGGGAAGATCATCCCGACGTGACGCGCGATGAGATCTTCGAGCAGGACGAACGCGTGCCTCGCTGGACCGGCCTCGGTCCGGATGCCGGGGACCTCGAGCAGGCGCGGAAGCATCATCGGCACCTGGACGACGCCGAAGCCGGGCTCGCTCTCGCCCTCGCGCGAGAACATGACGCCGAGGTTGAGGCTCTTGTTGCGGACGTGCGGGAAGGGGTGGCCGGGGTCGATCGCGATCGGGGTGAGGATCGGGAACACCTCGTTGTGGAACCGCTCGTCGAGGGACGCGAGGGCGTCCGCCGGCAGCCCGTCGGGCTTCCTGAGGACGAACGTGCCGTCCGAGCCGAGCGCGGGCAGCAGGCCCCCCATGAGGCTCGCCATCTGCTGGCCGATGAGGTCGTGCACGCGCTGCGAGATCTTCACGAGCTGCTCGTGCGCCGTGAGCCCGTCCGCGGGCAGATCGCCGACGTCACCCGTGAGCTGTTGCTTCAGGCCGGCGACGCGGACCATGAAGAACTCGTCCAGGTTCGAAGCGACGATGGCGTGGAACTTCAGCCGCTCGAGGAGCGGGACCGCTTCGTTCTCCGCCTCGGCCAGGACGCGCGCGTTGAATTCGATCCAGGACAGCTCGCGATTGAGATAGAGCGACGGCGCGCGGAGGTCTGGCGTCTCCAGCGACGGGGGCGGCGGGACGCTCGGGCTGGTCGTCGCCGCGGGCGCGAGCGGCGCGACAGCGGCGTTGCCCGAGCTCGGCGGGAGGGACGGCGTCGCGGCCGGATGCGCGCTCGACTGCCCGGACGACACGGTCGGCTGAGCCGGCAACGGCGACGAGGCCGGCGGAAAATCGTGACCGTGCGGAGGCATCGTACCGAAGTGTACTCCAGTCCAGAGTTCTCGGTCGGTTACGTCTGCGCGACGGATTGTCCCGTGTGGCGAACGCACCGGAATTTCTTGCGGCCTCCCGCGCGCCGCAGGGAGCTCAGCGAAGTTCGCGCGCGGCGAGGTCGTTCCTCAACCAGATGCGGATCCCCTCGTACTCCGCGGTCTGCTGGTACCGCGACGAGAGCCACCGCGCCGCTTCCGGCAGGTGAACCGAGAAGTCCTCGACCGCGTCCTCCAAGCTCATGAGCAAGCAGCGATCCGTGAAGATGAACGCCGCCGGCGGGTCGCGTTCGATGCGCTGGAAGAAGTCGCGGACGTGCTCGTCGCGGAGCGCGCGGATGCGCTCCGCCTGCTCGGCTGTCGGGCGTGGCCCGTCCGGATCGTAGCTGCCGTGGAGCGCGGCATCGACGTCGAGGTCGTACGAATAGATGTACGGCGTCGCGCTCCTCCGTCCCGCGAGGAACATGAGGTAGGGGTCCATGGCGTACGTCTGGACGCGATCCTCGGGGCTCGTCCTCGCGGCGACGTACTCCGCGGCATCGCGCATGGCGCGAGGGAAGAAATCGATGCGATCGAACGCAGAGAGGCGGGCCGCACTCTCGACCGACGCCTTGTCGCGCGCGCCTTCGGCGGGCGCGGATGGATACGGCGACACCCATCCGAGCCAACCCGCACGTGCGCCGACCACGACCGCCGCCACGACGACCGCCGCGCGCAGCGCACGGGCCGTCCGAACGCGCCCGCTCGTCCCGGCGTGCTCCCACAGCGCCGAGAGCGCGACGATCCAGCCGAAACCCGTGCCCAGCGTGACCGGATGAAAGTGATACGGAAACCCTTTCGCCTGCACGAGCACCGACACGAGCCCGACGACGGGCATCGCCGCGATCGGGATGGCTCGTAGCGGCAACCGTCGCAGCACGACGAGCGCTCCGAGGCCGATGCTTGTCGCCACCGCTGTCTGCGCCAGCGCCGCGTATCCGGGCAGCGTGAGAATCACCGAAGCCGAGCGCGGCCAGATGAAGCGATACATCGTGGGCACGTCCACGAACGTGATGCGCGCCCATGCGCTCGCATCACCTCGGGCGGCAAGCCATACGATCGGCGGCACGAGCCCCACCGCGCCGCCGGCGAGGAAGAGGCACAACCTGCGCATCCGGTGCCGGACAGGCCCTGGTTCGGCGACGAGCACGAGGAGCTGCACGAGCGTGAACAACGCGAACGTCGGCTTGCCGAGCCAGGGCACGAACGACATCGCTCCCGATGCGAGCAGCGTCATCGTCGCGGGACGCGACCTCGGGTCCGCGCTCGACGAACGCGTCGCCTGGAGTGCGATCGCCGCGAGCACGAACCAGCCGAGGAAGCTCTCTCGCTGCGCCGTGTCCCAGAAGCCGTAGACCAGATACTGCGCGCTCAGCGCCACCCACGTCGCGATCGCCCAGGCGACACGCACATGCGCAGGCGTCCGCTGGTCGTCCGAGCGCACGGTGAACGACGGAACGAGCGCGCCGGCGAGGAGGAACGAGAGGCCGGTGCAGAGGAGATCGAGGACGCGGAATCGATGCTCGTCAGCGCCGCCGAGCGCGAGGAACACCGCATGCACCAGCGGGATCACCGGGCCGTTCACGTCGCGCACGTCCCGGTACGCGACATCGCCCTGTCCGGCAGCCCACGCGATGTACTGGAAGATCCCCTGATCGCGGCCGAGAGCAGCCCACGATGCCCGCACCGTCGCGTTCCACACCCAGCCGATCGCGGGGACGGCCACGAGCAAGGCGGGGACGATCGTCCAGAGCCCAGCGGCGATTCTCGCGCTCCTCCGGCGCATCGGCGGCGACCTTAACACGCGCATGGCGGAGGTGCCCGCCTGGGTACGACGACACGACGCGGTGCGGTCATCGCGGTCGGGCCCGACGCGCGCTCACCGATCCGACGCGAATCGAACACGACCGTGCACCACGCGGCTGTCCGAAGCGCCTCGCCGCGTGATCGTGAGGACGATCTCGTACGTTCCGACCGTCTCCGGAAACACGTTGCGCGCCTGACCGGAGAGCCGGACGGCACCTTCTTCGGAGACATCGACGTAGCCGTTGAAGACGAGCTTCGTCCCATCGCGGAGGATCACCGCATGTGCGCTCAGCTCGGCTGTCGGCTGCGCGGGCCGCGCGACCATCTCGAACCATGCGTCCGGCTGCAGGACGACCTCGTCCGTCTGGACGGGAGCGGCGGCGCGGTCGGACTGCACGCTGGACGAGAGCGTGACGGCGTATTGCGGCAGGTCGCCCGCCGGACGCATCCCGAGATAGACCAGGATGGCCGCGGCCGCGGCCAGCGGCGCGAACAGGAACACGAGGCGACCTCGGGGCTTCGCGGTCGTTCCGTCCGAGATCGAACGGCGTTCCTCGAGGATGGCTTGCGTCGTCGATGCGCTCGACGTGGCGCCCGACGCCGCGTCGGCGTCGATCCGCAGCGAGGCTCGGCCGAGGATCGAGGCCGCGATGCGCTCGCGTGCCTCGTCGGAGAGCTCCGGCGCCTCGATCGGTGGCCGCTCCGCGTCGCGCGCGGCCTGCGCCAGCCCACGGAGAAGCTCTTCGTCGGTCATGGCGCGGATTCCTCCACCGAAGAAGTACGACGTCCGGTCTCCGGATTCGACATCGTGTCGTTCTCCATCTCCATCTCCGCCGCGAGCTTTCGCACGAGCTTCGCCAGGCGGCTCCGCCAGGCATACACCGCGTCGGTCGTCAGGCCCGTCGCGGTACATACGGTCTCGACGCTCTCTTCTTCGACGAACAGACGCTGAAACAGGTCCAGGCCCTTGGGCGTCAGCTCCGCGCGCAGCCGATCCCACAGCGCGGCAAACGCCTCGCGTGAAGCGACACGTGCCTCCGGGCTTCGCGCGTCGGCTTCGGTGGCGTCGAGCTCGTCGCTGTAGACGAGCTCGTCCGACCAGGGCCGCCGTTTCCCGCTCCGGAAGATGCTGTAGACCTGATGGTCCGCGACGAGCGCGCAGAAGGCGCCGAGCGGCCCGCGTTCCGGGCGCCAGGCACGGAGGGCGCGCGCGCCATCGGCGAACAGCGCGGCGAAGACCTCCTGGGTGAGGTCCTCCACTTCCTGCGTGATGTTCCGACCCGCGGAGCGGCCGCCGCTCCTTCGATGCAGCGCCCGTGCAACGCGCCCGGTGATCACGGGCCCGACGGCTCCGAGGAAGGCTCGGACCGCGTCCGGATCGCGCTCGATGGCGCGCGCGACGACATCGGGCGGAAGATCCGGCACGCCGAGGTTCTATCACAGCGTCCGGACGCGAGGCGCCGACCGCTTTGCTCCCGCGATGTTGTCCGGTAGAGACGCGAGGATGCGAGGGTGGGTGCTTGCGGGGCGGATCGCCATCGTGCTGCTCGCCGCGACCGCGCTCGTCTTCGTCTTCGTGAGGCGCGGTCGTGGACGTGAGGTCGAGGCTCGGCGAACTCCCGACGCTGCCGGCCAGTTCGAGACGAGCGGCTGCGGCGCCGTTCATGTCGTGCGCGCCGTGCGCCAATGCCTCGTCGTTCCTGGCGAGCGCTTCCGGATCGTCGTTCCTCCTGGTCGATCCGCGGAGCACGCGACGGTGCTCTTCGACGGCCGTCCCCTCGCGCCGCGCGCGAGCTCGGCACGCGTCCTCGAGCTGGCGGTCGATCGCCACGGGGTGCTCGACATCACGGCTGGCGATGACCGCGGCGCGATCGTGATCGGCCGGCTCGAACGCCCGCGTTGGTACGACGAGGCGAGTCGCGCACGCGCCGAAGGCAACCTCGAACGCACCGAGCGGCACGCGAGCGAAGGTCTCGCTTCGGCATCTCCCGAAGATCATGCGCTGGCGAAGGGCCTCCTGGCGCGCGTCGCGCTCCGTCGCGGCGATCTCGCGCGTGCGGAGGCGCTCTTTCGCGAGTCGATCGCGCTCGGCAAGGAGAACGGGCTCGTCTCCGAGAGCGTCGACGACGCCTTCGCGCTCTCGTTTCTCCTCCACCAGCGAACGCGCCGATTCAAAGCCGCGCGCACCGTCCTCGACGGCATCGTCACGGAGCTGTACGCCGACGGCAAGGCGCGCCTGCCGTTCTATCGCGCGCAGCTCGCCTGGGAGCTCGGAGACATGCGCGGAGCGTTGCGCTTGCTCGACGATGCCCGCGAGCGCGCGGAGACGATCGGACACGCATCGCTCGCACGCGCCGTCCGACACGTGCGGTCGATGGTGCTGTGCCATTCCGGAAGCCTCGCCGATTGCACGACCGAGCTCGCGGCTGCCGAGCGCGAGCTCGATGGGATCCCCGGTACAACGCCGTGCGAACGCGTCGAGGTCGCCGTCTCGCTCGGGTTCGCCGAGGTCGCGACCGCCCTCCTCCGCCGCAACGCTCCTCCCGAGCTCGGTGCGGCCGACGAGCGAGCGCTCTCGGTCGCGGCATGCCCCGACAGACATCTCCGCGGCATCGCGCTCGAACATCTCGCTCTCGCGCACGCGTTGAAGAAGAACGTTCGCGAGGCACGCGCGAGCCTCGCCGAGGCGAAGCAGACGATCAGCGACCCCCGACTGTCGGACACCCTCTTGTGGGCGGACATCGAAGGCTGGCTCGCGCTCGCCGACGGCAGTCTCGAAGGTGCGCTCGCCGCGTTCGACAGGGAAGAGGCGCTGGCGCGCGCGTCGGGCCGGAACAAGGAGATCTGGCGCGCGCGCGTCGGACGCGCCGACGCGCTCGAGGCGCGAGGTAGGTCGAAAGAAGCGGTCGAAGCCCATCTCGAAGCGGAGCGCTCGCTCGACGATCACCTGCTCGTGGTTCCGCTGGGCGACGGACGCACCGCCGTCGCTGCGGAGACGCGCTGGGTGACGATGCGCGCCGTCGACCTCGCGCTTCGTGTCGGCGACGATCGCGCGGGGCTCCTGCTCGCGCGCATGGCAAGGGCGCGCACGGTCCGGAGCGTCGCGCGTGGCCTCGGGATGGCGGAGCTCTCGTCGTCGCCGGAGCTCACGACCGCGCTCGAGGCGTTCCGCGCGGCGCGCGACGAGCTCGATCGCGAGGCGGCCGCGGACTGGAAACTGTCCGCTGCCACGCTCGCTCGGGTCACCTCCGAGCGGAAGGTCCGCCTCGAGCGGCTCGACGCACAGCTCGACGAGGCCCTGTCGATCGTCGGCTCGAAGGCTCGGACGAACACCTTCGAGCACGAACCTCACCTCGCGCCGGGCGAGCTCGGGCTCCTCTACACGGAGCTGCCTCGCGGGCTGGCGGCGTTCGCGTTCGACGCGACCGGCGTCGCGGCGACACGCATCGAGCACGCCGAGCCCGAGGCGCTGCTCGCTCCGCATCGCGCGAAGATCGCCGACGCCCGCGCCATCCGCGTCCTCGCGTCGGGGCCCGTCGCCGGGGTCGACTTCCATGCGCTCGCGTTCGACGGCGCGCCGCTCGTCGCTCACGCCTCCGTGGTCTATCCCGTGGACCTCGGGGAGCCGCGGGCCGTCGCCGAGCACACGGGAGGGCCGACGCTCGTGGTGGCGGATCCGACGGACGATCTACCGGGCGCACGCGCCGAGGGGAGAGCAGTCGCCACGCGTGCGGCGGGCGGACCTGGCGGGGTCGTCGTGCTGGAAGGTCACGAGGCAACGAGCCAACGCGTCCGCGAGGCGCTCACGTCCGCACGCGCGCTCTTCTACTCCGGGCACGGCTCGTTCGAGGGACGCGCGGGGACCGACAGCCACCTCCCGCTCGCCGACCACGGCGCCCTCATGCTCGCGGACATCCTGGCGCTGCGCGAGCCGCCGTCGCTCGTCGTGCTCTCGGGATGCGAGACCGCGCGCGCGAGCGACGCACGCGATCAGAGCTTCGGGCTCGCACATGCGTTCGTCCTCGCCGGGACCCGCTCGGTGATCGCGCCGACACGCGTGGTCGCCGACACGCTCGCGCGCGCCATCGTGCAGGGTTTCGTCGACGCGCCTGTCGATCTGACTCCCGAAGAAAAGCTCCGGTGGTCACAGCTCCGCGCGCGCGATCGCAGACTGACCGGATGGGAGGGTTTCCGCGCGATCGTGAGGTGACTTTTCGCTCGCCCCCATACGAACGGGTGACTCCGACAAAGCTCGACCGGTGTTACTTGAAGAGTCCCATGACGAACCGCTCGCTCCGCGTTGCCTTCATCGCCGTAGCCTCCGTCGTCGGTCTCGCCGCTTGCGCCGCCAGCGCGTCGCATGAAGAAGACACGACGTCGACCTCGCAGTCGGCCCTCAAGCGTGAAGGGATCGACACGAGTCGGCCGCCGGTCGTCATCGTCGACCCGCCGCCGCCTCCGCCGCCGAAGCCGCCGAAAGGCTGGGTCGTCGGTCCGCTGCCCACGGTCGTCTACGATCCGGGACCGACCGTGCAATGCACGCCGACGCGGTTCGACGGACAGCGAACGACGCGCGCATGCGCGGACCTTCCTGGAGTGAACACGCAGACCAACGAGCTCGCCGCGACCGGCGGTCGATGGAAGATCGACCACCTCTTCCCGGCCACCTTTCCGCCGGAGGTTCGCGCGCGGGCCTGCAGCTACACCTGGATCCCCAGCGGCGGAGCCTCGTGCGCGCCTCCGGACCTCGATGCGCTCTTGCTCGACGAAGACGCGGACGGCAAGGACGAGCGGAGGAGCCTCCAGGAGCGCCCCGCCGAGTGCCTCGCGGGTGGGACGGGCTGTAGCCTTGCGACTCTCGACCCCAGCCCGGAGGGAAGCGGCAGCTCGAACGCGCTCGATGCAGGCGTCATCTATGGCGGCGCTCGCTGCGAGGTTTGCGGCTTCGCCTTCGGCGATTACCTCTACGCCGTCCTCCCGTCGTATTGGCAGGGGTTCCGCTACGATGTGGGTTACGGCACGTTCATCGGAGAGTCGGGCCAAGTCATGGTCGCCGATCCCACCATCGGCACGGTGAAGGTGAAGCTGAATGCGTCCTATCCGGCGGAGGTGGTGACGCTCCATTCCGTGCAGTGAGCTCGACCGCTGTGCACCGTTCGTGCCACGGCTGAGGTCGCCCGATGCGAGTACCTCTCGACCTCGAGCGTCGAGTGGACGACAATTTGGGCCCCTGTCTCCTCAGCCCCTCCGTCCTCTCCACCCTCTCCACCCCCTGACTGCTCCGTTGCCCCGCCTGTCCGAGTCGAGCTTGACTTGGATGCGCGACGCGCGACGCTAGGAGCGAGCCATGAACGAGCCGGTCCGTCGGTTGCCGTTGCCTCACCACGATCGCGCCGAACGAGCCCGCGGCTTCGCCGAAGCTCTCGGTGCGGCCAAAGGGAAACATCTTCTGATCGCCCTGCGCGGTCATCCTGATCCCGACGGCATCGCGTCCGCGCTGGCGCAGGCGCACATCGCGCACCGGCTCGGCGTCGGAAAGACCACGATCAGCTACTGCCACGAGCTCAGCCATCGCGAGAACCGCGCGCTCGTGAAGCTGCTGAACGTGGAGATGAAGAAGCTGAAGAACGTCCACGACCTCCAGGAGCCCGCGGACTTCGTGGGCCTCGTGGACGCGCACGACGTCGATCCGGACATGGTGGGCGTCGATCAGATCGAGCCGCTCACGATCGTCGACCACCATCGTGCGCATGCCCCGCCGCGCGCGCGCTTCGTCGACATGCGCAACGACGTGGGCGCGACCGCCACGATCTTCGTCGAATACCTCCAGGAGCTCTGTCCGCTCTCGGCGGACAGCGACGACGACCGGCGCATCGCGACGGCCCTCATGCACGGCCTCGCGACGGACACCGACGACTTCTCGCTCGCGCGCGCGACCGACTTCCGTGCGGCCGCGCAGCTCTCGGAGATCTGCGATCGCGACCTGCTCGAGGACCTCTCGCGGCGCCTCATCGCGCCGAGCGCGATGGACGTCATCGCCCGCGCCCTCGCCGCGCTCGTCGTCCGCCGCAACTTCGCGATGTCCGGCGTCGGCTTCGTCTCCGAGAGCGAGCGCGACACGATCGCGCAGGCCGCAGACTTCCTCATCCGCCGTGAGGACATCGACACCGTCGTCGTCTACGGCATCGTCGGCGATCGTTTCATCGAAGGGTCGCTCCGCACTCACTCCCCCAGCGTCGATCCGGCGGTCTGGCTCGAGCAGGCGTTCGGCCATGACGAGCGTGGCAAGGCCTACGGCGGCGGCCGCCGCGACAAGGGCGGCTTCCGCATTCCGATCGGCTTCCTCGGTCGCGCGACCGACCGCGCCCAGCTCTGGGCGCTCGTCGAGCACGCAGCCCGACAGGCCCTCCTGAAGCAGCTCGGCGAAGAGCCGCTGCCCGCGCTCGGAACGCAGGGCGGCGGACACTCGTCGTCCTCGGCCTGATAGATCCGGCACCCACGACATGCGGATCGCGTTCGTGGGTCTTCCACTCGCTGCCCTTTTGCTCGCACACGACGGCCACACCATCGTGTGGGCGGGGATCTGCCGTCGCGACGCGATCGGCACGCGCCGGCTGACGAGGCTCATCGGCGAGGACAAGATCGCCATCGTCCCCGACCTCGCCCGGAGCAGCGCCGCGATCCGCGCCGCGAAGCCCGATCTGCTCGTGAGCTGGTTCTGGACGAAGAAGGTCCCCCGCTCCGTCCGCGAAGCAGCGCCGCTCGGCGCCATCGGCGTTCATCCGTCGCTGCTGCCTCGACATCGAGGGCCGGATCCGACCTTCTGGGCCATCGAATCGGGCGACGCGGAGACCGGCGTGACCGCTCACGTGCTCGAGGACGAATACGACACCGGCGCGATCCTCGGACAGAAGCAGCTCGCGATCGATCCGGAGTGGAGCGCGTGGCGACTCGCGAAGCGGCTCGATCGGCCCTCGCTGGCGCTCCTCCGGGAGACGGTCGCGGCGTACGCCCGCGGGGAACCGCCCGAGAAGCGCCAGCAGATCGAATCGCTCGCCACGGACGCGCCCGCACCGGACGACGAGCTGCTCGAGATCCGATGGACCGAACAGGCCGAAGCGATCGCACGGCGCGTACGCGCTGCGAGCCCGTGGCCGGGCGCGTTCACGGAGATCGGGGGCTCGATCGTCACGATCACACGTGCGCGAGCCGTCGCCGAGGTGCCGGGTGCGCTCGACGTCGGTGAAGCGTACGTGCGCGAGGATGGGATCGCCGTCGTGCGAGCGGGCGTTGGCGGCGTCGAGCTCCTCGAAGGCAGGCTCGACCTCGACGACGACGAACGCTTGCTCGATCAGGGCGCGCTCGCCGACCTCGTCCGCATCGGCGCACACTGAACGCCGCCGAGCGGGCGCCGCAGCGCGATCCGCGTGTACGTCATCGCGAAGCCGAGACGAAGCGCGTTGCGTGCCGTCGGATTGCCGGGGCTCGTCATCACGCAGGCGAGATCGCTCTCTCGCCGTACCGCAGACGCGAGCCGCGTGAGCATGAGCGCCCGCTGGATCCCGCGTCCGCGCCAGGTCGGCAGCACGGTGGCTCCATAAAGCACGGTGAGACCTTCGCTCGACTCGGAGGCCGCGACACCGATGATCTCGCCCGCTGTCGTCCGTGCCATGAACGACTCGTTGGTCGGGACGAGCAGCCCCTTGATGGTGAGCTCGATGACCGAGTCCGAAACCGGCTCTCCAGCCGAAGCGAAGCCGCGCTCGTTCGCTTCCGCGAAGGCTCGCACCATCGTGGCATACGACTTCTCGAGTCGTTCGATCACGACTCCATCGGGCACGACGGGTGCCTCCACGACGAACGACGGTGAGAGTGGCATCGCGAAGACGTCCACGAAGTGCTTGATCACGAAGCCATGCTCACCGAGCAGCGCCACGAGCGCAGAGCTCGTGAACGGGCAGATCTCGACCGTGGCTTCTTCGCCGCGCGACTCGAAAAAATCGATGACGCCTAGGACGTCCTCCGCCTGCACCGGACCGTCGAGGCCCATGGCGCACGCCCGATTCGCGTACCCGCCAGGGCCCGAATACGAGGCGAGCCCGCCCCCGATCGGGAGCGAGCTCGTCGACAGTTGGACGGATGCCCAGGCCTGTTTGCGCTCGACCCGCCGCGCGATGTTCGCGAAGTCCATCGCGCGGGAGTCTACGTCATCTTCACGCCCCCATCATCGCAAGCGGGAGCACGAAGGCGACGTCGGCGTCGCTCGGATCGTCGTGCCGGATCGTGAGCCGGTTATGGACGTCGCGGACGCCACGGACCCCTTCGACGATCTCCTCCGCGACCCGCTTCGAGCGGCGGTCCGTGACCGTGCCCTGCAGCGTGACCTCCCCGTTCTTCACCGACACCTCGACGTCGGTCGCGTCGAGGTCACCGCGGTACATGAGCGCGCGGTCGACGTCCTTCGCGATCTGCTCGTCCATCCGCACGTCCGTGTCCTCGGACTCTGCGCTTCCCGAGTTTCTCAGGTTTCCGAGGTGCAGAGTGCTCGCGATCCGATCCTTGAGCCGCTCCCAGAGATTCGGCTTGTGGTGCTCGTGGTCGTGCAGATGCGCGAAGTACGGGTCCTCTTCCGGGTTCTTGTAGATCAGCCACGGCCACGCTTGTTTCTCGTGGGATGACGCATGGCTGGCGCTCACGGAGATGACGCCCGGATGATGCTCGCGGTGATACGCGTAGCTGCCCTCCTCCGGGTGTTCACTCGGACCGCAGCCGTATCCGCTCGCGTCGATCTCCGCATTCTGCGTGTACGTGTCCCGTTGGTCGTACCAAGCCGTGCCGATTGCCCACGGGCTCTGGTTCTTCAGTCGAATCCGGTCCGCGAGGCACAGCTGGTCTCGACGCTCGACGTCGGGGTCGCGCTCGATCCGGCTCGTGCCGAAACGCTCGCGCTCACCGCGCGCCGCGCGATCCTGCCAAGTCGATTCGTCCCATCGATGATCCATCATGTCCTCCAACACCATCCGTTTGCGAAGCGTGTGCCGGAGCCTGCGGGGCGCTCGAGGCAGCAGGCAGCGGAGATCCGTGCTCGAGCCCGGCGTGGAGGTGGGACAGCCGTGCGGCCGAGTCGCATTGCCGCCCCGCTCGAGCGAGCGGCTCCGCTGCCTTCCTGCCGCGGCCGAGGCCCGCGAAAGGCTTGTTTTTCCGGCTCTCGAGCTCGATCACGGAACCGGTTTGTTTCGACCATACCGGTTCGCCTACGATGCGGACCGTAGCGCCACGGCGCCGGACCCCACCTTCGAGGCAGACAGTGAGCGATCCCCTTTCGACGTCACGTACCGCACGCGAATCTCTCGCTCGCGGGCTCAATGCGCTGCAGGCCGATCCGAGCGTCCCGACTCACCTGGTCGATCTCGCGGCGCCGATCGCGCAGGCCATGGGTGCGTTGCATCAGCTCGAGCGCACGAGCCAGCTCGCACCGCACGCGGACGTCGCGTTGAACCACGTTCGCGGTGCGCTCGCGCAGCTCCAGGCTGCGCCGACGGGACATCCGGCGGTGACGGCGGCGCTCGAGTCGGTCGCGAAATCGCTCTCCCTCGTGCACGCGCTGAGCAAGATGGCGAACGGGCCGGCACAAGCCGCTCCGGCTCCGGCCGCTGCTGCTCCGCCCCCGGCCGCTGCTGCTCCGCCCCCGGCCGCCGCTGCTCCGCCCCCGGCCGCTGCTGCTC
>JAFAER010000162.1 GCA_023423895.1 Pseudomonadota bacterium
CCAACCTCCACGGTGACCTGCCCGCGAGGCTCCTCCTCGACGGTTCGAACCATGTGGTGGGTCTCGACGTCGCGCCCGACTCACCCGAGCGGGTCATCGTCATGCTCGGGCCTCACGAGAAGGTGTCACGAACGGAAGAGGTCCGCGTGCACATCGAGCACGGCGGAAGCTCCTTCCGCCTCCAGGGGCACGCCGCGAAGCTCGTCGCGCCTGGCGCGAATCCCTACGTGTTCTGATCGCGGCCTGCCGTTCGGCTGCGCTAGAGCGCGTAGTCGAGGTCCTTCCGGTGCGCGCGCGACGAGATCTTTTCTCGCGCTACCCTTCAGGGGTCCGGCCGCAATGCCGTTAGAACCGTGGCCCCATGGGTCCGCCGATTCTTCCGTCGGTCGAAGCGCGTCCGTATGGCCCCGACGCCACGGAAGCGGAACGTGCTGCGCTCCGCGCGCGCGTGCGCTGGTTCGAGGACGACATCATCGAGTACGTCGAGGTGCCCGTCATGTCGCCGTTCTCGATCTCGTTCATGTTGGAGACGATCCAAGAGCTGGTCGGCGACCGGAGCCGGTTTGCACTGCTCATCGATCTCACGCAGACCTCCCGGCCGAGCGCCGAGATCCGCGAGTGCCTTCGGGCGTGCATCGCGCAGGAGCGGCACCGCGTGCGGCACGTCGCGCTCTTCACTGGAAGCTTCCTGCTCTCCGTCGCCGCGACGTTCGTCTTCGGCCATCTAGGCGTCGAGAAGGTGACGACGCACAAGCTTCGCGAGGAGGCCATCGAGGCGCTACGCCATGGCCGCTGACGGCAGCTTCGCCCACGACCTCGTCGTGCATCTCGTCGACATCGGCGCGGGAAAGTGCCGGATCACGGACGAGCAGATCAGCGCGGAGCCGAACACCGAGCACCGGACGATCCTCATGGGCCTGCTCTGCCTCCACGAGGAGCTCGAGCTCGTTCGCTCTCGCCGCGCCGAGGCCGAGGAGGCGCTGCGCCGAGCGAACGACGAGCTCGAGCAGCAAGTCGCCGCCAGGACGGCGGCGCTCCGCAAGAGCCAGGAGCAGCTCGCACATGCGCAGAAGATGGAGGCTGTCGGCCGTCTCGCCGGCGGCGTCGCGCACGACTTCAACAACCTTCTGTCGGTCGTCCTCAGCTACACGGAGCTGATCCTCGGCGAGCTGCGCGCCAATGATCCTCTTCGCCCCGACATCGAGGAAATCGCGGCGGCAGGGCGACGTGCGAACGAGCTCACGAGGCAGCTGCTCGCGTTCAGCCGGCAGACGGCGCTGGAGACGAAGCCGGTCGCGCTGAACGAGATCGTGTCCGGGATGGACCGGATGATCCGACGCATCATCGGCGCGGACGTCGCGCTGACGTTCCTCCCCCAGCCGGATGTCGGGTCCGTGAACGCGGATCCGGGGCAGATCGAGCAGGTCATCATGAACCTGATCGTGAACGCTCGTGATGCGATGCCCACCGGCGGCAAGCTGACGATCGAGACGCAGGCGGTCTACCTCGACGCGTCACGCGCGGCCGAGCGCCACGAGGTCGCGCCAGGCCACTACGTGATGCTGGCCGTCACCGATACGGGGGTGGGCATCGACAAGGAGATGCAGTCGCGCATCTTCGAGCCGTTCTTCACGACGAAGGACATCGGCAAGGGCACCGGGCTGGGGCTCGCGACGGTCTTCGGGATCGTCCGGCAGAGCGGAGGGCACGTCTCCCTCTACAGCGAGGTCGGGAACGGGACGGCCTTCAAGCTGTACTTCCCTCGTGCGGAGGACGCGGGCGAGCCCGCCGAAGCGCCGCCTTCGTCCGAGTCGGTCGCGTTTTCGTCGGAGCCGCCGAGCGTGCTCGAGACCGCGCGGCGCGGCTCGGAGACGATCCTGCTCGTGGAGGACGAGGAGCCCGTTCGGGTCGTCGTGCGCGACGTCCTCAGGCGACACGGCTATCGCGTGCTCGAGGCTCCGAACGGCGGAGAAGCGCTGCTCATCTGCGAGCAATACGGCGCTTCGATCGACCTGCTGCTGACCGACGTCATCCTTCCGCACATGAACGGACGGCAGCTTGCGGAGCGGGTCGCCCCGCTGCGTCCTTCGATGAAGGTCCTCTTCATGTCGGGGTACACCGGCGAGTCGGTATCCCAGCATGGCATCCTGGAATCGGGCGCGTCGTTCCTCCAGAAGCCGGTCACTCCCGGAGAGCTCACCCGGAAGGTCCGTCTCGTCCTCGACGCACCGGCTCCGCGCGAATCCGCCGGCCGCGCGCGCCGGCGCCGACGCGGGGCCTGAGCACGCGACTGCGACAGCCGAGAAGGCCGCGCTGCGACGAAGACGATGCCAGGGTGCCAGGTGCCAGGTGCCAGGTGCCAGGTGCCAGGTGCCACGACGACAGCCTCCCCTGACGGCGCGTGCGAGAGAGGCTACCATTCGAACGTGGCGTCCCGATTCTTCGATCCGCTTCGCGTGGTCGGGTCGACCGCCGGTCTCGTCGACCGTGCGATCGCGGCAGCAATGCAGGCGCGGGGACGCAACGAGCGCGCTCGCGCCGACGCGATGTCACACGCGGATCGGATTGCACTGCTCGCCGAGATCCACGCCGCCTACGAGGGTGAAGTGCTCGTCGCCGACGCGGCGCGCTTTTTCCCCGCGCCCGGGAAGGTCGAGCTCGCGATTCGAAAGGTGCGGCCCGGCGTCTGGGAGGCCGCGTGGCCGAGCGCGTTCGAGCCGTTCCTGTCGGCCGTTGCGGAGCGTTACCTGTCGCGTGTCGAGAACCGGACCGCGCGTGCGCGCTTCTACCTCGCGGGTGCCCCGGAGACGACGACGACGCGGCCCGCGATCATCGCGGTGCACGGGTACATGGGCGGGCAGTGGCTCATCGAGGAGAACGTCTGGCCGATCGAGTGGCTGCTCCGCCGCGGCGTGGATGTCGTGTTGCCGGTCCTGCCGCTCCATGCCGGTCGCGCCGGAAGCCATCGCGGAGCACCTGCATTTCCGAGCTCCGATCCGCGCTTGACCAACGAGGGGTTCCGCCAGGCCGTGACCGACATTCGCACGCTCGTGCGATGGCTTCGTGATCGCGGAGCCCCGAACGTCGGGATCATGGGAATGAGCCTCGGCGGATACACCTCGGCGCTGACCGCCACGGTGACCGACGAGATCGACTTCGTCATGCCGATGATCCCGCTCGCGTCGATCGCCGACTTCGCGCGCGAGCAGGGCCGTCTCGGTCGCACGGCCGCGGAAGAGGACGAGCAACACGCCGCTCTCGAGCTCGCGAACTGGATCGTGAGCCCGCTTGCCCGGCCGCTCGTCGTTCCGAAGACGCGCGCGCTGATCGTCGGCGCGGAGAACGATCGGATCACGCCCGTGGCTCATGCCGCCCGTCTCGCCCGCCACTTCGAATGCGAGATGTTGACGATTGCGGGCGGTCACCTGGTCCAGATCGGGCGCGCCGAAGCCTTCCGCGCGCTCGGGGCGATGCTCGAACGCGAGGGCATCGTCGCGCCGCGCCGGCGTCCGTCCTGACCCGCGGCACCAAGCTCGATGCGTTCGGCCCGCCGGTCCACGTGCCCGAGCTGTCGACGGAGACCGTCGACGCGGTGAGCTGGGTTTCGAACGACGATTGCGAGATCCTCGTCGAGCGGGCCTCGCACATCTATCGCGCGAAGCGGCCGCTCTGATCCCTTCGCGCGACCGCTCCCGCAGAGAGCGCCTCAGTTGACGCCGGGCGGGGGAGCCGGCGGATCGCGGTCGCTCTGGATGCACGAGGAGAGGTCGAACAGCATGAACTCGAGCGCCTTCTCTTGTGGGGTCAGGTCCGCCGTCCTGCAGCCGCTCGGCCACGCGCCGTGCTGGTCATCCGTCGTCACGTGGAGATCGCTGTACACGACGCGCCCGCACTTCTGGTCCTCGGGCGCCGGGATCGGGGTGTTGAACGAGATGTACTGGTGAGCCGTGTTCTGTCCGTTCGGGACGGTGATCCACGACGTCGCGCGGTTCGGGTCGACGGCGTCGACGTTGTGTCGCGGCTGTTCGATCCGGAGCTTGTCGTTCTGGTTGGCGTTGTTGCAGAGCCCCGGGATCGGGCAGAGCGCTTGAACGCTCGGCTGTGCGAGCCAGTCGTGCATCGCTTGCCCCTTGGGGAAGCTCGTGTTGATGGTCCCGTACGAGGGATCCGCCGGCTCGCCGCGGTCACGCCACGTCGCCATCGGTTCGAAGGGGCTCGGCTGCGGTCCCGCGGGCTCGATGTTCCCGCGCGACGCGGTGTTGAACCAGAACCGATGCCAGTGCGAGGCGAAGATGCGGCCGCCCGCATTCGCGTACTGCTTCATCGCCTCGAGCGCCGCGGGCGGCTTCGTCTGCGGTGACGTGATCCCTTCGCAAGAGAGGATCACGATGTCGTACTTCATCAGGTTGTCCTGGGAGCTCCAGAACTCCTGTGCAGACGTGAACGACGCGCCGCCCTGGAAGGACGTCGTCACGTTCGGTCCAGAGCCGGCGTAGAAGTGGACCTTGCCGTTGCCCGAGCCGACCGTGAACTCCTCGTCGGCGAGGCCGACTTTGCGAAGCCAGCACTCCATGACGTCGGCGCCGCCCGTCGTGAGCGCGATCTGCGGGATGTCGCCTTCGCTCTTGCGCCGCGGAAGACGGATCTGCTCGGCGTCGAGCGGCGTGTCCGTGCACTCTGCGACGTTCGGGATCACGAGCTGCCGGCGCCATTTGCCGATCTGGACGACGAGCGGGATGTTCGCGCCGACGGGGACGTTGTCGAGCTTGAACTTGCCGTCGACGCCGGTGATCGCCGTGACGAGCGGATCGCCCGAGACGCTGCCGCAGCGGTCGCACGTCGCCCCGCCGCTGATCGGCGCCACGGGCGCGTTCGGCACGTAGACGAGGACGTTGTAGAGCGGCACCTTTCCGGCGGGATCCATGACGGTGCCGCTCAGGGAGGTCGTGCCTCCGTTCGCGCACCGCTTCTGCTGGAGACAGAGGTTCGTGCACGGCTTCGCGTCGGCGCCGCCGTCGATGTCGCCGAACCCGAGCGGCCCGTTCGGACCCCCGCTTCCCGCCGGTGTGTCATCCCCGTCGCCGAAGATGGAGTCGAACACGCCGCCGCAGCCCGACGCCACGATGATCGAGAGGCTGAACGTGGCGAACAGAGCGGTACGTAAGAGCTTCATGGACGAACTCCTCGAGAACGAATGGCGCGCAGCCGGCGGGTCCGGCGCTCCTCCTCGCCGCCTGCCCGGCGGCTCGTTTCCGCCGCCGAGTATAGCTCTGCCGCTGCCGAAGAGCCCGTTTCGTGCTTTGTCGCACCGGTGCGGCATCGCTCCGGTCGCGCGAGGACCTCGGAGGCGAGGTGCCTGCCCAGCATGACGGTGACGAGGGCGAGGTGGAAACCGAGTACGATGCCGGCGCGGCTACCCACATGAGCTCCGAACCGGAATCGAAGCCTTCTCCTGGGGACGGCGAGCCCCGCACCACCCGGCGCACGCTCGCCATCGCGACGGCCCTCGGCGCGTGCGCGGTCGCCGCGGCTGCCGCCGTTCCCGCGATCGCGCTCGTCGCGGCGCCGCTCTCGGACGAGAAGCGCGGCGGACGCTGGGTGAAGACCGTGAAGCTCGCGCAGCTCGAGGAGGGCGTGGCTCGTCGCGTTGCCATCGTGGACGACCGCAAAGACGCCTGGACGGTCGAGAAGAACGTCGAGCTCGGGAGCGTGTGGCTCGTTCGCGAAGGCGACCGGGTCCGCGCGTTCTCGGCCGTGTGTCCGCATCTCGGATGTTCGGTGAACGCGGTCCCGGCAGCAAATGGCAAGGATGCTGGCTTCGCATGCCCATGCCACACGTCGTCGTTCGACGCGTCGGGCAAGCGGACGAGCGGCCCGTCGCCACGCGATCTCGACGCGCTCGAGACGAAGATCGAAGACGGCCAGGTGGCCGTCGACTTCCGCCGCTTCCGCATCGGCGTCGAACAGAAGGTCGAGACGTGATCCGCCGCGTCATCGACTTCATCGACGAGCGCACCGGCATCAAGGAGCTCACGGCGCACCTGCTCGAGGAGCCGATCAAGGGCGGCGCACGCTGGGCGTACGTCTTCGGCAGCGCGCTGCTCGCGTCGTTCCTCGTGCAAGTCGTCACGGGCGTCTCGCTGATGACGAGCTACGCGCCGAGCGACAAGACCGCCTGGGCAAGCGTCCACTTCATCCAGTTCCAGCAGGCCGGAGGCTGGCTCGTCCGCGGCATCCACCATTTCGGCGCTCAGGCGATGGTGATTCTCCTCGGCGCGCACCTCATGCAGGTCTCGCTCTTCGGCGCGTACCGCAAGCCGCGCGAGGTCACGTGGTGGCTCGGCCTCGGCCTCATGGCGATAACCCTCGGGTTCGCCCTGACGGGGTACCTGCTGCCTTGGGACCAGAAGGGGTACTGGGCCACCCGGGTCGCGACGAACATCGCAGGCACCATCCCCGTCGTCGGCGACGCGACGCAGCGGCTCCTCCAGGGCGGCCCCGAATACGGCAGCCTCACGCTCACGCGCTTCTACACGCTGCACGTCGTGGTGCTGCCCGCTCTCCTCGCGGCGCTCGTCGCGGCGCACGTCGCGCTGGCCCGCCGTCACGGCGTTACGCCGCCGGCGACCGCCGACGTGTCGCGCGTCGACCCGTTCTTCCCGACGCAGCTCTTCAAGGACGTCGTCGCCGCGCTCGTGTTGGTCGGCGTCGTCTTCGTGCTCGCATGGCAAGCGCACGGCGCCCCGCTCGACGCGCCGGCGGATCCGTCGAGCGACTACCCCGCGAGGCCGGAATGGTACTTCCTCGCGCTGTTCCAGCTGCTCAAGTACTTCCACGGACCGCTCGAGATGGTCGGCACGATCGTGCTGCCGGCGCTCGTGGGTCTCTACTTCTTCGCGCTTCCGCTCTTCGATCGCGCGCGACCGGGGAGCGAGACGACAGCGCTGCGCGGACGGCTGAAGGCGCTCGCGCCGCTCTTGCTCGTCGCTGTCGGCGCGATGGGGCTCACCTTCGTGGCGCAGGCGGACGACGCGAAAGATCAGGCATTCCAGAAAGAGCGCGCAAAGGCCGACGCTCGCGCGAAGTCCGCCGTGAAGCTCGCGATGGCCGGCGTTCCGCCCGAAGGGCCGCTCGTGATGCTCGCGCGTTCACCGGAGCTCCGCGGACCGGAGCTCTTCGACAAACACTGCGCGGGATGCCACACGCTCGGCGAGCACGGGGACGACAAGGACCGGAACGCGCCGAAGCTCGACGGCTGGTCCACCGAGAAGTGGATCCTGGACATGTTGCACGATCCGGACGCCGACGAGCGCTTCGGGCGGACGCCGTACAAGGGCGAGATGCCGTCGATGGACGTTCGGCCGAAGGACGCGGACGAGTCGTGGACGCCGATGGCCGCCGACGACATGAAAGCGTCCGCGGCGTTCCTTGCGAGCCAGGGAGATGCGCCTGGTATCACGCCACCGCCGGGCAGCCTGCGCTCCGATCCCAAGCTCGTCGCTCGCGGGAAGGAGATCGTGTCGACGCGCTGCACCGCCTGCCATCTCTGGAACGGAGAAGGTGACGACGGCGGGCAAGGGCTTGCTCCCGAGCTGTCGGGATACGGCTCGCTGGCGTGGGTCCGTACACAGATCGCGAACCCGTCGTCGAAGGCCACCTACCGCGAGAACGCGCTCGATCCGGAGCGTAAAGGACACATGCCTCGCTTCGACGGTGAGCTGTCTCCGGCGGACATCGACCTCCTGGCAGCGTGGGTCGTCGACCAGGCTCGGCGTTGACGGAGAGGCTGACCTTGCACGTATTGCGAGGCGCGCAGCGCATGTCTACGCTCTCCGCCATGAGCAAGACGCGTTCGCAGGTCCTGGAAGAGTCGCGAAAGAAGGGGGTCGTGGCGGGCGCGACGACGGCCGGCGCGATCGCGGCCGGGGTCCTCGTCGCGCCGTTTGCCGGAGCGGTGGCGGCGGTGCCTGCGGCCTATCTCGCGTACAAGTGGTGGAAGCACCGCGCCGAAAACGGCATCAAGTTCTGACGAGCTTCGCGCTCGAGCTCTTCACTCAACTCTGCCTTCGTGTCCAACTACAACCCGTACGCCGCGCCGGTCGCCCAGAGCGCCAACGAGCATGCCGTCCCGGTCCGGGGTGAGCCTCAGCCCTGGGACGTCGCCGAGGCCATCCGAGGCGGGTGGGAGCTCTACAAGGCGCACTGGGCGCCGCTGACGTTCGGATATCTCCTCGTCACGCTCGTGAGCGGTCTGCCGGGCCAGCTCGCCCCCGCGCTCGTGCTCGCCGACGTCATCGAGGAGGGATCGACGACGTATTACGCGCTCAACGTCCCGCTCTCGATCGTCGGCTGGCTACTCGCCGAGCTCTTCATGGCCGGGTTCACGCGGGCCGTGTTGCGGGCCGCGCGAACGAACGACATGTCGTTCGGCGACTTCTTCGCGGCGGGCGCTCGCTTCGTGCCGTACGTCCTGATGTCGTTCCTCAAGTCGCTCGCGATCGTCGTGGGCGTTCTCCTCCTCGTCGTGCCGGGCGTGATCGTGGCGCTCGGGTTTGCGAACGCACCGTTCTTCGTCGTCGATCAGAGGCTCGGTCCGATCGCGTCGCTGAAGGCGAGCTGGCAGGTCTCCGAAGGGCAGAAGGGCAACCTGTTCGTCCTCTTGCTCGCCGAGGTCGGTCTCATGATCGCCGGTTTCGCGGCCTGCTGCGTCGGCATGTTCGTCGCGGTTCCGGTGATGATGCTCGCGCGGACGCTCGTCTACATGAAGATGTCGGGCACCGCCCCGCCACCGGTGGCACCCCCGGGATGGGGGCCTCCTGCCGGTTCACCTCCACCGGGCTATGGCTTCGGTGGTGGCGGGCCCGCGCCCGGGACGTACGGGCAGTGGGGACACCCGCTCCGCAGGGGGTGAACCCCTGCGCATCCGCTGCGCGGGAGCGGGGGCGTTCTTGTTGGGGCTTTGCCCCAAACCCCACCAGCGGTACGCCCTGAGGTGATGGGGCGTCACCCGAGTTGACGCCTCGCTGGGAACCGCTTTGATGTGGCGGTGACCTCGCGAACCGCAGCGCCGACACCGGAGTTGACAGTCGGTCCGGCCGGTCCCGAGATCGGTGACTGGACGCTCGAGGCGCGGGAAGGGGAGGGCGCCAGCGGCACCGTGTTCCGCGCCTTGCGCCGAGCGGACGGAGCACGAGCGGCGCTGAAGGTCGCGCGGGTCGCAGGAACATGGACGTCGCGTGAGGCCGCGCTGCTCGCGCGCGCTCAGCGCCGATGGGGACCGGCGCTGCTGGATGCAGGACGCCTCGATCACGAGATCGCTGCGCCGTCGGGGGTCGTGCTCGCCCGCGGCGCGTACTGGCTGGCAACGACGTGGATCGAGGGCGAGCCGCTCGGCGCGTCCGCAACGCGCCTGGACGGCGACGCGCGCCGCGCCCTCGCCGCCGTGGTCGCACACGGCGTCGGTCGAGGCCTCGACGAGCTGCATCACACCGGCCTCCGTCACGGCGACGTGAAGCCGGCGAACATCCTGCTCGGGCGCTCGCGCCCGAAGGTCGATCGCGCGCTCGATCGCGGCGCGACGCTGGTGGATCTCGATCTGGCGGCGGAGTTTGCCGGAGGCACCCTCCAAGGCGGGACGCCTCGTTACCTCGCGCCGGAGCTCCGTGCTGGAGAGCCGGCAACGCCGGCGGCCGACCTGTATGCGCTGGGGCTCGTCCTGGCAGAGCTTCTCGCTCCGGACCTCGCGGCGGCGGCCGACCTCGACGAGACGCGGGTGCTCTCCTCGCTTGCCGCGCTCTCCACTGGCACGGACGACGGCGCCGAGATCGCGGCCTGGATCCGGACGCTCGTGGCGCGAGCGCCGGGCGCGCGGCCGTCGGCCGAGTGGATCGCGAAGCGTGCGGCGCGCTGGCTCGACCTCGAGCACGATGTGGGGGAAGCGATCGAAGATCGACGCGCCCGCATCCGACGCACCTACGTCGCCGTCCGCTCGGCGTCCGTCGAGCGAGCGCGAGGCGGTGTTCCTGGTGCCGCGATCGAAGCTCCGGCGCGCACATGGCTGGAGGACGCGCTCGGGCTCGCGGCCAAGCTCGACGGCGGCGCCAGCGAGCGCGAGGTCGCTCCGCTCGACGCGCTCGGCGTGGCCCGCTGGATCGTCTCGCTCGTCGGGCCCGCGGCCGCTTCGTGGCCGGTACCTCCGCTCGGCGAGGGGGCGCTCGCCGGACGCTTGCTGACGCTCGCCGAGCTGGCACCTCCCGAGGCATGGACCGCCGCCGACATCGCCAGCGCGGGTTCCGGCACGAGCGACACGAGCGAGGTGCCTTCGCGCGTCGAGCGGAGAGCGCGCGCGAGCGATGACGCCGCGCACCGCGATCGCGCGCTCGATCTCGCGCTCGATCTCGCGCGCGGGCTCGCAGCACCGCGGCCCGCCGCCGAGGCGCTCGAGCGGGCGGAGCAGGAGATCGTGCGTGGTCGCGCGCCCGAGGCGCTGGCGATCGATCTCGCTCGAGCTCTCCTTCGTCGAGGTGACGTCGGTCGGGCCTTCGCTGCCGTGGCCTATGCCCGGACGGACGATCCCGAGGCGACGCTCCTCCGTGCCGAGATCGCGCGGCGCCGCGGCGACCTCGAGGCGGCTCGTGATGCCGCCCGCTCGGCTGTCGATTCTCCGGACGTTGCCGTGCGCGACGCAGCGCGCGCGCTCCTCGCGCGGCTCGCTTGGGATCGAGGAGACCTCGCAGAAGCGGACGCCGAGCTCGGCGAAGCCTCCGGGCCGGCCGCCGCTGAGGTCCGCGCGCTCATGGCGTACGCTCGCGGCGAGCACGAGCTCGGTCTGACCGTCCTCGAGGCCGCGGCCCGTTCGACCGACGGCGGGCTCGGCCTCGCGCGGATCGAAGGGACGCGCGGCATGCTCGAGCACGCGCGCGGCCGTGCGCGTGAGAGCGCCGAAGCCTTTGGTCGTGCGGTCGATCTCGCGATGCGCGCCGGCGCCGTCGTCGAGGAAGCAACGTATCTCACCGGCCTTGCCGCGGCAGGCGTCGATGCAGGCGGGATCTCGTCGGCGATCGCGGCGGCGACGCGTGGAGCGCTCCTCTGGGAGCGGCTCGGTCGACCGGCCCTTGCGGCTCGAGCATTCCTCTCTCGCGCCGCCGCGTTCGCGCTCATCGGCGCCTCGCACGAAGCGGACCTCGCGGCAGAGGAGGCCCGCCGGCATGCGCTTGCATCCGGCGATCGGCGCGCGGCGGCGTACGCGCGATGGGCGTTCGTGGAGACGCGACCTCCTGGCGATGCGCGTGCACGCGAAGAGGCGATCGCTGCAGCGACCGAGCTGGGAGCAAGCCAGGACGAAGATCAGATCCGCGCCGCGGCGCGCGTCCTCGTCTGGGCGAGAGACAGCTCTCTCCTGCTCTCGATCGCGGCCGCCGACGAGCGCGTCCGCGCGCTGTCTGCCGCCGCCCGCTGGGAGTGGTGGGGGGCACGCGCGACCGCCGGCTCGCCGTCTTCGCGCGTCCTCGCCGAGCTGGTCGCGCTGCTCGACGTACCCGCACCGATCGGCTCTCGCGGCCCGGCGCTCGCGGCAGGAGCGCGCCTCGCGCGTGCGCTCGGGGACGGTGAGGCCGCGCGGCGGATCGAGGCCGCCCGCCGCTTGCTCGCGATGGTGCTCCGTGAGGGAACGCCACCCGAGCACCGCGCCGCGCTCGGGGGTGTAGGGTGGCTCGACGGCATCGAAGAGGAAGACGCGCGCTCGGCGCTCGGTGCGGCGCAGGTCGGCGAGCTCGAATCGATCGTGCGGGCTCTCTCCTCACGCGATCGCCTCAAGCCGCTCCTCGAGCAGGTCGTCGACACCATGGTCCTCTGGACCGGTGTCGAGCGAGGGCTCCTCCTTCTGCGCGCCCCGGACGGACGCCTCGTGCCGCGAGCCGCGCGCAACCTTGCGCGTCAGGACCTCTCCGGCGAGCAACTGGAGCTCTCGACGGGGCTGGCGCACCGAGCGATGTCCGAGCGAGAGGCGATCTGCGCGACGGACGCCTTCGTGCAGGTCGGCGATCTCCACGCTTCCGTCCACGCGCTCGGTCTCCGGAGCGTCCTCGCCGTACCGCTGATCGCGCGCGGAGACGTGCTCGGCGTCGTCTACCTCGACGACCGCGTGCGGCGCGGCGCGTTCGGCCCCGGCGAGCTCGCATGGGTGCGGCTCGTCGCGAGCCAGGCGGCGCTGGCGATCGCGGACGCGCGCGATCAGGCGCTGCTACGGCGAGCCGTCCGGCGAGCAGAGCGCGCGAACGCACGGCTCGCCGCCGAGCTCGGGGCCCGCGAGGCGGAGCTCGCAACGGTCCGCGCCGAGCTCGCGAGCGCCGGCAACGAGACCCGCTTCCGATACGACGAGATCGCCGGACGCAGCGAGCCCATGCGCGCGATGTTGCGCCTCGTCGACCGCGTCACGACGAGCGACGTGCCCGTGCTGCTCGCGGGCGAGTCCGGCACGGGCAAGGAGCTCGTCGCACGCGCCATCCATGGCAACGGGCCGCGCAGCTCTCGGCCGTTCGTGAGCGAGAACTGCGGCTCGGTTCCGGAGACACTCCTCGAATCGACGCTGTTCGGTCACGTGCGCGGCGCGTTCACCGGCGCATCGACGACACGCGCCGGGCTCTTCGACGTCGCGGACGGAGGAACGTTGTTCCTCGACGAGATCGGCGAGATGCCACTCTCGATGCAGACGAAGCTCCTTCGCGTGCTGCAGAACGGCGAAGTTCGTCCGGTCGGCGGTGAGCGTTCGCGAACGGTCGACGTCCGTATCATCGGCGCCACCCACCGCGACCTCGAGGCGATGGTCACGGCAGGGACGTTCCGCGAGGACCTCTTCTACCGGCTCAACGTCGTGAGCATCCGTGTGCCGCCGCTTCGTGAGCGGCGCGAGGACATCCCGCTGCTCGTCGCCCGCTTCGTCGAGAAGCACGCCGCCGGCCGGAAGGTGAAGGTCACGCGTGCGGCGATGGATCGACTCACGGCCTTCCCGTGGCCGGGCAATGTCCGCCAGCTCGAGAATGAGATCCGCCGCGCGCTGGTCCTCGCCGACGATCGGATCGACGCCTCCGAGCTCTCCGAAGAGGTAGGGCGAGGCGGCCCGGCGGCGACGCGCGATGCCGGGCTCGGCCTCAAGGCCCGCGTCGACGCGCTCGAAGCTCAGCTCGTCCGTGACGCGCTGGTGAAGACCCAGGGCAACCAGACGCGGGCCGCCGAGGTCCTCGGGATCTCGCGTTTCGGCCTTCAGAAGATGATGCGGCGCCTCGGGATCAAGCCTGCGGGATGACGAACCGCGCACTCGTGCGCGAGAGCGCTGGACAGTGGCGCCGACCCGCAGTAAACAGCGTTCACCTTTCGGGGCCGTAGCTCAGCTGGGAGAGCGCATCCATGGCATGGATGAGGTCAGGGGTTCGATCCCCCTCGGCTCCACTAAACATCTTCTTCTTCGCCACGTTCACCTTCGTCCTCGCTGCCTGCAGCAAGAGCAGCCCGAGCAACCCGGCGAAGGACGCAGCGCAGCGCGAAGCGGTGGCCGATGCGGGCGTGGTCGCTGCGCCGGGCGCAGCGGCGGACGCGGGACCATCGAACACGCCGACGGGCACGATGTCGGCGGCGAGCTGCACAGCGGACGAGGACTGCCAGACGTGGTCCTCGTACTGCCAAGAGGCGCCGTGCGTCTGCCGCGTGTACGCGAAGGGCGAAGCCGAGCCGCGCTGCAGCAGCGCCGGCAACGTCAGCTGTTTCGCCGACCCCTGCATGAGGAAGACGGCGGCATGTCAGGACAGCCGCTGCGTCCTCGTGATGCAGCCGAGCCACTGATCGCCCGTCGGTCGCGATCCTGTGTGTGGAACGGCTCGGGCCGTTCTCGCAACAGGCTTCGACAAAAGCGAACGGCCATCTCGAGAACCGAGATGGCCATTTGCGTGGCATGGGCGATGTGCGAAGCGCGAGCCGTCAGTTGCAGAGGCCGGCGGCCTTGAAGCCCGTGTAGTACTGCGCGCAGGTGGCGTCGTTGCCGTTCGCGGCGTCCTTGGCCTGCTGGCAGCCGGCCTTCTGGTCCTCGTCCGCGACGGCATCGCAGCACGCCTGGAGGTCCGCGCAGGTCGCGTTGCCGGTGTTGCCGCCGTCGGGCGTGCCCTTGGCGCACTCGGGCTCGGTGCAGCTGTCGCCGCACGACGACGTCTCGTCGACACAGGCCGAGCAGGCGTCATCCAGCTTGCACCCGAGGATGCAGCTCGTGTCGTTGCAATCGCACTTCTGGACGCAGGCCATCCACGTCCCGCACGGGCCGCCGAACGAGCCGTTCCTGTAGCCGTCGCCGTAGCACTTCTTGTAGCCCGTATCGCACTTGTCGAGGACGCAGTCGTTGTACGGCTTCAGCTCCGCCTCGGTGCAGCTCGTCCCGCTCGTGATGCCGCAATTCTTGAACGAGCCGTTTCCACCCGAGGTGCCGGATGTGCCCGATGTTCCACCCGAGGTGCCGTTGTTGTTGCCACCCGACGAGGAACCGTCGTCGCTGTTCGAGCAAGCGAGCGCGAGGCCGACGATGCCCGCCACGAATCCGACCAGGAAGAATTTGCGCGCCATTGGGTGTTGTCTCTCCGTCTCGAGGAAGAAAGCTCCCCGCAGCGGGCCAATCTCACCCGCAGAGCGCTTTTCTACAAGGCCTTCGAACGGATGACGCGCGGACGATTGTCACGGTTCGAGCGCGAGCGAGCACGCACGCCACTCAGCTCAGACCGAGCTCGTCGATGTAGATCTTCTCGAGCTGCGAATGGCTCCGCGCGAACTGACTGCGCGCGAACACCGCGAGGCCGAACGCCATCGCGCCCGCGCGCTTCGCGGCGCCGGGGCGTTCGGTGGGGACGAAGCCGAGCGCCTTGCCCTGCTCGTACACACGGCGTTGCACGTGCGCGAGGAAGCCCGGAAGGTGCGCGAGGACGGGGTGGTCGCCCGCACGCTTCTCGAACGCGCGAACGAGCATCGGCAGCACGCTCATCTGCAGCTCGAGGAGGCCGAAGTACGGAGTCTTGAGCCAGGGCTTCTCCTCGAGCAGGCGCCGCGTCTCCTTCTCGCCCCACGCGATGTGCTCTTCTTCTTCGCGGCAGACGATGCGCAGCTTCTTCTTGATGAGCGGCACGCGCGGATCGGAGTCGGGCAGCGTCTGGAGCAAGAGGTCCTTGAAGATGTCGAGGACCATGCCTTCGCCGATGGCGTGCTCCATGAGCACCTTCAGCGGGTAGTAGTTGTTGTGCGCCGATAGCAGCTTCACGACCCAGTGGGCGGGCATCGGCTTCATGTCGAGCGCGCGGAAGATCTCCGCGAAGAGCTGCAGATGCGCAAGCTCTTGTTTTGCCTGACGGACGTAGAACCGTGCGGCCTCGAGCGAGCCCGCTGCATAGAGGGACTTGCCGCAGTAGACGCCGGTCGCCTCGCCGAAGAGTGCTTGCGACAGGATGAAGCGGACGATCTCCCGATCCTCGTGTTTGTCGAGGTCGAAACACGCGCCACCGAAGTCGTAGTCGGGGTCGCCGCTGCGCGTGATCTCGGCACCCGGTCCTGCGCCGTTCAGGTGTCCGTCCGCGTGTGTCATGACCGAGTTCTAGCCGAAGGTGAAGGCCGCTTCGAGCCCGGGCATGCCGCGAGCGCCAGCGCCGCGGTGTCCCCGCAGCCTCAGCTCCGTCGGGCGGCGCCGACGTCAGGTTGGGACGCCGAGCAAAGTCTCGCGACGCGTCGTGTGTGCGAAAAACTCCGATCCGAAACGGAACCACCCCTCTGGATCCGATGCTGCCCAGCGAGGGGGGCGCGCCGCGATCAGAGATCGGCTGGCGGAGGGCAGTGATCCGTCGTCAGGATCTCGGCGTTGGGCGTCGAGCTCGCCTGCGCGGCCGCGGCGAAGCCGAAACAGCCGAGGGCCCCAAGCGCGAAGAGCCCGATCAGGAGGGACGCCCAGAACGGTGCATCCCAGCGCGCTCGCGTGAACATCGACTTCTCCATGATGCGCGTGGCTCCTGTTGCCGCCTCTCGGGGGCGAGACCTGCAACGCGCGGTCCATGGAATCCTCAGGAGAGGAATCTCGCCCGGAGCTCCGGGGTCGGGATCCGGCAGCTCTCGGACTTGCCGAACCAGCGATACCGGTTCCGCCCGATCCAGCGGTACACGACGTCGCGGATGGCGCGCGGGACCACCGCAAGCGCCGTGAGCCATCGATACGGCGCCCGGAGACGTCCGAGGACCCGCAGGCCCGCGGTGGAATGCGTGTAGCCCCGGCCCCCTTCGACGAGGACGACGGAGTCTGGATCACCTTGCCCCGTCGCGCCGCGAAGGAGCCGGCCAGCCTTTTCCGCCCCGAACACGCGATCGAGCAGCGCCTCGGCCAGCTTCGACTGCAGCGGTGCAAACCTGAGCTCGGCCGCGCGCTCGTGGTCGATGATGAACTGGATCGTGCTGTTGCAGAAGTTGCAGACGCCGTCGAAGAGCACGATGGGCCCGCCCGCCATGAGCGCATCCACGTCGAAGCGGTGCTCCTCTTCGGCATGTGCGGCGGGGGTGACGACGGGCGCGACCATGTAGGGAGCTTAAGGTCGGCCGAGGCCGCCGCAAAGGGGCGGCCGTCAGGTCTTCGCGCGTGACCTCTGCCTTTCGACGTCGAGGGCGCGCTCGCGTCGGTCGACGAGCCACGCCTCGGGGCTCATGGACCGAACACGAGCGATTGCTCTGCGAAGACGGCCGGGTGGTGCCGGAACGAATACGCCGGCTTGAACTTGTTGTCCTCCTCGCCCCACACGACGACGACGTGGCTCTCGGGCATCTTGCCGATCAGCCGCGTGAAGCTCACGGGCGTGTCGGCGAGGAGCGCGGCCTTGTAGACGAGATACGACATGTTCGCGAGGTTGTTCGCGTAGCCAGGCTTCGCGTTCGTGATCACGTCGAGGAACCGCGTGCCGTCGGGATCGTCGGCGCCGTTCGCGTCTCGGCGACGGTCCACCATCGCGGTGTCGACGAGCGCGAAGGACTCGCATCCGTTCAACACCACGAGCTGGTACTTGTTCGGGACGACGTTCCCTTTGCGCGCGAGCGCATTCGTGTTCGCGCCGAGCTGCGCGTGGCCGTTGTACAAGATGAGGTCCGCGCGCTCGCTCAGCGGGTCGTAGCGCTGGTCGAAGTCGCGGCCGGCCTGGGCGATCATCCCGACGACGAAGACGTCGATTTTCACGTCACGGACCTGCCCGCCGACGGTGGCCTTGCCGATGACGGTGGTGTCCGCGAGGATCGAGCGGCCCGCGCGACGTGGCGTGACGTCGACGTCGGTCAGCTGATCGCTCGCCCACTGCACGAAACGCTGCGCTTCGGTGTAGCCCCAGTCGTCTGCGTCGTTGGACTCGATGACGCCGAAGATGGCGACCACGTCGAGCCTTCCGTCGTCCCAGATGCGGTCGTACTCCGGGTACTTCACCTCGTTCGTCTTCTCGTGCGGGCCGATCGTCGCGCGGACGCGTACGACATCACCGATGTCGACGCGGCAGTCTCGCCAGCGCGGATCCCAGTCGTGCCAGAAGTTCTCCTGACCGTGCTCACTCCGGCCGCAATAGCCGTCGTACTTCTGGTTGAAGCGCGCGAGTGTGGTTGCGTCACGAGGCAGCTGCAGCTCGTAGCTCGACGGCGGCGGGTTCTTCTTCGGCCAGGCGACCGGGAGCTTTGCCCTGTAGCGAACGAGCTTCTTCTCGCCGTCGGTTCCGCTTCGCGATTCGGTCACGTTCGACAGCTCGACGTTGCCGACCTGTCCGCTCGCGTCGCTCTTGAGACGCAAGATCCCCTGCGCGTACAGCAACTGGCGCACGATCGAGCGGCGCGTGGACACGCTGTCGTCCGCGAGCACCTCGGTGTCGAACGTGAAATCGAGGATCTCCGCTTCGATGCTCGTGATGGCATCCGTCCGGTCTGCGATACGACGCTCGGACGCGACCTCGTCGGCCGAATCCGAGACGGCGCACGCGCACAGCGACGTGAACGCAATGACGAGACCCTTCGTGAAGAACGAACGGGAGCGCATGCGCCGCTGGGCTGCAATCCGAGGACCATCGGTCCCGTCGCGCACGTCCTGAACGTGAACGCGCACGACAGCGAACATCGACCGCGCAAGCGACGCGACGACGGTCGCTCCGTCGCCGCCGCGTCCGCTCACGATCTCGCTCTCGCGCCGACGCTAGGTCACGGCAGCGGTGCGAGCACGATGGTCTTCGCGCAGACGAGCGGTGTCGACGATGAGGTAGAGGCCCGCGAGGGCAATGACCACGTAGACGATCCGGCTGAGCGCAGAGAGCGGTCCGAAGATCGCGGCGACGACGTCGAAGTTGAAGAGCCCGACGAGGCCCCAGTTGATGGCCCCAATCGCGACGAGCGCGATCGCGACCCACGTGATCCCGGAGAGCTTGTGGTGAGTGTCGACAGCCATGGGAATCCTCCGGTCCGCGCCTCGTGCGAGTCGCGTTCCAATGCGTCCAGGCGCAGATGGGCCGCCGCGCAGAATGGCCGTCCGCGAACAGGCATTCACATGGTCGGACCGTGACAGCTTCGCGCTCGTGATCGCTTTTCGAGCGCGATCGAGCGCGAGCGAGAAGGGGGGGGAGAGCGCGAGCGAGAAGGGTGGGAGAGCGCGAGCGAGAAGGGTGGGAGAGCGCGAGCGAGAAGGGTGGGAGAGCGCGAGCGAAGGGGGGGCGAGCGCGATGAGCTCGCGACAAAGCTCGTCGGGAGGAACGCGCGGTGAGCGCTCGTCCGTGCTGACCTCCGGCATGCGACGCGACCACGAACCGAGATTTCGTTGCGAGCTGCGCCCTGCTGGTCGGCGCCAAACGGATGACTTGCAGACCGTCCTCCGGCTCGCGGAGCAATGATCGACGGCGTCGAGGGATGAGCCGGATCGACGGCGCGCATCCCGCGCCGTCGATCGCTCAGGCCTCGCGGCGGACGTACTCGAAGTCGACGGCGCGGCCCTTGATGCCCTGCTTGGGGGCCGCGATCCAGTTGGCCATCTGCTTCGGGTCGAATACCGGCTTCTGCATCAGGCTCTGGACGTACTGCTTGTCGGCGTCCGAGGGCAGCCACTGGTCGCGCTGCGCATCGAACTGCTCCTTCGTGATCAGGTTCCCCGCCGGATCGAACTGCACGCCGGAGTAGATGCCGATGTGTCGGTGGAAGCGCCGGCTCGGCAGCGTGAGCTGGAACGGGATCCCGTGGGCAGCGATGGCGCGGTTCCACTTGTCGACGCCACGCTGGCAGTCCTCGACGTACGCGTCGCGAAGGACTTCGTTCATCGCGTTACGCATCGCGACGTCCTCGCGGGACATCTTGCCGTCCTTGATGACATCCATCGCGTAGGTGCCTTCGAGCGCCTTGTGGTCCTCGAACTGCTCCTCCTTTGCCCGGCCTTTCATGCCCGTGGCGAAGTACGTCGCGGCGTTCGAGCTGATCTCGCCGCCGAAGAGGTCGAGCGAGAGCGAGTACCAGAGGTTCAGGTACTTCTGCATCGTCGGCAGATCGATGAGGCCTGCTGCGCGCACCTGGTCCGGGTGCTCGAGCTTCTTCTCCGCCATCTGCTGCGCCGTGCGGTCGACGACGCGGAGCACGCCCGTCTCGCCGACGAACATGTGATGCGCCTCTTCGGTGAGCATGAAGCGCGTCGTGCGCGAGAGCGGATCGAACGCGCTCTCGGCGAGCGCGAGGAGCTGGAACTTGCCGTCACGGTCGGTGAAGAACGTGAACATGAAGAATGACAGCCAGTCGGTGCACGGCTCGTTGAACGCGCCGAGGATGCGCGGCTTGTCCGGATCGCCCGAGCGACGCTGGAGGAGCGCCTCGGCCTCTTCGCGACCGTCGCGGCCGAAATACGTGTGGAGGAGGTAGACCATCGCCCAGAGGTGACGGCCCTCCTCGACGTTCACCTGGAAGAGGTTCCGAAGGTCGTAGACGCTCGGGCACGAGAGGCCGAGCAGGCGCTGCTGCTCGACACTCGCCGGCTCCGTGTCGCCCTGCGTGACGATGATGCGGCGGAGCGCGTTGCGGTGCTCGCCCGGAACTTCCTTCCAGACAGGCTCGCCGTAGTGATCGCCGAAGCCAATCTTTCGATCGGCGACCGGGTCGGCGAGGAAGATGCCCCAGCGATAGTCGGGCATCTTGACGTAGTCGAAGTGTGCCCACCCGTCGCTCGTGACGCTGATCGCGGTGCGGAGGAAGACGTCGTCCTGCTGGAACCCGGCCGGACCCATCTCGTTCCACCACGAGAGGAAGTTCGGCTGCCATGCCTCGAGCGCGCGCTGCAGGCGCTTGTCGCTCGAGAGGTCGACGTTGTTCGGGATCTTGGTGTCGTTTACGACGGTGGACATGGGGGAAGGCTCCAGGCTCCAGGCTCCAGGCTCCAGGAGGGATGAGGGAGGCTCAGGCTTCGGGCTTCAGGCTTTTCAGGCTTCAGGCCTCAGGCTTCAGGAAGAGAAAGAGAGAGGGGAGGGCTGCCGGCGACGCGAGGCTGGGGCTGGGCTGGGCTCTCTTTCTTCCTGGAGCCTGGAGCCTGGAGCCTGGAGCCGGCGCGCCGCAGGCGCGCCCTCACGTCCGCTGCCAGTTGAACTCCGGACGCTCGGGCTTGCCGTAGAGGGTGAGCGCGCCCCTCTCGCCGACGGCGTTGGGGCGCTGGAAGATCCAGTTCTGCCAGGCGGAGAGGCGACCGAAGATCTTGGTCTCCATCGTCTCGGGGCCGGCGAAGCGGAGCGACGCTTCCATGCCGGTCATCGCATCGGGCGACATCGCGGCTCGCTCCTCGAAGGCGATGCGGATCTCGTCGTCCCAGTCGATGTCGTCGGGTGCGAACGTCACGAGGCCTGCCTTGACGGCCTCGCGCGTGTCGAACGTGCCTTGCTCGAGGACGCGCGAGACGCGCTCCGGCTCGCGGAGGAAACGCGTCTGGAGGCGTGAGAGGCCGTTCGCCATCGGCAGCGGGCCGGCGTTCATCGCGGACGTTGCCATCGAGACCGCCTCGTCCTCGCTGTCCTTCATGTAGATGCGGTCGGACGCGAGCCCGAGCTCGAGGAGGCTTCCCGCGAAGCACGAGCCGGGCGTGACGAGCGCGAAGAAGCTCTTCGCCGTCAGGTCCATGCGCTTCAGCACGCGCTTGATGAGGAGCGTGACCTCGTGGACGAGGCCGTCGTCCTTGTGCTTCGCGAGCATCGCGTCGACCGCGAGGACCGCCGCGGCGTCGCCCGACGTCTCGACGGACACCACACCGATCGTCGGCTGGTTGAAGCGCAGCTCGAGGAGCGCGTCGTCGAGCTCGCGGAACGCCTGGATGGCCCACGCTGCTGCGCCCACCTTGGCGAGCTCTTCGGGCGTCTCCGGCTGCTTGGTCGACGGCGCCTTGACCGTGAGGCGCGCGGTTCGTGCCTTCGGATTCAGTTCGAGGGTCACGTGCTCGTATTCGATCTTGTCCGCGGACCGCTTCGGCTCGAGCGCCGGGAGCTTCACCGCCGGGAACGCCTTGCGCTTCGATCGTGTGACGAGGCCCTCGAGCCGGCGCTTCGTCACCTCTTCGAGCTTCGCCTTCGGCGGCGCCTCGTCGACGAGGCCCCACTCGACGGAGCGCTTGCCGCGCACACCTTCGGCGATCGTCGAGAACGCATCCGCGAGGTCGCGGCGAATCTTCCGCTTGTCGACGAGGCGCGTGAGGCCGCCGGTGCCGGGCAGCACGGCGAGGAGCGGCGCCTCCGGGAAGCTCACCGCGCTCGAGCCGTCGTCGGCGAGGACGATCTCGTCACACGCGATCGCGAGCTCGTAGCCGCCGCCGGACGCGGTGCCGTTGAGCGACGCAAGGCTCGGAATGCCGCTCTCCGCGCTCATCTCCTCGATGTAGAGGCGCGTCTCGTTCGTGAACTTGCAGAAGTTCACCTTGAAGCCGTGCGTCGAGCTGCCGAGCATGTAGATGTTCGCGCCCGAGCAGAAGATGCGGTCCTTCGAGCTCGTGACGAGCAGCGCCCGCACCTCCGGGTGCTCGAAGCGGATGCGTTGAATCGCATCGGCGAGCTCGATGTCGACGCCGAGATCGTACGAGTTGAGCTTGAGCGGGTAGCCGGGACGCATGCCCCGGTCTTCCTTCACGTCCATCACGAGACGCGCGACCTTGCCGCCCTGGTCGGCCGGGAAATCGAGCCTCCAGTGGACGTAGCGGTCCGGATGCGTCTCGAAGCGGATGGGCTCCTGCGGGGTGTTCGTCTCGGCCATCGTGCTGACGGTTTACGACGGGACAACCGCGCGAGCAAGTAGTATAGTGCATGCATCGTGGCGGTGACGCACTATACTGCATCGAGGCCGGCGCAGGCGATGCGGCAGCGTGCTGCGAAGAGCGCCGGCGATCGACGCGCCAAGCTGCTCGAAGGTCTTGGCGCTGCGGTCCGCGCGCTACGGAGCGAACGCGGCCTCACCTTGCGTGCGCTCGCGAAGGTCGCGGGCGTCAGCGAGCGTTTCCTCGTGCAGCTCGAGGCAGGCGAGGGGAACATCTCGGTGGCGCGGCTCGAGGATGTGGCGGAGGCGCTCGGCACGACCGGCGCGGAGCTCCTCGCGCAGGCTTCGCGGTCCCGCTCGACGGCGAACGCGTCCGGTCCCGGCGTGATCGCGCTCGTCGGTCTCCGTGGCGCGGGGAAGAGCTCGATCGGAGCTGCCGTCGCGGAGCGACTCGCCGTCCCGTTCATCGAGCTCGACGAGGCGATCGTACGAGAGGCGCAGATGACGCTCGCGACGATCTTCGAGATCCACGGCGAGGCGTACTACCGGACGATCGAGCGCGACGTGCTCCGGCGCATCCTCGACTCCGGCAAGCGGGCCGTCATCGCGACGGGTGGCTCCATCGTCACGAACGCGGAGACCTGGGGACTCCTCCGGAGCCGGGCGCGCACCGTCTGGCTCAAGGCGACGCCGCGTGAGCACTGGGATCGCGTCGTCGCGCAGGGCGACGTCCGTCCGATGCGCGGGCGCCCGCGCGCGATGAACGAGCTCAAGCAGCTGCTCGCCCACAGGACGCCGCTCTACGGACAGGCAGACGTCGTGGTGGACACCTCCGGGCAGGCCGTCGACGACGTCGTCGACCAGATCGCGTCGCACGTGTCGCGCTGACGCTCGCGTTCGCTCGCGCGCGCGTGCATGGCCACGGAGGTGACCATGCAGGTGACCAGCCAGCGGGACGATCTTCCGGGCGCTCCACGCCAAGCAGCGTGCGACTCGTCGGATGATGGACGCGTCTCGATGGCGCATGCCGCATGATGGGCGACGCGTGAGCGCGCCGCAGGAACGAGACACGCCTCGGCGTGCCCCGTCGCGTCGCGGGTCCGTTCTGGCTCGCGTTGGTTTGGTGTGGACGATCGATCGTCTCGGAAGGAGTGAATGATGAAGGAATTGCCTCGCAGGATGTTTCTCTCGCTCGCGGTTTGGGGCGCCGCGGCCGGTGCTACGGGATGCTGGGGGAGCTTTGCGGCGACGAACAAGCTCTGGAAGTTCAACGACGGGATCAGTGACTCCAAGTGGCTCAAGTGGCTCTTGTTCCTCGGCCTCGTCATCATCCCGGTCTACAGCCTGTTCATTCTCGGTGACGCGCTCATCTTCAACACGATCGAGTTCTTCACGGACAAGAACCCGCTCTCGGGCGACATCCGCGATCTCGGGAACGGTCACCAGGTCGCCTTCGAACGCGAGCCGAACGATCGCGATCTCGTGCGCATCGAGCACCGGCACGAGGGCAAGGTGATCGGCGTCTTCTACGTGAAGCGAAACGGCGAGGGGTTTGCCCTCCTCGACGAGAAGCGGCGCCTGCTTGCCGATGTCAGCGAGCGTGGCGAGATCGTCACGCTCACCGACCAGGACGGCCGCGAGCTGACCAGGATCGAGCCGGAAGACTTCCGCAAGGCCTCGGCGCGTCTGAAGGAGACCGGCTCTCCGAAGGTCGCCCTCGGCGATGCGCTCGGTGACGGCGCCGCGCTCGAGCGCATGGCGCGCGCGCGGGGTGCAGCGGTCGGCAACCTCTGAGGCCTGACGTGAGCCGGCGAGCGGCCTCGGTGCGCTCGCCGGCTCCAGGATCTGCTCAGTCGCGCGCCCGCACCCGCGCGACCGGGAGCGGCTCGTAGGCGTCGTCGTCTTCCGACTCCTCGAGGGCAATGCGCAGCCGTGTGCTGTCGGGCGCTCGCGCCACGGCATCGATCGCGACGCGGAGGCGCGGTGAGGCCGTCTTCTGCCCGATGGTGACGAGGCGTTCGCGCTCGTCGTCGTCGAGGCGAGCACGGAGGGCGAGCGCCGCGCCCTGCCGCGCAGACGGATCGGCGCCGGGGTTCTCGAGCACCGCCCACAAGCGCTCGCGCGGGATCGCGTTCGTGCGGTACCCGTACGCGTCCGCCGTCCCGAGCATGCTCATCTCCTGCATCCAGGCATCCAGCTCGCGATCGCCGCGCGTGAGGAGCGCCTCGTCCTCCGCCGGCTCGAGCGCGCGATGATGGTCGAGCCCTTCCTCGATCCGCTCGAGGATCGCCGTCCGTCGCGCGGCCTCGCCGTCCGAGCGATGCGTCAGACGGATCTCGACGTTGCGGTCGTCTTCGAGATCGAGCTCGACGCCGAGCGCCGTCGCGCGCGCTTGGCGTAGAAGGCCGAACGGAACGAACCGACGCCGCCCTGCCCATCGGAGCAGGATGCCGTCGTCACCGATGGCGATCTTCTGCGGCAGCACCATCGGCAGCGCGATGAGGGCGTAGAGCCCGATGACGACGAGCGCCGTCCAGCCTGGCATGTGACGCAGCAGGTTGAACAAGATCCACGGTGAGGTCGTCAGGACGATCGTGAGCCAGCGCATCCGGTGCGCCCAAGGCGGCAGCGCGTCGAACTCGACGACCTCGTGGGGGGGCTGCTCCAGGGTGTCGGCGAGCGCTTGCGCGATCCGTGCCGACTCCACGTGCACCGTCCGGGGCGGGCCGAACCCGCGAGGCTCGACGATGACCGAGTAGCCCCCGCGCAGCTCGTCACGGACGCGCGTGCGAAGGATGTTCTGCCTCGGCAGGACGAGCTCGCCGTCGACCGACAGACCTCGAGCATCCGCGCCGACGCGCCGCCGCCCTCTGCGAGCGGCCGCCGCGCCCCGTGCGAGCGTGAGGAAGGCGAGCGCCGTGAGCACGACGCTGACGCCGACATAGGTCGCGGTCGCCACCTCCGTCTGCGCGGCGAGAGCGAGGAGGAGCGCTCCCGTGAGCCCCGCTGCGGAGAGAGGCCAGACGAGGCTTCGTCCTTCGGTGACCTCGGCATCGACGCGCATCCCATCGTGGATCGTAGCTCGCGTTCGACGCTCGTTCAGGTCCGGACGCGCGCCGCGTCAACGCACCGCTCCAGTCGGGCCTGCAGGGCCGCGCCGTGCTTCCGCTCGGGGTTTCACACCGCCGCCCCGCGGTGTTATGTCGACGCAGCGATGATCGAGCTAGCAAGCTTCGTGTCGGGCAAGTGGGAGAAGGGCAAAGGCCAGGCCGCCGAGCTCGTGAATCCGTCCACGGAGGAGGTCATTGCGACCACGTCCACCGATGGGCTCGACTTCGGCGCGGCCCTCGCGTTCGCGCGTGAACGCGGCGGACCGGCGCTGCGCGCGATGACCTTCACGCAGCGGGGAGAGATGCTCCGCGCGATGTCGCGCGCGATCCACGCCAAGCGCGACGAGCTGATCGGCCTCGCCATCGCCAACGGCGGCAACACGCGGGGCGACGCGAAGTTCGACATCGACGGCGCGATCGGTACCCTCGCCGCGTACGCGGATCTTGCTCCCGAGCTCGGCGACACGCACGTCCTCGCCGACGGCGACGGCGTGCAGCTCGGTCGTGGCGCCCGTCTCTTCGGCCAGCACCTCTACCTGCCCCGCACGGGCGTTGCGGTGCACGTCAACGCGTTCAACTTCCCCGCGTGGGGGCTCGCCGAGAAGGCCGCCACCGCGCTCCTCGCCGGGATGCCCGTTCTTTCGAAGCCGGCGACGAGCACGGCGCTCGTCGCCCATCGCATCGTCGAGATCCTCGTCGCCGACAAGGTGATGCCCGACGGCGCGCTCTCGTTCGTGTGCGGCGCGCCGGGCGACCTCCTCGACCGGCTCGAGGCGCAGGACGTGCTCGCCTTCACGGGCTCGAGCATCACGGCCGCGAAGCTCCGGGCGGGCAAGGCGATCGTCTCGCGCGCCACGCGCATCAACGTCGAGGCCGACAGCCTCAACGCCGCCGTCCTCGGACCCGACGTCGAGCCCGGGTCGGACGTGATGCACCTGTTCGTCAACGACGTCGTCCGCGAGATGACGCAGAAGACGGGGCAGAAGTGCACCGCGATCCGGCGCATCTACGTTCCCTGGGACCGCGTCGCCGAAGTGACGGAGCTGCTTCGTGAGCGGCTCGCCGCCGTGAAGGTCGGCAACCCCGCCTCCGAAGAGGTGACGATGGGACCGGTCTCGACCGCACAGCAGCTCCGCGACGTCCGCGAGGGTGTGAAGAAGCTCGAGTCCTGCGCGAAGATCGTCTTCGGAAAGACGACCGACGTGAGCGGCATCGGCGCCCCCGCGGGCAAGGGCTTCTTCGTCACTCCGGTGCTGCTCCAGGCAGACCACCCGAAGGCAGGGGACGCCGTCCACGAGCACGAGGTCTTCGGTCCCGTCGCGACCGTGATGCCGTACGGCGCTCCTGACGAGGTGATCGCGCTCGTCGCCGCCGGCGGCGGCGGCCTCGTCACGAGCCTCTACTCGGACGACAAGGAGTTCACGCGCACGATGGTGCTCGGCATCGCGCCGTTCCACGGTCGGCTCGTCCTCGGCTCGTCGAAGGTCGCCGGTCAGGCCCTGCCGCCGGGGATGGCGCTTCCGCAGCTCGTCCACGGCGGCCCCGGCCGCGCGGGCGGCGGCGAAGAGCTCGGCGCTCGTCGCGGCATGACGTTCTACATGCAGCGGACCGCGCTCCAGGGCGATCGCGCCATGCTCGAGGCGCTCGTCGGCGGCAAGAGGAGCTGACGCTCGCGCGAGCGCGATCGCGAGCGCATTCGCGACACTCGCGACACTGCCTCGTTCGGCTGCGGAACGGAGACTGCTTCCTCTGCTCGAAAGAGAGGAGGTCTCCTCATGAGCCTCGGCAAGCGAGCTCTCGCAGAGCTACTCGGGACGTTCTGGCTAGTTCTCGGCGGCTGCGGCGCGGCCGTCCTGGCGGCGACGGTCGCCGGTGTCGGCATCGGCTATCTCGGCGTCGCGCTCGCGTTCGGCCTCACGGTGCTGACGGGCGCATACGGGCTCGGCGCGATCTCGGGCGCTCACTTCAACCCCGCGGTCAGCGTCGGGCTCGCGGTCGCGCGACGCTTTCCGGCTCGCGAGCTGCCGCCATACGTCCTCGCGCAGGTCGTTGGTGCGATCGCCGGCGCCCTCGTCGTCTACCTCGTCGCGAGTGGAGCGGCCGGGTTCGATGCCCAGGAGAGTGGCTTCGCGACGAACGGATTCGGCGCTCATTCTCCAGGTGGCTATGGCCTCGGCGCGGCCATGCTCATCGAGATCGTGATGACCTTCATGTTCGTGATGGTCATCCTGGGCGTGACCGACACACGCAATCCGACGCTGAAGGGATTCGCCCCGCTCGCGATCGGGCTCACGCTGACGTTGATCCATCTCGTCGTGATCCCGGTCACCAACACGTCCGTGAACCCTGCGCGCAGCACGGGTCCAGCGCTGTTCGTGGGCGGTTGGGCGCTCGCGCAGCTCTGGCTTTTCTGGCTCGCACCGGTGATCGGCGCGGCGATCGCCGGCGTCGCCTATCCGATGCTCGCCGGAGTCGCGGAGGAACGTCCGATCGAGGAGGTCGGGTCCGTGGCGATCCCGCCGGAAGCCGCGGAGCCGGCGCACGCACGCTGACTCGTCGGGAACGATCCCATGAGCTGAGGACCGAGCTCGAGACGAGCCCCGCTCCGGTCGAGCTCCGCCCGCCGTCGACGACGCGAGCGGTTGTGCCCTCGGCGCGAGCACGACGCGTTACTCTCTTGCGCGCATGGCCGGAAAGACGACCGCGCGGCAAAGCATCGTCCGGTCGACGGTTCGCGCCCTGCTGGTCCCGCGCCGTGCGATCCCGATCGCGCTCGTCGTCGTCCCGCTCACGATCATCCAGGACGCGTACAGCCGTGAGGCGTTCGCCGTGCCGATCGCCCTGCTCATGTGCGGAAGCTTCCTGCTCGTCGGGCCGTCGCTCTGGCGAGCGTTGTTCCCGCTCGACCGGCCCATCGCTGCCGGAGCCCTCACCCGCGTCATGGTCTACGCCGGTGTGGGCGCTGCGGTCGTGCTCACCGTCGGTCGCGTGCTGCCCGGGCTAGCGGGGGCGGCGCCGACGTTCATGACGAGCGACCCCAGCCTTGCCGTCTGCATGGCACTGTTCTGGGTCGGCGGTTGGGGCCTGGCGCGCGACATCGATCTGGAGATGCATCTGCGCCGGGCGCGCGCGCGTGCGGAGGCGCTCGCTCGGGAAGCCGACCACGCGCAGCTCTTCGCGCTGAAGAGCCACCTCGATCCCCACTTTCTCTTCAACACGCTCAATGCCATCGCCGAGTGGTGTCGCGCCGACGGTGCCGTCGCGGAGCGAGCGATCCTCCAGCTGTCGTCGATGCTCCGGACGATGATGGCGGGCATCACGACGACGACGTGGCCGCTCGAACGCGAGATCGAGCTCGTCGACGCCCTGTTCGCCCTTCATGCGATCCGCGACCCGTCGCTGTTCACGGTCGACCGCGACGTGCCCGATCCGGTGCCGGACGTCGAGGTCCCGCCGATGGTGCTCCTGCCCCTCGTCGAGAACGCGATGAAGCACGGCCCGCTCGCGCGGAACAAGGGGACGGTCCGCTTCGCGGTCGGGTGCGTGGACGATCACGTGCTCGTCGAGATCTCGAACCCCGGCGCGTTCGCCGGCCGGCGCGCCGGCGGCAGTGGCCTGCCCATCGTCGAGAAGCGTCTCGCGCTCGCCTACGGTAAGGCGGCCCGCTTCGTCATCGAGCGAGACGGCGATCGGACCAAGGCCACCGTCGCTCTGCCGCGCGCCCTGGAGATCCAAGCTGCGGCCGCGCGTGTGCCGGACTCGTCCCCGCGTTCGGTCTGAGCGCCGCGCCCGAGTGTCCGGGGAGAGCTCGGGAGGCGCGCAGCATGTCCCAGCGGCGGGAGGCGCGCGAGAACCTCGCTACCCTCGGAGACGGCGATTGGGATACCCTCTCGAGGAAATGACGGCGTCGATCCCGCTCCGCGTTCTCGTCTGCGACGACGAGCTCATGGCGCGGAAGCGTGTGCTCCGTCTGCTCGGAGAGCTCGGCGGCATCGAGACGACGTTCGAGTGCGAGAGCGGCGAGCAGGTTCTGGCGCGCCTGCGCGAGGAGGATGTCGACGTCGCCATCCTCGACGTGAACATGCCTGCGATGAACGGCATCGAGACGGTGCTTGCGATGCCGGAAGAACGCCCGTACGTCGTCTTCCTCACGGCGCATCCCGAGCACGCCGTGAAGGCGTTCGAGGTCGGCGCCGTCGACTACGTGCTGAAGCCCGTCGATGACGCGCGCCTCTCGAAGGCGATCGAGCGTGCTCGCACCTTCCTCGATCACGGCCCGACCCGTGCGGCGGACGGGGGCACGCCCCAAAAGCTCACCAAGCTGGCGATCGAGACCCATGACGGCGCGGCGCTCGTGAGCCCGTCCGACGTGACGCACGCGACGTTCGACGGGACTCTGGTCTCGGTCCACACGTCGACGAGGACGATTCTCACGGATCAGACGCTGCAAGACCTCGAGAACAAGCTCGGCCCGGCCGGATCTTTCGAGCGGGTCCACCGTCGTGCGATTGTGAACCTCGACCATGTGGACCGCCTCGAATCCGTGGATTCGGGCGGGTACGTGGCCTGTCTCACGACGGGCAAGCGCGTCGACGTCTCGCGGCAGAGTGCGCGAAAGCTACGGAGACGACTTGGATTGCGGTAGGCTACGACGACGAGAAGGTGATGGGCGGAGACCGCGCTGACCACGAAGTGCCGAAGCTCCACGAGGAGGATGAGGAAGAGGGCGGCGAGTCGACCATCGCCATGGAGTCGCCGTCGTTCGACTTCTCCGCGACGCCGTCGCCGATCTCCGAGCCTCCGCCTCCGCTTCCGATCACGCCGCCGGGAGGAGCGCCGGTGCCCGTGCCGTCTCCGCGCGCGCCGGTCGCGATGCCGAGGGCTCCCATTGCGTTTAGCCCGCAAGGAGCAGGAGCGGCTCAAGGCGCCTCCGTGCCTTCGCTCGGACGTGCGAAGGGTCCGAGCTCGCCTGGGGTGCCGACGCCGCTCGGCGGGATCACTCCGGGGATGCCGAACGCGCCTGCGAAGGCGCCGCTCTCGTCGCCGCTCGGCAAGCCCGGCGCCTCGAGCCCTGGCGTACCTGGCGCTTCGTCGCCGACGGGCATGCGCCGCCCACAAACCGTCATCGGGCTCGCGCCTCCGCCGACCGGAGCACCCCGGCCTGGCGCGGCGACACCCGCGTCACCGCGTGCGACCCTGCCTTCGACCCCGGGCGCGCCGCGTCCGAACGCTCCGGCGTCTCGTCCAGGCGCCGGCGGTCCACCGCCGCTACCGGCATCGTCGCATCCGCTCGACAAGGTCGATGCCGGCGCTGCGGGGAAGCCGGCTGCCGCTCCGTCCAGGGATGATGCGTCGCTCGAGATGTTCGGGCTCGACGCGGGCGCTGCCGACGCCGCGCGCGCCGCGGTGACCCCCGGTCCGCGCCCGCCGGTCGGACCGCGGCCGAATCCGTTTGCCGCGACGCTCGCTTCGCCCGGCGTCGCGAAAGCCAACGTCCCGCCGCCACTCGCTCCTGCCGCCAACGATCGCGCTGTGCCGTCCGTAGTCGAGGAGGGTGAGGAAGAAGAGTCGACCCGCGCTGTGCCACGCGAGGAGCTCTTGCGTGGTCAGGACGGTCAGGTCGTCGTGGGCGACGACGTCGGCACCCTGGGCGAGGATGCGACGCTGGCCGTCGGGCCCGGCGAGAACGAAGCGAGCAGCAAACACCTCGCCGCGCTCGCGCAGACGATGGCGGCAGAGCCGGAGCAGGGATTCTTGCCGCCGGCCGTCGGCGTGTTTCCTCCTCCGCCGGGACCGAACGCCGTCCCGCCGCCGTCGCTCGGCGGTCCGCCGGCCGGATGGAACGAAGCCTGGGGAGCTGGAGCTGGACCTGGGCCTGGCGCTCCCATGGAGCCGCCGCGCATGGGCTCGAACCCGCAGGTCGGCTCGAACCCGCAGATGCCCGTCTCGAGCCCCCACGGGATGATGGGGATGCCGCAGAGCGGTCAGATGCCGATGAACATGGCGGGGCCTGCCGGCATGCCGACGCACCATCCGATGCAGGCGCCGATCCCCTATCCGGGCCAGCAAGGCGGCCCGATGATGCAGGGCCAGAACCCCTGGGGGCAGCCCGCATCCATGGGCGCGAACATGGGCGGGAACATGGCCGGCAACACAGGCGGGAAGGGGATCAAGCTCTCCAACCAGATCGTCCTGCTCGCGATCGTCGGGGTCATCTGCCTCGCGATCTTCATCACGGGCATCGTCCTCTTCGTCACGACGAAGTTCTGAGTCGGCCGACCCCGAGGCCGCGGGTCGTTCGACGGTTCGATTCGGGCGCGGTCTGGTACCCTGGTCCTCGAGGCGCAGCGATCCTTGGCGAGAGCGCAGTCGATCCCCGGGTCTCGATGGATCGGTCGCGTGCTGCGTGACAAGTGGCGCATCGACGCCCGCATCGCGCGCGGCGGGATGGGCACCGTCTTCGCCGCGACGCACAAGAACAACGGCAGCAGGGCCGCGATCAAGATCCTGCATCCGGAGTTCTCGCGCGACAGCGATACGCGGAGCCGCTTCCTGCAGGAAGGGTATGCCGCCAACCAGGTGAACCATCCGGGCGTCGTGCGGATCCTCGACGACGACGTCAGCGAGGAAGGGCTCGCGTTCCTCGTCATGGAGCTGCTCGAAGGAGAGCTCCTCGAGGAGCGCCGGGTCCGTAAGGGAGGCAAGCTCCCGCTCGCGGAGGTCTACGAGCTCGCGGATCAACTACTCGACGTGCTCGCCGCTGCGCACGCGAACGGCATCGTTCATCGCGACATCAAGCCAGACAACATCTTCCTCACGCGGCAGGGCCGGCTGAAGGTGCTCGACTTCGGCTTCGCGCAGATGAAGACCGGCTTTCGCAAGGAGCAGACCGCGACCGGCTTCTTGCTCGGCACGCCGGGCTTCATGGCCCCGGAGCAAGCGACGGGCAATCGTCCCCTCATCGACGCGCAGACCGACATCTGGGCCGTCGGCGCGACCCTCTTCAATCTCCTCACGGGACAGCCCGTGCACGACGGCGAGAGCGCGGCCGAGATGCTCGTCGCCGCGGCGAACTTCCCGGTGCGCTCGATCGGAACGCTCGAGCCCGCGCTCCCGAGCAGGCTCAAGGCAGCCGTCGATCGCGCGCTCGCCTTCAAGAAGACCGACCGCTGGCCCGATGCGCGATCGATGCAAATCGCGCTTCGAAACGTGCCCGGCAGGCAGCCGGTGGCGGAGCCCTCCCCGGAGCGGTCGCGATGGGGCCGCAGCATTCCCGACGACGAGCGGCGCCGGCCGGGCGCCATCGCGGCGATGCACGAGATCGACGAGATCGAGGAGCTCGACGGCGAAGAGCTCCTCGAGGGCTCCGTCAAGATCCCGGCCGCAGCCCCGGCGCCTCATCCCGCGGATCGCGACGAGCCCACCATCGCCGACGCCGAGCTGTCCCGAGGTGGCGCAGCGGACGGAGACGACCGACACGAGGATGCGCATGCCGACGCCGACGGGCCGACCATCGCCGCTCCGTCCCCCGTGGGCGATGTCCTTCCGAACCTCGACGACTTCCCGGTGACCGATGCGACGCTCATCATGGACGGCCGCCCGCGGCGTCCGGGGAGCGTCGCGCCGCCGGTCGCGATCTCTCCTGCAGCTCCCGCTGCATCGTCGTCGCGCCGCGACGTCCTTCCGCCGCCGCGTCGCCCGATGGTGTCGTACGGTCCAGGCGCTTCGGTCCCGGGCAGCGAGCGCGCTTCGCAGCCGTTCCTCGACTCGCAGCCGCTCCTGCCTCCAGAGCCAGAGAAAGACGACCGGCACCGGGGTCATGCTCTTGCGCCGAGCGCCCCGGCCCGGGAGGCGAGCGGTGGCCCGCGGGTGCTCTCGCTCGTGCTCGTGGCCGGAGTGACGATGATCGTCGTCATCCTGACGGGGCTCCTGGTCATCCTCGGCTCGGACTGACGATCACGCGCCGCGTCGAGGCGACCCGAGCCGACAGGGTTTCTTCGCCCGTAGCAGGTCGAATCGCCGGCTCGAACGTAGTGCCACGAGCTCGAAGTTTGACTGTAGGCTCACCGCGCCGCGCGCGTTGGTTCGACGAAGGTCCGAGCATCGAGCTCGGCCTCGACTTCCGAGGAATGATGGCTCGTCGCTCTTCTCTTCTGGTTCTCGGCTCGCTCTTCGCCTTGCTCGCAGTCGGTTGCCCGGGGCAAAAGCCGTCGGTTCAGCCCCAGACCGCGAGGCCCGCCGCGCCCGATGGGCCGCTCGTCTGGAAGCTCTCCAAGTCCGGCCTCGGCTTCCGGATCAGCAACGCCGACGATGACGCCGACAAGCCGAGCGAGCGCAAAGTGGCCCCTGCGACGCCGCTCGGCGGCGAAGACGCACGGAAGATCGCCTCCCGCCTTCCGGAGCTGAAGCGCGATCCCGACGACGAGAAGAGCTTCGCGATGCGCGCGAAGTCGATCCCCGCGCCGCGCCCCGGCAAGACCGTGAACGAGACCTTTCCGCCGCCGGCCGCGCCTCCGCCGGCAAGCGCACCGGCGAGCGGGCCGCTCAAGGTGGAGCGGCATGCACCCGAGGGCAAGGTCGACATCGCTCCTCACCTCACGATGACGTTCAACCACCCGATGGTGCCCGTCACGAGCGTCGACGGGGTCAACGCCGAGCATCCGCCCGTCCGGCTCGTCCCGGAGCCTGCCGGCAAGTGGCGCTGGCTCGGCACGCGCACACTCCTCTTCCAGCCGGACAAACGTTTCCCGATGGCGACCGAATATGCGGTCGAGGTCCCTGCAGGCACGCGCGCGATGAACGGACAGACGCTCGCAGGCGCCGAGCGATGGACGTTCACGACGCCGCCGCCCGTGTTGAAGCACGGCCATCCGCGCGGAAACTCGGAGCCGCTCGAGCCGCTGGTGTTCATCGAGCTCGACCAGGCGATCGATCCGAATGCGATGCTCCGGTTCGTCGACCTGACCGGCCCGCGTGGAACCGTCCCGATCAAGCTTGCCGAGGCCGACGAGATCGAGGCGAACGACGCTGCGCGCCGTCTCTCGCAGCAGGCCGAGAAGGGGCGCTGGCTCGCGTTCAAGCCCACCAGCAAGCTGCCGACGTCGACGAGCTTCACCGTGCGCATCAAGGCAGGTGCCCCGAGCGCGGAGGGACCGAAGACGACCGACAAGGATCAGTCGTTCTCGTTCAGCACCTACGGCGCGATGCGCGTGACGCACCACTCGTGCTCGTACTGGTCGCGGAGCGGCAACGACAAGTGCCCGCCGCTGTCGCCGTTCGCGATCTCCTTCTCCAACCCGGTCGACATGAAGGCGTTCGACAAGGAGAAGATGATCAAGGTGTCGCCCGAGATCCCGGGCATGAAGGTCGAGGTCCACGGCTCCGGGATGACGATTCGCGGCAAGACGAAGGGCCGCACGAAATACACCGTGACGATCGACGGAGCGATCGGCGACACGCACGGGCAGACGATGGGCCAGCCCGCGACGCTCTCGTTCGAGGTCGGAGCGGCCGAGCCGACGATGTTCGGTCCGGAGAAGGACATGATCGTCCTCGACCCGGCTCAGAAGACGAAGGACTACCCGGTCTACACGATCAACGAGCCCGGGCTCCGCGTTCGTGTCTACGCCGTCACGCCCGAGGACTGGAGCAAGTACCTCGCGTTCCGCCAGGAGTGGGAGCGGCCGCGCAAGATCACTCCGCCGGGACGGCTCGTCTACGAGAAGGTCCTGACACCGAAGAAGACGCCCGACGAGCTCGTGGCCACGCCGATCGATCTCGCGCCGGCGCTCTCCGGCGGTGTCGGTCAGTCCCTCGTCGTCGTCGAGCCGACGCGCGCGATGCCGAAGGGGTTCTTCCGCCCCGAGCACCACGTCTGGGTACAGTCGACCGAGCTCGCGCTCGACGCGATGATCGAGAACGATCAGGTCACCGGCTGGGCCACACGCCTCGCCGACGGCGCGCCGATCGAAGGTGTCGACGTCCAGCTGCTCGGCGCCGGCGTCGCAAAGACGGATGCGCAGGGCCTCGCGCGCGTCCCGCTCTCGGACAAACCGGGTCGCCTCGTCGTCGGCAAGAAGGGCAAAGACGTCGTCCTCGTTCCGGAGGCGTGGTTCGGCGAGTCGACATACCAGCGGATGACCCGCGGAGAGCAGGTCCGCTGGCTCGTCTACGACGATCGCGGCATGTACAAGCCGGGCGAGGAGGTCCGCCTCAAGGGCTGGGTTCGCGCCGCGCGGATGGAGCGCGGCGGGGATCTCGACGCCATCCCGAACATCGCCGGCAAGACGGTGCGCTATCGCGTCCGCGACCCGCGCTGGGCGGAGATCGGCGCCGGTCAGGCGACGCTCGACGAGTTCGGCGCGTTCGATTTCGCGTACAAGCTGCCGGGCAACGCGAACCTCGGTCAGGCACACGTCGAGCTGCAGCTCGAGGGCGTCGGACTCGCGAACGCGTCGACGTCGCATGGCTTCCAGGTGCAGGAGTTCCGTCGTCCCGAGTTCGAGGTGACGGCGCGCTCGAGCGAAGGTCCGCACTTCGTCGGCAAACACGCGATCACGACGTTGAACGCCTCGTATTACTCCGGCGGCGGTCTCCCGGACGCGCCCGTCGAGTGGCGCATCACGCGGAGCACGGTCGGGTTCACTCCGCCGAACCGGAGCGACTACCACTTCGGTCCGGAGCCGCGGTTCTTCTGGTCGCACTTCGGGCCCACGCCGAACGACACGACGAAAACGGAGACGTGGACGTCGAAGACGAACCCGCAGGGCATTCATCGCATCCGGCTCGACTTCGACGCCGTCGAGCCGTCGTATCCGATGAGCCTCGACATGGTCGGCCACGTCGAGGACGTGAACCGGCAGCAGTGGGCCGGCCGCACGTCCATGGTCGTCCACCCGTCGAACGTCTACTCCGGGATCAAGCTCGCGAAGAACTTCATCCGCGCCGGCGAGAACATCGAGGTGGATGCCGTCGTCGTCGACGTCGACGGCAAAGCGGTCGGCGGCAGACACGTCGTGATGAAGGCCGCGCGCATCGAGCACGAGCAGAAGGGCGAGACGTGGGAGGAGCGCGAGGTCGACGTTCAGACGTGTGAGGTGGACTCGCCGGCCACGCCGTCTCCGGGCAACGAGCGGCTCCACTGCTCCTTCAAGACGCGCGAAGGCGGCAGCTACCGGGTGTGGTCCGTCGTCACCGACGAGCACGGGCGCAAGAACCAGACGATGACCTCGCTCTGGGTCATCGGCGCGGAGCGCCCGAAGGACCGCGGTCTCGATCGCGGGCGCGTCAACGTGGCGCTCGACAAGAAGGCGTATCAACCGGGCGAGCTCGCCGAGCTCCTCGTCGTCGCGCCGTTTGCGCCGGCCGAGGGCATTCTGACGGTGCGCCGTCAGGGGATCGTGCACGTCGAGCGGTTCTCGATGAAGTCGACGAGCCAGGCGCTCAAGGTGAAGCTCGACGAGGCCCTCGTGCCCAACGCGGAGATCCGCGTCGACGTCGTCGGTCAGGACGTACGCACGGACGACTCCGGCAATCGCGACGAGCGACTGCCGAAGCGACCGGCCTACGCGACCGGCTCTGCGCAAGCGAAGATCCTGCCGACGTCGCGAATCCTCGACGTGAAGGCGGCAGCGCCGCGCCCGACGCTCGAACCCGGTGGCAGCACGCAGGTCGACATCGACGTGAAGGACAACTCGGGACGCGCCGTCGGCAACGCCGAGGTCGCGCTCGTCGTCGTGGACGAGGCCGTCCTTGCTCTGAGCGGCTACACGACTCCGGACCCGATCGCGGTGTTCTACGCGCCGCGCTCGAGCGACGTCCGCGATCTCGCGATGCGAGAACACGTGCTGCTGGGCGAGCCGGATCTCGCGAAGCTGCGCACCGTCGAGGCGCGCGAGGAGAGCACCGGGGCGCGCTTCGGGGCCGGGGGCGGAGCTTCCTACCCGCAGCAGATGCAGGAGAGGACGATGGCGCCGCCGCCCGTGGCGCCCGCGCCGTCCAGCCAGGCCGCTCCCGCGAAGCGGGCCGAGAGGAAGCCGGCCGCCGCAGACCGTGACGCCGATGGCGTCCTCGACGAAGCCGACGCCGAGAGGTCGATCGTCGGCGACAGCACCAAGCCGATGCAGGTCCGCTCCGACTTCTCCGCGCTGGCGTTGTTCTCGCCGGCCGTGAAGACCGACGCTCGTGGCCATGCGAGCGTCGCCCTGAAGCTGCCGGACAACCTCACGCGCTACCGCGTGATGGCGGTAGCGGCGACGAAGGACCGGCACTTCGGCGCCAACGAGTCGACGATCACGGCGAGGCTGCCGGTGATGGTCCGCCCGTCGGCTCCGCGGTTCCTCAACTTCGGCGACAAGTTCGAGCTGCCCGTCGTCGTCCAGAACCAGACCGACCAGCCCATCGACGTCGGCGTCGTGGCGCGTGCGACCAACGCGACGGTCTCCGAGCCGAGCGCGAAGCGCGTGCGCATCGCGGCGAACGACCGCGTCGAGGTTCGCTTCGACGCCGCCACGGTGAAGCCGGGCACGGCGCGGTTCCAGATCGGCGTCGCATCCGGCGGCTTCTCCGACGCGAGTCAGATCGAGCTGCCGGTCTACACGCCGGCGACGACCGAAGCCTTCGCGACGTACGGCGAGCTCGACGAAGGCGCGACCGCGCAGCCGGTGAAGATGCCCTCGAACGTCTTCCATGAGTTCGGAGGTCTCGAGATCACCACGTCGTCGACGCAGCTCCAGGCGCTGACCGACGCCGTCGTGTACCTCGTGAAGTACCCGTTCGAGTGCAACGAACAGCTCGCGTCGCGCATCGTCTCGATCGCTGCGCTCAAGGACGTCCTGACGGCCTTCAAGTCGAAGGACCTCCCTCCGCCAGCCGATCTCGAAGCCTCGATGAAGGTCGACTTCGACAAGCTGAAGCGCCGCCAGCACTACTCCGGCGGATGGGGATTCTGGCAGGAGCAGCCGTGGCCGTACCTGACGGTCCACGTCGCCCATGCGCTCGTGCGGGCGCAGGAGAAGGGCTACAAGCCCGACGCGGAGATGCTCCGGCGCGCGCAGCAGTACCTGCGCTCGATCGAGAGCCACATCCCGGCGTGGTACAACGCCGACGCCCGACGCGCGATCATCGCGTATTCGATCTACGTCCGTAACCGGATGAAGGACCCCGACGCGGCGAAGGCCAAGCGCCTCATCGCCGAGGCCGGCGGCGTCGACAAGCTCGGCATCGAGGCGGTCGGTTGGATCTGGCCGACGCTCTCGGCAGACAAGGGATCGGCAGCGGAGAACGAGGCCATTCGCCGTCATGTCGCGAACCGCGTGACCGAGACGGCCGGAGCAGCGCACTTCGTCAGCGGCTACAAGGACTCGGACTGGGTGCTGCTCCACTCGGATCGGCGGGCCGACGGCGTGCTCCTCGAGGCCATGATCGGCGATCAGAAGGAGTCGACCGTCATCCCGAAGCTCGTCAAAGGTCTCCTCGGTCATCGCAAGGCCGGCCGCTGGGGCAACACGCAAGAGAACGCGTTCGTCCTCCTCGCGCTCGACAAGTACTTCGGAACCTACGAGAAGGTGACGCCGGACTTCGTCGCGCGCGTGTGGCTGGGTGATCGTCATGCGGGCGACCACGCGTTCAAGGGACGCACGACGGAGTACAGCCACATCGGCGTGCCGATGCAGTTCCTCGCGACGGAGATGAACGCGAAGGAGCAGAACCTGATCATCGGCAAGGACGGGCCAGGCCGGCTCTACTACCGCGTCGGTATGCAGTACGCGCCGACGGATCTGAAGCTCCCGCCGGCGGACAACGGCTTCGTCGTCTCGCGTGTGTACGAGGGCGCGGACAGCCCGGACGACGTGAAGCGCGACCGTGACGGAACGTGGCGCGTGAAGGCCGGCGCGAAGGTACGCGTTCGCGTCTCGATGGTGGCGCAGTCGCGTCGCTATCACGTCGCGCTCGTCGACCCGATCCCGGCGGGCCTCGAGCCCATGAACCCGGCGCTGGCAGTCACGGGCGAGATCCCGAAGGACCCCAATGCGCAGGACGCGTCGAAGGGACGCTACTGGTACTGGTCCCGGACCTGGTACGAGCACCAGAACATGCGCGACGAGCGCGTCGAGGCGTTTGCCTCCCTGCTCTGGGACGGCGTCTGGGACTACAGCTACGTCACGCGCGCGACGACGCCGGGCACGTTCGTCGTCCCGCCGGCGAAGGCCGAAGAGATGTACAGCCCCGAGACCTTCGGCCGGAGCGGTGGCGACCGGATGATCGTCGAGTGAACGTCGAAGGAGCGGCTCAGCCGTTCGTCGGAAGCCTGTGACGCGGGGCCGCACGCGTCGCGCACCGCGTCGCACGGTGCAAGTGGAGGAGATCAGAGGAAAATCCTGGCTCGCTGCGGATTGCGCGCGTGCCGTGCATTGGCGCGGAGCGGCAGAAGTGCGTGGACCTGCAGGAGAGATCCGTCGTATCACGCAGCTAGTGATGCCTGAAGTGGATGGGACGAGACAGTGCTTCGTCCATGGAGGGTACTGCTGCTTCCCACTGGCCGTGTGGTCATCTCCGAAGCGTTTGCATTCGGGGAGTGCCGTCAGCCGGCTACCAAGACCATCAAACGAGGTTTGATCGATGCCTTCTCAGCGCTTCATCGTTGGTGCGTCGATGCTGCTCGCCCTGGCCGCCTCGGCCGGATGCGGTGGCGTCACGCAATTCCAGGGCGCTCAGGCGTTCGCCATCGCCGGCACGCCGCCCGCCCCGCCGCCCCCGCCGCCCCCGCCGCCGGCTGAAGAGCCGAAGCCGCCGCCGCGCGTCGAGCTGCGCGACAACAAGATCGAGTTCAAGGAAAAGATCCAGTTCGAGGTGAACAAGGCGACGATCAAGGAAGAGAGCTTCTCGCTCCTTCACGACATCGCCGAGGTCATCAAGAAGTACCCGCAGATCAAGAAGCTCTCGATCGAAGGGCACGCGAGCGCCGACGGCGACGCGAAGCACAACAAGAAGCTCTCCGACGACCGCGCCAAGGCGGTCCTCGACTACCTCGTGAAGAAGGAGTCGATCCCGGCGGGCTCGCTCGCGGCCAAGGGCTGGGGCGAGGAGAAGCCGATCGCCGACAACAACACCGAGGACGGCAAGGAGAAGAACCGCCGCGTCGAGTTCCTCGTCGTCGAGCAGGACGTGACCCAGAAGAAGGTCGAGATCGATCCGAAGACGGGCAAGGAAAAGGTCGTCGAGGAGAAGAAGGACGTCCACAAGGTCGACACGGGCACGCCGACCGGCGCCGAGCACGGCGCTCCGGCCGCCCCGGCCACGAAGGCCGGTGGCGCAGCGGCTCCGATCGCGAAGCCCACGACCCCGTCGGCCGCTGCTGCTGGCGCCGCCACGGCGAAGCCGGCAACGCCCGCCGCCCCCAAGCCCACGGAGAAGAAGTGATGAAGAAAAGCCTCCTGATTCTTGCTTCTCTGTCGCTCGCGTCGGTCGTGGGGTGCGCGTACCGCAGCCCCGAGATGTACCGCGACGACACCACCAAGGTCCTCGAGACGAAGCAGGCGGAGATCCGCGCTTGCTACGACGACGTCCTCAAGGGCGCGCCGGGCTCGGGTGGTCGCGTCACCGTGAAGTTCGAGGTCGAGACCGAGAACGGCAAGATCCAGAACGTCATCGTCGACAAGACGCAGACGACGGCGCCGGATGCGGTCGGCGACTGCGTGAAGAAGAACATCGAGGGTCTCGCCATCAACCCGCCGGACAAGCGGCTTGGGCAGGCGACGTACGTCTACGAGTTCTCGATCCCGGCAGTGCCGGCCACTGCCGCGGCTGCTGCGGCTCCCAAGAGCTGACGGACGAGCTTGCCTCGCCGGCACATCGCCGCGCGAGGCACGCTTGAGAAGCGAGCGCGAACGGGCCTAGTCTCGTTCGCGCTCGTTGCTTTGTGGTGCCGCGCACGTGCACGCTCGCTTCGAGCTCGAGAAGAGGAAGAACGACGATGAAGCGCTTGGTTTGTCTCGCGATGGTCGGGTTCGCTTGTGCATGTGGTGGCAACAAGGCCGCGGAGAGCGCGCCTCCGGCGACGCCCGCCGAGGCGGCTCACGACGAACACGCCGGGCATCACGAGCACGGCAAGAAGGGCGACGGTCCGGTGAAGCCGGCCGGTGAGGCTCAGGTCGGCGACACGACCAAGTGCCCCGTCTCGGGCGAAGAGTTCGTCGTCGAGGCGACCTCGCCGAAGGTCGAGCACGAGGGCAAGACCTATTACTTCTGCTGCTCGGGCTGCCAGAAGAAGTTCCAGTCGGACCCGGCGAAGTACGTCAACAAGTCCTGAGGCGACGCTCTGGCGGCACGGTCGAGCGCGCCCGCTTCCGTCGTGCACGTCAGAGCAGTGCCTTGAAGAGCTGGCGGAGGACCTCGTCGATCGACGCGATCGACGCGAGGACCGGTAGCAACGGAGTCATGGCCGCCAGCGTGACGACGAGCAGATCGGCCCGTCTGTAGGGGACGATCCGCATCGCGCGAACGTTTTCGTACACCGAGCTCAGATCCGCAAGTGAGCTCGACTCCTCGCTGCTGACGTGGACCGGATGCGACCGGAACCACACGCGCTCGACGTGTCTCGCGTGGCCCTCGACGATGAGGCCGTACCGGCGCAGTCCGCGGCGCTTGAATCGTCGGAACGAAAGCGCGAATCCGACGAGCGGGAAGAACGCAATCGCCAGGGAAAGAACGAGGACCGCCGGCGCCTGGCGCGCGATGGTCTCCGCGCTTGAATCTTCGCGAGCGATCGCGAAGAGCAAGCGCGCGCTCACGAGGCTCGAAGCGCCGGCGATGACCCAGGCGAACCTCGCCGGTGCGCGAGAGACGAAGGCGAAGCCGCCGCATCGATCGCTGTGCGACACGACGGGACGGAGCAGCGGAGCGCTCCTGGCAAAGAGCACCGCGAGAACGATCCAGCGCCACGTCCAGCGGAGCAGGAGGAACAGATACAGCGGCACGACGACGTATGCCTCCCACGTTCCGGCGGCCGTGAGCACGGGGCGCCCGCCGTCGGCTCGGAAGATCCACGTCTCGCGACCGGAGGTGTGCTGCCGGATCCAGGCAGGGACGAGGAGCAAGGCGAGCACGAGGAGCCCGACCTTCACGAGAGGGTGCTGCACGACACGCTGCAGGGAGCGGGCATGCGCCCTGAGCTCGACGGGGCTGCGACAGCGGCGAGCGCTCGCGAGCGAACGCACGATGCGACGCACCTCGGGATCGATCTTTCGCCCCGCGAAGAGCAGCAGCGGGATCGCGACGAAGGAGCGCAGGTGTGTCTCGAAGTCGGCCATGAACGAGATCGCGCCCGGGCGATCCGGCTGCACGGATGCCAGGACGAGGGGCGCGACCCACGTTGCCGCGAGATACGTCGCGATCGGCAGTGCCCGGTGAGCCGCCGCGTGCGGCTGGGGGCCGAACCCGAGCCAGGCCTCGACACGTGAGAGCGCGCCACTCGTATCGAGCAGGCTGAAGGGTTCCTCTGCGAACTGTTCGCCGCCGGCACCGCTCACGCGAGTCACGCGCACGAGCAAGCACTGGCCATGCCGGTGCAGACGAGAGCACGAGGAGGGGGGCGGAGCTCAGCCTGTTCGAGCTCCGCACGAAAAATGAGCCTGACGGCTTCGCTCCTTCGAGTGGTCTGCCTCAGGGGCGAAGCTCTGCGAGCCAGCGGAGCGCACGCAGGCCCGGCATGAATCCGTACTCGCCCCCGCGGGTAACGACGAAGCGAGGAAGACCTTCGAGCCGCCGCGGGATGGGCCGGTTCGGGAACGAATACGACCCGGACCCGTCGTGCGCGCCCACGACGGGATCTTTCGTGGCGCCTACTCCCAAGAGCTCACCCTGGTTGATCCATTCCGATTGAACGAACTCGAACTGGCGACCGAGGTGGGCACCGACGAAGGCGAACATCAAACCGCGATCGACGCCGTCGTCATCGAGCACACCTTCGGGCAGCTCCGGTCCGTAGACCGTCCCGCGGCGCAGCATGCGATGGAGGCGGACGACGCCCGCGACCGACGCGTCGCGTGGGTTTGCCCGTCGAATGTGTGAACCAGGAGGCGTCTTGTACCCCGTTGGATCGTCGCCGAAGACGAAGTCGTTGTTGCGCTGCGGATCGGCGCCGAGGTCGGGATCGTCATGGTGGGGACAGATCGCCAGCGGAGCGCCGCTGCGCCATCGGCCCATCATCTTCGCCGCCAACAGCTCTTCGCCTCGTTCGCTGGTGGCGCTCTCCTTCAGATACCTCCGGAACGCCGCGACGCGCTGGTGCAGCTTGCGGAAGACGACGTACGTCCCATTGCGACCCAGGACGTCCGGGCGTGGCATCGGTGGAAGAGAGCCCGTCTCGTCGGGGTACCCGAGGACGAACTCGCCGGACTCGAGCGGGTGCTCGCGGGTATTCGTGCCCGGAAGTCCGCTCCCCTTGATCGCGGGATATCCGATTCCATCTCTGTATCCGAACTGCTCCTTCCCGGATGCCAGCGCCCGACAGTCTTGCCGCCAGATAGCCTCGATCCCGGGCAGCGCTTCGTACACCTTCGTTGCGGGGGCGAGGGCCTCCTCGAGTCGCGCGTCGTCGGGTGACACCGCGACGAGCACGATGTGAACGTCGCCGGTTCCGAGCGGCTTCTCCCAGTTCTCCGGCGCGCTCTCGCCCGTGTCGCCGAGCGCCTTCGCGCGAGCGGCCATTCCTTGTCGGAACTCCCATGCGAAGCTGTCGAGAGAGTCTTGCGGGACACCGAGCGCCACGAGGCCGCGATACGTGAGCGCCACGCTCACCCACGTATCCGCCGCCGGGCTGTTCGGGTGGGCTGCGGATGCGACGACGGATGCGATGCGGCCCAACAGCTCTCGTCCGGCACGGGGATCGTCGATCCGGAAGAGGACATAGGTCGCTGCATACGGTACCGGTCGTGGTCGGAGCACGCCGCTCTGGATGTCGTCGAGCTCGAGCATCGGGTCAGCCCATCGCGATGTTCTTCCAGAAACGTTCCAGGCTCTCGTCGCGTCCGAACAACGTGCTGAACACGGTGGAGTCGACCACGAGGACATCGCCGGCCCGATCTCCGTTCGGAGGGATCCAGACGAACGCGTTGAGCTCCTTGTTCCCACGATTCGTGAACGGATGCGGTCTCGAGAGATCGATCGGCTGCCTCGCGAGGACGTGGATCGGACTGCGAGCGTCGTCCGTCACTGCGTAGTGGGGGAGGTGCATGTGGAAGTTGAAGTTGGTGACACCTTCGAGCCAGCGTCGTGTGTCGAGGTCGCGCTGGACGCTCAAAGGAGCGATCCGGTTGCCCGGCGGCGTCGTGCCCGTGATCCAGCCTCCCTCGTCGAGCTCGCTCGAACCGGATGGACTCGCCGGACCGATCACGGCAGGGCGGAGGCCCCACTGGTTCTCGACCGGGATCTCGAGGCCCTTCATCAGAGAGCGCGTGTATCCGCCGAACCGCTGCTGCCGGGGCACGAGCGCGTCGCCGTGATGACGGTGCTCCATGTCGCGCTCTTTCAGGTCCGTCGAGCGCCCGACGTCGTGATGCGGACCGATGACGAGACACGTCCCCTCACGGCCGAGAAAGGTGCGGACCGCCTCGATCTCCTCGGGCGCGGCGATCTGCTCCGTGACCAGATGGTCGAGGCCGAACACGAGGAGCGTATCGGCATCGGCGAGGACGCGCTCGTCGAGCGGGAGCGAGAATCCCGCCTGATCGACGCGCTGGAACACGGGGACGACGTTGCCGGTGACCTCGCCGACGAGCTCCTGGAACTTCACCCAGGCCCAGAAGAACAGCTCGAGCGACCCCGCGATCCCTTGCTGGAACCGACGGGGATCCGCCCACTGCGGCGCTTCGTAGGTGGGCCAGAGCGAGCGACGCACCTCGGTCATCGTGGAGAAGCGGTTGTCCAGCTCGCGCGGATCTCGGTTGGCCTCCCCCGGATAGCTCCAGGCGATGTAGACGCTGACGCGTCGCCGACCTCTCTCGTACTTCCGCGGCGCGTGGTTCTGATTGTACGTCCGCGCGGTCTTCACCTCGTTCACGGCTCGCCCCCTCACTGCATCTGCTCGAGCATCTCCGCGAGGGCCGCCTTGATCTTGAGCGCCTTCTTGATCTCGTCGCTCGAGACGTAGGGATACTCGCCGTATTCGAGGAAGCTTTGACACTGATGAGCCCGGAGGAACTCGATGAATGCGGTCGTGTTCGTCTTCCAGTCCGTGGGAAAGCCCTCGAGGTTCTCGAAGACGGTGTCGATTCCGGTCGTTCGGAAGAGAACGACCGCGTCCTCCGTGTACTTGTCGAAATCGGTGTCGAAGATCCCCTGGTACATGAAGCGGGTGTCGTCGTCGAAGAGCACCCACCGCAGGTAGTGGAGCTTGAGCGGCGCGAGGACGTGCGGGTCGGCCTCGAGCGCCTTCGCGAGGCGCTGACCGTAGCTGCGCACTGCGTCCGCCCTTCC
>JAFAER010000171.1 GCA_023423895.1 Pseudomonadota bacterium
GGCGGCGCCGGTTGCGCGCGCGGTGGCGCGGTCGACAGCAGCTTGGTCTCTCCCGACGACTGAGGCTCTCCGACCGAGACTGGCGGCGACCGATCCATCGAGGCGACACGCACGGTCAAGCTGTCCGCCGTGAAGACCTCGCTCCGCGAGCCGCGTGCGTCGCGCAGCGCCGCTTGCATGTCACGCGCGCTCGGCCAGCGATCGTTCATCTCGAGCTCGAGGGCGCGGTCGATCACGGCCGACACCTGCGGAGAGACGTGTGGCGCAAGCTGTCGGATCGGACGCGATCGTCGCGTCGCGCTCGCGATGAGCTGCTCGTGCAGCGACTGCGCATCGTCGTGGACGTAGCGTCCGGTGATCGCCGTGAACATCGTCGCGCCGAGCCCCCACACGTCTGAGCGGGCGTCGACCGCGTCGCGCCGGCCTGCTGCCTGTTCCGGCGGCATGAACTCCGGCGTTCCGATCGTCACGCCGGTCTGCGTGCGCTCCGAGCTCGCGTCTTTCATCCGCGCAAGCCCGAAGTCGAGCAGCTTGATCTGCCCGTCGTTCGTGAGAAAGACGTTCTCCGGCTTCAGATCGCGATGGACGATGCCCTTGTCGTGCGCCGACGCGAGCGCGTCGAGCGCGTCATCGGCCACGTCGAGCGCTTCGTCGATCGGCAAGCGCCCTCCGAGCCGGATGCGGCGTGCGTCGATCGTCTCGCCTTCGAGCAGCTCGAGGACGAGGAAGACCGCGCCATCCTCGGTCACGCCGTCGTCGAGCACGGAGACGACGCCTGGATGGCCCACCTTGTTGGCGACGTACCCTTCGCGCAGAAATCGAGCGCGCGTCGACGGATCGCGCGAGAGCTGCGTGTGCAACATCTTCAGCGCCGCGCGCGACCCGTTCCGGTGCGTCGCGGCGTACACCGTGGCCATGCCGCCCGACCCTATCCGGGCGTCGACGTGCCACTTCCCGTTGATGACGGTGCCGACGCGGCCCTGTGTTCGGGGCCGGCCCGCGCGGGCTTCACTCACCCAGACCTCCGAGACCACCCAGCCACGAGGGGACGTCTTCCGGCGCCCCCACGACCGCTCAGCGTATCACGGCCGCGGACGCGGCAAGCCCCGCGGAGGCAGCTGCCGTGGCCCCGCTTTTTCGTCGGCGATGTCGCTCCCGCCTTCGGGGCGCGCCGAGAAGGACGTGCATCCCGGCCCCTCGACGGTACCGGTGTAGTAGAGCGCGTGGCTGCCGCTCCCGCGCACGCTGAGCGTGCCGGTGAGGTTCACGAGGGAATAGCTCGGGGGCTGCTCGAGCCACTCCTCGCCGACGAGACGGAGCCGCTTCGACTTCGGATCGTACGTCCCGCTCATGCGCGCCGCCCCGTCCGCCGCGGCGTACGAGCCGCTGCCCGCGAAGTGGAACTCGAACGTCGCCTCCACCTTGATGGGCTCGTCGTTCGTCGCGCCGCGCTCGACGTCCTCGAAGAGGATCGCCATCTCGCTCTGCCCCTGACGACAGGTGTACGTGCCAGCCCAGCGATCGCCGGGCCGGAACGGAAGATCGAGCGCGTTGTCTTTCTTCGCGGTGGGGGCCGACTTACCGACGAGCGCGAGAGCAGACGCCGACGCGGCGGCGTCCATCATCGGTGCCTCGACGACCCGGGTGCTCCTGGCGCAAGCGCCTGCGCCGAGCGCAAGGGCGCCGAAAGCAACGACGAGGAGCGATCGTTCAGTTGACCGCTTCACTCTGGATCGACGCGCGCTCGCCGTTCGCGGCGTCGCGCGCGGCATGCCGTTCGCTCTCCACGTTCTCGAGCTCCTGGCGCAGCACGCGTTCGACCTCGGCTTGCATCTGGCCGGAGAGCATCTTCCACCACATGACGAAGTCGGCCTGGAGCGACCAGAGCGGGTACTTGAACGTCGCGGGCTTGTTCTTCTCGATGAAGAAGTGGCTGATCCAGGCCGGCCCGTAACCGAGCACCGGCGCGACGAGGAGCAGCCAGCGGCGCTTGGTGAGGAGCCCCGTCGCGGCGCAGGCCATCGCTGCCGTCGTCCCGACGAAGTGGAAGATGCGCGTCGACTTCTTGCGGTGCTCGCCGACGTAGTAGTCCCAGAACTGCTCGAACGTCTCGATCTTGGACTCGTTCATGGCAAAGCACCCCTTCGGAACGGCCTCGCGGCGTGTGCCGAGAGGATTACCCCAGCCCACGGTCGTGTCCAGTACACCTGGCCCGAACCATGCGGCGCGACAAACCTTTGGCGCTGCAGACGAACGCTGGAGCCTACTCAGGTCGGATCGGAGCCGGAATAGCCCTTCGCGTAGGCCTTTGGCGCGGCAAGAGGATACGGACGACTCCGGCCCGAGCGTGTGAGTCCACGGAGCGGCTCGAGCGATCAGGAACGGGCTCTCCTGCTTACCGGCCTCCCTGCCGGTCAGCATGGGCTCCGGTTCGTCGAGATCGATCCCAGCTCCTCGCTGTCGGTGAGTAGACTGCCGCCCTCGTGGATCGGGACCTCACGGATCAGCTCGCGTCGGGTGGAGGCGATCGCGCGCCTAGTTCCTCGGGCCCAGGGCCGAGTCCTCCGGCAGCGCCCGCCTCGACGGTAAGCCGATTCGGGCTCCTGCTGACGGCTGCAACGCTGACGGCCTGTGGCATCGCGGCTCGCGAGGTGGCCGGCGTCGAGCACGCGATCGGGCTCGCCGGCGAGCGCAGGCTCCCGGTCCACCACCTGTTCCTTGCAGAGGTTGCGGTCCTCTTTCCCACAGCGGTGCTGGTCACCGTGAGCGTCGCTGCCCTCTGGGGGCTCGCCGCCGGATCCTGGCCGCACGCCTGGCTGGCCGCACGACATGACGCGCCGCGCGGACAGCGCGGTCTCGCCATCGGGGGCGCTCCGCTCGCGATCGCCGGCGTTTTCGGCTGGACCGTGGCGACGGCGCACGCCGGACGAGCGCTCCTCTCTCGCGGAGAGCCGCTTGCGGTAGGCGTCCGCTTGGCACTGACATCGCTCTTGCTTCTCTTCGTGGTGAGCGCCGTGGTCTTCGCCCTCCTTCCCACCGCCGCTCGACTCGCCGAGTGGAGCTGGCGTGGCGATAGGAGCCGACTGCGCGTCGGAGTCGCCGTCTCGACGGTTGGGACGCTGGCGCTCGTCCTCTCTCTCTTGGCGTACGGCATCGCCCGCGGTGAGACGAGCGGCGCGGGAGGGATGCTCGGCATCTTCGGCGTACTGCGTCGGGGTGAGCTCGACCTCCGACCGGTCATTCACTTGCTCGTGCTCTTCGCCGGCACATGGGGCATCGGCGCCGTGCTCGAACGCGTCCGCGGCCGACTCCCTTCGCCGGAGGGCTCGCGATCTCGCGTCCAGCGATGGCGCGCCGTCTCCATGGTGGCGGCGCTGCTGGTCCTGTCCGCCGCCGCGCTTCTGGTGGGCTCGGCGACACGCCTCACGGCGGCACCGGAGGTCGCGACGGAGCTTCGCCTGCACGCGCCTCTCGGCGGACTCTCCCTCGCGGCGCTGCAGCGCGTGTCGGATCGCGACGGCGATGGGTACTCTGCCTGGTTCGGCGGAGGCGACTGCAACGACGGAGATCCCGCGATCAACCCTGCGGCCGCCGATGTGCCCGGGAATGGCATCGACGAGGACTGCTCTGGCTCCGACACGCCTGTCACGGTGCCCGAAGACCCCGCGCCGGCGCGCCTCACGCTTCACCCCGAGCGTCCGTACAACGTTCTCCTCATCACGATCGACGCGCTTCGCTTCGATCTGGGCTTCACCGGACATCCGCGCCCCATCTCGCCCAGTCTCGACGCGCTCGCTGCGAAGGGCACCGTCTTCGAACACGCTTACGCGATGGCGTCGATGACTTGGCAGAGCCTCGGCTCGCTGCTCATCGGCAAGTACCCAAGCGAGATCGGCGGCTACGAGCGCTTCAACCACTTCACGCCGGAGAACGTTCTCGTCACGGAGCGACTGCACCAGGCAGGGGTTCGCACGTTCGCGGGGATGTGCCAGTTCGCTTTTTCGAAGCCGCGCCCGATGGACGTGGACCGCAACGCGTACGCGCACATCGGTCACGGGTTCGACGTCTGGGACACATCCGCCGACCCGGACCCGAACGGGTACAACTACGAGGACGACGCCGTCACGAGCGACAAGGTCACTAACGCCGCGATCGCGCTCATGTCGAAGCCCGAGAACGTGAGCCCACCGGGCGGACGCTTCTTCGCGTGGTTTCACTACTTCGATCCCCACACGCAGTACGTCCTCCATCCGGAGGCCCCCGACTTCTCGACCAGCGATACGAGCGAGGTCGGGCGTGACCGCGCCCGCTACGAGAGCGAGCTCTGGTTCGCCGATCATCACATCGGTAGACTGATCGACTTCGTCGAGCGGCAGTCGTGGGGAAAGGACACCGCGATCATCGTCACCGGCGATCACGGCGAGGCCTTCAACGAACATGGGATGCGGTGGCACCGCAAGGAGCTGTGGGAAGAGCTCATCCACGTGCCGCTCCTCGTCTACGTGCCAGGACAGACGCCGAATCGTGTCGCCATCCGGCGCTCTCACATCGATCTCGCGCGCACGATCCTCGAGCTCACCGGCGTGCCCGCCCCCGACGACGGCTCGCTCCGCGGAGAGAGTTTGCTCGCAGACGCGCTGTCGCCGCCAGGGCACGTACCGGGGCATCGGCCGATCTACGCGGAGATCGTCCCGAGCGAGGGTCCGATCCGGCGTGCGCTGATCAGCGGTCCCGGGCGCGGCATGAAGCTGGTTCACCGCGGCGGGACGGCCTACGAGCTCTACGACCTCGACGTGGACCCGGGCGAGAAGCGAAACCTCGCCGCGAACCGCGCGCGCCTCGGCCACGAGCTCGAGCGCCTGCAGAAGCTCCGCGGCGGGTTGAAAGAGGTGCCCTGGCGTGGCCCAGCGAAGTGAAGCCCGACTCGTCGTCGGCGTCTCGCATGTGACTCTCGACGCCGAGGGGCGAGGTGGCGCCCACGAACGAGTGAGCTCTCAGCGAGGCTGCTTGCACGCGTAGGCGTCGAGGAACTCGCGACACGCATGCGGGGGAAGGCTGGAGAGACGTGCGCTCGAGAAGATCGGCTTCATGAAGACATAGAGCTCGTCGGGGTGCAAACGGCCTTGGAGAGCGTCGGCCCGCTTCTCGAGCTCGTCGCTGCAGTTCGTGATGTTTCGAGCGGAACGCCCACCGTTCGTGCGGATCCCCCGCGCCGAAGCCATGAACTCGATCTCGCGCTGTTCCATGAAGACGCGATCTTCCACCGCGATCGGCTGCTCGGGTTGCGCGAACCAACAGCTATTGGACGGGAATGTGTTGACCTGCGTGACGCCGTCGAGAAGTGATGCCCACTCGCTCCACTCGAGCTCGCGCTTCGCGGGCCGCGCGACATTCTCTCTAGCGACCCGCATGTACGCGGTGGCATCCACGAGCTGCAGCGCCGCCGCGATCGCCACGATGAGCGTGCCACTCCGTCCAAGCCGGCGGACGACGACGACGACAGCCGTGATGAGGACCGCGTAGGTTACCGGCCAGAAGAAGCGGCCCGTCGCTCTGAAGCTGTCGACGAACCGCTGCAGCGTTCCGGGAACCTCATAAGACAGAAGCAGTGCTCTGCCGCAATACCACTTGTTTCCTGGGGCGTAGAGAGCGAGCGCGACGACGGCGCAGGTGAGCGCCCAGTGTTTCGACACGGCCTCGCGCACAATCTTCCACCCGAGTGCGAGAGAGACGAGGACCAAGCTCCAGACACCGACGCCGAGGAAGTTCGCGCCGTCCCATTGAACGCCCGTCGCTTCTTGGATGGCTGGAGATGGCAATCGCGGCGCGAGGGTGCTGGCGAACGGAACAGCTGTCGACAGGAGGTTCATCGACGCCATACCGAACTGTCCCGTGTTCTCGGGAACGGGCTGCGGGATGTACCCAAAGACGATGAGCACCGACGTGACGAGAGCGACGACGACGATCGCCACCTGTCCCGCCCGCTTTGGATCGCGCCTCAGGAAGCGAACGAACGCCGCCGCCGCGATCGCGCAGACCATGGCTCCGAGATAGGGATGCAAGGTCACCGCAGTGCCTATGCACGCGGTCCACTCGAAGGCGAGGAGGTGGCGCGCGCGCGCCTCGTTCGTACGGAGATACGACAGGAAGGCCCAAAGGAGGACGAAGTGCGCGTTCAGTCCTTCGTGATAGAAGCGCAGCAGGAACGTCGCGGTGGAGAGGGCCAGCACGGCGACGGCCATGCCTCCGAGCAGGCTCCGCAGGCCGAGCCTTCGCGCGACGAGGGCCGCGAGCACTCCCTGCAGGACGTAGATCGCCAGGTGCCAGACGCCGTACGGGTGCCATGTGATGCCGAGGAGCGGGCGGAGCAGCTTCGCGAGGACGGCGACGAGCGGAAGCGCATCGAGGTAGAGGATGTTCACCCCGGTCGGCGGTGCTCGAAGCTCCGTTTGCGCGATTGGGAAGTGCCACGAATCGCGGATGAAGTACTGCCAGCCGGTGAGCATCATCGCGGCGTCGCCCGCTGGCCAGGACCAGAATGCGCTCGTGCCGGCGATGTATCGCGGACCGAAAACCCAGAGCGCGATGACGGCGCCGAGAATCGCGGTGAGACCGAGCACGACGCCGGCTGGCGCCTCCTCCAACGCCCACCGCTGCGCGCGCCGAAGATGTGGCCAGCTCACGATGCGCCTCGAGCGGCACTCGGCGGGGCTACAACCGACGCGATCTCACGCGCGATGCCTCCTCGACTCGAACGCCGAGCCGGAGCCGCCGATGCGGTGACCGACTCTAGCGATGGGAGGCCTCGAGCGCGCGGCGTCATCTTCCGTGAAGCTGCTCCAAGGCGACAGCCAACTCGGCTGGTGTCACGCTCGCCGTTCCCACCTTCGAGACGACGACGCCTGCGGCGGCGCTCGCAAGCGAGAGCGCGTCTTTCATCGACGTCTTCGCGGCGAGCGCGATCGCTAGCGTGGCGACGACGGTGTCGCCCGCGCCGGTAACGTCGAAGACGCTCTTCGCGGCGGCACGCACGTGAAAGCCGGGCTCGCCGGGTGCGAACAGGGTCATCCCGTCCGCGCCGCGCGTCGCGAGCAGCGCTCCGCCGTCGAGGAGCGGCAGCACTTGATCCGCCGCGGCGACGAAATCAGCTTCGGTTTCGAGCGGTCGCCCGACAGCGAGCTCGAGCTCGCCGTGGTTCGGCGTCACCACGGTCACGCCACGATAGAGACGAAAGTCGCGGCTCTTCGGATCGGCGACCACCGGAACGCCGCGCGTGCGCGCCGCCTCGACGACCGCCGCGGACAGCTCCGGGAAGACCGCCCCCTTCGCGTAGTCGGAGAGAATGAATGCGTCAGCGGTCGCCGCAGCCTCCTTGATCACGGCAATGAGCCTGTCGCGCGTCGGGGCATCAGGCTCGGCGCGTGACTCCTGATCGATGCGAACGATCTGCTGCCCGCGTGCGACGTACCTCGTCTTGTGCGTGGTCGGCCTCGAGCCGTCCCTGACGAGCAGGGAGGCGATGCCGGAATCGGCGAGCATGCTCGACACGATGTCTCCGCCGCCGTCTTTACCGATCAGCCCGATGAGAGTCGCTCTACCGCCGAGCGAAGCGACGTTCTTGGCCGCGTTCGCAGCGCCGCCGAGGGCATGCGAGCGCGTCGACACCTCGAGGACGGGGACGGGGGCTTCGGGGGAGATGCGCTTTACGTCGCCGCGCGCGAGCTCGTCGAGCATGACGTCGCCGATCACGACGACATGACGGCCGCGGAGTAGTTCGATGGCGTCGGGCAACCGCTGCATGGTCAGGTGCTCATTCGGCGAAGAATCCCGACGACTTCCGAGAGAGAGGCTACCGTATGGTCCGCGCTCGAGCTCGTGCTGCCGAGAAGGATGGTCGTGCAGCCGGCCTGTCTGCCCGCCGACACGTCCGACTCGCGGTCTCCTAGCATGACGGAGCGCTCGAGGTCGATTCCGCGCGCGGCGGCGGCGGCGACGAGCATCCCCGGCGCGGGTTTGCGACAGGAGCAGCCGGCGTCGGGACCGTGGAGACAGAAGCGGACGTCGTCGACGGTGATGCCTTCGGCCAGGAGGAGCGCCTCGAGGCGCGCTTGAACCGCCTCGAGCTGCTCGGAGGTGATGATCCCACGTGCAACGCCCGACTGATTGCTGACGATGACGAGCTCGAAGCCGAGCGCGCGCGCCTCGGCGAGGACGAGGCCGACGCCCGGCAGGAGCGCGACGTCCGCGGGATCGCGTACGTATCCCGTGTCGACCATGAGCGTCCCATCGCGGTCGAGGAAGAGGGCTCGGCTCACGAACCGCCTCAGGTCTTGCGATTCAACGCCGCGAGAGTGCCGGTGGTCGAACGCCCCTCGACGAGCGGAATGAGCACGACCCGCCCACCATAGGCCTCGACGACAGGGCGCTCGGGGATCGGCTTGCCTTCGTAGTCTGCGCCCTTGCAGTGGACATCGGGCCGAAGCGTGCGGATCGCCTCGACCGGTGTGCTCTCGTCGAACGGGTGCACGAAGTCGATCACCTCGAGGCCAGCGAGCATCTCGAGCCGCTCGGTGAGCGGAAAGACCGGCCGCCCCTCGCCTTTGGCCGCCCGCACCGTCTCGTCCGTGTTCACTCCGACGACGAGCACGTCACCGTGCGAGCGCGCGGCGCGAAGCTGGGCGAGATGGCCGGCGTGAAGGACGTCGAAGACGCCGTTCGTCCACACGATCGTCCGCTTGTCATTGGTGGCCTGCCGGCGAAGTCGTGCCAGGTCGGTGCGCGAGACCTCCTTGATGGATGTGCTCACGCGCGCAGACTCCTCGGTCACGCTCGTCGTATCGGCCTCCGACGCGATAGCGGCGTCAATCGCCTCGCAGAGGATGTGGCCGATCGTGATGTGGCACTCCTGGATCCGCGAGGTCGTGCGCGATGGAACTGCGATGCCGACGTCGCACAGCCCGACAAAGGCCTCACCCTTCTCGCCCGTGAGACCGAACACCTTCATCCCTTTTGCACGAGCAGCCTCGATCGCGGCGCGAACGTTGGGCGAGCCGCCACTCGTCGTGATCGCGACGAGGACGTCACCCGGTGCGCCGAGGCCCTCGACCTGGCGAGCGAACACGCGGTCGAAGCCATAGTCGTTGCCCACCGCCGTGAGGATCGACGAGTCGACCGTGAGCGCAATGCCAGGGAGAGCGCGGCGTTCGCTCACATACCGGCCGACGAGCTCAGCCGCGAGGTGTTGCGCATCTGCGGCGCTCCCGCCATTTCCGCAGAAGAGGACCTTGCCGCCGTTCCTCAGGCAGTCGACGACGAGACGACAACCGGCGGCGATGCTGGACGCACACCGCTCGAGGAGCGCGGCGCGCACGCCGACCCCGGCGCGGACGCCCTGGGCAATCATGAGCTCGAGCGAACGCATGTCGAGGGGAGAAGACATTTCGGACGTCGTTAGTTGACGTTCAACGCCGAGCGGGGGAACGACGCGATGATTCGGCGAGACTGCTCCATCACCTTCTCGACGGGCACCGTGCACGCCGCGATGTTGCGGATGACGTCCGTCGGTCGACCGACGACGATGTCCTTACCGTTGTAGACGGTGAAGAGAGGCATCGAATAGAGCGTCGGCGCGACGGCAGCCGTGCGCGAGCCGACCGGAGCGAAGAGCGTCGGCGTGTCGGCGAAGAACAGCCCCACGACGGGTGTGTCGACGAGACAGGCGAGGTGCATCGGCCCGCTGTCGTTCGAGACCAGGAGATCGGTCATCGAGAATAGCGCCAGGAGCTCGCGCAGGTTCAGCTCTCCCGCCATGCTGAAGGCTCGCGAGTCGCGCGCCGAGCTCGCGACCCCCTCGACGTAGGCCGCTTCGCCCTTGGTGCCGATGAATGCCACATGCGCGTTCGGATGTTCGGCGAGGAGCTGTCTCGCGAGCTCCGCGTAACGCTCCGCGGGCCACTTGCGCGCCTCGGGCGCCAGCTCCGGCGACGTGTTCGGATTGATCACGAACAGCCGTGACCCGGGCGTGACGCCGTGCGCGTGGAGCTTGGCGCGGACGCTGGCGAGCTGCGCCTCGGTCGGCGTGATTCGCGGGTAGCCGTACTTCGCCGAGAACTCGGCAAAGTCGACGTAATAGAAATCGTCCTTCGCGAGCAAGTAGACCAGTGAGAGGAAGATGTCCTTGGTGTGGAAGTAGTGGTTGTACCAGCCGGGCACGTCGAGGAGCTGACGACGCCACGGCTCCGGGCTGAGATAGAAACCCGCCTTCTTCGACACGCCACCGAGGCTGGCGAGGACGAGGGGAAACTTGGCGTAGAACTCGAGGTCGATCACCAGATCGATCCCCTCGTTACGAAGGTCGCGTGCAACCTTGAGGGTCGACGAGACGAACGCCGAGGGGCTCGAGTTGTCGACGAAATGGTGCCTGTCGGTAAGCCCGAGGAGCTCGAGGAGCTCTTTGTTCTGCTTGAACGTGACGAAGTGGATCTCGGCGCCGGGAAACTGATCGCGAAGCGCTCGCAGGGTCGGCGTCGCGACGACGATCGAGCCCATTCCGAAGAACTTCATCACGCAGATCTTCTTGTACGTGACGGGCGGACGAGCGAACGGGCGCGTCAGCCGTTTGCCGACAGCGAGGACCGAACAGACAGCGTTGCCGACGACGCTGTCCACGCGCCGCATTAGCTGTACTTTAAGCATCGACGGGTTCTTGCCATGCGAGTCTAGGGCGGTCAAGGCCGCATCGGCTTGATTCCTGCAGCGGGACGGGCGACCTGTTTTCCGGTTTGCAGGCGGGTGCCGTGTTACTGACGGGAGCGTCCAACCGGGGGCTCAGGAGCAACATGCCGAGCGTGCCGAGGGAGTCGAAGTCGACGTGGATCACGAGGCTGGGGGCCAGGCCGGTCGTACACCGGGCCATCCGCCTGCTTCGCGTTCGTCAACTGGCGGCGCGCGTGCTGGCGTTCGTGCCGCTCCGGGTCAAGTTGAAGAGGACGACCTATCGAGTCCGCTTCCTCGAGAGCCTGCTCATCGCCGACGAGATCTTCAAACGCGAGGTCTACCGCGCGGCGTTCGAGGGTCGCACCATCCGGACGTTTGTCGATGTCGGGTCGAACGTCGGGTACTTCCCGCTCTACGCCGTTGAACATACGGGCCGCAAGGATCTGCTCGGACTGGTCATCGACGGGAACGAGGAGATGGCGAGCGAGTCGCGCTGGCATGTCGAGAAGGCTGAGCTGCCCCGGACCCGGGTCATTCACGGCCTCGTTGGCCATCCAGCCGGCGTGAGTGAGGCGACATTCTACGTAAATCCTTCGAACATCGCCTCCTCGGCACAGCCGAAGCTCAACCCTCGATTGCCCTCGAAGGGAGAGAGCCATCCGGTCACGGTCCCCGTCGTCGATTTGCTCGCGCAGTGGCGGAAGCTCGCCGGCGATGCGCGCATCGATCTGCTCAAGGTGGACGTCGAGGGATTCGAATGCGAGCTCCTACGCAACTGCGCCGAGGTGCTTGCGATCACCGATCGAATCGTCATCGAATGGCACAAGTGGGTCACCACCCGAGAGGAGATCGGAGCTCTCCTCTCGACGCATGGGTTCGAGCTGCGCTGTGTGACCAGTGAGGACGAAGACGCCGGCGTTGCCGTCTACGATCGTCCTCACTCCGACGCTTGATCCAGGCGAGCGGTCACGTCGCTCGTGGAATGGCGGAGCCGACGTGGGGTGAGGACAGCGGTCGGCTACGGAGCCTCCGTCCACGACAACCCGTTCAGGAGAGCGACCTTCAGCTCCGGCGGATCGGCCCAATGAAAGGCCACCGACCCGATGGTGATTTGCAGGTCTACCCACGTGGTACGAAGCGCGTCGGGCGGGACGACGAACTCCATCCCCCAGAGCCCGTCTTCGGGCACCGTCACGGTGCTGAACAAGCGACCGTCGATGTATGCACTGATGAGTGGCCGAGTCTTGATCGCGTTCAGGTCCACCCAGCCGTGCATGAACAGCCGCATGGGACGATCGCCATGCCCCTTGAGGCGCACGTGAGATCGCTGTCCCATCCAACGCATCGCGTGCTTGCGGATCTCGAACGGAGGGTCGTACTCGAGTGTGGACAGTCCCTCCTCGAAGAGGACATCGGACCTCGACGAGAGCAGGCGCGCTCGCTGCGCTCCCGCATCGACGATGAGCGCCTCTGCGAAGGCCTCACGCCGCTCCACCTCGCGCACGACCTCGGGAGAGGGAGACGGTGCTTTGCACGCTAGCCCGAACGACGCGAGCGCGAGGGGGGTAACGCACCGCCGACCGAGCCGGAGATGGGGGCTCGGCCACCAGCGCCACCTTCCCACGCGCGTCATCGTACCTTCTCCAGATCGACGACGACCATCCCCATGGAATCGAAGACGTTGCCGTGGGCGCGCTCGAGCGCCGCAAGGTTGTCGGAGAGATCGATGAGATAGGGCGCGTGGATGCGCCAGAGCTCCTGCTCGCTGACGATCATCTCCAGCCAGTATTCGCGGCGGTAGTGATAGCGAGAGAACTCGGGGCGTACGAACGCGACGTAGCGCACGCCGAGCCCCTTGAAGTACTGCTCCACAAGCTCGGGACCTTGAAAGTAAGGCAGACCCGGCGCGAGGCTCGAATACCCCGGCATGTCGAGGTTCCAGATCGGGTTGCGAGCGAAGTCGAGCCAGTAGGGCTCGTCGAGCATCACGGCCATGCGCTGCCCTGGAGGAACCGCGTTCTGAAGGCCGCGGTAGGCGAAGCTCTGAGGACCATCCGAGAGCTTCGAGCGAGGGCCTTGGCGCCAGAGGGTCTCGATGTTCGCGACGTCCTTGGCGTAGGCCGAGGCTCGCGGGATGCGAACGTCGAAGAGGGTGAGCAGAAGGGCCAACATCGTGAGCCCGGCGGCGAGCTGAGTACGGCGCCGGCTCGAGGGCGACGTGCCGCTCCAGGGGGTTGTGGCGATCGTCATCACTACGGCGAGCGCGAACGCGATGATGACTCCGAACGCATACCTACCGAGATTCCCAGCGTCACTCTGGCTGAGCCCGTGGACGAGCATTGCGACGCCACCCACGACCGCAATAGCGAGGGACCAGACAGGCTTGCGGCGATCGCTCTCGCGGATCACCACCGCCGCGAGGATGAAGAGGGGGACGAAGTGAAGAGGAGTACCCTCGAGGAAGATCCGCACGAACAAGGACAGCTCGTGCAGGAAGGTTGAGGTATCCGACACCAGGAGCGTCGCCGGGTTCGACGTGCCGAGCAGGACCGGATAGGCGAATGTTCGATTCGACTGCCAACCGACGACGAACCAGGGCACCAGCGCGAGCATGGACAGAGCTGCGGCGACGAGCGGCTCGCGCAGTCGGTGTATCCATGTGCTCGTCCACCCGAAGCCACCTTGCGTGAAGCGAAACGTGTAGCTCGCTCCAAGAAAGAGCGTCGCCGCGGCCATGTAGTTCTGTCGCAGGGTGCAGACGGCGGCGCCGACCAGTGCGAGAGGGACGGCGGTTCGCAAGGCTCCGCGCGTCTCCGCCCCCTGGTCGGCCCAGACGGCGGTGCGGAAGAGCGCCAGGAAGAAGGCGACTCCAGAGAGGTAGCTCGCCGTATTGATCGTGGCGTTGGGCAGGGTGAGAAGGACCAGGACGGTCGTGAGTGAAGCGAGCAGGGGGAGGCGCCGCCCCTGCCGTCGATGCCCGACGATCAGGAGAACGACCATCAGCATGCTGATGCTGCGGTCGAACGTATGCCCTTGGCTCGGCGCTGCTCGCAGGCTCACGAGCTCGATGAAGAAGGTCTGGCCTCCGAGTGCAGAGAGACGACGCAGGCTGAACGGCTCGATCACCGTGCCCGTGTCGAGGAGCTTCTTCACGAACGCCAGGTAGGCGATGTCGTCGTCGTACGGGTTCGTGTGCCAGTCGGCGACCCCGGCCAGGTAGTGGAGGACCAGCAGCCCGAAGACCGCGACGGCGAGGGTCGCGAGTCGGGGCTCGCGGCGAGCGACACGCCCGATGAACGCGAGCGATCCCCGCACGCCATCGCGTTCACGGACCAGCGAGCCGATGGCGAGCACGAGCCCGATGTCGACGATGACGAGGGCCATCGTGCGGCCCATCGATCCCGCCGCCATCAAGACGCCACCGACGAAGCACGTGGCCGCCGCGCCCCAGGCGACGCGCAAACCGAGGTCGATGCGCTCGCTTCGCGCTACGAGCATCCTCACGAGGGAGCCCCAGCCGGCGAAACAGGTCACGACGAGAAGTGACCAGACCGTCGTCTCGACGAGCGGGTGGCGGTTTGCTTTGGGTAGTGCGTACGCGATCGCGGCGAGCGTCGCGGCGATCAGCACGCCCGACGGCAGCCATCGGAGAGCTCGAGCCCATGCGGGTCGCTCCGAGTGCTCACGCTTGTCAGGCGCCGCGCTCTTGTCGCTGTCGAGGACCGGTTCCAGCATCGTCGAAGGCTAAGCGGTTCGTAAGAAGCGCGTCGTATAGCACAAGAGTCGACGTCACCGTGCCGATGGCGTCTCGTCTTGCGGAGCGTCTCGATCGAACACGCGAGCCGGCGCCTGCTCGTTTGCCGAGGGTCAGCGGCGGCTGGCCACCGCGAGGAGCTCGCCCGTGAGGATGCGAATGGGGCGCCGCTGGAGGCTCGTCGGGAGGGACTTGCCGAGCCCGCGGGCAGCGACGCTGAGCACGGGATGGGGATACACCTCGAACTGCTCGCGGATGTACTTGAGGTTCAGCGATTTCCAGAGCGGCTTGAACGTCACACGCGAGAAGCCCACTTCCTCGAGCAGACGCCGAAGGTTGTCCCTGTTGAAGTAGTGGAGGTGCTCGACCTTGTAGTGAGACCAGCCGGTCCGCAGGACCTTGCGGCTCACGGAGCCGGTATCCGGCGTCGTAATCGCGATCGCTCCGCCCGGCGCGAGCAGGTCGCGTACACGCTCGAGCACGCGGCGAGGCGAGCGGACGTGCTCGATGTAGTCGCACATCGTGATCGCCTGAAACGACGTTCCCTCGGGGAACTTCACGTTCTCGATCTCCCCGCGGGATGAGCGATCTTCACCGAACTTGCGGGCGATCTCGTTCGCGCCGAACTCGCTCAGCTCGACGCCGTACGGCTCGAAACCTCGCTCCTTCGCGACCTCGAGCAGAAACCCCGTCGCGGCACCGCAGTCGAGCAGCTTTCCGCCAGCGCCCGCGAGCGGAAGCGCGTCGAGCACGTAGTTGAACGTCCCCCTCTTGAGCTGCGCGACCGTGTCCTGTTCTTCGTGGAGCCCCCAGGCGTCGTAGTAGTGCTTGCCGTAGATCGCGGCGAGCGTCTCGTCGGTCGGCGGCGGATCGATGCGTTCGAGCCCACAGCTCGAGCATCGAACGAACTGGTGGTCGGCCTTCTCGAAGAACTGGACGGCGTTGCTGCCTCGACAGACCTCGCAGCAGCGGAGCTCGGCGTGCATGAGGTAGGGCAGATAGCGCCGATCGCTTTGGGCTGCAATTCCAGTACGCGGATGGCTTCATCGATGCCGGGCGGGCGTTCGATCGGTGACGACAGGCGCGCTTTACCCGGCCGCGCGCTCTCGGTGGACAGGACTCGATATGGCAGGCGCGTATCTCGACAACCGAGCGTAGTGTCCAACGCCTCGCCTGAGCGGGCCTCCGTGGCCTCCCATAGCCCCTTGCGTGTGCTACAGCGGAATGACAATCTCGCCCGGGTTGCGAACGTACTTTCCTCTCCCTCGGACGTGGAGGGCGCTTGCGATCACCACGGCCGTCTTGATCTCCACCTCGTGCGCCGAGCACGTTCCGACGTGGAAGCCCGGCGCGGACCTCGCCTCCGACAACTCCGTTGCGCGCCCGGTACCGACGACGTGCCAGGGATTCACCACGGCCATCGGGGAAGCGCGCACGGTGCGCCGCTTCCCAAACCTGACGTTGGCGTGGCCGGTTCAGCTCGTCCACCATCCGTCCCAGCCGTACTGGTACGTCGTCGAGCAGGGCGGGAAGATCCGGCGCTTCGCGGACAGTGACGATGTTTCGACCTCGGAGGTCGTTCTCGACATGGCGGGGCACCTCTTTACCGACGGGTTCGAGGATGGCCTGCTCGGGTTCGCTTTCGATCCCAACTTCGAGACGAACGGCCGGATCGTCGTGAAGTTCACGGCGCCCTCCAGCGATCCGATCGGGCTCGAGCTGAGGGTGGAGGGCTTCACGAGCTCCAACGGCGGGGCGACGTTCGACCTCGACTCGCGCAGTCTCATTCTCACGGTCGAGAAGTACGCGGACCTCCATCACGGGGGCGCTCCGAGCTTCGGGCGCGACGGCTACCTCTACGTGCCGGTCGGCGACGGCACGCTCGACCTCGCCGACGACCCTGCACAGGATCTCTCGCGGTTGGGCGGCAAGGTGCTGCGTGTCGCTCTCGACGAATCGCCCTATCGCGTGCCGGACGACAACCCCTTCGTCGGAGTGAACGGCGCTCGGGGCGAGATATGGGCGCTCGGCTTGCGCAACCCGTGGGGTTGGAGCTTCGATCCCACGAGTGGCGCGCTCTGGGTGGCCGATACGGGCAACCTCGTCGAGGAGCTCAATCGCGTGGTCGGGGGTGCCAACTATGGCTGGCCGAACCGCGACGGCAGCAAGTGCAGCGGGATCGGCGAGTGCGATCCGGCGTTCGTCGATCCTTTCTACGGATACGAGAACGGCAGCGGAGCGGCCATCATCGGCGGGCCGGTGTACACCGGCAAGAAGTTCCCGAAAGCCGTCGGGAGCCCCGTCTTCGGTGACTTCGTGCACGGGCGGATCCAGTACGTCACCGTCGACGAAGAAAACGAGAAGGCCATCGCGCACACGCTCCTCGAAGGAGGGAGCAACATCACGACTCTCACCCTCGACCTCGACGGCGAGATCCTCTTCACGGACAGGCTCGGCCGGATCCAGTCACTCGAGCCCGTGGAGGTCGGGCCCACGGTACCGCCGCTCCTCTCGAAGACGGGGTGCGTCGACGTAGCCCGACCGCGGCAATCACCGCAGGGGATGATCCCTTACGAAGTGAACATGCCACTGTGGTCGGATCGGACGGACAAAGTCCGATGGCTAGCGCTCCCGGCCGATCAGAAGATCCGAGTTCTCGAACAGGGAGAGCTCGAGTTTCCGATCGGAACGGTGATGGTCAAGAACTTCTTCTGGCAAGACCGTCCCATCGAAACGCGCCTCTACGTACGGCACGCGAGCGGCGATTGGAGTGGCTACAGCTACGAATGGCGAGAAGATCTCAGCGATGCGGATCTCCTCGAAGGGGGAGCCTATCGGAACTATCCGGACCTCTTCTGGCAGTTTCCGTCGCGTGCGGAGTGTGGCTCCTGCCACACCGGTTCAGCCGGACGAACCCTCGGCACTTCGATCATGCAGCTGAACCGGCCGGTAGGCGAGCCGTTCCGCCAAGAGAATCAGCTCAAGTCATGGGAGCGGATGAAGCTCTTCGACAAGCCGCTCGGGCCAATCGAACACTTGCGCTTCCCGGATCGAAACGACCTGAGCGCACCTGCTAAGGACTGGGCGCGTGCGTACCTCCATGCGAACTGTGCCCATTGCCATCAGCCGAACAGCACCGGGCGCTCCACGCTCGACATGAGAAACACACGGCCGTTCGAGGACGTGGGTTGCGGTCGTAAGGCCGAGCTTCCTCTGGGGCTGCCCGAAGAGCAAGTCATCGCGACCGGACGCCCCGATAGCTCATCGCTGCTGGCCCGCATGGGGTCGGTCGATTGGTCCACTCGCATGCCTCGCTTGGGCTCGTTCGTCGTGGACGACCTCGCGGTCGAACGCATCCGGACGTGGATCACGGAGACCTCGGGCTGCGGGGACGATTGATCGAGGCGCGCGGGTGTCGAGGGGTAACCCGTTCTCGTTCTCTCGGAGCGAGCCCGGCCGCGTGATCCTCCTGCGGCTCCGGTTTTCGTCGGATTGTGCGGCGCCATCATCTCGACACCGCGTACAGCGAGCTGCGAATCGAGGCCGTCGCTGTCCTGGCCCACGCTAGGGGAGCGCGTTGAAGAAGGCCCATGCCTCCTTCATCGAGTCGGCCCACGGACCGTGTCCCTGTCCAGGGATCAAGCACCACTTCACTGGCTTGTCGGGCGGGCAGCCGTCGTGCTGCTGGCACGGCGCCGGGGTCGTCGGCGAAAGCGAGGAGCCGCAGCCGTTGAATGTGGCGTAGCAGGCGTGGGTGAACTCGCCGCTCCCTGGCTCGACCTCGCCGTCCGCGGCGCCGTGGGTGACGATCGTTGCGACCGGGCCGCCCGGGCACTGGTAGCAGCCGTTCGGATGCTGCCCGTAGCCCATCTGTTCTTCGTCGGGCCCGCCGCCGGCGTTGATCGAGATCGCCTTGAAGACGCCGCCGAAGCGGCAGGTGAACTGAGTGAGGAAGAAGCCGCCGCCGCTGTAGCCGTAACCGAGCACCCTCGCCTTGTCGATGTTCGCCTTGGTCTTGATCTCGTCGGGCAGCGCCGCGATGAAGTTCATGTCGGCATTGGCCTCGGTCGGCGTGTAGAGGTCCCAGTCGTTCGTGCTGGCCTGCGGATATGCGATGACAGCGGCCCTCTGGGAAACCGGGTCGAAGGGGAGGCCTTTCGCCATGCCCTCGCCTGATCCCGGATTGCCGTGGAACGACAGCACGAGCGGGTAGCTCTTGTTCGCGTCGTAGTCCGTCGGAATCGCGAGGTAGTAGGTGCGCGCCTTGCCGTCGTGGGTCATCGTCTCCTTCGTTACGGTGACGAAGGCCTCCTCCGGCTGGCCGCTCGAGCCGCTCGAGCTGGTGGAGCCGCTCGAGCTGCTGGACGACGTCGATCCGCTGCTCGAGCTTCCGCTCGGTTCGCCCGGCGTCGCGTTGGCCGGAGCCGGGCTCTCGTCATCACTACAAGCGAAGGCAGCGAGCACGAAGACCGTTGCGCTCGCGAGCCGCAGAACCAAAGCGCGCATTGACCGTCAGCGTGAAGCGAACCGCCGCAAGCGTCAATGAAGCGCCGTCGATCGGGCCACGACGTCGTGTCTGAGCCAGATCCGCACCGTGCCGAAAGACGCTGCGAACGTGTAGCGCGAGCTCATCCACTCGAAGAGCGCGGGACAGTGCTTTGCGAAGTCCTCCTCGGCGTTCTCCGGATGCGTGAACGGCGCGCGATCGTGCAGCGTGAAGGCCGCAGGAGGTGACGCCTCGACGCTCCGGAGCACGAGCCGCTCGGCATCGTCGCGATAAGCGCGGAGCCAGCTCTTGAGCTCGCCCGAGGGCCGCGCGCCCGGCCCGCCCTCGAGGGCGGCGTCGACGTTCAGCTCGAAGTTGTACATGACGGGCGACGCGCTCTTCCGCCTCGCGAGGAAGAGGAGGTACGGATCGAAGCCGTACGTCTGGACTCGCTCGTCCGGGCGCGTGTGGACCGCGAGGTAGGCGGCCGCGTCGCGGAGGTCGTTCGCGAAGTAGTCGCCCCAGGGAAAGCGCTCGAAATAGGCGCGGCTCGCCCGCTTCTCCGCGGTCGCGCCGTACTTCGCCCACTCGCCTCGGACGGCGGGAGACTTCGACGCGTCTTCGGCCGACTTCAGTCCGAGCCCCAGCGCGGCGACGACGGCGGCGATCGCGAGCGCCGCGTGTAGGCGCGCGCGCGCAACATGTGCACCCTGCAACGTTTTCGCTGCCGCGCCCAGGATGACGAGCTGCGCGACGGCCGTCCCCGCCGTCAGCATGTGCAGGTGGTACGGGAACGCCTTGCCTTGGAGCGCGAAGACGAGGAAGCCACCCGTGGGGAGCACGGCGGCGAGCAGCGCGCGACGCGGGAGCTTCAGCAGGAAGAATGCCGCGATGAAGCCTGCGAAGGAAGCCATCGCCCAGTCGAGCCGCGGCGCATTGTTGTAGGCGCGGTATGAGCCGAGGAGGGTCTCGTTCCAGATCGTGTGATGGAGGCGAGGCACCTTCGACAAGAGCTCGATGCCGCGGCCGAGGTCCTCGTACGCAAGCACGAAGGCGAACATGCTCATCGCAACCGCCAGCCCTCCGGCGACCGCGCTTCCCAGCGCCTGCTTGAGAGGCAGCTCGATGCTCTTGCGATCGAGGAAGAGGACCGCGACCTGGAGGACCGAGAAGATCGCGCACGGAGGCTTGCCGAACCACGTGAGCGAGGTCGTGATCCCTGCAAGGAGGAACGCAGCGAGCGCGAGTCGCCGATCGCGCGTCGAGTGTCCGATCGATTGGAGCGACAACGACGTGAGGACGAGGATCGAATAGAACGCTTCGCGCTGCGCGGTGTGCCACCAGTCGTAGCGGGTGTATTGCGCGGCGAGCACGGTGAGCGCGGCGAGCGCCCAAAGGACGACACCTCGAAGGCGTGATTTGCCCGTGCCGAGCTCGAGGCCGAGCCAGCGGGGAAGCGTCGCTCCGGCAAGCGTGTACGCGAGGGCGAGCATGACCGTGTCGATCGAGCGGAAGACGTGCTCGTCCTCGCCGCCGAGCAGCTGCATCACGAGATGCCACGCGTGCGGGAGCGGGCCATTGATCTCGTGGATGTCGCGGTACGTCCGCTCGCCGTTGCGGATCGCCCAGGCGACGTACTGGAAGATCCCTTGGTCGCGTCCGAAGATGCCGAACGTCTGCGCGCGGAGCGCCCAGAGGCTGGGGCCGATGCCGACGAGCGCGACGAGCGCGGGCAAGAGCCATCCGGCGCTCGTGCGGATCGTGGCCAGCGCTCGCTCAACGACAGACGAGCCCCCGCGCGTAGCGTGAGAGCTCAGGTCCGATGCCGGCCCCGTCGCGGTCGAGGGCTCCCCTCCAGGCCTCTCTCCGGTCGTCATCGTTCTCGTGCTCGCTCTCGCAGGAGCTCTTCGACCCGCTTGCTACCATGCTCGACGGCAAGCTCGAGCGCGGTCTTGCCGCGCGCACGCCGCTGCGTATCGGCCCCCATCGCGATCAGGTTTGCAGCTCGGCCAACAGCGTCCATCCGTGCTGCCTGGTGGAGCGGCGGCCAGACATCTTCGCGTTCGATCGTCGCGCCCCCGTTCAGAAGCCCCTCCGCCGCGCGATCACGACCGTAGCGAAGCGCGAGGTCGAGCGCCGTCTCGCCGGGCGGCGTCTTCGCATCGATCAGATCCGGGCTCCGGAGCAGCGTGACCAAGAGCGGGAGATTGTCGGTGACGGCGGCGGCATGCAAGGCACTGAAGCCGCGCGCGTCCGCGATCCGAGGGTCTGCGCCGGCTTCGACGAGCCGCGTTGCAATCGCGGCGGCTCGGAGCGGCTCGATCGCGGCGACGCGATGGAGCGCCGTCTGCCCGAACGAGTCCGTCTTGTTCGGAGCTGCGCCGGCGCGAAGGAGCGCGCTCACGCCGTCGATGGATCCAGCCGCGGCCGCGTCGTGGAGCGCCGTCCGACCTCGCGGGCCGGCGGGAGCGTCGAGCGTGATGGCGTTCGTGGCCATCGCCGCCGCGAGGACCGCGATGACGGCATCGTGTCCCTTGCGCGCTGCGACGTGCAGGGGGGTCGCACCGTCGGCATCCCGCACGTCGAGGCGTGCGCCGCGAGCAAGGAGCAGCGCGACGATCTCGGTGTCGCCGGCAGCGACGGCCGTCATGAGCGGCGCCACCTGCGAGCCGACGGGGTCCACGCTCCCGCCCTTCGCAAGCGCCGTCTCTACCGCAGCGCGGCTCTTCCTGATCGCGTGTCCCACGTCGTCTTCGCGCTGCCGACAGCCGACGGTAGAGACCGCGAGTCCGCTCACGGTCAGCAGGAGCAGCATCGATGCCTTCATCGCCGGCAGCCGCGCGCGCACGACGGCAACGAGACGCGAGAGGCGCACGTTCCGCCGTGCGGCCACATGGACGCCGATCGCCGCGGCCAGCACGCCTGCAAACACCAGAAGGCCGCTGCCCGCGGCGCGCATCGGGGAGAGGCGCATGCCACCGGGAAGCGGCTGCATCAGCGACGCGAGCGGCGGGTGGAAGCCGGGATCGACGCGCCGCCGCGCTTCCGCAACGACGTGGGGGATCGCGCGAAGCGCGCCGCCGAGATCGCCGACGTCGAAGTACCGGCCTGCCATCTCGCTCGCCATCGCGCGGAGCACGCGCGGATCGCCGGCGGATGCCGCGGCACAGCCCTCGACCGCGAGGCCCCACCATCCGAGGCTGATCGCGCACGGATCGCCGGGTAGCTTCGTCACGGACGCAGTGTCGAGCGCCGCGCTCGCAGCGGACGCCTCCGACTCGGGGCGGGAGGAGACGAGCTTCACGTCGACGGGGAGATCCCACGCGGCGAGCGTCGCGAGCATGTGCTCGGCGATGATGCGGTCTCGCATGCGGACGAGGCGCGCCGGGTCGGAGATGGCGCGGGACGCCTGGGGCGCTACCAGCGGGACCTCGCGTGGTCCAGGCTCCTTCGTGTACGTGACCTCGTAGACGACCTGCTTCGGCGCTGCGTTCCACGTTGCACGGATCGACGGCTCCCATCGATCGAACGGTGTCTCGAAGACACGCACCGGCTCGAGGTGGACCGACGCATTACCGGCGAGGCGAAGACGCGTGCGGTAGTCGTCGAACGTCGGAAGCGTCGACTCGTACGACTGTGGGAGTACGAGCCATTTCACTTGCTTCTCCACGAGCCAGGTGGAGATCCGTCCGGACTCGAGCAGTGCCGCCGTCCTCGGGTCGGAGAGGCCGCCGAGGTCGACCACACGCCGTCGCGAGACGTAGCCGATGCCGCCGATGTCGAAGCTCGCGATCGTGCCTTCCGGCAACGTGTCGACGAAGCGGCCTGCCTCGAGCTCCGTCGCGTCGATGTGAGCGACCGCGAGCGCATTCGCGTGGCGAAGCGAGCCTGCGACCGGCACCGCGAGCGCGATACACGGAGCGATCGCGACCGCAGCGAACCAGCCGAACCGGATCTTCTCCGCGGCACCGACGATGCGCGCGAGGTCGTGAAGCAAGAACGCTGTGCCGATCGGCAGGCATGTCGCGAAGAGGAGCGGCGTGAGGGGCTGATAGCGGCCGCCGTGCCCCGGGGTCGGGAGGAGCAGCGCGTAGAACGCCGCGTGGAACATCGCCCACGCGAGGAGGAGCTTCGGAGCGTCCTCGGAGACGAGGCTCTTTCCGAGCTTGCTCCCGGAGCCGCGGCCGAGCCGGAACGCACCGTAGGCGGCGAGCGCGACGAGCGCCCATACGACGCCGAGGCTCGTATCGAACGTGTAGCTCCCGAGCCGCGTTCCCCAGGCATCGAGGAACTCGAGCGCCCGGTCACCTCGCGTGAGGCCGCTGGACATCTCGAACCAGAGCCAGCGACGGCCGCTGAGCGTGCTCGGTGCGGCATGGCCGGTCTTCACGATGTTCGAGACGACGTAGAGGCCGACGCTCGCGAGCCACGGCACCGCAATCCGCGCGATGCTGCGCGTCCGCTTCCGTACCAATGCATGCGCGGCGAGGAGCCCGCCGAGCGGCGCGGCCTCGGGGCGCAAGAGCGCGAGCGCTCCGGCGGCGAGCCCAGCGATGATCGCGCGGCCCGGCTTCTCCTCGTCACCGGTCGCCGCCCAGATCGCCGCGAGCGACAGCGCCACGAACGGCATCGCCTCCATCCCCGAGCAGACGAACCACAGGATGTTCGGGGCGATAGATGCAAGCAGTGTCGTGACGAACGACGTCGCGTGCCACTGGCGCGTCGCAACGTTCTCCGGCCGCGCGCGGAGCATGACCGAGTGGAGGAGCTGGCCCGTCGCCAGCGCGGCGAGCCCGTTGAGGACGAGCGCCCAGCGGGTCGGCTCGAGCAGCGGGATCTTGAAATCGATCGCGAGGAGCGCCGCCCAGAGATAGCTCGTCGCCGCGGCCCCGTGTTGTCCGGGCGTATAGCCGAGCGTCCCCGACTCCGCGAACGTTCGCGCGACGACCTGATGGATCCACGCGTCATCGAGTGGCAACCCCGGACCGGGCGAAAACCACGCGATCGCCGCGGTCTGTACCACGGCAAGGACGAGCCTCGACAGGAGGTCCCCACGAACGGATGCCAGGCGGCCTGAGGACATGAGAAGGTAAGCTTCGATTCGGGATCCCTCCCGAACCGGCGCGAACCTTGCCAGAAAGTGGCGCGCCGATCCACTCGGCACACCTCGGGAGGCAAGAGCACCCATCTTCCCACACGCACGTTAGTCCCTCGTGCCGGCTTGACATCGAGCGAGCCGGGGTCGGCGCTGCCCTCCTCCGTCTGGGTGCTCTCGGTAGCTTGGCGGTCGCTTTCGGTCTAGCCTCGCCGGCCCTCCGGTAGCCGTGGCGCAAGAACTCCATCGTCCCCCGCCGTCCGAGCGCGCGCCGACGAAGAAGCGGGCCTCGCCGTTTGCCGTCTGGATTGGCGTTGGGCTGAGCGTGCTGGCGGCGGCGCTGCTCGTCTCGCGTGTGAGCTTCCGCGACCTCGGCGCGGCGCTCGCAGCCGCGGACGCGACGTGGCTCCTCCCGAGCGTCGCGCTCTTCCTCTTGATGTGCCTGGCGCGGGTGTGGCGCTGGGCGGTGCTCCTCGGACGCACCAGGCTCGCGCCGACCTGGCATGCGAACATCATCGGATACTTCTTCAACGTCACGCTTCCGCTTCGCCTCGGCGAGGTCGCGCGGGCTTACGTGATCTCGAAGAACAGCGACGTGTCGATGGCCCGCGCGCTCTCCGCGGTGCTCGTCGAGCGCCTGTTCGATCTCGCGTCCGTCGTGCTCCTTTTCACGGTGTTCGCACAGTTCGTTCCGATGAGCCGCGCCTTCACCACCGCGGCGACGCTCGGCTTCGTCGCCGTCGTGGTCGCCGTGGTCATCGCGATCCTCGTCGTCGTCAAAGGGGAAGCGGTGGAGCGCGCGCTGTCGCCGCATCTCGCGCGGCTCGGCGACGCCAAGGCGGCTTCCATCCTCGTCAAGTTCCGTCAGGTTCGCGAGGGGATCGCGTCGGTCGGCTCCGCTCGCAGGATGCTCGAGTGCCTCGCGCTGACGGCGCTCGTGTGGGGTCTCACGATCGGCCTCGCCTTCGTGTGCATGAAGGCGTTCCTCCCCGACGAGAGCGACCTGACGCGCGCCGGGCTCGTGGTGGTGATGGCGAACCTCGGCGGAGCGCTCCCCTCGGCACCGGGCGGGCTCGGGATCGTGCAGGGCTTCGCGACCAGCGCGCTCGTCGTGCCATTCGGGATCGTCGAGAGCACCGCGCTCGCCTACGCCCTCGTGTGGAGCCTCGGCCAGCAGATCGCGCTCATTCTGCTCGGCTTCGTGAGCATCGGGCGGGTGGGGCTCTCCTTCCGGGAGATCCGCGACGGGGCCGCGCCCCGCGAGTGATCAGCGCGGCGATCCGGTCGCAAGCGGGCGCATGAAGGGCGGGTGTCCTCACAGGTCTTCAGCTCCGGCGACGCAAATCGAAGTGTGAGCGACGAGGCGGCACCGGCTCTTACGTACGCGAAGCAGCTCACAAGCTTGGCCGTTGACGCGCCGCCCCGAGGCTAGCGCCTCCATCCGCCGCGTCGGCCACGACTTGGCGAAGCTCTACGAGCCGTCGTTGTAGCGCGCTCGCTCAGCGAGGCGCATGCGCGACGAGGTCTGCGCGGATGCCGATACGGACGTCCGTGTTCGGCACACGCTCGAGGAGGAAGCCATGTGACTCGGGGTGGTCGAGGAAGTCAGCGACCTGCGGATCATCGATGAATCGAACGTCGCGGCGCATACCCTCATCGATGATGACGACCTCGATCTGTCGCTCCGCGAGGAGCTGATCGAAAGGCATCCATTTGTCCCAGCGCTGGTAGCTCGTACAGCTGTATCCCGCATAGAGGCAGGTACCCCACTGATATTCGAGCACGACGAGGTCGTTCTTGAGCCGATGCTCTCGGAGCCGCGAGCTCACGGCTTGACGCCCTACGATGTAGTGCTTCGAGGGATTCTGCGTGAGCCACTCCTTCAAGGTTGCCGCGCCCCCCTTCGAAGCCGTGAGAGTGACGGCAAGGACGCAGGCAATGATGACGACGACCGGCGAGGAGCGAGCGTACTGCCACCGGCTCTCGAGCCGAGGCAGCGGATGTCCGAATACTAGCGTGAGCGCCAAAACCACGACGGGCACGAAGTAGTGCAAGCGAGGATGGATGAGGACCGTGGAGAGGCTGAAGGGCACGAAGCTGCACCAGAACGCAAAGATGATCGCGCTCTTCGTCGGGCTCCTCGAGCGTTCTCTCGCAATCCGGTAGATCTGCGCGACTCCCAGCGCGACGACGCCGAGCCAGAGCATCGTCTCGACGATCTTCGACGCGGAGAGCTCGGGGAACGTCGCCATCAGCGCGTTTCGCGGATAGCGGACGAGGTTCCGAGCGATATGTGTGAAGAACGCCGGCGGGTTTGCGCGCAAGGCTCCGAGCGTCGATGTTGCGCCGGGGAAGTCGCGCGCAACCGTCTCAGCCCAGTTTGCCCAAGGGTCGAGCTTGCTCCCCTGATCTTCGAACAAGGTCAATGTGTAGTGCTGCGCGAAGGCGAACCACGAGCGGGTGCCTCCAAGCGGGTTGCCCAACAACGCGAAGAGCGCCGCGCCAGGAACGATGGTCGCTCCAGTCCACGCGGACGCGCCCAACCAACGTCTCCAGCGGCTCGCGTCCGTGGTCCAGGCCTCGCGAATCGCGAAGACGGTAAAGACCGCCAGCGCAACTGCGTACGCAGACAGGAGATCGGGCCGGGTGAACCCCGCGAACGCCAGCGAGATCGTGACGATGGCGAGCGCACTAGTCGTCGTTCGGGCGAACGACGCGAGCACGAGCCCGAGCAAGATCACCAGCGTCGCCGTGTGCATCGGGAACGGCCAGACATCCGCGATGGCGCAGTTGACGAAGAAGAAGCTGCCGAAGAGCGCCTGCCACCAGGGAGCAGCCATCCGTCGCGCCAGGAAGAAGATGGCAAGTGCGAGCAGCGTCGTGCGGATCTGCCACGCCGCGAAATACAGCTCGAGCGGTGGGTGGTAGATCTTCGACAGTAGGAGGTACGTGAGCCCGTGGATGGGGCCGAGCTCCGGGATCGGCCAACCGTCCGGTCCGTTCGGGAACCCGGGCTTCCCGAAGAGCAGACCGACCCCGACGTACCAAGCCTCATCGTCAGGCCCGACGTCGCGCGTGGCTCGGTCATTGTAGTGATTGCGCGCCACCATCGCGATGATCGCGAGAAGACACAAGGTGTCCCGCCATGTCACCCAGGCCCGACGCATGGGCCGCATCCTAGTCACACGAGCGGCCTCGATGCAGCGCCTGATGATTCGGTGCGCTCAGCGGCCCGGCTTTCGCTCGTAAATCCATACCGGGCGCGCCGAAGTCCCGTGCACGTCGACCACGGGGAACCATTCCGCGAGCGGGTACTTCGACTCGTGGACGAACCCGAAGGCGTCCGTGCTGCGGGTCAGGCGCTCGAACCACGCCGTCGCGGCTTCATCGGTCGCACTCCGCATCTGTGTCGGCGCAAGCTGCCGACCGGTGTTGAGCTCGATGTCCGGCCGAATGAGATAGCGCCACCCCCAACCCGTGCTGAAGACGATCCATCGTGCGTCGCGCGAAGGCGCATCGCCGTACGACGCAGCGATCTCCTCGATGCCGGGGATCGGGTTGCGCTTCTCGATCGGGTCGGGACCGACGCGGATGACGCGCGCGTCGGCCGGGAAGCGGGGAAGATAGACGTTCAGGCCGTACGTCTCGATGGTCTCGCCCGGACGCACGTGCGCGCGAAGCCATGCCTCCGCGTCGTAGCGAGGATCGAACAGCAGGTTCACATCGACGGAGATGCACGCGTGGAGCCCGAGCGCGAGCCCGATGGCGGTCAGCGCCCGCGCTCCCAGCCGAACGCCCCGCGGCGCCGCGAACACGAGCGCCTCCACGGCACTTCCTCCGTAGATCGCGAACATGAGCGCCTGCGGGAGGAGGAAGCGCGCGTTGCTCCGCAGCGACGCCCAGTTGAACGTCACCGTGAACGAGATCGCCACGAGGATCGGGACGAGCGCGGCGACGAGGCTGGCGCCGCTCCGATCGAGCGGAACCTGGAGCGACCGGACGAGCACGAGCACCAGACCAGACACGATGACGACGAGAAAGATCGCTGGGTACTGGAGATGAAAGTAGCGGACCGCATCGGCGAGGAGCCCGAGCCTCCCCGTCCAATCCCGCGTGTACTCGACGAAGTCCTGGCTCGCGCTCCCCGTGAGGAACCGCACGCGCGCGGCGAAGCCGGAAGGGTTCACGATCGCGGCGTCGACGATCGCAAAGAACCCGATCGCGAGCGCGAGGGCGATCCCTGCCTCCTTCGCGACCGGAGCGCGATGCTCGCGTGCCCACCGGTCCGTCGCCATGAAGAGGACGAGCGCCACCGGCGATGCGAGCAGGAACATGGCATACGCCTGGTCCTTCGTGCCGATCGCGAGGACCCCGAGCACGGCGGCCCGACGCAGAAGCCGCGGCTCTCTCCTGGCGATCGCGCGTGTGAAGACAAGGAGCGCCCACGTCGCCCAGAACAGATAAGGCACGTCGAGGTTCGACGCGTGCGCGTAATACGTCAGCGAGGCGTTGACGCCCGCGAAGGCAGCCGTACACCACCCGACCCTGCGCACGCGCTCGTCGCTCCACGACCCGTCGCGCCAGCGGCGGCCCTTGTCGCGCTTCGGCGGCTCGAGGCCGAGCTGGACGGCTCGAATCTCCTCGGCGATGCGCGCGAGGAAGACGACGATCACGAGCGACATCAGGAGCGAGACGCAGCGCGCCGCATACGCGAGCGCCGTCATGTACGGGATCTTCAGGACCTCGGCGATGAGATCGGGCAGCGCAAACGACGGCGCCCGGAACGCCGCCAAGAGGACGACCGGCAGCGTGATGATCGCGAGCAGCGCGAGGTGGACGGGCGGATAGGTGTAGAAGCGCCCAGGCGTGTACGTCGCCGCGAGGCCCGCGAGGAAATCGCGCGGGGCGACGCCGTCGTTGTCCCACGCGTCCGACGCGGGAAGCCCCCAGCCGATCCCGACACCATGAAGGAGCGCCACGACGACGAGGATCCACGTCATGGGCGATCGGACGAGCGATCGTACGTCGAAGCGCTGGACGAACTGAATCACGATGACCGCGCGACAGGCGAGGAATGCCGGGAGCCATAGCTCCGTCCTGCCCTCGATCGCTCAGTTCGTCTTCGCGAGGATGTCGAGCAGGACGACCATCCATAGCATGGCTTCTCCAGCGCGCTGCCGTTCATACACCGAACGGAGCTCCGCGGTAGGTCCTCTTCCCAGAGACACACTTTCAGTCGAGCTCAGCGTTCGCGCCGACTTCACGACGCGCATAGATGGTCAAGCGGCCACGCGTGAACGTCCGTTCGTAGTCGTCCGGGATCAGCGCGATGAACTCGTGCGTCGGGGCCCACAGGAGCAAATGGTCGTAGCGATCGCTCACGTCGGCGAAGAATGTCTGCCACGAGGTCCGGAAGAGCACGTCGCAGTCGTCGACATGAATCATCGTGTTGCAGATCGCCGCCGGCGTCCGTGCCTCGTAGGCGAACGGCTCGAGAACGAGGTGGTTGAACTGCACGACCGGCGGCTCGCGGTAGGTGACCGGAAACGAGCGCGAGTGAGCGAACAAGAGCGGCGCCGCCGTTCGCTTGTCGACGACGTAGTAGCCCCATTGGTGAAGCACGTTGCGCGTGTTGACGGACGCGCCCTTGTGCTCGAAGAAAAGCGGCAAGAGGCGCGCGCCTTCGGGCACGGCGTCGATGCCGGCCGTGAGCTCTTTCCGATCGGCGTCGAGGCGCACGTAGTCGGCGCCCATCCCGAGGCTGTAGAGCAGAGCGGACACACCGAGCGCGGAGGCGGCGACCTTCGGGAGGCGTTCGGGCACGTACAGGAGAAGGCCGAACCAGAGATACGGCAGGAAGCGCGAATTGACGTGGAACCAGTTCGTGATCTTGTACGGGACGAAACAGTAGAGGATCGCGAGCACCACGAGCGCCCGTCCGGAGAAGAACATCGGCCGCGGGGTCGTCGATCGACGGAGCGCGCGGAAGCCCATGATCGCGAGCGCGACGCACGGCACGGCGCTCGTCAGCGTGAGGTTCGAGTAGCCCCAGAACCACTCCGCCCACGCGTTGTAGAGGAGCTCCCACGGGACGAGGACTTTCCGGAAGTCCATGTAGCCCGTCATCGGGCCGACCTTGTCCCCAGCATGCTGCACGAGCGACGCGAGGACGAGCAGCGCGATCGGCCCGAGCGGGATCGCGAACGAGCGGCCGAGCTCGAGGCGCTCCCTCCATGTCGGTCGACCATAGACCTCGATCGCGACGAGGAGAAAGACGACGAGCAGCGGAAAGACGTGCGCGTACCAGGTGGCGACGCCGAGCGCGACGATCGCGCCGGCGGTCCCGAGCTTGGGTGACGGCGAGCTTCGATGTCGGTCGAGCGCGACCAAGAGCGCGAGCGAGAGCGGCACCGCGAGCGCGAAGTCGAGCATGCCGGCGCAGACGAACCAGTTGTGGATCATCGGCCACGCGAAGAGGCTCGCCACGAGCATCCGCGTGCGGCTGCCCGTGAAGCACAGCACGAACCGCGGCAGGACGAACGCGGAGAGGGCCAGCGTGAGCAGCGCGAACAGACGTGCCGCGAGCTTCACGCCCGTCACCTTGCCGACGAGATGAAGCCACGCGAAGAGCGCGGCGTTCGTCTTCGCGTACCCGTTGAAGACGTACTCGGGGTAGCGATCGAGGTTGTCGATCACCGTCGCCGTCGCGAGGTGATTCGGCAGATCTTGGAACGGTGGCACCTCGACCAGCGCGAGCGGCCACGCCCCGACGATGAACAGCGCCGCGCTCACGAGCAGCGCGGTCTGCGCGTCGGTCAGCCGCGAAAATGACCGCGCGTTCGCCAAGGCGCGCGGAGCTTAGTCCGAGCGTGGGCCTCGGTTCAACGCGCGCACGCGCCTCCTATCACCTCCGCGACTGCATCGTCCCGTCTCGTGCCTCTCGTGCATCCGGCCACAAAGCGCGGGCTGCGGCCCGTCTCCTGAAGAGAGGGCCGCAGCCGCAGGCTCGAACGAGCTCTGGTGTTCCCGCCGGCTCACTCGCCGGGGCTGAGGACGATCGGGTAGGTCACGGTCGCGATGCCACCCTCCGGCGAGGGGAAGGAGAGCGCGTTGAAGCTCCGGACGACGCAGCTCACCACCTCCTGGCTCGCGATGTCCGAGCCGCCGTCCTGGGCCTGGGCGACTGCTCCGTCACGTCCGATGACGAACTTCGTCACGACGCGGCCGCTCAGCCCCGGGTTCGAGCGGAGACCGGCCTCGTAGCAGAGGCGGAAGCGGCCGAAGTTCTGTCGGACGATGCGCTGGATGACCTCGGGCGGGATCTTGCCGTTCGTCGTCACGACAGGATTGCGGATCGTCGGCGCCTTCGCGACGTGCCCACCCGCGCCCGGCCCACGACCGTTGCCCCACCCGTCCTTGTCACCCTTGCCGTAGCCCCATTTGCCCGGCCCGCCGCCACCGCCGCCGACGGTGTTGCCGACGCCGTCGATGCCGACCCCCTCACCCTTGCCGCCGCCGCCCTCTCCCGTGCCCCAGAGGCCGAGGCCGTAGCCCATCGCGTCGTTCGCATCGGCACCGAACATCGCGCCGATCTTGTTGTCGGCATCCTGGCCGAGCTGCGTGTCCGTCGCCCACGGGCTCGACGGGCCGGTCGTGGGCGCGCCGGAGCGGAGGATGCCGACGAGTCCACCGAACGCCGCGAGCTCGAGCTCTTCGCGCCGCGCGAGGCGCGCGTGGTCATCGGAGCCTTTGAATGCCATGTGGCCTTGCGTGGTCACCGGCTTCGTCGTGCCGGCCGCGCCGCTGTCGCCCTTGTGCGGCTCGCCACCCTGGCTCCCGCCGCCCGTCGGGTCATCGGCCGCCGTCTGCGGGTTCTGCAGCGCCTCTTTCTCGCGTTCGGCGGACGCATCGAGCATCGCCTGCATCTTCAGGATCTGATCGCGGCTGATGCCCTCGGCGTCGTCCGTGTTCATCGACGGCATGAACATCGCGAGCGACGCCACGATCGCGGCGTGACCGACGAACGAAACGCCGATGAAGGCTGCGGCTCCCGAGGCGAGCGCCGTCAGGAAGCCGACGGGAACCTTCTTGCCCGCACGAACGTGGGTAATCTCGATCGTCACGGGGGCGAGCTCGATCGTGATGCTCATCCCGTCGGAGAGGGCGATCTCCTCGCCGGCGCTCGCCGCACGCGGATGTTCACCTCGCGCGCTGACCGTCGCCGTCGCTCCAGGAGGGACGATCACGACGCTGCTGCCCATGCGCGTCTCGACGATCGCCGTCTTCAGCGCGTCCGGGACGACGAAGTCGCCGCCCTCACCGATCGAGAACCCCTGCCCCGCCTCCAGATGCGTGAGCGAGAGGACCTGCGTGCCCCAGCGGACCCGCACTTCGACCGCGTCGAGGTGCGACTCGACCTCCTCGGGCGCGACCGCGGGGCCGCTCTGCACGAGGGCATAAGACGCTTCGCGTGCGTCCGCCACGTTCTCGTTCTCAACGAGCGTGTCGTCGGTCGACGCGATGAACGGGTTGTACGGCCGGAACGGATTGGCGAAGGCGTGGGTGCTCATGGTGGTGGGTCTTCGGACGCAGGGCAGCAGGGGACCGTGACCGCAGAGCGCGGCTTCGATCGGTTGTGGATCGACGTTCCGCTCGCGCCCTTTCGAGCGCGCCAGCGTCGTCTCGGAAGAAGAGACAGGCCCTTCCGAGAAAGGTTCCCGAGTCTGCTCTGTCACCCGTTCGGGGGACGCGTTCTGTTCTACGGGCGCTTCAGCGGGCCGACGTCCACGCGGCCGTACAGGTACGTGATCTCGCGGCTGTAAATGCCGACCTGATCGAGGGCCCGCGCCCGGAGGTGGCGCGCATCGCCCGCGCGGATCAGCTCGGGCGGGTCTTTGCCCGTCGTCAACGTGGCGAGCACGTCGGCCGCGCCGCCGTCGCCACCTGGCCTGGCCACGACGAGGCCGCACCCACGAGCGGGCGGGGCTTCCGTGCAGCCAGAGACGACCACGAGCTCCTCGTTCGCCACGGGGATCCACGTCCACATGTGGAGCGTCTTCGGCTCGATGGTGGGCACACCGTTGTTCACGGCCGTGGCGATGGCCGAGGAGAGCGAGATGGCCTTCGCGTTCGCGTTCGCGTTCCCGACCAGCGCAATGCCCGGCGTTCCCTGGAGATCTAGCTTCACCTCTGCCGCGTTCTTCGTGCCCGCGCAGCAGCGGAAGCCCATCGTCGGCGACTTCTTCGACGGTGCACGCGCGATCCCGTTCGCGCAGCGGCCGACGAGCTCGCCCGCGAGGGAGTTGCCGCCGCGGAGGACGCCTTGCGAGGCGTCGCGCGAGCCTCGGCCCCACGCGCTCGACGTCCACTCCCAGACGCCGCCGTGCATCTCGTGGACGCCGAAGCCGCTCTTGCACTGCGCGTGCTCGCCGGTCGGCCTCCGCGCGGCCTGCTCGAGCGCCATGCCCGTGCCGCAGACGTCCTTGCGGTACGTGTCACCGTATTCGTACGTCGTGTTCTCCGGGCCCTTGCAGGCGCGCTCCCACTCGAGCTCGGTGCAGAGCCGCTTGCCCTTGGTCGCGCAGAGCTGCTCGGCCTCGTCACGCGAGACGTTCGACGTCGGAATGGCGTTCGGCTCGTTCGGCCACGGCAGGAGATCGATGTAGAAGCCGGTCATCTCGACGAGCGAGCCGGGCATCTCTTCGTCGGCGACACGCGGCGTACGCTGCGGAGGCGTCCCCGCGCCGAACGATCCGGGCGGCACCCACGCCATCCCCGGACGGGGCGCGACCGCGCCGCTCGAGGCTGCAGACGGTGCTGACGCGGCGCCGCTCTCGCTCGGGCTCGCAGCCGCCGCGTCCGCTCCGACACCCGGATCCTTGCGGCACGACGAACACGAGACGGTCGCCGTCGTCGCGAGGGCGACCGCAAGCGGCGCCAGGCGCGTCGGCCCAGGAGATCGCCTGAAGCCCGATCCCACGACGGCTACTCGTTCTTCTCGCTCGATCCTTCTCGAAGCCCGAGCTCCTTCATCTTGAGCTGAAGCCCCTTGCGCGAGATCTTGAGCAGACGCGCGGCGTGCGTGACGTTGTTGTTGGTCTGCTTGAGCGCGCGACTGACGAGGTCGCGCTCGAGCCGGCTCATCGCGACCTTGACGTGCTCTTTGAGCCCGCCGTCCGCCGGGAGCGTGCCGAGGTCGACCGAAGCGTCCGACGACGGCGCCACGGAGCCCATCGAGAGGGCGGAAGGGCCTCGGAGCTCGGCAGGGAGATCCTCGACGCGAAGCTTCGAGGCATCACAGAACAGGACCGCGCGCTCCATCACGTTCTCGAGCTCGCGGATGTTGCCCGGCCACCCGTACGCGCTCAGCAAGTCGAGCGCCTCCGGCTCGACGCCGCTCACGCTCTTCTTCAGGCGTTCGTTGAACTTCTTGAGAAAGTGTTCGACGAGCAGCGGGATGTCCGTCGCGCGTTCGCGCAGCGCCGGCAGGCGAATCGACACGACGTTGAGGCGGTAGAACAGGTCTTCGCGGAACGCCCCCTGCGAGATCAGCTTCTTGAGATCGCGATTGGTGGCAGCGACGAGACGGACGTCGACGCGCATCGTCTTGATGCCGCCGACGCGCTCGAACTCGCTCTCCTGCAGCGCGCGGAGGAGCTTCACCTGCATCTCGACGGGGATCTCGCCGATCTCGTCGAGGAACAGCGTGCCGCCGTTCGCGAGCTCGAAGCGCCCCGGCTTGCTCGAGACGGCGCCCGTGAACGCGCCGCGCTCGTAGCCGAAGAGCTCGCTCTCGATGAGCTCTTTCGGGATCGCGGCGCAGTTGACCTTGATGAAGGGCTTGCCGCGACGCGACGAGTGGTCGTGCAGCGCGCGGGCAACGAGCTCTTTGCCCGTGCCGCTCTCGCCGGTGATGAGCACCGTCGTGGGGCTGTCCGCGACGCGCTCGAGGACGGCGTAGAGCTCGGTCAGCCCCGAAGACTGGCCGATGATCCCGAAGCGTGCGCCTTCGGCCTCCTTGAGGCCCGTCGTCGCTTCCTCGCCGGCGAGCTCACGCGTCTTGAGCGCCTTGCCGACGATCTGCCGGACCTCGTCCTTGTCGAACGGCTTGGTCAGGTAGTCGAACGCGCCGAGCTTGAGGGCTTCGACGGCCGTGTCGACCGTACCGTGGGCGGTGATCATCACGATCGGGAGCTCGGGCTGCTCGGCAAGCGCCTCGCGGAGCAAGGTCATCCCGTCGACCTTCGGCATCTTCAGGTCGGTGACGACGAGATCGATGTGGTGCTCTCGCAGAAGGGCAAGGCCTTGCTCACCGTCTTCCGCGAGGAGCACGTCGTACCCGTCGCGCGAGAGCTGGGCCGCGAGGATTTTCCGCAGGTTCGGCTCGTCGTCGACGATCAGGACCTGCTTCTTTTCAGGAAGCATGGCAGGCGCGCAGTCTAACACGGCGGCGCCTCGACGCGTGTATGCTCCCGCGGCGACGTCGCCGTGCGGCGTTCTCTGCTGCGGTGGCTGTGACGTTCCGCGTCGAAGAGGTCCACGACGCCGCAGAGCGACGCGGAACGTCGCCGATCACGCCCCGATCAGAGGGAGAGCTCGTAGAGCTTCGCCATGTCGTCGCGCGTGCACGGGCGCGGGTTCGAGCGATGGCAGGCGTCCTCCATCGCCTTGTCGGCGAGCTTCACGATGTCCGCCTTCGTGATGCCTTCGGCCGCGAGGCCGCTCGGCAAGCCGACCTTCTCGCGCAGCGCGCGGAGCGCGTTCGAGAGGCTCGTCGCGGTCAAGTCGACGAGACGGCGGACGCGCTCGACGCGATCCGGGACGGCGGCGTTGTTGAAGTCGACGACCGCAGGCAGGCAGAGCGCATTCGCGAGCCCGTGGTGCAGGTTCTTCTCGCTCGAGAGCGGATGCGCGAGCGAGTGGCACACGCCGAGGCCCTTCTGGAATGCGACGGCGCCCATCATCGCGGCCTTCATCATCGCGCCGCGCGCGCCGAGATCGGCTCCCGCCTCGACGGCGCGCGGGAGGTTCTTCGCGCAGAGCTCGATCCCCATGAGCGCGATCCCGTCCGCCATCGGATGATCGCCCGACGACAGGTAAGCCTCGATGCAGTGCGTGAGCGCGTCGAAGCCGGTCGCCGCCGTCACGCGCGGAGGCATCGTGACCGTGAGCTCCGGATCGAGGATCGCCGCCTTTGCCATGAGATGAGGGCTGAAGATGACGGTCTTTCGTCCGGTCGCTTCGAGCGTCACGACGCCGGAGCGCCCGACCTCGCTGCCGGTGCCTGCCGTCGTGGGGACGTTGATGATCGGCGGGATGTTCGGGCCGATGTGCGCGTCGCCGCCGATCGCGTCGTCGTACTCCTCGAGCGGCCGCTCGTGCGTCGTCTTGAGCGCGATGAGCTTTCCCGCATCGAGCGGAGAGCCGCCACCGACCGAGACGATGATGTCCGCGCCGTGTGAGCGGAAGGCCGCGACGCCGTCGGTGACGTTCTTCAGCACCGGGTTCGGATCGACGCGGTCGAAGACCGTCGCCGGGATGCCGCCTTCCTCGAGGATGCGCTGCACCCGCGCGGCGATCTGGGCTTTGACGACGCCGGGATCGCAGACGATGAGCGCGCGCTTGCCGTTTGCGCGACGGACGTGATCGGCGAGGACGGAGATCGATCCGTTTCCGAAGACGACCGTGGTGGGGAAGCTCCAGGTGACGATGGACATGGACTCTCCTCGATGGCGCCGGGACCAGGCCCGTGACGTGAGGCGGAGCGTAAACCGCCGGGTCCCCGGTTTCTAGCCGCGTGAAGGTGCTCTTCCGAGGGGCGGAACCTCGCGACATCGCTTCGGATCGGCGGTGTGGTCGAGCTCGACCGCGGGCCGCTGCGCCCCGCGGAGCAGGATCCTCAGATGGACTCGAAGTAGCGGCGGAGCTCCCAGTCGGTGACCGCGCGTTCGTACTGCCGGACCTCCCAGTCGCGCGTCCGGACGTAGTGATCGACGAAGCCCTCGCCGAGGATCGTGCGGGCGCGCTTGCTCGCATCGAGCGCGGAGGTGGCGTCCCTCAAGGTCCGCGGCAGCGGCTGGAGCTTCTCGGTCGACGAGGCGTCGCCACACGCTGCAGAAGGTGGCTCGACCTCGTTGTCGATGCCCCAGAGGCCCGCTCCGAGGCACGTCGCGATCGCGACGTACGGATTGATGTCGGCCGCGGTCTGGCGGTACTCGACGCGCGTCGAGCTCGGGCCTCCGGGGATGACGCGGACCGCGCACGTACGATTCTCGACGCCCCACGACGCGGTCAGCGGCGCCCACACGCCCGGGACGTAACGTTTGTAAGCGTTCACCGTCGGCGAGTAGAGCGCCGTCAGCTCGGGCATCAGCTCGACCTGTCCACCAACGTAGTGGCGGCCCTTCGCCGAGAGCCGCCCCTCGCCTTTCTCGTCGTGGAAGACGTTGCGTCGTGCGGCGCCCGGCTCTGCGGCGGTCCAGAGCGACTGATGGAGGTGCCCGCTCGAGCCGGGCAGATCCGAGCTCCACTTCGCCATGAACGTCACCGCGAGGCCGTGGCGCGCGGCGAGGCTCTTGAGCTGCGTCTTGAAGAGCGCCGCTTTGTCGGCCGCTCGAAGCGCTTCGTCATAGCGGATCGCGACCTCGTAGACGCCCGGGCCGGTCTCGGTGTGAAGGGCCTCGAGATCGATGTCGAACGCGGACATCTCGTCCATGATCGCGTGACAGAAGGCGCGGTTCTGTTCCTCGCGGAGCCACGAGTAGCCGAACATCCCCGGCGACAGCGGCGTCAGCTTGCGGAAGTCTTTCTCGTGCAGCGAGTCGGTCGTCTCCTTGAAGACCCAGAACTCGAACTCCGCGCCGAACGACGCCTCGTAGCCCTTCTTGGCGGCGTCGGCGATCACGCGCTTCAGGAGAGAGCGCGGACATGCAGGGTGCGGCCGGAACCCCACGCCGTCCTTCTCGACGAAGTCGACGAGAAACGCCGCGGTATCGGGCTCCGCAGGGATGACGCGGAACGTGTCGAGATCGATGATCGCATGCGCGTCCGGATATCCGGAGTGCCAGCCCGTCACCTTCGCGTTGTCGTAGAGGACGTCACCGATGTCCCAGCCGAAGATGACGTCGCAGAAGCCGAAGCCCGGCTCTGCGACGCTCCAGAACTTCTCCAGGGAGACGTACTTGCCGCGAAGGACGCCGTCGACGTCGAAGCCGCCGACTTTGACCTTCTTGATGTTCCGTTCGTCGAACTTCTGTTTCAGGGTTGCGACGTCCATCACCTTCGAAGCTATCAGCGCCTCGACCGAACCGTCATCCCACGTCTGCCAGGGGCGTCCGGGTGGGTGCGTCGTTCCGCCCCCCGCATGCCGCATCGCTCAGGCTGGCTGCGGTGCGACGCTCACCACCCGGCGAAGCTCGCTGAGCGCACCACCGGTGAGGAGCGCCCCCGACACCATCAGTTGCAGGCCCACCAGCCAGGGTAGCGCCAGCTCTCCCGAGCCTGGCCATGCGAGGAGCAGCACCGCGCCGAGCGCGACGGCGGCGACGCCGTTCAGCGTGAGCATGTCGCTCGTACCGTGGTGACGTGACCAAATCGCGTCGCACACTCCGCCGACAATCGCGCGGAGGCCAGCGACGACCCGAAGCGCTGCGGCGGTGGGCACGACGGCGGACGCGATGGCCGCGACGACGTCGATGCCGCTCACCGCAGCGAGCAGGCCGGGCGCCCCACGCGACACACGAGCGCGCTTCGCCGCGTAGACGACGAGCAGCGCGTCCACGAGGAAGTAGACGACGAGCCCGATCACGGTCTGTTGCAGCGGGGGCAGTGCTCCGGACAGCAAGACCATGCTGAAGACGACCGCAGCGAGCCCACGGCCGAGCGTCGCGAAGCAGAACCTGACGTCGCCGGCGACGTCGACGGACGGTTGCATCATGCACTTTACGCGGTGCATTGCTCGTGCCCTTGGAAGACTCGGGCCCAGCAGGACAGGGATCGCTGCGGTTGCGCAGCGCGAGGGACGAACTGCGCAACCGCCGAGGGAGCCCCGGTCATGTCGGGAAAGTGGCGTGGATCGGCGCAGATCCCTGATCCGGCCTCGAGCTCAGTCTTTCCACGAAGATAGCGCCTCGTCGGCCAAGGCACGGCTCATGCTGCAAGAGCTCGTCGAGGGAGCGACCGAGCCGGTCGCAAAGGAGCACTCAGGTGAAGATGACGCGTCTTGTGGGGCCCCTGCTCGTGGCGGGCTGCTCGATCGTGGCGGGCTGCTCGGCGGAGTCAGTGGAACCGGACGGAGCGAGCGGACCGCGCGGACGCGCTCCGATCGTCCTCGACGACAACGCCGTTCTCGCTCCCGACGGCGTCTCGGACAGCGCGGTCGTCGAAGACGGCAAGGTCTCGCTTCCCAAGACGTCAGCGAACGAAGCGTGGGTCGAGCGGCTGCACGCCGGCACGGTGATCGCCGGCGATCGAGACAAGGCCTCCGCAGATCTCGCGAGCTCGAAGAACCCCTACGGCTTCCTTCGCAAGGTGGTGTCGATCAGCGCCGGCGATCCGATCGTCATCGTCACCGAGCCCGCGGAGCTGCCCGACCTGCTCGAAGGCGATCTCGTCTTCGGCGGCGGCCAGCAGTCGATCTTCGCGGGAGCGAACGACAGCGACGTGCAGAACGTCCGTCCTCTGGCGAACAACAATCGCTCCCCCTCGAAGGGCTCCGGACAGGCGCCGATCGCCGGAGAGCTGAAGTCCGACTTCGGACCGGTCGTCCGTCTCTCGGACGGGACGTTCGGTCTCGACGCCGACTTCGACGCGGAGCTCCAGATCCGCAAGTGGTGGAAGATCCCGACGGGAATCGAGAAGGCATCCGCGAAGCTCACGCTGAACCCTCGTGCGAGCGTGATCGTCGAGGTGGGCGCCAAGGTAACGGCGAAGAATGCCGACGGCGGCAGCCTCGCGAAGACGTGGGAGGGCCCGAGCGTCGCGATTCCGCTTCCCGGTCCCATCCCGGTGACGTTGCGCCTCCGGCCCGAGGTCACGTGCTCGGTCACCGCGGGCGGCGAGATCACGGCTCGGGGCCGCGCCCATCTGAGCGGGCGCGCCGCTGCGGGGTTCAAGTACCAGAACGGCGAGATGATCGCGCTCAACGAGGCGCCATCACTCACCCCCGGCTTCGACTTCATCGGCGTGCAGGGCAAGGCTTCGCTCAGCGGTGAGTGCAGCATCAAGGCCGTCGTGAGCGTCCTCGCGTTCGACGCTGCAGGACTCGAAGGCAAGATCGGCCCCTACGCGAAGCTCACCGCCGAGGTCTGTGCGTCGTACGGCCAGGCCGGCCTCAACGGCGGCTTCACGCTCTCCGAGGAGCATGGTCTGAAGGCGGACATCGAAGGTCGGCTGCAGGTGCCCGGCCTCGGCCAGCCCAGCATCAACAAGCCGATCTTCGGCTTCTCGCCGCTGAAGAGCGAGCCGAAGTACTTCATCGGCGACGAGTACACCTGCAACGCGCCTCAGAAGGACAGCTGCGTCGGCAAGCCGAACGGCCTCTACTGCAGCGAGATCGACACGAGCTCCGCGTACGAGTGCCTCGACGAGCAGATCGCCTCTGGACAGCAGTGCCTGCCCGGACAGAAGTGCAAGGGGCCGCTGAGCGGCAACCGCATCGTGTGCGAGTGATCGCGTGTCAGTGGCGTTGGAACGCCGCGAGGATCTCGAGCAAGATGAGGATGACGACGGTGAGCTCGAGGAGCTGCGTGCGCGAGACCTCGACCTCGCCCTTGAGCAGCTCGTAGGTCCGGCTCACCAGCGCGAGCTTCGTCTCCACGCTCTCGCGCCACTCCGGGACGCGGGAGCGTCGGAGTGCCGCCATGTACACGCGCGCGAGATAGAAATCACCGACCGACTTGATCGCGTTGTCCACGCGCTCCGTGAACTCCGTGAGCTCCATGAAGCGGCGTAGGACCTCGCGCGTCAGCGCGCGGAACGGGCTCTTGAAGATGCGCGGAGCCTTCTCGACGTAGTCGTAGACGCGCGAGAGCTCGCGATCGAGAAGGCCGTCGTAGTAGCGGAACTCGAGGAGCTGACACGTCGCGAGCTCCAGAACGTGGGGCACGACGCGCGATCCGCTCGGCTCCACGACGAGCGCACTGTTCCAGTCGATGAGGATGAGGTCGTCGACGAGGTAAGAGAACGCGTTGCGGAGGATGTCCTGTCGCGTCGCCGCGTTCAGCGGCTTGGTGCTCGGCTCGCCGAGGAGCAGCTTTGCGGCGACCTCGGAGTCCATGAGGGACGACGCCGGCTCGCCGGCCAGCTCCTCCGCAAACACGATGGTGTAGCTCTCCGCTTCTTCCCAGCCGTGTGGCTTCTCGATGCTGGGACCGATCATGTTCATGATCTCCTGACGATGGCGCGCGCCCCGCGCATCCAGCACCGGTGACTCGTAGATCGCTGCGCAGACCGGGATGAGCGAGGCGAGCGGAGTGCCGGGCTCGATCGGGATCTCGTAGAGGACGGAGACGGCACCGAAGTCGAAGACGCGGACGGAGACGCGCGCGTGGAGCGGACGGTCGATCCCAGGGACCGCGAGCTCGCAGTCCGCGAGCGAGATCACGAGCGGGCGAACCGCGATCACGAGACCTTCGACCAGCGGACCGCCGATCTCGAGCCGCTTGGCCGCGGGCACGAGCTTCTCGGCGACGTCGAGCGCGATCGTCTCGCCCGCGTCGAACACGCGGTACGCAAGCAGCGCTCCTCGAACGATGGTGGGTCCGGTCGGCACGGGTTCGTACGAGTATCTCTCGCGAACCAAAGGGCGTCACGGGGACAAGTCGCGAACGTCGATCGGGCCCTTCGTCGTGACGATGCGTCGCACGAGCGTCGCACCGATCGCGTCGTCGGGCGCGAACGCCCGCAGATCGTCGAGCGCTCGTGAGAGCATGTCGCGCTCGCCGGTCGCGGCCATGCCGACCGCGCGTGCACGGAGCAGCGCAGCCGTCGCCGACGCGAGCTCGGCGTCTTTCTTGGCGACCGCGATGCGCACGAGCCGGTCCTTCGACGGAAGAAACGCGTCGAGAGCCTTCTTGCGATCGCTCGCGCCGCGCGGCTCCGTCTCGAAGCGCGAGATGAGGCCCGACGGGATGAGATGACGCGACAGTGTCCGGTCCCACTTCGGGTCGAACGACCCGAGCACCGGGCGCTGCGAGCCGAGCTGGGCGAGCGACAGCTCCTCCGGCGGGACCCCGAGCGCCATGTCGCGATAGAGCGGCGTGAGCTTTGGCTCCGCGAGCAGCGCACGCTGGCCCTCGCGGCCCTGGACGTCGTAGGCCGGGACGACGATGAGATCGCCGCGCATGTGTCCGGCAGCCCGAGCGCTCGCGACGCGGCGCATCGTCCCGCGGTCGGCGACGAGGACTACGGCCGCCGGCGGGGCCGCGCCCCACGCGATGTCGTTCCAGATCGCCGACGCATGCGAAGCGCGGGCTTCGCGACGAGCCGTCGTCAGATCGATCGAGCGCACCGGAAGGACGAGCTCGAGCACGACGACGAGCGCGGCGCTCGCCTCCGCGAACGGAACGCGGGCACGCGCGATCGCGAGCACCACCGCGCCGAGCATCGACGCGCCGAGGATGTGCGCCGAGAGCAAACCTGCGAGGACCGGGGCCGAGTAGCGCGACGGGCCGGACGCCGTTCCGAGACGAACCGCGAGGAGCGCGACGGCGACGACCAGCACGAGCGGGAGCGCGACCCGGCGCGCCTCGCCTACGACGAGCGAGAGCGCAGCGCCGCCGGCGCAGAAGACGAGGAGGAACGCCCCGACCTCGGCCGATGCGACCGCGCCGATCCCGGTCGGCGATACTGCGCGCTCGAGCAGCGAGAACATCGGGCCGGCGACGGCGATCTCCGGCGCGCGCTGCGCGAGCGCCGCCCCCAACGCGAGCGGCAAGAGGCCGAGGCCGAACGCACACGCTCCATGGAGCACCGCGTGCCGATCCAACGCCAGGTGCTTGCGGGAACGGACGACTGCGGTGACGATCGAGGGGCCTACTCCGGCAATGGCCGCCAGGAACACGAGCGGCTCGTAGCTCGCGGCGAGGCCCAGCACGAAGAGGAGCGCGGGAGGGAGCGCCGCGCCGAGCGACGACGGAGATCGCTCGGGCTCGGACTCTTGGCGCTCGGCAGCCCCAGCTACACCGAGGGTCGCCAGTCGGAGCGCGACCAACACGAGCGCGGCGCCCGTGACGGCGCCTCCGGGCGCGGAGGCCTCGACCTGCCACGCCGGAGCGAGAAGAGCGGTCAGGACGGCCACCGCGCTCACCGCGGAGACGAGGCGTGGAGATACCTCCCCGCTGGTCGGGCCGCGGAGCCCGAGGCGCGCAAGCGCCGACGGAGCCATCTTGACGAGCTCGCGCGCGAGATCGAAGGCGATCGCGCCGCAGATGCCGGTGACGACGGCGGACGCGAGCCCGGCGCGGAAGGCTCGCGTCCCGATCGGCACGAGGATCGCTGGCGCCGAGACCACGAGATCGAGCGCACGAAACGCGCCCGTGAAGCCTGCGCCCGCCGTCCGCACGAGCTCGACGTCGTGCGAAGCGGGCGCGACCGAGCTGGCGCCTGCGGCGGCGAGGGCCGCCGGCACGAGCGCGGTGAGCACGCGAAGCGCGGCGTCGAACCATCGTCGCTGGGCAGGCAGGCGGCTCTTCATCGGGAACGGTACTTGGTTTACCCTGGCCGGCCCTGGCTTTCCCACTTTCAGGGGTCCTCGATGTACCCGTGAGGACCGACCAGCCAGGCCTTGTGAGGAGAAAACATCGTGGCACGCTTCATCGACGAGCTGAAACGCACCCATCGTTGCGGCGATCTGCGCGCGAGCGACGAGGGCAAGGAGGTCGTCCTCTTCGGCTGGGTGGCGAGCTATCGCGATCACGGCCGCGGCATCTTCGTCGACCTGCGCGATCGCGAAGGCATCACGCAAATCGTCTTCGACCCGAGTCTCTCCGGGTTCGGCGATCAGCCGAAGGAGGCCCTCGAGCGCGCGCAGGCCGTTCGCTCCGAGTGGGTCATCGGTGTTCGCGGCATCGTGAAGAGCCGTGGCGCGATGAAGAACCCGAAGCTGCCGACCGGTGAGATCGAGGTCCACGCGGTCGAGATGACCGTGTTCAACAAGGCGGAGACGCCGCCCTTCGAGATCGCCGACGACATCGACACAGGTGAGGAGAAGCGCCTCCAGTACCGCTATCTCGATCTCCGGCGCGCGCCGCTGCAGCGGACGCTCCGCGTGCGCCACAAGATCAACCAGGTCGTGCGGCGCTACTTCGACTCGCAGGGCTTCCTCGAGCTCGAGACGCCGTTCATGGTGAAGTACACGCCCGGCGGCGCGCGCAACTTCCTCGTGCCGAGCCGCATGAACGCCGGGAAGTTCTACGCGCTCGCGGAGAGCCCGCAGCTCTTCAAGCAGCTCTACATG
>JAFAER010000267.1 GCA_023423895.1 Pseudomonadota bacterium
AGGCGCGCATCTCGGCGCAGCTCTCGCACTCGAACTGCGTTCAGGTCTTCGACATCGGCGTCGGCGACAGCGCGTACTTCATCGTCATGGAGTACGTCGACGGCGCGAACCTGAAGTCGATCGCCGAATCCCTGAAAAAGCAGGGCAAGGACTTCCCGGTCGCCGCCGCCGCCTTCATCGCCCAGGAGATCTGCAAGGGCCTCAGCTACGCGCACGAGCTGACGGACCCGAACGGGATCCCGCTCAACATCGTCCACCGCGACATGTCTCCGCCGAACGTCCTCGTGACGAAGTACGGCGAGGTGAAGATCGTGGACTTCGGCCTCGCGAAGGCGAGCTCGCAGCTCGAGAAGAGCGAGCCCGGGATCATCAAGGGCAAGTTCTCCTATCTGTCGCCCGAGGCCGCCATGGGCCAGGAAGTCGACAGCAAGACGGACATCTTCGCGGTTGGCATCATCCTCTGGGAGCTGCTCGCTGGTCAGCGCCTGTTCCTCGGGGAGACCGACTTCCAGACGGTGAAGAAGGTCCAGCAGGCGCAGGTGCCGCCGATCTCCCAGGTGAACCGCAAGGTCCCGCCGGAGCTCGAGCGCATCGTCAACAAGGCGCTCGCGAAGGACATGCTCCACCGGTACTCGACCGCCAGGGAGCTCGGTCAGGACCTCATCCGCTTCCTCTATGCCTACGGGCAGCCGATCGGCACCTTCGACATCGCGACCATCGTGCAGAGCACGATGCGCGAGAAGCAGCGTGTCCGGCCGCCGCAAGGCTCGATCATCGACAAGTTGATCGAAGAGGCGCTGTTCGAGTTCACGTCCCTCAAGGAGGACGGTGCGCCGTCGGAAGGGGCGATGAAGGTCGGGGCTGCCGCTCCGCTGAACCCCGGTCAGTTCGTCGATCCCACGAACTGGGCGGAGGAGATCGCCATCCAGGAGAAGCGGCCGGTCCAGACGTTCGAGCAGATGCGCCATTCGCTGCCCGGCGAGGTCTTCGAGCAAGGGAACCTCTCTGCCCTCGAAGACGAGCCGATGCCCGGCTCGGCCCCGCAGCCGCAGATTCCGGCGCTTGCGTCATCGGCTCAGCTTGGCGCGCCTCGTTCGAACCCGCCGCCGGCAGGCGCCATGCGTTCGGGGGCGCACGCGGTGAAGAGCAGCGGCGGCAGCAGCCACGCTGCCATCGGCCTCGTGCTCTTTCTCGTCGTGGCCGCAGCGGCCGGCGCGGCCTGGTTCTCGGGGCTGATTCCCCATCAGTAGTTGATCACGGGTGCGTGCCGAGCTAGCTCTCGCCCGGATGGGCATCTTCGCGCGTCGAACGGCGATCGTGGCGCTGGCTGCGAGCGGAGCTTCGTGCGCCTTGTTCGCGTCGCCGAGCGAAGGTCGTAGCGGCCCGTGTCCTTCGGGGATGGCGTTCATCACGACCGACGGCACGCCCCCACGTGCGTACTGCATCGACAAGTGGGAGGGCTCGGTCGTCGAGATCCGAGGCAAGAAGGAAGTCGCCCACGCGCCGTACGAGCCAGTCACGAACCTCCAGGTGAAGGCGGTCTCGAAGGCGGGCGTCGTCCCGCAGGGCTACATCTCGAAGAACGAAGCCGAGGCCGCCTGCAAGGCCGCGAAGAAGCGCCTCTGCACCGGGGAAGAATGGCAGTTCGCTTGCCGGGGCAAGAAGCCGACGACCTTCCCGTACGGTGACGAGCGCAAAGCCGGCTACTGCAACGACTCCGGCCGGGCGCCGCTCGCGACGCTCAACCCCGGCGCCGGCGAGGCGGTGTATTCATCGCACGAAGCGCTCAACGACCCGCGGATCAACAGGTCGCCGAACACCGTCGCCAAGACGGGTGAGTTCGCGAAGTGCAAGAACGCCTTCGGCGTCTACGACATGGTCGGCAACCTCCACGAGTGGACGGCGGACGTGAACGGCACCCGCGGCGTGTTCCGCGGCGGCTACTACCAGGACACGCACCTCAACGGTGACGGCTGCAAGTACAAGACGGTCGCTCACGACGTGAGCTACCACGACTACTCGACCGGGTTCCGCTGCTGCGCCGACGCCCGCTGAACGGCCACGTCGACGAGGCGTCGGTTCACCTGCAGTCGATCGGCCGGCCGGGCCGGTTCGTCACAGTGCACGCCGTCTTGCAGGTGATCGATTTGGTGAAGACGCCGCCCTGACAGACGAGCTCCGTCTTGCCGTCGACGGAGCAGACGACCTGTCCCGGGATCCCGCACGGATCGCCGGCGAGGGAGAGCGTCTCGTCGCACGAAGGCGTCTCACCCTTGTTGAAGCACCCGTATTGCCCCCGGCAGTAGCGATACAGGGCGAACCTGCCGTCGCGGCAGACGAGCATGTGCTTCTGGTCGCCGCCGCACGCGACCGCGCCCTGCGTCTTGCACGGGTCGTCTTTCTCGGCGACGGAGGTGTCGCACGAGACCGCGCGCCCGAGCATGGAGCACCCAGCCTTGCCGCGGCATTCGAGGTAGGGCTCGAACTTCCCGCCCTTGCATACGAGCGCCCGCTTGTTGTCGGTCGAGCATGCGTATTCGTCTTCTTCACCCATGCACGGGTCGCCGACGTTCGCGACGGACGTATCGCAGTTGGCGTGGTCCTGGTACTTGCCGCAGCCGGTCGGGCCCGCACACGCGATCTCGACGTACGTGTCGCCCCGGCACACGAGCGCGTGCTGCTTGTCGAGACACGTGGACTCGGCGCCTTTGCAGCTTCCGCCGGCCTTCTTCCCACACGCAGCGGTGAGCGTCGCCGTCCCTAGCGCGAACGCGAAGACGACGACGACCTGCCTGTTCCTCATATCGGTCCTTTGCGCTCTCGCCGTGATGCACGTTCGCCGAGGAGGGCCCGCTGACGTCTCGCGTCGGTCAGGCGCTGCCCGGATCCGGACAAGCGTAGAACGCCCCCAGTACTTTCGTCATCATTGCGGGATCTTTCGTCCCGCCGAGCTCCCGGATCGAGTGCATGCTGAGCATCGGGTTGCCCACGTCCACGGTGCGGATGCCGAGGAGCGTCGACGCGATCGGGCCGATGGTGCTGCCGCAGGGGAGATCCGTGCGGTGCGCGTAGTGCTGGACGGGCACCTCGGCCTTGGCGCAGAGGTCGCGGAACAGGACCGCCGTGGGCCCCGAGGTGGCGTACCGCTGCTGGGCGTTGATCTTGATGACCGGCCCGCCGTTCAGCACCGGCTTGTGGCGTGCCTCGTGGCGCCCTTCGTAGTTGGGGTGGACCGCGTGGGCCATGTCGGCCGAGACGCAGAGCGAGCCCGCGAGCGCGCGATGGTAGTCCTCGCGTGAGCCTCCGCGACCCGTCACGATGCGCTCCAGGGCGCGCGGCAGCGCACCGGAATGGGCGCCGTAGGCGCTCTCGCTGCCGACCTCTTCGTGGTCGAACAGGGCGACGAACGGGACGACGTCGCCTGCGCCGGCTTTCGGAGCTGCATCGATGAGCGCGCGAAGCCCGGCGTGGCACATCGCGAGGTTGTCGAGCCGTCCCGAGAAGATCATCTCCTCGTCGCGACCGCCGAGCGTGGGAGGGACCACGTCGAAGAGCATCAGGTCGCTGCCGAGGATCGCGTCGCGGCCGACCTTCAGCTCGTCGGCGAGGAGCGCCATCAGATCTTTCGCGCCGTCCGAGGCGAGCCCGAGGATGGGAGCGAGGTGCTCCTGGCGATTCAGCTTGAGCCCGTCGTTGACGTCCCGATCAAGGTGAATGGCGAGCTGCGCGACGCGGAGCATCGGCCTCGAGAAGCGGACGAGCCGCGTTTCGACTCGCCCGTTCTCGCGCACGAACACGCGGCCGGCGAGCGAGAGATCGCGGTCGAGCCACGAGTTCAGCAGGACGCCGCCGTAAACCTCGACGCCGAGCTGGGCATAACCCTCTTTCTTGTACTCGGCGTTGGGCTTGAGCCGGAGGTTCGGGCTGTCGGTGTGCGCCCCGACGATCCGGAAGCCGGAGATGCGCTTGGTGTCCGGGATGACGAACGCGAAGATGCTCGTCCCGCCGTGGGGGAACATGTACCGGCCGGGCTCGAGGTCCGCCCAGGTATCGGTCTCGGCGATCGACTTGAAACCGGCGGCGGAAAGGCGCTCGGCGGCGCTCGAGACGGCGTGGAAGGGGGTCGGAGAAGCCCCGAGAAAAGCGAGCAGGTCCTGCAGGATCGGGTCGGTGGTCGTCACGGTGCCCGGATCCTAGTCGAGCGAGGGTTGCGTGAGCAGCCGACGAACGCTAGTAACTCATGCATGAGTGACGAGAACGCTCTGGCCAAGGAAATCCCGGCGGACGCGGCGAACCACGCGTTCGACCTGACGGCGATCGATCGCAACGGACGCGACCCTCTTGTCCCCGCGCCCGCGCCCGCGCGCGCAGCCGCCCACGCGGCGTTCAGCGTGCTCTGGTGGATCGAAGGCGACGAGACCTCGCGCTGACGGGCAAGCCGCCGCGCGCGAGCGCGAGGTCTGCGCTCACTTCTTCTTCTTCGTCTTGGCCTTGGCCTTCACGGTCTTCTTGGGGACCGGCTTCTTCGAGACGGGCTTCTTCGCCGGCGCCTTGGCCGCGGGCTTCTTGGCGGCCGTTTTGGCTGCTGGCTTGGCGGCCGCTTTCGCCTTCGGCTTCACCTTCGCCGGCACTGGCTTGGCCTTCGCGGGCTCGGCCTTCGCCGGCTTCGCCTTTGCGGGCTCGGCCTTCGCCGGCTCGGCCTTTGCCGGCTTCGCCTTCGGGGGCTCGGCCTTCGGTGCGGGGGTCGGCTTCGTCAGCGCCTTCTTGCTAGGAGGCGCTGCTTTGACGGCCTTGGCCTTCTTCGGCGCCTCCTCCTCTTCCTCTTCTTCCTCCTCGACTTCAGGGGGCGGAGGCGGGCGCGGGGGAGGCGGCTTGCGCGGATCGGGCAGGTATTTGCTGAAGAAGGTCCGCATCGGCCCGAAGTACTTGTCGTTCCAGAGCTCGCGGTACTTCTCGCATTGGCCTTCGGGGATCTCGGTGTGGAGGACGGTCAGGCGGGTGCTTCCGCCGAGGGCCTCGAAGTGCACCTCCGCCCGCGAGTCCGACTCTTCCCGCGGAAAATCCGTGGTTCGCCAGCTCATGACGATGCGCCTTCCGAGGTCCAGCGTCACGAGCTTGCCCGTGACGTACCCGTTCAGCGCGGTGAAATTCCCGCCAACCTCGGAGTCGATCTTCGCCGCCCCGCCCGTCATCTCGCTGTGTTGCTCGGGGTTGAGCCACGCGAGATATAGCGTCGTGGGAGCCGCCGGGATCGTCGTCGAGACGCGGAGGGCCTCCTTCTTCATGACGAGCAGCGTAACTCGCCCGACGAGAGGGAAGCTAAAATCTCGCGCACACTGCAGCTAATTCTGTGTCCGCTCGTCGGGACTCTCGCGGAGACGAGCCGAAGGCCCTCGAGCGAGGTATTTCGGGACACCCGAGGGATGGATATCGGGGCCCGCCTTCACCCGAGCGGCGGCCCTACCTCGGAGGGGACATCTTGGCGCCAGCGGCCGAAACAGGCCTATTTTCAGGCGGAAGTCAGGCGACTCGAACACCATACCTTGCGGTACGCACCGGGTAGCGGCCGGGCCCGCGACCATTCGCGGTTTGACTTCCATAAGCAGATGTCCGGACGGCTCGTCCGGAGCAGGTCGCTGCGGGGGCCGGAGGGCATCGGTACGGGGCGAGAGGATCGAACTCTCCTGTGCCTGCTCGTGAGGCAGGTGTCATCACCAGATGAGCGAGCCCCGCATGGCTTCGAGACGTGACGGTCGGCGGTCTCTGGGAGTCGTCGCCCGGCTCGTGCCCGGCCTCGTGATAGGCGGGGCGTCGGGTCGTCTCGAGGCTCCGGAGGAGGGAATTGCACCCCCACCCCAGCGGTTCAAAGCCGCGGATCCTGCTGTTGGAACACTCCGGAATGGGTGGCTCAGCGAGTGAGCCGGTCGCTGCGGGCAGAGTCGAACTGCCTGGACCGCGCTCATGAGGCGCGCCCTCCTCCGAGGACCGCAGCGGAGGTCCGCGCTCGACGTGTGCACGTGCGTGCGTGCTGGGCGAGAGCGGTGACCGAGAATCGCACTCGGATCTCGAGCGTGGCGTGCTCGGGTTCTGCTCTTGAACTATCACCGCAGGATCGGGCCACGTGGAACCCGCGTCGAGCCGCCCGAGGGAATTGCACCCTCCTCGTTCCTCGCTACCAGTGAGGTGCCCCGCTGTCTGGGCGTGGGCGGCACGTGAAATAGTCGCTCGTCCTCGAGTCATTGCCTCACGAGGCCCCTCGTGAGGACGAGCAGGTCGACGGCAACGAGGGACGTGCGGTCGACATGACCGCCACGGGCATTTGCCGTAGGTTCGAGAGCCGATCACACGGCGATTGACTCGATCGCCTGGAGAAACGCCGCTCCGTCCGCGTCGTCGCTCGCGAAGGAGGCGACGAGGTCGAAGACGGCATCGGAGAAACCTCCGACGTTCAACACGTCGGAGCGGGTCTGCACTTGCGTCGTCGCGTACGGTTGGAGGTCCACGAGAACGAGCTTCGCGCGCGGGTTGCTCGCGCGGAGTCGGTCCCACTCCTCCGCCATCACGGTTCCGCGCGTCGCGCTGCTGCCGGAGTCGGCGGAGCGCGGCGCCAGCCTGAAGTCAGCCCAGGACTGGTTGTCGGAGACAAAGACGACCACGTCGGGCGCGGTTCCACGAGCGTTGAGCCACCGTAGCGGCGCAGCGCACGAGGTCCCGCCGCTCGGGAGCGACGACAGCAACTCGGCATTGGTGACGACCGAGTCGAGTGCGTTCAGCGGACGCGGAAGCTGCACGACGTCGTCCGAGAAGGGCAGCACCGTCGCGTGCTCGTTCTTGCGAAGGAGCGCGGCGGTCGCCAGCGCGGCGACGTCGATGCAGCGGACCTTCGAGGTGGCCGTCCCTCGATGGCCTGTGACGGGCGAGTGCATCGACCCGGAGACGTCGGGACAGAGCGCAACGGAGCCCGGGATCGCGGGCACGTTGCCGACGGCGTGCTCGACGGCGCGAGCCAGCGCGCTGACGATTACCGGCGGCATGCTCTGCTCGACGGCGCGATACGTTGCGAGCAGCTGATACGGGAGCGTGCGCGAGCGCCTCACGGCGTCGGCGTCCGAGAGCTGCTCGGCGACGAGCTCGACGATCGCGGGGTCGGTGAAGACGCCGTGACGGTAGAGCGTGTTCAGATTTTGGCGGAGCTGGTTGAACGTCATCTTCTTCGCCAGCTCGGTCCAGTGCGCCGCGCGCAGAGGGAGAGCGGTAAGCATCTCGAACGGCACGTCGGGCAGCGGCTTCCGATCGTTCTTCTTCCAGGCCTCGAAGGCCTGGGTGAGCGGCGGCAGCTTCGAGCAGTCCACGTTCTTTCCGATGAGGTAGCCGTAGAGGGCCTCACGGACGGCATCGGCTTCGCCCTTCCCCCCGACGGCGTTCCGCGGGGGAGGACGAACCATCTTGATGACGTCCGACATGGACGGGCTCTGACCGATGGACTGGCGGAAGATGGTCTCGGGGCTCCTTGCTGCGAACCATTCGCGGAGAGCCCGTTTGGGCGCCGACCCGAACGACTTGCGGCCGGTGACTCCAGAACGGACGATCGCGACGAACGCACGCAACATCCGCGCATCGTCGATGACGCGCGGGAACACGCGGAGCATGAGCGAGACGTCGTGGGCGGCGAGCCAGGCGACGAGGAACGCGGGGACGTCCTTCATCCTGCCGTGCTCACGACAGTAGACAGCCGTCTTCGCGACGAGCTCGGGGCGGACGGCGCTCGCGAGCTCCGCGACCTTGTCGAGCTGCTGCTGACCGGTCGCGTAGAACGTGCGATGGAACGTCCCGGTCACCGCATACTGCGCGAGCGCATGCTCGGGCGAGAGCGCGTATGCCGGACCTCCGGCCTCGTTGCGAGCATCGGCCACGGGCGCTTTGCGTGCGTGACCAAAAAGATGTGTGTTCGGCATGACGACTCCTTTCCGAGCGAGGGCGTGTTCGGCCGTGCGCGTGCTCGAGCGCGCGACCGTGTGATTCCGGTCGATGAATGAACGAGAGACGAGGCGTTCCCGACGGGATTCGAACCCGTGTTCCTGGATTGAGAGCCCAGAGTCCTTGGCCGCCTAGACGACGGGAACAGTGGAGATGAAGGTCGTCCGAGTGACTCGAGCATCGGTGTTGACTTGGGAATCGAACCCAAACCGTCAGCCTGGAAAGCTGATGTCCTGACCATTTGGACGAGTCGAGTGCGTGTGAGCTCGGGTCGAGCGGACGACCTGGATGCAGCGGCTGGAGTCGCACCAGCGTCTCGAGCGTATGAAGCTCGCGGGGTGGCTCCTCCCCCACGCTGCGATGACGCTCCGAAGCCGAGAGCAGTGCTCTCGGTCTCCAGAGGGCACCTCCGCCGGGAGTCGAACCCGGGAGAACGAGCTTCGGATGCTCGACCCTGATTCCGTCAGGACGAAGGTAGATGATGGAGACAGATGCTGAATGTTTGGCCTCCCCGCTAGGAATCGAACCTAGACAACCGGCTTCGTAGACCGATGCATGGAATCCACCACGACGAGGAGAAACGAAAATCGAGCGACAGAGGAAGAAAGAGGTCTCGAACCCCACACCCTCGGTGAAGGGTGCGCTTTGCTTTCGAAGCAAGCCTGGCTCCCAGCCAGTTTTTCTCCCGAGAAGTGGTCGGTGAGGGAATCGAACCCCCTACGCAGAGCTTTTCAAACTCCCGCTCTACCATTCGAGCTTACCGACCCTGTGACACCGTTGGCGCGTTGCGCCCCGTTGCGCCTCGTTGCGCGTCGCGGACACGTCAGGGCCGCGGAGAGGAAGGCAGAGGACTCGAACCCCACGCGGACGATGGCCGCGCGAATCGCGTTCCAGACGATCTCCGCCCCTGGCGGATTTGCCTTCCGTGTTCGTGTATCGATTCGTTCGAGCTCGCACGGCGTGCGGAACGAGCGCGGTCAGGACGGCAGGATTCGAACCTGCGGTCTCCAGTCCCCCAGACTGGCGCTTTTGCCTGGCTAAGCTACGCCCTGAGATGCCGGCGCGTGACGGCTTCGTGAATGGGTGGATGTCGCGCGAGGCGAGAAGAATAGGAGGTCCAGTTTCACGTCTTGGACCAGGACGCGGGAGCGTGTGTCGTGGCGCGGGCCACGACGCATCGATGCGTCGACGTCTCAGGCAGAGAGCGAAGCCGGCGCAGTGTAGCCGTCGCAGTACGGCTGCCAGACATCCGGCAGCTCACTCTCGTCGAGACGGATCGGCGGCACGACGGGCAGCGAGGTCGGCTTCTTCGGCTGCCGCAGCAGCTTCATGCCGGCCTGCTCAGGCGTGCGGCTCCCCTTGCGATCATTGCAGGCGTAGCAGGAGGTCACGATGTTCTCCCAGACGGTCTTGCCTCCCCGAACACGCGGGATGACGTGGTCGTAGTTCAGTTGCTTCATCGGCTTCTTCTCGCCGCAGTACTGGCAACGGAACTTGTCCCGCGTGAACACGTTCAACCGGGAGAAGCGGACCGACTGCTTCGTCGACACCGACCCCTTCTTCAGGCGGACGACGGCGGGGGCGAGCATCGCGAAGCTCGGGGCGCGGAGCTCCGCGTCCCAGGTCTCGATGACTTCGACCTTGTCGAGGTAAGCCAGCACGACGGCGCGCTGCCAGGGAATGATCTTGTGAGGCGCCATCCAGGGGGTCAGCATCAGCGTTTGCATGGGGATCACCGTTTCTTTCTCGTTCTCACGGCTCGTTCTCCTTTCGGAGGTGTTGAAGGAGTCGTGCACGATGCACGACGACAGAAGCGCAAAGGGATGGACGTGTGACCGGACGCTGAGGCGGCGCGTGGATGGCGCGCAGTGTCACCGGAGGGAGTCGAACCCTCAAACTCCATGCGGAGCCCAGCATCTCGGGCTGGTGTGTATTCCAATTCCACCACAGTGACGTATTCGCGTGACGTATCGCGTCCGGTCGCTCCCGGCGGATGGCCGAGGTGCGATGGGGACGTTGGTACCGACGGAGGGATTCGAACCCTCACAACACACAGTTTCTGAGACTGCGGCCTCTACCAGTTGGGCCACGTCGGCTCGAGGCGTGCTCCGCGTCCGCTCGAGGCGTGCGCGTGCGTGGTCTGTGCAGGAGGATTCGAACCTCCAATCCCTCCGACCCGAACGGAGTGCTCTAGCCAGGTTGAGCCATGCACAGAGGACCAGCGAAGCCCGACGGGAGCTCGAGCGTGGCTGGGGTGGACAAGTCGGGAGTCGCACCCGATCCATCTGCTTGCAAGGCAGACGTCTCCCCTCGGAGACAAGCCCGTGATGATGATGACGGCGGTCCGTCGCTGGAATCGCAGCGGTCCGTGCCCGGTGCGGCGCGCAGGGATCGCACCTGCCTCCTCCTGCTCGTCATGCAGGCGCAGTCGCTAGACTGCCAGCGCCGCTCTCGCTGTTCGACCCCAGGGTGCAAACGTGCACACGTTTGTACGTCTGTCCCTCGCGTCGGTGGATCACCTGCGAATCGAACGCAGTGCGGGCTCCTTATCAGAGAGTCCAGGGTGACCAACCCGTCGTGATCCCGTGCTCCGTAGAGCTCGCGTTGCTGCCCGAGCGACGCGGGAGAGCCGAGAGGGAGTTGAACCCTCGCGCACCGTGTTGCAGACGGCGATCCTCGCCGGAGAATCGGCTCGAAGAAGTGGGCGCAGTTCCTCGTGGGCCGACGTCACGTGAGCGTCGGCGGTGGGGGGCTGCGCGGAGCGGGCAGAGGGAGTCGCACCCTCATTGTCAGTTTGGAAGACTGCGGTCCTGCTGTTGGACGATGCCCGCGAGTGGTGGTGGTGTGTGAATGGTGTGGCCGGAGATGGGGGAGCAAAAGTGGGGATGCGGTTCCGAAATCGCAAGTCTCGACGAAGGTGATGAAGACATGGTGCTCGGCGGCGGATCGCTGCCTCTGCACCGTCGGCACATTGGAGCCGCCCGTGAGGGCTGCTCCCGTTCGCCCCGCAATAGGGAAGTTCACCGAAGTGGTCTCCCGAGAGCGCCCGGCTGGAGTCTGCGGGGCGCTCTCTGACTTCCCCTATGCCATCGCTAGATCGGTCGCCCGACCGTCGCTACCTTAGGACCGTTATAGTTACGGATGTAGTCCTCATCGGCATTCGAGACCGACGACGCTTGCTCGTGTCGTGTGAGATCCTTCTTGGTGTGCGGACGACGTCGCGTACGACGACGTCGTCGAAGTGAATGGATGAAGGTGGTTGGTGGAGCCGGCCGGACTCGCACCGGCAGCCTCCTCGATGCCATCGAGGCGCTCTCCTCGCTGAGCTACGGCCCCGTTCGTTTCGTGGCGTGGTCTTACTGTTCTATGCGCGGGTGGAGCGACGGGGAATCGCACCCCGATCCCTGCAGTGCGAATGCAGCGTTCTCCTGTTGAACTATCGCCCCGTGCCATGATCCGTTCGTCGACGGCGACACGACGTTCATGACGAGAATGGGAGGGGCAGGCCGCGAAGGAATCGAACCCTCTCTCCGGGGGTTGGAATCCCGGCTGGTCGCCATGACTCTACGGCCTATCTTGTGTGCGGGAACATGGGGATGGCGATCCCTCGACGTTGGCGACCCATACCGAAATCGAATCGGTCTCACGCCGTAGACAGCGGCGCTGCGACACCAGTCGCATCATGGGCCAGAAGCTCTGGAACCTTGGTACTTCTTCTTGCGGGCGTCCCCGGCAGGAGTCGAACCTGCGTCGGCTGGTTTAGAAGACCAGCGCCTATCCGCTCGGCCACGAGGACGTGCGGTCAGCGACGGCGGCCGAAGCGTGGTGTGGGCGTCCCCGGCAGGAATCGAACCTGCGTCGACCGGCTCAGGAGACCGGAGCCTGTCCGCTCGGCCACGAGGACCAGACCATGCGTTGACCGAGAGCCGAGCGAGGTGACGCGCGGCCGGGGTAGCGTACGGGAATCGCACCCGCCTCCACTGAGTCACAATCAGTCCTCGTCACTAGACGAGTAACGCTACCGTGTATTCTTGTGCTCATCGAGGTTGTTCGTGTCAACCCGCCTTTGGAGCGAATCGTTCGCTTTCGATGATTGTCGATTGGTTGGTGCTCCCGATCGGAATCGAACCGATACCTTCCGCTTGAAAGGCGGAGATCCTGACCACTAGATGACGGGAGCGAGGAATGAAGCGAGCCCCGGACGAGCCGAGGGATGTCGTCGCAGGCGCTCGCGCTTTCGGCTCGTTGGCCGAAGGGCGAGCTTCGGGCGGCACCGGTCACGCGCGAGCGAACGAGAGCGCGCGCCGGTACGGAAGAGGAGCGCCTCGTCGGACGCGGGCCCGCGAGGCGTGGAGCTCAGATGTGAGCTCGGCAAGCTCGCCGGCGTCGGGGAGAGGTGTGTGGGACCGACGCGCGAGCTGCTGGAGAGGTTTCTCACCCGAGTGAAAAAGCCTTTGGATTGAACCATCTTCAAGGATGAGGCCTTTACCAATTAGGCTATCGCTGCATTTGGTCCGGTCGTGACCGGGCGCTCTCGTATGAGAGCCGACGATGGACGTCGCGGTGACGAGCACCGTGTGCAGCGAGTCGGATTCGAACCGACAATTTCTCGATTGCGTGTAGGGCATCTTCGGGCGGGTGAGAAAGATCGTGGGCGCTCGAGCCAAGCTCAGCGGAGCGGCGAGCGGCGAAGGCGAAGGCGAGCTCGGGACGATGACGGAGGAGCCCGCGTCCGAGCGCGGCGTGGGTCCCTCGTGATGGAATCGAACCACCTGCCGAAAGGCACCGGGTTACAGCCGGCTGCTCCGCCATGGAGCGAACGAGGGAGGACGAGGGATGAGAGGGATCACCCGAGTGGGAAAGCCGTCATTCGTCTGAAAGGACGAGCGCCTTGACCATTAGGCTACGCTGGAAGGAGTAGTAGCGCGTGGGCTCGAGCGAGCTCGAGGTTCCAGCGGTCGGAATCGAACCGACGTCTCTCATTGCGTGTAGGGCCTTCGCGGCCGGGTGATGGAGCCCACGTCCGGAATCGAACCGGATCCTCCCGTGTACGAGGCGGGCGCTCGGCCAGTCGAGCTGCGCGGGCAAAAGGCCGTACGTCATCCCGGTACGGCGGACGGGCGAAGTGAAACCGCGAGGGTCCCACGGAAAAAGGTGCTCGCGGTGCGCGCGGCGCTCTCGAGAGGAGAGCGCGCACGCCGGCGCGCGCGGGGGAAAGTCGAGAGGAGGCTCGTCCGAGTGAAGAGAGCCTTGCGATGTGCTCGTGTGCGAAACGAGTGCCTTTTCCGTTTGGCTGGCGGCCCTTTGCCTTTCGGCGAGGTGGACCACGTTGGATTCGAACCAACATGTCGTGCGTGTGTGGCCTGTTCGAACGGACGAACGAGCTCCAGCGGAAGGAATCGAACCTTCGAATGACCGGTTAACAGCCGGCTGCCTGACCATTCGGCTTCGCTGGAATGTGTGCTCGTCGCGTCCGTGCGTGCTGCTGCCGTCTCGGCGAATCCGATCTCTTCCGAGGCGGGACGACGAAGCGGTCAGCGCGCACGGACGCGACGAGCTTTTTGGCGCCAAGTTGTCAGAGAGCGAGGGACGTCGTGAGACGTCCGCGGTTCCGGGCACAGGATTCGAACCTGTCTTCCTGGATTCAGAGACCAGTGTCCTGCCGCTAGACGAGCCCGGAGCAGGAGCGGCGTGCCGAAGGCGCACGTCGCCTGTGGCCGCGTCCTTCGACGCGGCGGTAGGTCCGGAGGGGGTCGAACCCTCACCACCCCGATTAAGAGTCGGGTGCGCTTCCACTTGCGCTACGGACCCGTGACGAGAAGCGCGCGTTGCTGTTCGTGTCGGAAAGAGCGAGCGCGCCTTCGGTATTGCTTGGGCGCGCCCGACGGTCATGTCGCGTGCAAGCCGGATCCGCATGAGGATCCCGCGATGCAGCGACGTCGCCGAGTCGAAGACGAGGACGTCGAGGACCATGGGGGTCGAGCCACGCGTCGTGACCGATGCTCGGTGACGAGCGAGAGAGGGGTAGGGGAGAGAGTCGAGTCGCGAAAAGACGAGCGTGGTGTGCGCCGCCGCGACGCCAGCGACGTGTCTGCCGGCGCGCGGCGCAGGGGGGGGGGCGCGAGGGGGTCGAACCCTCATCCCTCGGCTTAAAAGGCCGGTGCTCGGCCGATTGAGCTAGCGCCCCATGAATCGCGTTTGAGAACGCGACGTGGACTTAGATTCCTAGCTTGAGAAACATGATCGAACCTGTCGACAAAGTCGTATTGTTAGGCATGGCCGAATCGGGCCGCGCCAGTAGGGAGGATCGAACGGCGCCGAAGCGAGGAAGGCCGCTCCGGTCAGCCTTCTGTTCCGCGAGACCATGGCCCGGCGGCCTCCTCGGACGGGGCGGCGATGCCGCAGTCCGACGAGAAGGGAGCTCGAGCGCCGTCGAGGTGGCGGCGCGCCATCGGCTGATGATGCGCAGAAAATCCCGGCCCAGAAACGCCGAAGGCCACCTCGGGGACTACCCCGGGCGGCCTCTGCGAACGGCTCCGAACGATGGAGACGATACGAGGGACCGCTAGGGGTCGCCTTCCTCCTGGTTTGCGCTCGGACCGAGCGGACGAGGGGCGGCGAACATGCGGCTCTGGGCCTGATCGAGGCCGTCGAAGCCGCCAAGGATGGCAGGGGAGGCAGAGATGGACGGAGAGGCGGAGCGCGGGACGGAGGTCCGGCAGCTCTGGCCAGCGACGAACCCACCCGAGGTGGGTCGGCGCCACGCGCGATGCGACCGTCCCTCGGACGCGAGATACGTCACGCCGTTGCGCTCTTGCGCTCCAGCGGCCGTCCTCTTGTCTTTCAGGGAGATGATCACGCGAGTCGAACACGCCCGGGACCTCCGGAACGTGCCTCCATGTGGAGAAGGGGTTGCTGTTTCTAGACGTCCCCGGCAGGAACGCCATTCAAGCTATAGCCCCGATTTTTGACGGCGCAAGGATCTGAATCGAAAAAGTTTCGCTTCTCTACCCAAGCGGACGCGCGCTTCAAATGAAGTTCCTTCCAGGACTGTCCACAAAGCTCGGGGTCTTCACGCGATGAGGCGCGTTGGACGCGCCGCGAGACGTCGCGCACCAACGCGGCCGAAGCCAGCGGCGTGAACCCTACGCGGTGTGCGGGCGTGCCGTCTCGTGTCGAGCGCTGACTCGCAGAGGCCGCGAACCTTCTCGAAGTGGTGTGTTGTTCGTCGCTACAACTGAGGGCAGCCCTCCGGGTGTTCCTTCCCGCTAGCGAGGGCATCCGCCCGCGAACCTCCCGATGCTGGGTGGGAGGAGCATCGGCATCGGCGCGATGGTGGGCTGGGCATCGGCAGACGAGCCCCCGCTCGAGCCGGCCCGCAGCGGCTCGAGACCAGCGGATGCGATGACCGGTGGCGTTTTCGGGACATTTGTCGCCCCCGCCGACATTGCTCGATCGAGGGATCTCCGTGCTCGCAGCTTCCAAGCGTCCGCAGCGGGCGTACGCCCGTCGCGCCATGGCCGCGCGCGGGACGCGGCTCCAGTCGCGCAGGATCCGATCCTCGGCGTTCCCGTCGAATCGAGCTCCGTCAACGTGATCAAAGGAGACTTCCCTTGAGATGTCGCATTCTCGCGGCTCTACTGGCCCTCGCATCCATCGGTGTCGCGGCGTCGTGCTCGTCCCCGGAGTCGCTGGGAAGGGGATTCGACATCGACGCAGGCGCGCCGGGAGCGTCGTTCGCGGACATGGACGCTTCGGACTCGGACTCGGACGCGGAGGTCGGCCTCACGTCCTACTGTCCGTCGAACCGATGCCCTGAGGGCAGGACGACGTGCCCGACCTCCAGCTTCCCGTGCGATGTGGACCTTCTCTCGGACAGAGAGAACTGCGGTAGGTGCGGCAACGCCTGTCAGGCCTTGGGCGGCGGAAGCACGGAGTGCGTCGAGGGACACTGCATCCTCGCTTGTCCCGCGCCACCGCGCAATATCGATTGTGACGGCCTTCCCGATAACGGCTGCGAGACCAAGAGCGTCACCAACGAGAACTGCGGCGGATGCGGCGTCAAATGTACCGATCCGGCCAAGCCGTGCATCGATACCGGCAACGGAGTTCGATGCGGGTGCAAGGCAGGCCTGATCATGTGTCCGCATCCCGTCAGTGGCGAGCCGTCCTGTCTCGATCCTTCAGCAGACGACATGAATTGCGGCGCCTGCGGGAGGGTATGCGATCCGGCGGGAGACGGGGCTCCGACGCCGCCGACGAATACACGTTATGGCTGCATCGGTGGTGAGTGTGGAAAAGTAAAATGTGAATCTGGGTTTATGGACTGTGATGGCAATCCGTCCAATGGTTGCGAGACGAGCACGCTCTCGTCCGACAATTGTGGCGGTTGCGGAAACGCCTGTGCTCCCGGCCTGGAGTGCAGAGGCAACAAGGTCATGAAGCCCACGTGCTCGTGCCCTGGGGGAGAGACGTACTGTCCGTACTTCTCGATCGAGCTCGGAGAGACCACGGTCTACCTCGCTGGGACGTGCACCAATCTCGGCTCCGATCGCGACAATTGCGGCGCCTGCTTTCATGCCTGCGTTGGCGGTGGAAACACCAGCATTGCCGCCTGCACATATGGCATGTGCACCAAGCAGTGTGTGCATGGGCGTGCGGACTGCAACGGGGATCCCTTCGACGAGTGCGAGATCGACATCGACAGCGATCCTCGAAACTGCGGCGGCTGCGGAAGGGTCTGTGACGCCATCGCCGGACAAGCATGCGTCGGCGGTCGGTGCGTGGTCGAGCCCTGTGACGACGTTCAGGACGGCGGAGAACTCGCGCGATGAACAGGCGATGGCTGCTCTTCTCGATGGGGGCCGCGGCGTGCGCGTCGACGGACGCGATCCTCGACCATCACGGGGAACCGTCTGAGGGGGGGATTGTTGTGACCGACGCCGGCGCGGCGGATGCGCCCGACGCGGAAGTGGACGCAGGCCCCTGCGAGGACTGCGAGTACTTTCCCGAAGTCTGCTCCTCTGACGCGCTCTGCTCGAACGGACCGTTCGACCCCACCACGATCGGTGGCAGTCTGGACATGCGGGCGCAGGTCAACGCGATTCGAGGCCGTTCTCCGAACGACGTCTGGATCGCTGGACCACTCGGGGCACTCGCCCACTTCGATGGGACCTCGTGGGCGCGGTCGGATCTCGGTCGCCAAGAAACGCTTCGAGGGCTATGGCTTCGCGACTCGGTCGAGATCGCTCTCGGTCTCCCGGTCTCCTACGAGGATAGGCTCCGCGTCTACGCGCGTGGGTCGGCCGCTCCGGACGGAGGAGTGTCGCCTTCGGCCGATGGCTGGAAAGCCTTCTCCGCCCCGATCCCCCCGATCAGCCTCTTTACCATCGAGTCGACCTGCGCGTGGGGAGCTCCGGGAGCAGAGTCGCTCTGGATCGCGATCCAGATGTCCGAAGCTCTGACTGAAAGCCACGGCGGCTTACTGCGCATGCGCGTATCGGCGTCCTCGGCGTTCGAGCTCGAGGCTGTTCCGCAAGTCGTGTGCGGGCCGGAATGCAACCGGATGAAGGGCGTTCACGGCGCCTCGGCGAACGACGTGTGGGCCGTGGGCGTGAGCGGGATGACGATGCGCGTTGCGGATGCGGAGAGCGAGACCCCGCGCGCCACGATCTACGACAGCCGGACCTGGAACACCCTCAACGCGGTCTGGGCAGCGTCCGATACGGAAGCCTGGTCGGTCGGCGCAGCGGGGACCATCCGCCACTATGCCGGGCGTCCGCTCGAATGGGACGTCGTCCCGGACGTCCCGACGACCGTCGCGCTCAACGCCGTTTGGGGCTCGTCGTCCTCGGACGTGTGGGCCGTCGGCGACGAAGGCGTCGTCCTTCACTACGACGGGAAGAGCTGGTCACGCGTGAAGATCGCGGGTCTCGGCGCACGGCGTCCCAAGCTCACCGCCGTCTGGGTTCCGGCCCCGGGACACGTCTGGATTGGCGGGCAAGGTGTGTTTCTTTCCCTCGGAGGGAAGTCATGAGAGCTTCGTCCGTGCTCGCCGCGTTCGGCGCTTCCGCGCTGGCCGCCACCGCCGTTGTCGCGTGTGCGGCTTCAGAAAGCGATGAGCAGCCGTCTCGCGATGGCGGGCGAGCGGAGACGGTACCCGACGCTGCCGTGGACGACGTCGAGGCGTCGGTCGACGCCTCCGCCGGCGGACGGGTCTGCAGCGCGGCGGGCTGGTGCGAAACCTCGTTGCCCGACGAGCACCTGACGCTGGTCGATGTCTGGCCTCTCGTGGGGCACGCCTTCGCCATTGCCGAGAGTCCGAGCCTCGGAGTCAAAGTTCTCGAGTGGAGCGAGGTGGAAGCCAAGTGGGCATACATCGACGACTCCACTCAGAACGAACCGGGCTCGGGTGCCTATGGGGGAAAGATATGGGCGCCCAGCGAGAACGAAGTCTACTTCGGAGTCGCGCCTGGATACATCTATCGTGGGACGCGGTCCAGCTCACCCAAGACAGCGTGGACCTGGACGCGCGAGCGGCTACAGGACAACGGGCAGGTCGGTGACATCGCCGATTGGGTGCACGGCCACACCGTGAGCGGGCGCTCCCTCGTGCTGGGTGTGTGGGGAACGAGCGAAAGCGACGTCTACGCTTGGTTCAAGAATACGATCTATCGCCGAAGGACCAGCGGTGGCGCGCCGGAATGGCTGCCCGAGCACGTCGCAGACGACTTTGACGACGGTGCCGAGCACCTGTTTTTCCTGAGCGCCGCCGGGACGAAGCCAGGTGACATCTGGTTCTCCGGGGCACGATCGCGAGTCTCCTCGGGATGTGCGCTCCTCGTGCGCAAGACCGATGCAGGTTACGAGCGTATCGCGGATGGAACGGCGTCGGACTCCGCATGCACGCCGAGAGCGGGAGCGTTGATGATCGGAGGCACCGAAGGGCGGCTTACCGATCTGCAAGCGGTCGCCGCGGACCACTTCGTCGCGCTCAAGGGCGCTCGCGATGCGGTGAGGATCAAGGCCGTCGGCGACAGCTACGTGATCGACGTCACCTCTGGTCCGGGGCCTTCGGTCGGCGTGGCGGATGGGGAGCCGTTCACCTCCCTGTGGAGCACGGCGGGGACCGTCTGGTTCACCGCCTCCGGGCTCGTCGTTCGAGGCACCGACCCTTGGGGCGGAGGCAAGTATGAAGTCTCGACGATCGCGCTGATGGGCGCCCCGATCGGCAAGCGCGTCTACCAGGTTCGAGGAACGTCGCAATCCAACCTATGGGCAATCGGTGAACACTTTGCGCTCCACAAGACAGCTCCTTGATCGGTATTGCGCGCGGTTCGGCGCGCGGCGATCTCTCCGGGATCGACCGGAGCTCGGCTTGGCGCGTCGGGAGCTCGTACGATTCGGCTCACTCGTCGCGGTGCTGCTCGCTGCCTGCGCGGCGACGACGGGCGTTCTCACCAGCTGTTCGAGTGACGACCCGGCGGCCGACGCCGGGGCAGGCGATTCCGGGCTCGAGGGCTCGGTGACGGCCGACGGTGCGGTGTCCGACGGCGGGCCGGTGGATCCGCCGCCGCGTGATGCGGCACCGTTCGACGGAGGGCCCTTGCCGGTCGTCTGCGGATCCTCGCCATGCGCGACGTCGCTCGTGACGACGACCTCGCTCGCGGACGATCAAGAGGAGGGCTTCTGCGCCTTGCTGAGCGACGGCACGGTTGCGTGCTGGGGCGCCAATGGGCTCGGCCAGCTCGGTCGTGGTGACGATGCGGGGGTGGCGGGTAGCGTGAAGCCAGCCCGGGTCGTAGGTCTCAGCGACGTCGTCCGGCTGGAACACACCTGTGCTCTCGACAAGAGTGGGGCGACGTGGTGCTGGGGGCAGGGGGCGTACCTTCGGACGGACGCTGGCGGCCTCACGACGGAGCCTACGCCCGTGCAGCTTCCGCTTCCACCTGCGACGGCGATCAGCGTCGGCGGAGGCGTCGGCTGTGTGCTGAGCGACGGCGGTGTTCTCTGCTGGGGAAGCAACGCACGAGGTCAGCTTGCGCCGTCCGACACCGCTCCTCCCGAGGCCGAGCTACCGCCGACGGAGATCGTCATCCCTCCGGGCGCTCCGCTCCGGAGCGTCGCCGTCGGCGAGGCGACGTTCGTCCTCCGCGAGGACGGCACCGCGTTGAGCTGGGGAGCACGCCACGCGATCGGGCGCATGTCCTCGCTCAGTCCCGATTCGTATCCGAAGCCCGTCGGACTGACGGGAGTATCGTCGATCGACCTGACGATCTCTCTCGGGAAGACGGGGCGGGCGTGCGCGACCGCCGCCGGGATCGGCTACTGCTGGACGGGACGAGCGGGATACCAGGAGGGGGCCCTCGCTCACGCCCTCCCCAGACCGGTCGTGGCGTCCGAGCCGCTCGTCCAGATCGCCACGGCGGAGCAGGGGCGCTGGTGTGCGGTCGGGGCATCCGGCAGCGTGTACTGCTGGGGGCTCAATTCGAGCGGTCAGGCGGGGGACGGCACGAAGGAGTACGCGTACGAGGCGGTCAAGGTCGAGGGACTTCCGGCGCCTGCGGCCGAAGTAAGGACGACCCCGAGCTCCACGTGTGCACTGTTGACGAACGGCAAAGTCTATTGCTTCGGAGCGAACTCTTTCGGACAGCTCGGAAGCGGTATGTACAAGGTTCCGAGTCTCGTTCCAAAGGAAGTGGTGCTGCCATGAAGGGCTGGTTTGGAACGCGCGTGCGCATGTCGACGGGTGCAGCGGCCGTCGTCGGGATCGCCATCGCCGTCGGCGGTGTCGGCGCCTGCAGCGATGACGGGCGCGGTGGATTCGAACAGCCTGAGACGACATTCGCGGCCGACGCCTCGACGGAGGCTGCTCCAGGCTGCCGACTCCAGTGCTCGCTCGATGGTCGCTCGGTCATCGAGGACTGCTCGGGCAAGATCGTCCAGAACTGCAGCGCCGAGCTCGCCTGCGGCGCCGGTGCTTGCATCGAGCCATGCGCGGCCGCAAACGCCGATCGGAGCTCGAGCGGCTGCGAGTTCTACTTTCAGCCGCCGCGATTCGACAGAAAGTTCCCAGACAACTGCTACGCCGCGTTCGTGGTCAACTCATCGATCCAGCCAGCAAAGCTCTCACTCGAGCTCGAAGGAAAAGCGCTCGACCTCTCGAGATCCGTATTTCGCACCAATCCCGGGAGTGCGGAGCTACATCCTCACAACGGCGATATCGCCCCGGGTGAGAGCGTGGTCGTCTTCGTCACCGATCGCGATCCAGCTGTTGCGCCGGGCCTCGGCGACGTCTACCGGGTGCCTTGTCCGACCGGAGTGGTCCCGACGACGTTCGTCGACAAGGTCCCGGACGGCACCGGCGTCGGCTCGTCCTTCCACTTGTCGAGCAGTGTGCCGGTGACGACGACGACGATCTACCCGTTCGGTGGAGCCAACTCCGTCCTTTCGACGGCCTCGCTCATCCTGCCCGTGGGGACGTGGGGAAAGGAGCACGTGCTCGTCAATCCCTGGGAGGCGCAGGGCGATGGCGTGCCTGGTACTCAGATCGTCGCGTCGGAGGACGACACCGAGGTGACGCTCGTTCCGAAGCGCGATCTCGAAGATGGGGACGGACTCAAGGGCGGTCTCGCGGGCTTCCCGCTCACGTATCGGATTTCCAAGGGCCAACACCTCCAGTTCATACAGGAGGCGGAGCTCAGTGGGAGCATCGTCACCTCGAACAAGCCCACGGCGGTCGTTGGGGGCCACGTCTGTGCGTCGATTGGTACTGCTGCTTGCGACATCCTGGGGCAGCAGATTCCTGCGTACGAACAGTGGGGGGCCGAGTACGTGGGGGTCGGCTACCGTCCGCGGCTGGGCAACGAGCACGAGCCGATGGTCTATCGGCTCGTCGCGGCACGCGACGGAACGCGCCTCGACTACGATCCCGCTCTACCGCCCGGCGCCCCCGTCACGATGTCTGCCGGCGAGGTGGCGACGTTTCGGGCCGGGACAGGGGATGCATTCGTCGTTCGCACGCAGGACGTCGATCATCCCATCTATCTCGCCGCATACATGACAGGCGGATTGAACTACCTCGAACAAGGCGATGCGGAGTTCGTCAATGTCGTTCCCGCCAAACAATATCTGAGCTCGTACAGCTTCTATGCGGATCCGAGCTACGACGAGACCTCGCTCGTCATCGTACGAGCGAAGTCCGACGGTGCGTTCAAGGACGTCTGGCTCGAGTGTGCCGGCAACCTGACAGCATGGACGCCGATCGGAACGAGAGGCGAGTACGAGTTCGCCCGGGTCGATCTTCAGCGCCGCGGTGGGCCCGGCGAGGCATTCGGCACGAGCGTATGTCAGGCTGGCCTCCAGCGAATGCGGAGCGAAGGCGCGTTCACCGCCACGTTGTGGGGCTGGGCCAAGTATGCCAGCTACGCCTATCCCGGCGGCATGGCAATGCGAAAGCTGGTCGACCTGCCGCTGTCGATCCGCTGATCTCGAGCGACCGTCCGCGCACGACGCGGGTCCCCGAATGGACCGCTCCGGCCGCGCCGAGGATCGCCGGACCGTATCGGGCTCCTCGACTCCGCTCATGAGGAGAGCTCGGCGAGCGTGAGAGCGCGCAACTTCGCGCCCCGATGGCTCGCCGTCGCGCGTCGTACTTGGTCGGAGCCGCAGGCCATCGTGCGTTCCACCGGCGGGCGGCCCTCGGGCCGGCCCGATCTGGCCCGGGCCAGGGCGCCGATGCGCGATGTAGCGAGAATTACTCGCGCCGGCTTCCGGCACGCTCGTCGCAATGGTGGCTGGCATGCTCGCCATCGCACAGAGCGCTGTCCTCGCCGGGATCGCGTCGTCGCCGGTTCGTGTCGAAGTGCAGGCCGAACGAGGGATTCCCACGTTCGAGCTGGTCGGGCTCGCGGAGGCAGCCGTTCGTGAGAGCCGCGTCCGCGTGAAGAGCGCGCTCGCCGGTGTCGGAGTCGACATCAGCGAGTACCGCGTGACGGTGAACCTTGCACCGGCGGACGTGAAGAAGAGCGGTAGCTCGTTCGATCTCGCGATCGCGCTCGGAACCTTGGTCGCTCTCGGGGCGCTTCCCGAAGACGCGCTCGCCGGCGTCCTCGTGCTCGGCGAGCTGTCGCTGAACGGCGGCGTCCAGAGCCTGCGTGGTGTCGTCGCCCATCTGCTCGGCGCGAAGAAGCGCGGGGTCGCGCGGGCGATCGTCCCACGGGCGAACGAGCGGGAAGCCGCGCTCGTCGACGACGTGGAGGTGGAGCTCGCGGTGTCACTCGCCGAGGTCGTCGAGGCGCTTGCCGGACGCGCTTCATTGCCGACGCCGAAAGCTGCGCCCGGCGAGCTGACGCGCGACCCCATGGACGATCTCGCCGATGTTCGCGGCCAGCACAGCGCCCGGCGCGCGCTCGAGGTCGCGGCCTCGGGTGGGCACAACCTGCTCATGATGGGACCTCCGGGCGCGGGCAAGACGATGCTCGCGCGGCGCCTGCCCGGGATCCTGCCGCTGCTCACGCGCGAAGAGGCGCTCGAGGTCATCGCGATCCACGGCGTCGCGGGGCTGCTCGGTTCGACGTCGAACGTGATCGTCGAGCGGCCGTTCCGCGCGCCGCATCACACGGCGAGCGACGTCGCGCTCGTCGGCGGAGGTGAACAGTCGCGCCCGGGCGAGGTGAGCCTCGCGCATCACGGTGTGCTCTTCCTCGACGAGCTCTCGGAGCTACGGCGCACCGCGCTCGAGGCGCTGCGCCAACCGCTCGAGGACGGGTTCGTGACGGTCTGCCGGATGCGAGGCACCGCGACGTTCCCCGCGCGGCCGATGCTCATCGGCGCGACCAATCCCTGTCCGTGCGGAAACCACGGCGACGGCACGAACCGATGCCACTGCGGACACGAGGCGATCCGCCTCTATCGTCGGCGCCTCAGCGGGCCGCTGCTCGATCGGCTCGACCTCCATGTCGTGCTTCCGCGCGTCGATCTGCTCGAGCTCCAGTCGGCAAAGGGTGGGGGAGAGCCGAGCGCCATCGTCCGCGCACGTGTCGAGCGAGCTCGCGCGATCCAGCGGGAGCGATTCCTCGCCGGAGAGGCCTCCGTGCAGACCAATGCGCACCTCGCGCAGCGTGATGTCGACCGCATCTGCAGGCTCGACGCGAAGGGGAAGTCCGTTCTCGCCCAGGCCGTCGAGCGGCGCGGACTCTCGGCGCGCGCTTACGGCAAGGTCGTGCGCGTCGCGCGGACGATTGCGGACATGGAAGGCGCGACCGCCATCGCCGCGCATCACGTCGTCGAAGCCGTCGCGGGACGCGTGCTCGATCGTGATCCGACGAACGGACGGCCGGCTTCCGAAACTGACGCGGCCTGACCCTTCGGATTCCGAAGGCCGCGCCCGACACATGAACGGCATGCGCCGCGCTCGCCGGCGACGTGTGCCCTCTGACCGACCCGGCGAGATCGAAGGAGACGAAGACAATGCTCGAGCAGCTCGCAGAGAAGATGAAGGTCCTCAAGGGCGTGGTGGTGTCCGTCGAGAAGCAGTTCGGAAAGGGCGCCATCATGTCGCTCGGCGATGAGGGGGCGCTCGAGCCGGTGCCGACGATCCCGACCGGATCGCTCGCCCTCGATCTCGCGACGGGCGTCGGCGGCTATCCGCGCGGCCGTGTCGTCGAGGTCTACGGTCCGGAGTCGAGTGGCAAGACGACGCTCTCGCTCCATGCCATCGCGCAGGCGCAGCGCGCGGGCGGCGTCTGCGCGTTCATCGATGCGGAGCACGCCTTCGACGCGGCGTACGCGCGATCGATCGGCGTCGAGACGGACAAGCTGCTCGTCTCGCAGCCGGACACGGGAGAGCAGGCGCTCGACATCGTCGACATCCTGGTTCGTTCGGGCGCGATCGACCTCGTCGTCGTCGACTCGGTCGCGGCGCTCGTCCCGCGCGCCGAGATCGAGGGCGAAATGGGCGACAGCCACATGGGCCTGCAGGCGCGTCTCATGAGCCAGGCTCTCCGCAAGCTCACGGCGATCGCGCACCGGACGAACACGACGATCATGTTCATCAACCAGCTCCGGCAGAAGATCGGCGTGACGTTCGGCAGTCCCGAGACGACGACGGGCGGCAACGCGCTGAAGTTCTACGCGTCGATGCGCCTCGACGTCCGTCGCATCGGCCAGGTGAAGGTCGGCGACGAGCTCGTCGGCGGCCGGACGCGGGTCAAATTGGCCAAAAACAAAATGGCCCCGCCGTTCTGTGAAGCGGAGTTCGAGATCCGGTATGGCAAGGGCGTCGACGGGCTCAGTGAGCTGCTCGACCTGGGGCTCGCGCGAGGGCTGATCGAGAAGAGCGGCAACCATCTGTCGTTCGCGGGCACCACGCTCGGCAACGGACGCGAGCGCTCGCGCGACGCGATCGCTCAGAGCGCGGAGCTCCAGACGACGCTACGTCAGGCCATCCTCGCATCGGGGCCGGTGCGGCCGGGTCGCCGCGCCGAGGCCGACGCGTAGCGCGTCACCACCCACCACGAACACCACGACGGCGGTGGGGCCGGGGCCAGAAGCCCACGGCGGAAGCAGCACTGGCGAGGCGGCTCTCCTCTCTTCGCACCCTACGGAGGAGGGCTGCCTCGCCCTGGGGCGGCTGCGTCGAGGAGAGGTATGCTTGACGCCTCGTCGCCGCTGACGATTGATGCATCCTGCGCGAGAGCGCCGCCTCCCTCCAAACCCTCCGGCCCGTCCGGACTACGCGCAAAAGGCTGCCCATCTTCATGCGGGAAGCTCTCGATCCCACGCCGCGCTACGGCGGCGACCTCGACCGGGCCTTGTCGAGCCGTCACATGCCCGTCCTCGACGGCCTGCGTGCGCTCGCGGCGATGGCGGTCGTCTTCTACCACTTCGACGAAGAGCGATTCCCGATTGGCGGGACCGGCGTTCTCACGTTCTTCGTGCTCTCGGGCTTCCTGATCACGTGGCTCATGTGTGACGAAGCGGAGCGCACCGGGACGATCTCGCTCCGGCGCTTCTACGCTCGGCGGTCACTTCGAATCTTCCCGGCGTTCTACGTCTACTGGCTGGCGGCTCTCGGCCTCGCCGTGCTGCTGCACGTGCAGAAGGGACGGCCGATTCCGTGGGGACAGGCGACGGCGTCGTTTTTCTACGTCTGCAACTATTACCAGGGCCTGAACCACTATCCGTCGTCGGGCTTCAGCCACACCTGGTCGCTCGGCGTGGAAGAGCAGTTCTATCTGCTCTGGCCTGCAGCTTTCCTCGTTATCGCGCGCCTCGCCCCGATCCGTCGCGTGGTCGTCACGGCCGGCATCGTGGCGCTCTTCTTCGCCATTCGATTGACCCTGCACCTGATCGTCGGCGTCCCCGAAGAGTACGTGTACACGTCCTTCGAGACGCGCGCGGATCAGCTCGCCGTTGGCTGCCTGCTCGCCGTCGTTCTCCGCAGCGGCGCGGCCGCCCCCGTCGTGCGCGCGCTCGCCACTCCGGCGGCGACGCTCGTGACGTTCGGTGTCTTCGTGTTCTCCCAGTACCTCTCGTTCACGCACGGTACGGACTATCGCAACGCCGTGGGCTTCTCGATCGAGCCGGCGCTCGTGGCGACGCTCATCCTGCAGCTATTCGCGTCGCACCGGAGGCCTTGGGTGCGCTGGCTCGACAGCGGGCCGCTGCGCTTCCTCGGACGGCTCTCCTATTCGATCTATCTCTATCAACAGCTCGTGCTGCACATCCTCCCGCGGTTCGTCCCCAAGACGCTTCCGTGGCTGGTTCGTCTCCCGATCTCTGCGGGCGCGGTGGTGCTCGTCGCCTACGCGTCGTACCGCTTCGTCGAGCAGCCCTTCAATCGGCTGAAGACGCGGTTCGCAGCGCCCACGACGAAGGCGTCGACCGCTACCGAAAGCGGCCCGGACGAGAGGCGCGCGGTCGCGTAACGAGGCGCCGCGACGAGCTCGTGAGCCGCTTCCGGGAGGACGCCGTCGCCGAGCTAGCGGATCGACGACGCGGGGTCGGCAGGTGTTCGTCGCGGCGGAGGGCCGCCTCATCGTTTGCGGCACCAATCTTGGTTCGCCGATGCCGCATGAGGAACGAGCCGCAAGTAGATCCGAAAGCTCGAGCGAAGAAGCCCCCGTTCGACGAGGGCGAACAGTCCGCGCCGGGGCGCGAATCCCGGATGAGGGAGAAGCCGGACCACGGCGAAGAGAGTTACCGCGGCCATGACAGGCTCGTGGGTCGTGTGGCGCTCGTGACGGGCGCCGACAGCGGGATCGGGCGAGCCGTTGCGCTTGCGTACGCTCGCGAAGGCGCCGACGTCGCCATCGCGTACCTGAACGAACACGACGACGCGAAGGAGACCGAGCGCCTGGTCACCGCCGCTGGCCGCCGGGCCGTGCTCATCCCCGGAGACCTCTCGGACGTGGCCACGTGCGACCGCGTCATCAAGACGGCCGTGGACGCCTTCGGCCGCATCGACATCCTCGTCAACAACGCTGCGTACCAAGGAAAGGCGGTCGACAAGCTCGAAGAGATCGACGACGAGCGCGTCGAGAAGACCTTCCAGGTGAACATCATGGCGATGTTCCGCCTCGTGCGCCGCGCTCTGCCTCACATGAAGCCCGGGTCGGCGATCATCAACGTGGCTTCGATCCAGGCGTATCAGCCGTCGAGCCAGATCCTCGACTACGCCGCGACCAAGGGCGCGATCGTGACGTTCACGAAGGGGCTCGCGCAGGAGGTCATCAAGCGAGGGATCCGCGCGAACGTCATCGCGCCCGGCCCCGTGTGGACGCCGATCATCGTCCAGTCGTTCCCGAAGGAGAAGATCGACGGCTTCGGCGAAGGTGCGCCGATGGAGCGACCTGCTCAGCCGGCGGAGATGGCGCCGGCGTTCGTCTTCCTCGCGTGCAACGATTCGAGCTACGTGAACGGAGAGGTGCTCGGGCTCACGGGCGGCAAACCTCTCGCTTGAGCGGTGCGGGGGGCCGGAAGAAGGCACCGGCACCTGCATCGAGCTCACGCTCGCCCGCCCCAACGACGAGCGTGAGCTCACTCGCGAGCATCAGGGCGCAGCGCGCGGCTGCGGGGGATCGGGAAAGGTTTTGCTCTTGCCGGTCGAGGCCTCCTCTGCCGCGGCCTCGTCCTGCTGATCCCAGCGAGCCTTGAGCCACGGATAGACCGTCTCGCCCATCGCGTGGAGCTGCTTCACGTGATCGGACGCGCGTGTGCCCTCGTAGCCGCGGATGTGGAAGCTCCCTTTGTCCACCGTGTAGAACTGGTGCATCTCGTGGGGGCCCGTCGCGACCGCGGGCACCTTCGAAAGGTCCGTCATCTCGAGGAGCTTCGCGACGCACTCCTGCACGCTGGGGTAGGGGCCCGTCGGGATGGTCGTATGCGTGATCGCGAAGAGTTTCTCGTCGCGCCCGGCGGCCTGCACGAGCTTGGCGAACTTCTCGATGCCCTGCGCGTTCACCGTGCGCTTCTTCTGGTTCGTGAAGTTGGTGAAGAACCCGTCGGCGAGAAGAACCGCGTCGACGCGCGGCGTGTTGCTCTCGGTAAGGACGCGGGCAACGGAGCTGAAGCCGGCGCTCCACGCCGAGAGCGCGAGGCGGCGTAGCGTGGCGCCCTCGGCGCGGCCGCTCTTCTCGATCTCGGCCTGCGTCGCGGCGAGGAGGCGCTCGAACGCGTCCGGGTTCTTGAACGCCCTCGAGTAGGGCTCGGTGCCGGCGCCGAGGTTGACGCTCACGACGGCGACATCGAGCTTCGCGTGCTCGACGTTCGCTTCCTGCCAGCGACCCTCGCCGTGGAAGTGGACGATCAGATCGTAGCCGCCCCACTTGGCAGAGAACCACGGCGGCAGATAGAGCTCCGCGCCTCTGCCCACGCTCGCGCGGTACGCCGTGGCGGTCTCCATCTGTTTCGGGGTCTCGACCTCGGCGGTACGGGGCGTGCGCTCCGCGGTGCTCGCCGGCCGAGCGGGCGCTGGAGCAGGAGGTCGCTCGTGCGAGCACGCAGCGACCATCGCCAGGACAGTCGCGACGATCGCGATGCGCGCGGTCCGCCGTGCGCGGGGCAGCGACGACGCGACTCGGTCCGGGGCCTTCGCCGACGTCGCCTCGGACGCGACTCGTGGAGCCGTGCAGAATGCAATTTTCCGTCGACGGGAGAGCGCGCCGGACGTGCGGTTCATCGCAATTTTCCCGTGTGCTTTCAGCAAGGCAGCGGCCTCTGAGTGACGCGGACCGCAGGGGTGATGGACGCCCGCCTCAGGGTTTTTCCTTGATTCCCTGCACGCCGCTCCAAATTGTGCCGGAAGTTCGCGGTCGATCAAGTTCGCTGCATGCGGGCATCACCTTTGCCTACGCACATTTGGTCATGCCGAAGGTCGGAGTTGCCCGAGACGGCAAGTTCGTCCCGCTCGGATCGGCATGCGCTCTCCCAACCGCTCCCAAACACCGTCGACAGGATCGTGGCCGTGCTCGGGCCACGACCTTTCGTGAGAGATCGTATGTCCAATCCGAAAGCTCCTGCCCGTCCGCAAACTCCCTCCGCTCCCGTTGCTCCGATGGCGCCCCAGATCCCGCACGCGGGACGGAGCGCGTCGGGGATCGCTCCTCGAAGCCCTCAAGCGCCGCTGCCTCCATCTGTGCCGCCGCCGCCGCCGCTGCCGAACAATCTCGGAAGCAGCCCGCCGCCGCCGAGCGCGACCCGTTCTGCGAACGTCCCGCCTCCGCCGCCGCTGCCAGACGCCCATGCGTCGGCGCCTGCTTCGCCGAACCCGACGCTGCCCGACATCCAGCCGGACAGGCCGACGGGCAAGAGCATTCACACCGTGCGCCAGCTCATCGAGACGGTCGCGGTGCCGCGCATCTCGCTCGCCGTGGAGCGCGAGGGTGGAATGCCGGTCCAGCGCACGATCGTGCACGACGGCGATCTCTGCAAGATCGGCTCGCACGCGTCGAACGACATCGTGCTGCGCGACCCGATGGTCTCGCGCTTCCATTGTCGCCTCGTCCGCGAGGACGGCCTCTGGCGCCTTCGTGACTCCGGGTCGATGAACGGAACGAAGCTCGATGGTGTTCGCGTGCGCGACGCCGACATCGTCGAGGGAGGCGTGCTCACGATCGGCGACTCGATCGTCCGTCTCCGCGCGGGGGCACCGCAGAAGGAGGACATCGTCCCGATGTTGCCCTCCTTCGGTGCGCTCGTCGGGACGAGCCTGCCGATGCGACGGCTCTTCGGCCTGCTCGACAAGATCGCGCAGAGCGACATCAACGTCCTCATCGAAGGCGAGAGCGGCACGGGCAAAGAGCTCGTCGCGACCGAGATCATGCAGCGCAGCTCGCGCGCCGACAAACCGTTCGTCGTCGTCGACTGCGGCGCGATCAGTCCGAGCCTCGTCGAGAGCGAGCTGTTCGGCCACGTGCGGGGTGCGTTCACCGGAGCCGATCGCGATCGCATGGGCGCGTTCGAGGCGGCCGACGGCGGCACGGTGTTCCTCGACGAGATCGGCGAGCTCCCCCTGGAGCTCCAGCCGAAGCTCCTGCGCGCGCTCGAGGCTCGCGAGATCCGGCGCGTCGGCGAGACCCGCGCGCGTCGCGTGAATGTGCGCGTCATCTCCGCGACGAACCGCGACCTCGAGCGCGAGGTCAACAAGGGCCGGTTCCGCGAAGACCTCTACTTCCGTCTCGCGGTCATCAGCGCGCGCGTGCCGCCGCTGCGTGAACGCCTCGACGATCTGTTGATCCTCGTCCGCACGTTCCTGCAGCAGCTCGGTGTCCCGGAGGAAGAGCGTCTCTTCGGCGGGCAGGTGCTCCAGGACATGGGGAAGCACGACTGGCCGGGCAACGTCCGCGAGCTCCGGAACTACGTCGAACGGAGCGTCGTGCTCCAGTCCGCGAGCCCGACGCTACGACGCGGACAGGGTGCGGGCCCGTCGGTCGCGGGGCCGGTCAACGGGATCGACCTCTCCGTGCCGTTCCGCATCGCCAAGGATGCGGTCATCGACTCGTTCGAGCGCTCGTACCTCTCCCAGCTCCTCGAGGCCGCGAGCGGCAACATGAGCAAGGCGGCCCGCATGGCGGGCATGGACCGCATGTACCTCCACCGCCTCGTGCAGAAGCACGGCCTCCGGGGCGGTCGCGGTGCTCACGGCGGCGGGTCCGGCGAACACCAGGCGGTCCGCATCGGAGCGCAGCTCAAGGACTGACGCCGCGCGCACGCGACGCGTTCAGGCCCGCTTCTTCGGGCGGACGATCGAAAGCACCATCGCGAGGTCGCTCTTGCCGACCTCGCCGGTCACGACGAGCGCGACGACGTACGCGAGCGCGATGGCCGGCGCGACGACGAGCGTGAGCGCTTTTCCGAACCGCGGGAGATAGAGGCCGAGCACGGCGGACGCAGCAATGCAGGCGCCGACGCGCACGGCCGTCTTCAGCGGGATGAACGCGCCGGCCACGCGACGAGCGCTCACGACGCCGAAGAACAGCGAGATGCCGAGGGCGCCGGCGGCGGCCGTCGCCGCGGCCATCACCTGGGGCCGGCCGAAGGGCGCGTTTGGGATGAGCACGACGCACGCGACCACGAGCAGCGTGAGCGCGATCGCGGTCAACGTCATCGCCGCGCGCTCGCGGCCGAGGCTGACGAGGATCGTGGTCGCGAGACCGAGCATCGCGAACGCGGCCTGGCCGAGGACGAGGATGCGGAGCGCCGGGCCGCCCGCCGCCGAGATCTCTGCATCGTAGGCGAGGCGGATCAAGGACTCGGGGATCGCGACGATGATCGTGACCATGAGCCCGCAGACGATCGCGCCGATGCGCGACCCACGCGAGACGAGCTCGGCGACGCGGACGTCACCTTGTTCCGTCTTCGCGCGGGCGAGCATCGGAAAGAGCACCTGCGTCACGCTGAAGAGCATCTGGTAGGGGAGGAACGCGAAGAGCTGGCAGGCGCGGTAGACGGCGACCCATTCGTTGGCGGCCTGCGCGGGCTCGGCCTCGATTCCGCCGGGCGTGAGCGGGAGCGGCACCTGGGCAGCGGCCAGCGAGAGGTAGCGACCGAGCATGAAGATGTCGGCCTGCATCAGCCCGTTGACGAAGAGCTGCGCGATCATCACGGGGACGATCAGGCTGACGTACGCGCCGAACTTCGGGACGCCGGCCGGGCGCGCGGCGGAGTCGAAAGGTGCACCGGTGCCAGTGACACGGAGCGCGAGGAGCAAGATCCCGACGGAGGCGAGCACGGCGCCGACCGTCGCGCCCAGCATGCCCGGCAGCGTGTTTGCGGCAGCCGCGATGGCTTGTCCCTTGTGGACGAAGAGCCAGCCGATACCGAGCATGCCGACCGTGCGCAGCGTGGCGGCGACGATGTCGAGGCCCGCCTGCTTCGTGAACATCCGGCGGCCGTTGATGTAGCCGACGAGCGGCGCGTACACGCCGTAGACCGCGAGCACGCCCGCGATCGTGGCGAGCGGCGCGAGGACCTCCGGTGCGCTCTGGAAATGCGCCACGAGAGGCGAAGCGAGGAGCAAGAGGCCGGTCGCGACGGCCGCGATGCCGAGGTGTGCGCGAAGCGTCGCGCGGAAGGCCTCGCGCTCGTGTGCTCCGGCCGCGGCGACCGTACGGCTCACGCCCTGGGTCGAGCTCGCGACGATGACGTTGTTGAAGACGTTCGAGACGGCGAACACGCGCGCGAGCGCGCCGTAGTCCGCGCGTCCGATCGCGCGCGGCAGCAGCGCTTGCTGCACGAGGCCCGTCAGGATGAAGAAGACCTTGGCGACGAGGACCGCAAGGCCTCCGCGTCCAGCCTGCTTCTGCTCTTCAGCGGCGGAATCGGCGGAATCGGCGGAGTCGGCCGTGTCTGCGGTCGGCGGCTTTGCGTCGTTCGTCATCGGCTCTGGAGCTGCTGCTGCCGAGCAGGCCGCAGCGCGATCGGACTGTAGGGGAGGTCGAGCTTCCGTCCGGCGTCGACCAGGACGCATCCGTCCGTGCGAGCAAAGACGTGGACCGGAAAGCCGCTGGCGCCGCGACGGCGATCGCCGACGTAGAGCGTGTCGCCGCTCCAAGCGAGACCCTGGAGATCGTAGCCGGGGGTCGGGCCGAGCAACGGGGCCTCCTTGCTCGAGAGGATGCGCCCGGTCTCGGGCTCGAACGTGACGAGCCACGTCGGGTTCACGTCCATCTCCGGGCCGGCGACGATCGCGGCGCCGCAGCCGGCCGTCACGGCGACCTCGGCGACGCTGCCGCCGAGATCGCGCTCGCGGACGACGAGCCGGCTCGTCGATGTCGCGGTGTCGAAGCGCTCGATTCCTGCGAGCTCGTCGTCGTCCGCGTCGAAGTTGCCGGGCTCCGCCATGAAGAGCGCGCCGTCGAGCTCGGACATGGGATTGAACGGGTTCCTCCCTACGAGGTCGATCGCAGCCTCGATCGTGCGCGTCGCGACGTCGATCCGGAGCATCTGCGACTTCTGCTTCGATCGGAGCTTGTCGCCGTCGTCGAGTCGCTCGAGCGTGACGAACGCCTTCGGCACGCCGTCGACCGCGACGATGTTCACGGCGTCTGCCTGTGGGTTGCCGTCCGGGTCGTAACCCGAGATGTCGAGCGTCGTCGGCTTTTCGTCGCCCGGTCCGAACACAGCGATCAGAGGTGTGTTGTAGAGCGGGACGAAGAGCGTGCCGTCCGGCGCTGAAGCGACGTCGTGAGGATTGGCGGTGAGCCTGATGCCGTCGCTCGTGTGCGGCGCCAGCGAGGCGACGCTCAGCTTCGTCTTCGGCTGTCCGCACCCCGGATCGACCTCGAAGAGCAGATCTTCGCTGCGCGCGACGAAGAACATGCGGCCACCGGTGGACGCCAGCATCGGATCGTCGCCGAGGTCCGCTCCTCGCGCGCAGCTCCCGGGAGCCGCGCAGATGGCTCCGCTCGTGAGGGAATAGTCTCCCGCCGCGACGACGAGCTCGACGCCGCTGCACGTTCCGCTCGATGTCGAGGGCTCGGGCGTGCCGCACGCGGGGGCCAGCCACGCGGCTGCCGCCGTTGCAAGAACCAACCGGGAAGCGGAGAAGGTCGACCTCACGCCCCGGTGTTCTACCTCACTGTAACTGGTTCCGGTCGAGAAGCTTGCCGTCGGGGGAGAGGCCGGCCTTCCGGTAGCGGTCTTCGACCGTGAGGCCGGGCTCTTCCGGAGGGACGGTGACATCGTCGATCACCATCTGGCTACGGAACTCGCTCGCGATCGCGGCTCCCCGCACGTGAATCGTGAGCTTCTTAGATGGGTCCTTCGTGACGACGACGCCGTCGAAGCGGGTCTCGGATGCGCCGGAGACGGTCGCGCCGTCCTTCACTCGCGCACGGATGAAGTTTGCGAGCTCTTCCTGGGTGTGCGTGGACGCGACGTGAACGCTCTGGTTGAAGCGCGCCTTCACCTTCGAGTGGAGCGGGAGCGGGAGCGTGAACGCGCGCTCCGTCCCTTCGGGGATCTCACCCGGAGCCAGGCGATCGGCGGTCGGCGCCGCCGACGGAGCCGGTGCCGGCGGAGCTTGCTCCTTGCGCTTGCACCCCATGACGCCGAGCCCACCGAGCCCGCTGACGCCGGCGAGCGCCGCCGTCAGGACGAACGGGGCGATCAGTCGACGACGAGCGCCCACGCGTTCACCGTCGTCGCCACACGCGGCAGAGGCCTGCGTCGCGATGCCGTCATGGCCGAGGGCGGGAAACCCGTTGCCGGGGGCCGCGCCTTCGGCACGCTGAAGGTCAGCTGGAACTCGCTCGGCGTGAGCGTCTCGAAGCCCGTGAGGCCCGAGCCCTCGCCGACGGCGGTGCTGATGGTCGAGCACGCCTGCGTCGCACGGAGCGTCACGCCGGGGATCACGTAGCCCACGAGCGCGGGGTCGGTGACGTTCTCGTTCTTCGTGAGGCCGCCGGCACAGGCGCCCGACGCGTTGATGGACGCGTCCGCCTGCGGACACCACATCGGCAAACCTGCGGCGGTCGGGCCCGCGCCGTCACCGAAGCGGTAGTTCAGGCCCCAGAGACGCGCGGTTCCCGCGTTTTCGCACTGGTTCGGGGCGGGGATGCGCGGCGCGAAGGTGGCGAAGTAGAGCGTCCGGTCGAAGACCGTCATCGGGCCGGTCACGCGTTCGCCGTTGTCGAGCGTCTCGAACCAGTTGATCTTCGCGCGCGGCGGCGTGGTGCTCGTCGGCCTCTCCTCGAGGATCGACCAGACGAAGTTCTTCTCACCAGCGCGGTAGATGAGGCTCTCCTGATCGCCGGTCGCCGCGTTGATGACGAGCGGCCCCTCCTCGTCGAGCGAGATGACCGGGGTGATCTGGACGGGCTGGCTGTCGGCACCGCCGCCGAGAACGAGGTCGGCGAACAGCATCGCCCGCCACTGCGTCGGGTCGGTGCTCGTGACGTCGATGCGCCAGAGCGTGCCGTCCGCGTCGCCGACGAAGATCTTCTGCGCGACGGCGCCCACCGTCTGCGGATAGACGACCGGCGTGCCGATCATCGGCGAGTCGAACGGCGCGGGTGTGACGATGTTGCGGTTCCAGATCCTCCGCGGGACGTCGTTCTGCCGGCCGAAGTGACGGACGATCTCGCCGGTGTCGAGGCGGACGATGGTGATGCCACGGCCCGGCACAGCGCTGTCCGTTCCGGTGCAGTTCTGGGCCCACTTGCGCACCTGCGAACGCGGCTGGCGCGCCGGATCGTTCGCCATGTCCGCGCCGGTCGCGATGCGGTCGCAGTACTGCCCACGAACGGGCTGGCCGTCGATGCCGCCTGGAAGGATGGCCACGCCGACCTGACGCTCGCCGGCATTCGTGGCGATCTGGAGCGTCGTGATGGCGGGCGTGCCCGTCGAGCGACCGAAGAGGCCCACCATCTCGCGCCCGTCACGCGTGCGTCGGATGACCTTGGCCGGATCCGTGGTGCCGTCACGCTCGACGTCGGTGAGCTGCCAGAGGAAGTGAGGGCCACGCTTGGCGCGGCTTCCACCGGACTCGTAGTCAGCCGCGCCCGCTTCGTCGAGGCTGTAGGCGGTCGGCTGCTCGTAGCCGGTGCTTGCAGTCGGGTTCAGGCATTCGCCCGTGGTCGACCCAGCGGCTGCATTGCAGTCCGAGTCGGTCACGTTGAGCGCGTAGTACCCGCCGCCCAAGGAGCCGAGACCGGCCACGAGCGTCGTGTGCCACTTCGCGCGCGGGGGAGTCGCGCCGCCCACGTCGAGGTCGCCCGGCGCGCGGTCCCAGACCGTGTCCTTCACCACGGGCGAGCCGTCGAGGAGGATCTGGTTGCCCGCCGGGTAGTTGCTCGCGAGCCGCGGCAGGACCGCAGGCGGGATGAACGACCAGAGCTCGTGATGCGCGCTCGGCTGCGTCTCCAGTGCCTTGAAGGCGTGGAGGATGCCGTCCGTCGTCGCGGCGAACAGCGTGGGCTTGCGCTTCGCGCGGAGCGCCTGGAACGCACGGTAGCCTGCGTCGCGCAGCAGCGCGTCCGGCGGTCCGTTGACGACCGGGTTCGCTCGGAAGACGGCGCCGAGCGGCGCGCAGTCCGGTACGCAGACCTGTCCCGGAAGAGACCCGCACTGCGTCGGGTTCGAGACGTCGCAGACGTCGTTCGTGATCGAGCAGCGTCCGGCGGACGGCGACGCCGTCGCGGACGAGCACCGGATGTTGAAGTCGTACGACGCGATGCCGCCGCCGGTGACCGTTCCGGTCTCGTTGATCGCACCGACGTGGGCGGTCGTGAAGCCGAGGAGGACGCGCGTGCACGCCTCGCCGTTGTCCTGGTCGAGGGCCGGGACGAGCGTCGTTCCGGTCCCGGTGGTCCCGACGGCGCGTCCGCGCTTGCAGGTCGTCCGATCGACCTCGAGCGCGAGGCGCATGTTCGTGACGTCCTTCAGGTTCCAGTCCGCAGCATGTTGCTCGACGGCGCGATAGACCGGGATGCCGTCGGTGTCGGTCGCGAACGGGCGAACGGTGCGGGCTGCGTCGATGATGTTCGAGGTCGCCGGCGTCCCGATCGGCGTCGTGGTCGAGTACGTCTCCGGCACCGCCGTGATGAAGAGGCGATTGGAGGCCGTCTGCCTCGCGAGGTTGACCGCCATGCTGTCGCCGTCGGCGAGCGCCGGGTTGGCGCGGACCGCGGCGATGGGGGTGCCGTCGCAGACGGAGCGCTCGCGGAGGATCTCGCCCGACCATGGCTTCTGCGCGTTCGGGATGAACGACGCCGTGTACTGCGCGGTCGTCGCGCCGACGCCGAAGCCAGCCGCCGTGTAGACCGAAGGCGTGTACGTCGGCACGGTCCGCGTCGAGACGGCCTTCGTGATCGTCGCGAGGATCTTTCCGAAGGCGAGGACGATGTCGGCCTGCGACTCGGCGAAGAACGCGCCGACCGCGGGAGCTTCTGCCGGTGCCGAGGCGCCGCCCGAGCCCTCGTAAGCGATGCGATTGAGCTCGCAGCACGCCTCTGCCGTCGTCCCCGGTGTCGGGGGCGACGTCGAACACGCGGACGCCATCGCCATGGGCGTGCCGCCCGCTTCGGCGTACCAGCTCTTGCAGTTCCGCTTCGTCGGGTCGAGCGTGCTCGGGAAGCCGTCGCCGCCCGTTCCGTTCGAGCCGTTGACCGCGAAGCCGATGACGAACGTCGTCACCCGGCGCGTCGGGTTCGCGTAGAGCGCGGCGGCCGTCTGCGCTGCCGTCGACGGGAACGGGCAGATGCCGCCGGACCCCTGGCACGACGGCCGGAGGTTGAGGTTCGGCGCGCCGTCGGTGAGCAGGATGATGTACTGGTCGCGGCAGTTGGCATCCGCGACGTACGGGTCCGACTTCGGGCCGGTCTGGTGATAATGGAAGTAGTCGCGCGCGTCGTCCATCATGCCGTCGATCGGCGTGGCGCCGTACGGACGCGTCGCGAGCAAGACCTTCTGGATCTCTTCGTTCGTCCGCTGGATGTCGAGCAGCGACGCGTCCTCGGCCGGGAACGGCACCATGCGCCCCTCCCACGGAGGAGCGCCGTAATGACGCGCGCCGACCTCGAACGCAAGGCGCGGCGGCGGACAGAGCTGGGGCAAGCCGTCGGCGGCGCCGGGCACGAGCCCGCCGAGCGAGTAGTCCGGGTTCGAAGGGTCGCGCCGGTAGCTCCACTGACCGAGGAACGGGAGCGTGCCGCCCGTCTGAACGACACCCTGCGGCGGCCACACGCCGCCGTTGACGCCGATCTCGTAACCCTCGTCGTTGTCGAAGGTCATGAGCCCGAAGCGCACGTAGTCGCGCGCAGCATCGAGCTGACCGTCGGGCGCCTGATCGAAGATGCACGAGTTCACGCCGAGCGGCAGTGAGAGCTGCGTGTTGTTCCCGTACTGCGTCTGCATGTACGAGTAGCGGGCGGAGATGAGCGCGTCGTCGGGGAAGTCCCGGACGTCGCCGCCCTGACCGGCCGCGGCCGTGTAGCCGAGCCGGCCCGGTCCGACGCCGCTGACGCCGTTCGCGGCACCAGGCAGGCGATACGGGCCGATCGCGCAGACGGTGTTGTTCGCCGACGCGCCCGACAGCGGCCGGTGATACGGCAGGAAGTAGTCCGTGTCGTACGGATTGACGTTCGCGATCTTGTACTCGTTACGGAACGCCGCTCCCGCCGGCCCCGCCGAGCGATTGACGGCCGAGCAGCTATAGTACGGCTGCATGTTGCCGGTCAGCGCCTGGAGGACGATGCCCCAGCGGTTCGGGTTCGACTCGGAGCCGGGACTGCACGCGTTCGGCAGGCCGCCCGCCGTCACGCCCACGTTCGCGGACGGCAGCGAGTTGTCCGGCATGCGTTCCATCGAGCCCGACGTGTCGACGAGCAGGAGGACGTTCGGCATCGGCTTCTGCGTCGCGCTCGTCTGCGCGCGAGCGTCCGGCGGTGCGACGACGAGTGTTGCTGCCGCGCCCAGAAGCGCGAGCGCGACGGATGCGCGCTGAGTCTTCGTCCAAGGCGCTCGAACCATGAAAGTGCTCGGATGGGTTCGCATGCGTCCTCCACTCACTGCCGGAAATACGGGCCCACGGTGATGCGCCCACGTCCCTGAGCCACGCTCTCGGCCGGCAGCGTCGCCGCGGTCGCTTGATCGGCGGCGTTTTTCATGTCCACGAACGTCGTCACGGTGACCTGTGTGAAGGTGTAGCGGTCGTTGAGGGCCGTCCCCGGGGGTGGGGGAACATCGACCGGGTTGGTGATCTCCACGCGAACGAACGGCCGCTGCGGGACGTCACCGAAGCTCTGCGGGCTGAACGTCGAGAACGTGTTCGCTGCGCCGGGATCGAAAGGCGCGTTCGTTGCGCCGTCGTTCCACTGATTGACCCGCTGGGCGATGCGCGCCATCTCGGACATGCTCCACGAGAGGCACGCCTGCGCCGCGCGGTTCTCCGGGTTCGTCACGAGGTTGAACGGGTTGGCCGTCTTGCACTTCGTCGCCTGGATGTCGGTGCCGCCCGCGGTTTGGCCCGATTGCATCGCGCGGACGATCTCGGCGGACGTTCCAGGCGTGAAGCTGTCGGCCGTGAGCATGAGCGCGTGCTCGGCTGCCGACTGCGCCTGGGCCGCCTGACGGAGATGACCTGCTGCGCGGACGTCGACCGCGGTCGCCGAAAGGCCGTAGACGCCCATCGCGGCCAGCAGCGCGAGCGTCACCGCGACGATGAACATCGCCGCGCCGGCGCTGTCCCGGCGGGCGCGGGCGCGCGCGAGCCTGCGCTTCTTTGCGTCCAGTGCGGCAGGCGAAGGATGAAGCTGCACGTTCATCACCAATCCGCCCTCGCCTGGTTGAAGAGCATGACCTCGGAGATGACCGTGCGGACGCGCGCCCAGTCGGTGCACGGATCACCGCCCATGCAGTAGCGGGACATGTACGGCGGTCCCGGCGGGATCGGAAGGTCCGCCCGGCGATCGGGCAGCGGCGCGCGAAACGCGAGGCGGTAGCGGACCGAGCGGATGCGATGTGGCCCGACCGCCGGGGTCGACGTCAGACCGGCCCATTGCGCGAACTCGCCGTCGTTCGCCTCGAAGTCGATGTTCGTGAAGACGGGCTGGGACCTCGGGAGCGTTTGGCTGTTCACGACGAGCGCGAGCTTCAGGTCCACCGCGTACTCCGCGATGAGCTCGGGCTGCCCGACCGGGGTCTGTCCGGTCGCGTCCATGAGCTCCCGATACAGATTGAACTTGTTCGGCGCCCCCGCGCCCTCGACGACCGTGTCGACGCGACGAGGATCGGTCTCCGGTCCGAGGCGCCAGCGGACGCGGTGGACGGGCGCGATCGCCACTTCTTCCATCACCTGCGCGCCGCAAACGGCACCGCCCGTCTGGGCCGTCGTCAAGATGCCGCCGGCGAGGTTCAGCACGACCGAGTTGGGCTGGCCGGACGGCAAGACGTTGCAGACGGTCAGGTAGTGGTAACACCCGCGCATGTCCATGACCTGCACGGCGTACTGCGTCGTCACGGGCGGGTTCATCCGCGCGCCCGGCGTGAAGACGAGCTCGGTCATCTGCTGCTGCACGTTGTTGTCCGTCGAGCCGTTGAACATGCGCCGGACCGCGGCGTCGCCGTCCGCGTTCAAGCGGACCTGCGCGGCGCCGCAGCCGACTCCGCCGGCCGCCGAGATGAACGTGCCGCGATAGACGTCGTCGCTCGTGAGGTTGCCCGCGATGTGGATCTCTTGCGGCGTGAGGTTGTTCCTCGCGTGCGACGTCAGCGCGTGCGAGCGGACGGCGGGATCGGCCGGCGTGATGCGCAGCCCCTGGAGCGTGGTCAACGTCGGGTTCCAGAAGGGCGCGCCCACCCCCCCCGGGAAGCGCGCGACCTGCGGGTCCCATTGGAGGTTCGGCGTCGACATGAACGCGACGCGCGAGAGGTCGTTGCGGAGCCGCTCCGAGGCCGCGCGCAGGTTCGCTTCCACACCCGAGATGCGTGCCTGCTCGTAGAACGTCGTGGTCGCGGTGCGCGCGAGAGCCACTGCCGCGAGGGCGACGATGAGCCCCATCACGAGCGAGATCATCAGCTCGACGAGGGTGAACCCTCGCTTCTGCCGGCGACGCGTCGTCATTGGTTCGGATTCCCCCGGATGGCGGTCGCGACGTTGACGAAGTGGTACTGGTTCCGCGTTGCCGGCGACTCGACGGCCGTGTTGGCGCAGTTCGGCGGGCCGAACTCGAGGCGCGACCAGAAGACCCGGACCTCGGCGCGGATCAGTGCCGTCGGGCGCGAGCCGTTGTTGCTGTTCGCGATCCAACCGAGCCGGTACTGGACGCAGAACATCCGGTCGTCGCTCGCCGGATCGAGGTCGTGGCCGAGCAGATCGAACGCCGCCGCGTAGCCAGGCTCGCCCGGGCCGTTCGGTCCCGGCGCGGGCAGCCGCCAGGTGTTGTCGATGTTCGACGTGCCCAGCCAGCGCGTCGTATCGAGGTTCGAGGTGTTGACGCGGCTGTTCGGCTCCGTCCAGAGGAGCGCGTCGCGCTGCAGGCGGTGCTCCCACTCGCGGGCGATGTTGGACGCGATGTCGAAGTTGCGCGCGTCGACGCCGCCCTGGATCGTCACGCGCTGCATGCCGATGACGCCGGCCGCGCCGATCGCGAAGAGCGTCATCGCGCTCATGACCTCGACGACGGTGTAGCCGCGCGCACGTGAGCGCTTGTTCGCTTTCACGCTCCTCATTGCGACCTCAGTCGTGGTGCGCCGCCGCCCGCGATCTGGACGATGCGCTCGAGCCCGATCGGGTTGGTTGCTCGATGGCGCTGGATGTGGACCTCGGCCATCCCCGTGAACGGCGGCGCGACGACCATCGCGGCGATCGCCTGCTCGGGCGCCGGTCCGCTCCCGACGTACGTGACGCCGCTCGGCGTGATGCAGACCGCGATGGCATCGGCCGGGCCGAGCTGGACGCCGTTCAGCCAGAGCCGCGCGCGAAGGTCCATGTCGTCGTTGATGCCGGCCCGGTTGAGCTCCGCGAAGTCGATGAAGCGAACGCGGTTCCCGATGAGCCGGTCCTTGCGGTAGTCCACGATCTCGGGCACCGCGTCGGTCCATTGCCCGCCGAGCCTGCACGAGCTGACCGGGTTCGGGCCGGCTGGCGGCGTCCCGTCGAGGGCCGCGTAGAGGCGGATGACACCGCGGTTCGTCCCGCCGCCGGGCGTGAGCAGCGCGAGGTGGGCGGACCCCGTGCCCGCCGCGCGCGAACGACCCTGGACGAGGATCTGCTGGTATTGCCGCGCGTAGTCGAAGGCGACGCGGTCGTTGCGCGCTTCGCTGAACGACGGCACCGCGAGCGCCGCGAGGATCGCGACGAGCGTGACGACGACCATGAGCTCGATCAGCGTGAAGCCGCTGTTCGCGCGTCGCGCTCGTCTGCGCTGGAGTGCTCCCCGCACCTTCATCATGACCCGTGGCACCGCTCCTCCCAAGCAAGTCGTATGCCTTTCGCGGACTTGGCGCGCTCATGACGGGAGAGCCGTAAATTCCAGGAAAAGTGGCTTTCGTCCCGGCTGAATCGTTTGCGTGGGTACGAAAAAAGGTTCGAGCTCGTCAGCCGAACCTCCTACAGGTCGGCGAGGACGTGCCGCCTGCTCCAGGGCTCCTGCGGGCAGCCGCCGCTCGCATCTGCGGCCCGAATTCCGGTATGACACCGGGCCATGAAGTCGGCCCCCCGATCGCTCGTGGCGTCTCTCCTTCTTCCGCTCCTCTCTCTCGGAGCCACGTCCTGCAAGGACGACAAGCCGCGCGAGGGCACGCCGCCGCCGCCGCCGCCCGCGGTCTCGGTAGCGCAGGCCGGCGCATGCGCGAGTGGTGGGGGCGAGCTGTCCGACGCGATCTCGGCGCCGTTCTTCGCTAAGACGGCCGGCGGCTACTGCGTCGACCCGCAGGGCGAGGTGAAGACCTACGGAGAGAAGGGCAAGCTCTCCATGGACGAGGTCTGCACGACCGCGTTCGACGGCGAGTGTGAGGTTTACAAGCGCTTCGGCCTGAAGCGGGTCGTCTCTCTCCACTACGTCGACGGCAGCGGGAAGGGCGGGACGGTCGAGGTGAACCTGTCGCAGTTCGCGGACGTGCCTGGCGCGTACGGGATGTACACGCTTCGCGTCGTCGCCGGCGACCCGGCCGAGCCCTCGACGCCGAAGCCCCTCGCCGCCGCCGCTGCGGGCGCGATCGGAACGGGCCGCGCGTACGTCTGGCGCGGGCAGCACCTCGCCGAGCTCCAGTACGTGAACGAGAACGAGTCGCCCGAACAGCTCGCGAAGTCGAGCGAGGCCATCTTGACCACGATCGGCAAGGAGATCGGCGAGCGCCTTCCGGGGCCGAAGTCGCTCCCGCCTGCCGCGCAGATGCTCCCGACCGAGCACCGCGTCGAGAACGGCATCGTCTTCCACCCGACCGACGTGCTCGGCTGGAAGGCGGCGGGACCGGGCGCGGTCGGCTTCTACAAGGACGGCGATCGCCGCTGGCGCGTGCTCGCGATCGTGAAGGACGACGCGGACCAGGCGAAGGATGCGTTCAAGACGATGAAGTCGAAGCCTGGCTCGCTTCCCGTCGCGAACACCGGCGACGAGGCGGCGCACGTGGTCGTTCCGAGCACCGGCGAGGACAAGGCGAACGCGCCGAAGGTCGAGATGCTCGTCGCTCGGAAGGGCAACGTGATCTGGGGCGTCGGCGACGAAGAGTTCGTGCTTCGCCAGGCGACCGGTCCGGACCGCGACAAGGCCCGCGTCACGAAGGACGATGCGGTCGCGAAGATGAAGACGCTGCTCGCCATTCCTGCGCCTGGTCCTGCTCCTGCACCCGCGCCGAGCGCGCCCGCGAGCGGTGCGCCGGCAGGCTCGGGAGCGAAGCCGAGCACCAGCGCAGCGCCGGCGAAGTAGATCCGCCGACGCTGGAGCCCGAGCTCGCGATCAGTCCTCGGCCATCGCCGGGGTGGTCTCGAGCTCGGTCTGGCGCTTGCCCTTCGACGCACGCGACCGCGGCGGCGGCGGTGAGCCTGCGGGGCGCGGAGCGCTCGCGACCGTGAGCGACGTTCGCTCGAAGCACCGCGCGTCGACGCGGAGCTGTTTGCGAACGAGCGTCGTCGCCTCGATGAAGCGCGAGGAGACCGGATCGTGATAGCCGCTCGCCTCGGGCAGGTCCGGCACGTGCGGACGGTGCCAGCGGACCACGCGGCGCATCAGGTGATCGCGCGCCCACTTTCCGACGAGTGACGCGAGCCCGACGAGGAGATGCGTGTCGTCGGCGTCGCGCACGAAGGCGAGGCGGCCGACGCCAGGGAGCTGGTACTCGCTGCGCGCGCGTCCCTCACACAGGGCCGTGTGGAGGCGTCCACCCAGAGGGCCGAAGCGATCGCCGTAGAAGTCGAATCCGCCGACCTTTCCGCAGAGCGCATAGACGTCCGCGCCCACGTCGGCGCGTGCGGCGAGCGCGAGCCGCTCCATCGTGTGGAGGTCGACGTCGAAGCGCGATAGCCCTTGGTCCACCGCTTCGTTCAGCTTGCGCACGCAGACGATGCCGATCCGGATGCGCAGCACCTCGAGCCCGCGCGCCTCGAGCCGGTCGAGGTCCTTGGCGCACGCCGCCACCGCCGCGTCGCTCGCGGCGAAGATCTCGCCCTCGCTGCCCCAGCAGAGGTCGACGTGATGGGAGGGGCAGGGGGACCGAAGCGTCTCGTCCGAGTCGAGCGCGACGGTGGAGAGCAGGTCGGTCGGCGTGAGAGGCCCCGAGCTGAGGCCGTATGCCTTGGCGCTGCGGGATACGATCGCGCGCGCCCAAGCCTCACCGAGCGCGCTGTCGTCGAAGGCGACGAGCTTCTTCGAGTCACCGATGCGCTTGGCGAACGTGCCGCGCGGCTTCGACGTCGCGAGCTTCGCGCCGGCGTCCTCGCGGCAGCGTGCCAGAACCGAGGTGACGACGAGGGGACCGAGCCGGGGGCCCATGCCGTTCTCGTCGATCCCGACGTAAAACGGCCCGGTCCAGGGCGGAAGCTTCGGAGCGCGCGGCACCACTCAGCCGCTATCGTGCCCAGAGCCCTGGAACAAGGGACGAGGACGGCGTGTTCGTCGACAAACGCCTGGCGTAACCAAAAGTGCGTCCCCAGGTTGATCATCATCCTGGGAAAAATTGTGGATTGAGCGGATGAGTGGATGGAACGCGACCATGAACGGCGGCGACGCGAGCGGACGAGGCGAAGCGCGAACTGCGCGCGGAGGCGTTGACCTTACAGAACCCGATGTTTAAGGTGTCGGGCCCTTTAGGGGAGGGTTACCCTCAGTAGCTTCACACGGCTCAGCAAAGCGCGGGGAAGAGATCTCGCGCGCCGGAGGCAGGCGGATGAACAAGGTCCAGCTCAAGAAGTTCAAGACGCTCCTCACGGAGAAGCGTGATGAGATCGTCAAGAAGGCCAAGCAGACGCTCGAGGAGGACATGACCCTCGACGCGAACGACCTGCCTGACGAGATGGACCTCGCCTCGAGCGAGTATCTCCAGTCTTTCACGTTCCGTCTTCGTGGGCGCGAGAAGGTCTTCCTCGACAAGATCGAGAAGGCGCTTCGCAAGATCGAGGACGGCAGCTTCGGCACCTGTGAGGAGTGCGGCGAGGAGATCTCGATCAAGCGCCTCGAAGCTCGGCCGGAGACGACGCTCTGCATCCGCTGCAAGGAGGATCAGGAGCGGATGGAGAAGGATTACACCTGAGGTTCAGGCTCCAGGCTCCAGGCTCCAGGCTCCAGTGAGAGTCCGTGAGAGCCCGTGAGAGAAAGACGGGCGCTCTTGCCGGGAGGCAGGTGGCGCCCGTTTCGCTCGGGCTGGATTTGCGCGTGGGTCTTTCGTCTCGGGACGCGGCGGTGCGATTCAGGGCAGCCGCCGGGCGCTCGTCCTGCTACTGAGCGGGCCCCCGATGCACCGGGATCCGCGTCCGCGGCTCGACGTCGAAGCGCTCCATCTGCGCCTCCGCGAGAGGATTGCCGAGCTCCATCCGCCGATCGTGGCGGACGTGATGCGCGTCTTCCTCGAGGTCTCGTCGATGCCGTGCGCTGCGATGCTCTGGTCGTTCGAGTTCGCCTTCGACGAGGACGACGACCGGATCGCGCGGCTCGAGGCCCGCTTCGCGAAGAAGGGGGCCCGGAACCCATCGGAGGAGGACCTCGCGGGCTACGAGGTCCACGTCCATCTGCCCAAGGTGATCCCGGCGCATCCGCCGCCCGAGAGCATCCGCGCAGCCGCGCGAGCGCTCGAGACGGCGCCCGCTCGCGGAAGTCTCCTGGCGCGCTTCCTCGAGGCGCTCGAGGACCTCGGCGCGTATCAGACCATCGAGCAGCTCGAGGCGCGTCTGGTCGAGGTTTATCTGCGCTGAGCGAGCGTCAGGTCGCCTCGGCGGCTGCGCCCCTCTTCTTCGAGGGCTTCGCCTCCGTCGCGCGCGCGAGGACCTCGGCCAGGTAGTGGCCGGTGTGCGATGGCTTCGTCTGGGCGATGGTCTCGGGCGTGCCGGACGCGACGATGGTGCCGCCCTTGTCACCGCCTTCGGGGCCGAGGTCGATGACCCAGTCGGCGCAGGCGACGACGTCGAGGTTGTGCTCGATCACGACGACCGTGTTGCCCTGATCGCGGAGCTCGAGGATCGCCGAGAGCAGCACCTCGATGTCCGTGAAGTGGAGGCCCGTGGTTGGCTCGTCGAGGACGTAGAGCGTTCGGCCGGTGGCCTTCCGCGCGAGCTCGCGTGCGAGCTTCACGCGTTGCGCCTCGCCGCCGGAGAGCGTCGTCGCGGGCTGGCCGAGCGTCAGATAGCCGAGGCCGACGCGGCGGAGCGCATCGAGCCGATCGCGCACGCGCGGGATGGTCTCGAAGAGCGGCAGCGCCTGTTCGACCGTCACCTCGAGCGCGTCGGCGATCGAGAGGCCGCGGTACTTCACCTCGAGCGTCTCGCGGTTGTAACGCTTGCCGCCGCACGTGTCGCACGTGACGAAGATGTCCGGCAAGAAGTGCATCTCGACGCGGAGGACGCCGTCGCCCTGGCATGCTTCGCAGCGGCCGCCCTTCACGTTGAAGGAGAAGCGGCCCGCCTTGTAGCCGCGCGCACGCGCTTCCGGCAGGCCGGCGTAGAGCTCGCGAAGCAGCGAGAAGACGCCGGTGTACGTCGCGGGATTCGAGCGAGGCGTGCGGCCGATCGGCGCCTGGTCGATCGAGATCACCTTGTCGACGTTGTCGAGCCCTTCGACCGCGTCGCATTCGCCGATGGGCGCCGTCGCCGAGTAGAGCTTGGCGCGGGCCGCCGGCAGGAGCGTGTCGACGACGAGGCTCGACTTGCCGCTGCCCGACACGCCGGTGAAGCACGTGAAGAGGCCCGTCGGGACGTCGGCCGTGACGTTCTTCAGGTTGTGTGCGCGCGCGCCGACGATGCGCACCGAGCCCTTGCCGCGGCTCTTGCGCGTCTTCGGGATTGGCAGCTGCTTCTTGCCGCTGAGCCACGGACCGGTGATCGACGCCGGGTCCTCCATCAGCTTCTTCGGCGGACCCTGCGCGACGATCTTACCGCCGTGCACGCCGGCGCCGGGCCCCATGTCGACGACGTGGTCCGCGGCGAGGATCGCCTCGCGATCGTGCTCGACGACGAAGACGGTGTTGCCGAGATCGCGCAGGCGGACCTGGGCCTCGATGAGGCGTGCGTTGTCGCGCGCGTGCAGGCCGACGGACGGCTCGTCGAGCACGTAGAGCACGCCGACGAGCGCGGCGCCGATCTGCGTCGCGAGCCGGATGCGCTGTCCTTCGCCGCTCGACAGCGTCTGTGCGCTGCGATCGAGCGAGAGGTAGTCGAGGCCGACGTCGATGAGGAACCCCAGTCGCGCGGTGACCGCACGAAGCAGCGGCTCGGCGACCGCGGCCTCGCGTGTCGAGAACTGCTGCGGCCCTTGGTCCTGCCCGAGCGTCGAGAGGAATGCCCGGAGCTTCTCGAGCGGCATCCGCCCGAGCTCCGCGACGTCCTTCTCGCCGAGCTTCACCGCGAGCGCCTCGGGACGGAGCCGCCGCCCTTTGCACGCCGAGCACGTGCGCGTCACGAGGAAGCGCCCGATCTCGTCTTCTCCGATCGCGCCCTCGTCTTCATCGGGATCGTCGACGTCGTCGCGGACGGCCGCGCCTCCGTCGTCTTCGAGCCGCGCCTCGAGACGTTTGACGATGCCGACGTAGTTCTTCTTCGCTGCACCGCGTCCGCGCGCCTTCGGCTTGCCTTCGGTGCCTTCGCCGCCGCCGAAGAGGAGCGCCTTCTTCACTTCTTCCGGCTGCTTGCTCCACGGCTTGTCGGGGTCGACGCCGAGCGCCTCGACGGCACGCGACAGCTCGGTCGCGAGCGCCACCGACCCGCGGCGGCCCCACGCGAGGATGACGCCTTCACGCAGCGTGCGCTGCGGGTCGCCGATCACGCGTTCGGGATCGACGACCGTGCGCGCGCCGAGCCCGTCGCACGACGGACACGCTCCGTGCGGTCCGTTGAACGAGAACATGCGCGGCTCGATCGGCGGCAGCGAGATCCCGCAGTCGACGCACGCGAACCGCTCGGAGAGCCAGAACGGCTCTTCGCCCTCGACGGCGACGAGCAGGCGCCCTTCGCCCGTCTTCAAGGCGAGCTCGACGCTGTCCGTGAGGCGCCCCTTCACGCCTTCCTTGAGGACGATGCGGTCGACGACGACGTCGAGATCGTGCGGCTTGCTGCGGTCGAGCTCGATCGGATCGCCGAGGTCGACGACCGCGCCGTCGACGCGCGCACGGACGAAGCCGTCGCGTCGCAGGCGTTCGAGCTCGAGCTTGAGCTCCCCTTTTCGCCCGCGGGCGATGGGGGCGAGTACGCTGAACCGCGAGCCCTCCGGGAGGGCGAGGATCCGATCGACGATCTGCTGGACGGTCTGCGCCTCGATCCGCTTGCCGCAGCTCGGGCAGTGCGGGATGCCGACGCGTGCGAAGAGCAGGCGAAGGTAATCGGCGATCTCCGTGACCGTGCCGACGGTCGACCGGGGCGACTTCGACAGCGGTCGCTGCTCGATCGCGATGGCCGGCGAAAGGCCTTCGATCCGGTCGACGTTCGGTTTTGCCAGCTGCTCGAGGAACTGGCGGGCGTAGGCGGACAGCGATTCGACGTATCGTCGTTGTCCTTCGGCGTAGATCGTGTCGAACGCGAGCGACGACTTGCCCGAGCCGCTCGGGCCGGTGAAGACCACGAGCTTTCCGCGCGGGAGCGAGACGCTCACGTCGCGGAGGTTGTGTTGCCGCGCTCCTGTGACCACCAGGCGGTCCATGGGGAATTGCCTTGTTAGCACGGGACAACGAGGCGTGCTGTGCCGTGTCGCTCTCCGCAGACGGTTCCCGTCAGCTCATGGTCGGCTTCGTGACCGCCTCGGACCGGGAGAAGCGGGAAAAGTAGGCTCCCCGGCGCTCAGCCGAGCGCCCGGTCGAAATCAGCGAGAAGGTCGGCCGTTCCTTCGAGCCCACAGCTGACCCTGAGGAGGCCGTCCCCGATCCCAGCAAGACGGCGCGTCTCGGCGGGCATCGTCGAGTGCGTCGTCGAGGCGGGATGCACGACGAGGGTGCGGACGTCGCCGAGGCTCACCGCATGAGTCGCCACCCTGAGCGCCTCGAGCACGCGGCGGCCGCGCTCGACGGCGGAGCCCGCGCTTCTCCCAGGGCCATCGACCTCGACCTCGACCTCGAAGGAGAGCAGCGCCCCATAGGCGAACATCTGGCGCTGGGCCAGGGCGTGACCAGGATGGCCGGGGAGCGACGGGTGATGAACGCGAGCGACGCGCGGGTGCGTGGCGAGGTGAGCCGCGAGCGCCGCGGCCGTCGCGCAGGCTCGCTCCTGTCGTATCGAGAACGTACGGAGCCCGCGTGCCACGAGCCACGCGGACAGCGGCGCGAGCACGCCGCCGAAGCCCTTGATCACGGTCTCGCGGACACGTGCGACGAGCTCGGCACCGCCCGCCACGACGCCCGCGATGACGTCGCCGTGGCCGCTGATTCCCTTGGTCATCGAGTGGACGACGAGGTCGGCGCCCTCGGCGAGAGGAGTCTGCGCGAAGGGCGTCGCGAATGTCCCGTCGACGACCACGCGGGCGCCTGCGCTCCCGGCGAGCGCGGCGATCGCCGCGATGTCGATGATCCCGAGCGTCGGGTTCGACGGGGTCTCGACATAGAGGATGCGTGTCCGCGGCGTCATCGCGGCGGCGTAGGCCTCGGCGGTCCCCTCGACGAACGTGGTCGTGATCCCGAGCTTCGGCAGCCGCTCGCGGAACAAGCGCGCGCTCTCGGCGTACATCGAGCGAGGAGCGACGATGTGATCGCCCGACTCGCAGATGGCCAGCACTGCGCCGCTGATCGCGGCCATGCCGCTCGCGGTCGCGCAGGCGGCCTCGGCACCTTCGATTGCCGCGAGCTTCGCCTCCAGAGCCGCTACCGTCGGGTTGCCCCACCGGCCATAGATCCAGGCCTCTTCTTCGCCACGAAAGGCCTTCGCAGCGTGCTCGGCGCTCTCGAATGCGAACGCGCTCGACATGACGATGGGCGGGTCGAGCCCGCCGTCGGCGCCGGGGAGCTCGCCTGCGTGGACACACGTGGTGGCAAGCGCGTCGGCGCGGCTCCGGAGCTGCTCGCCATAACCGATGGAGGGATCGATCACGGGCGCGAGGGTACCTCAGGAGCCGAACGGGAGCGCGCGAAGGTCACGATGAGACCACCCGCGATCACGAGGGTCATCCCTGCGATCGCGGTGGGGCCCGGGCCCGGCTCGTGGAGGAGGGCCGTGCCGAGCAGCGCGCTCGCGACGACGGACAAGTAGCTCATCCCGCTCACGCGAGCCGCTTGCTCGAGCGCGTACGCGCGCGTCATCGCGAGCTGCGCGAAGCCAGCGCAGATGCCCGCGCCGATCATGCAGAGCGCGTCACGAAGCGTCGGCAAGCGGAGATCGAACAGCGAGATCACGCCCATCGTCAGCGCGGCGAACGTCGAGAAGTGGAACGCGATCGCCTCGGTGCTCTCCGTTTTCCCGACGCGCCGCAGGAACATCATCGCGATCGACGTCGACAGCGCCGCCAGGAGCGCGACCACCACGGTGGTCGTCGAGCTCGGGCCGTTGCTCGCGGCTGCGATCGACGTGGCGTCGGAGACGTCGCCGAACAGGAACGCGGGACGCACGACGAGAACGACCCCCGTGAGCGCCACCCCGATCGCGATCGCGACCGCACCGCTCGTCCGCTCGTGCAGGAAGAACGGCGCGAGCACGGCGAGGCAGACCGGCGCGAGGTTGAGGAGCGTGACCGTGTTTCCGAGCGTCATCGTCCGGGACGAGAGCGCGTAGAACGTCGAGAGCATGGACAGCGTGCCGAGCAGGCTCCGCCAGAAGACGGCGCGCTTGTCTTTCGCGGCGAGCGAGCGCCCGCGCATCCGCGCGAGCACGAGCGCGACGATGGCGCCGACGGCCGCGCGGACCGCCGCGACGCTCGCCCACGAGGCTGACGTCGTGGCGAGGCGCGCCAGGAAGTTCATGACCGCGAACAACGTTGCCGAGAGCGCCATCAGCCCGAGCGCAGCCGCAGGGCTGCGTCGCGGCGGCGTCCCGGCATCGAGCGCGGGCGTGCTGGAAGGGGTGGCTGCCTGACGCGAAGCGGCCGCGGCGGCCGAGCCCTCTGCGGGCACGGAAAGCGGCTCTGCTGGCGATGTCGGCGATGTTGGAGATGGCGGGTACACGGCGGGCACTGCAGGGCGTTCGTTCGTGAAGGGCGCGTGCGAGAGCACCAGAGGCGCGCGAAGTGAAGCGAAGGACGCGCCACGGCGGTCACGGGTGCCACCGAGGTCTCGGTTCTCGGTTGGCGGGCCTGGCGGGCCTGGCCGAGTGGCCGGGCCGAGGCCGGCCAAGATCCGCCCGAGATCCCGGCTCGGAGATGAATTGATGAACTAACCGCTCCGCGCGCGTGGACGCCGTCAGCCTTTCGCGACGGCCAAAGCCGCTGTGATAACCTGAGCACGACATGCTCAAGGTCGAGTGCGAGTCGTGCAAGGCGCCGTATCAGGTCGATGAACGGCGCGTGCCGCCGACCGGGCTGAAGATGCGCTGCCCGAAGTGCGGGCACACGTTCCTCGTCACCGATCCGTCCAAGGGAGCTCCTCCGGCTTCGGACGGTGGAGCTGCGAAACCTGCGCCGCCGAAGAAGGCAACGATGGTCGGTCTCGCGCCGAAGCCGCCGCCGAGCGCGCACGCGAAGGCGGCCGCTCCGGCGCCGCCGCCGCACGCAGCACCGTCCTTCGATCTCGATGCCGCGCTTCCCGCGGTCAAACCGGCGTTGAAGCCGTCGGCGTCGTTCGCGACCAAGCCTACCGCTCCGGCGATGCCCGCGTCGCCCGCTCCTCCTGCGCCTGCTGCTCCTTTCACGCCTCCGTCGTTCCCCGGGCTCGACGACCTCGACCTCCCGGCGCTCGCGGACGACGTCGGTCTGCCTGCGGCCGTCCATCGACCGAAGGCGAGCCCTGGACGGCCAGTAGCGGCCCCGGCCCCGGCCCCGGCACCCCCGCCGCCGATCTCGAACCCGTTCGATTTCGACGTCGACCTTCCGGCGGTGCAGCCGCCTGCGCAGGTCAGCGGCGGCTTCGGTGCGCTCGATCTCCCGGCCCCGAAGCGCGGGAGCTCGCCCGATCTTCCGCTCGTGAAGGGCAACACCGGTTCCTTCGATTCTCGAGGGTTCGGTGGCTTCGGCGATCTTCCCGCGACGAAGGGAGGCGGCTTCGGCGATCTCCCTGCGACGAAGGGCTTCGGCGACTTGCCTGCTCCCAAGCCCGGTGGTGGTGGCGGCTTTGCCGATCTGCCCGTGCCTCAACACGGTGCCGGTTCGCTCCCGATGGCGAAGAGCGGCTTCGGCGAGATCGATCTGCCCACGGTCCAGAACGATCTGCCGCTGCACACGGGCGGCGCGGCGCATCTACCGTCGCCGGTCGCACCTGGCGCGCACCTGCCGTCTCCGATGGGCGCGGGCGCGCACTTGCCGTCCCCGATGGAGCCCGGCGCGCACTTGCCGTCCCCGATGGGGCCCGGCGCGCATCTCCCGACGGCGATGGGCGCGAACGCGCACCTTCCGACGGCGATGGGCCCCGGCGCGCATCTTCCGACGGCGATGGGCCCCGGTGCGCATCTCCCGACGGCGATGGGCGCGAACGCGCACCTCCCGACGGCGTCCGCTCCTGGGTCGCATCTGCCCTCGCCGATGGGCGCGAATGCTCACATGCCCATGCCCGTCTCGGATGATCGGCTCCTGCCGAACCGGCACGGCCCGGCCCCGATCGCGTTTGGTGAGCTCGATCTTCCTCTCGTCGGTAACGGCGATCCACTCGCGCCTCCGCCGCCTCGCTCTGCAGGTGGCTTCGGCGAGGTCGATCTCCCGGCGGATCCCGGGCCTGGGTTTGCGCCGCCGATCCCGAGCACCGCTCCGGGCGCGGGCGGCATGGCGTTCGGTGAGGTCGACCTCGGCGGTGGCTCCGACTCCGCAGCGCCGCTCGGTCCTCCTCCGGCGACGAGCGCGGGCTCCTTCGCGTTTCAGGAAGCTTCGCTCGACACCGGCGGTGCGGTCGCGCCCGCACCTGGTGCCGCGGTGCCGGGGCGACTCCGGGAGCCGGTCGTCGATCGGCCCTCCTCGAAGCTGCCGAAGATCGCTGCCGTCGCGCTCGCCGTCATCGTCGTCGGTGGCGCCGCGCTGCAGCTCACGCCGCTCGGCGCGTTCGGCTACGTGTGGATCGGCGACAAGCTGCACTCGGGCGAGAACCTCGCGGATGCGACCTCCAAGGGAGACTTCGCGCGCAAGAAGCTGGCGGTCGACACCTTCACGTCCGCTCAGCAAGCGGCGGACGATCTCGTGGATGCGCGCAAGCGCGCGCCGCGATCGCGCCCGCTCGGGGCGTATGCAGCCTTCGTCGAGTACATGAACCAGGTTCGCTTCGGGATCGATCCGGCTCGTGCAGCTCGCGTGAGCACGTTCCTCGCCGAGATGCCCACGGACACGCCCGTTGCCTATCTCTCGGCGGCGCAGGCCGCGCAGGCCGCCCAGGCGGGCGATTGGAGCAAGGCGAAGCAGGCCGTCGAGGTCGCCGTCGCGAAGGAGCCGAAGGACGGGATCCAGCACGAGCTGTCGATCTTGAGGGGCGAGATCGCGCTCGCGGAGAAAGATCATGCCGCGGCGCTCGCGGCGTTCAACGCCGCTCATGCGAGCGGGGCATCCGCACGCACGTTCTTCGGCATCGCTCGCGCGCACTTCGTGGCGAAGGCCTTCCCGAAGGCGCGAGAGGCCGTCGACAACACGCTGAAGGCAACGCCGACTCACGCGGGTGCCCTCACGTTGCGCGCCCAGCTCCTCTGGGAGCTGCAGCGCGACGACACGGCGGCGACGAAGGACCTCGGGGCGGTCCTCGACGAGAACAACCGCAAGACCCTCGGGCCCGCCGAGGTCTCGGACGCGCTCGCGGCGAAGGGGTGGATCATGCTTGCGCGTGATCGCGCTGGCGAGGCGCGCGCGGCGTTCGACGAGGCGGTCAAGGTCGACCCCCGCAACGTGAGCGCGCTCGTGGGGCAGGGCGAGGTCCTCTACGCCGACGGACGGTACACCGAGGCGCTGACGCGTTTCGACGAGGCGGTGACGAAAGACTCGTCGAGCATCGCCGCGCTGCTCGGCTCGGCGAAGACGAAAATCGGGCTCGAGCGCCTGCAGGACGCGAAGACGCAGCTCACGACGGCGCGCCAGAAGGCGCCGAAGGACATGAACGTCGCGCTCTGGCTCGCGCGCAGCGAAGAGGCTCTCGGCAACAAGAAGGCAGCCGACGACCTCTACTCCACGGCGGTCGATCTCGCCGACCCCCAGAACCCCGACGCGATCCAGGCGTACGCGGCATACGCGAGGTTTCTCGCGGCGCAGGGAAAGACCGCAGAGGCCGCGGCCAAGCTGGAGCAAGCGCGGAACAAGCTGCCGGACACGGCGGCGCTGCAGCGCGCGATCGGCGAGGTCGCCGTGGCGCAGGGGCAGTTCCAGGAGGCGCTCGAGCACTTCGAGTCGGCGCTCCAGAAGAACCCGAACGACCTCGGCACGCGCTTCCGTCTCGGGCAGACGTACCGAAAGATGCACAAGCTCGACCTCGCGGCGAAGGCGCTCGACGAGGTCGCTGCCGTCGACAAGGAATATCCCGGCATCGCGCTCGAGCGTGGTCTCCTCTTCGAGGAGTCCGGCGACGTGCAGAAAGCGCTCGAGCAATTCCAGAGCGCGCTCCAGAAGTACCCGAACGACGTCGACCAGATGCTCCGGGTCGGCGCAGCCTACGTCGCGATCGGCGATGTCGAGAAGGCACTGCCTCTCCTCAACAAGGTGAAGGACCAGCGTCCGAACAGCGCGGAGGCGAATCACTTCGTCGGGCGCGCGTTCCTGAAGCAAGGCGGGCTCGAGGCGGCTGCAGCGATGCGTTACCTCCAGCGCGCCGTCGCGCTCGACCCGAACAAGGCCGAGTACCATCTGTACGT